>NZ_JABAFC010000012.1 GCF_012843435.1 Psychrobacillus sp. BL-248-WT-3 | reverse complement strand
CAATCAAGCCGAAGCTTGTTGATGCTGTATGTCTTAACGTTTTGCATGTTCAGTTTTCAATGTTCATTGCGTCGTTTTGTTTTTGACGACTTTATTAGTATATCTCGCTTCAGTTAAGTTGTCAACAACTTTTTTTAATTTCTTTTAAGTCGTTACTCACATGTTCTGAAGGACATGTATTAATATACAACGATTAAAAACAAAAAGCAATACCTTTTATTAAATTTTATAGGTTTTTCTTTAAAAATTTGATCCTTATCCTTTGTTTGCACATAATACACCAGTTTATCTAGGGGTATCACCTTGCTTTTTATGGGTTCCAACCTATATAAACACTTCCTCCCACCTTTTTATAAGTCGTTTCCTTACAAAACTAAATTATTTCTTCAAGTGATATTAATTAGAAAACTGGGTATGTAAGTATAAGATTAAAATTTCCACATATTCTTAACTATCTATATGAAAGGAGGCACCACGGTGGATTGGATTCCCTATCTAAACGGATATGGTGAAATATTAATAAAATTAGGTTTTGCGGCAACCCTAAGTTTAGTTATAGGGATTGAAAGAGAATTAAAAAAGAAGCCAATTGGCCTAAAAACAAGCATCGTCATTGCAACCTTTAGTTGTTTACTAACATACATATCAATAGAGTCAGCTTACAAAGCGCATCATGGTCATGATGGAGTAAATATAACTATGGATCCTTTACGATTGGCCGCACAAATAGTAAGCGGTATCGGCTTTCTCGGAGCAGGTGTCATTCTACGCAAGGGCAACGACAGTATAAGTGGACTTACTACAGCAGCAATGATTTGGGGAGCCGGCGGAATAGGTATAGCCGTAGGTGCCGGTTTTTATCTGGAAGCTGCCCTTACCGTTGTTATCGTACTAATAGGTATAGAAGTAATCCCTCCTCTTCTATCTAAAGTCGGTCCGAAGCGCTTACGATCCAGAGAATTATCATTAAAGGTTATTGTATTAAAACAAGAAAGCATATCTAAAATGTACTATTACTTAAAAGACTGTGGCTTTTATATCGATAGTATTCGGATAAAAGATATTAAATTAGAGAATGATGAGATAAAACATGAAATTCATATCCGATTATCTATTCTAACTAAGAAAAACACGGTAGAGTTTTATCATTCTATTGCAGAATTGGAATTCGTGGAAACTTTGGAATTAGAATCAATTTAAAAAAGGAGCAACTATCTATGGGACAATTTTTCACTTTACTAAAGGGTGGTAATAAACCATCTTTAATCGCAGCAGTTGTTAATACAATTATCGCAGCTTTAAAAGGCGGAGCATTTTTCTTAACAGGGAACGTAGCAATGTTCGCAGAGATGATGCACTCAATCGGAGATGCAGCCAATCAATTTTTCGTCTTTATAGGCTCTGCTCTTTCTAAAAAAGCGCCAACACCAAAATTCCCAAATGGTTTTGGTAGATTGGTAAACCTCGTTTGCTTGGGAGCAGTTATATTAGTAGGAATCTTGTCGTATGAAACGATAAAAGAAGGATGGCATCATATACAGCACCCAGTAGCATCCGGTGGGCTAGCAATTACGTTATCTGTCCTTGCTATTGCAATAATATTAGAGTTTGTTGTCTTATATAAGGCAGGAAAAGAAATTTTACATGAAGTTGGTATTAAAGGAACTTTCCTTGCCCCCCTCACTACAAGCTTTACACACTTAAATAGAGCAAAACCTGCTACAAAGCTAGTGTTCATGGAGGATTTAGTTGCTACTTCAGGTGGCATCCTTGCATTTGTAGCTGTATTAATTTCACACTTTACAGGTTTTCTACAAGCTGAGGGTATTGCCTCTATCCTAATTGGTTTAATGATGTTCTATGTTGTAGGTAAAGTTTTCCTTGATAATGCAAGAGGAGCTCTTGGAGAAACCGATGAACAGATGTTAGTGCATGTAGCACATGTCATTTCAGATGTAAAAGAAGTGAAAGACATACAACAGTTAGAAGTTATTAAAGAAGGAGAATATCTACATGTAACATTAATTGCTGAAGTAGATGCCTCACTTTCCTTTGCAACAGTTGATGATATCCATGATGTCCTAAAGAATCTTATCCTAAGTCAACAAGGCGTAGCTGACGTTACTATCTCCTTTGATGAAGATGATGGAGTTAGAACATGGAAGCATCATAAAGATACTAAAACTGTTTTAAAGACAAATGATAAAAATAAATGAGATTAAAAAAGACATCCAATTCGATTGGATGTCTTTTTGTTTCTATATATCTTTCTACTTTAATGAGTGAATCAAGCCTTTAAAAACGACTTTCTTCTATTAGTTAGAGGCAAGCTGTTAAAATTGCTTTAGTATCGTCGGCATTTAACTTATTAAAATTACCATACTCGCCACGTACCATTGCTTTTTCTACCATTAAATCAATATTAGAATCATCTATATTATAATCTGACAGATTTTTCGGTGCACCTAATGAAGCCCAGAAAGCTGATAATTTTTCAATTCCTTCTAGCCCTATTTCTTCCGTTGTTTTTCCTGAAGGATCTACTTGAAATACTTTAACAGCCAGCTTAGCAAAGCGTTCAGGATTTACATGTAGGTTATGACGCATCCATCTTGGGAAAATGATTGCCAATCCCCCCGCATGAGGAATATCATAAACAGCTGATACAGCGTGCTCTATGTTATGGCTTGCCCAATCCCCGTTATAACCCATTTGCAAGAATCCGTTTAAACCTAGTGTTCCTGCAAACAGTATAGTTTCTCTTAGCTCGTAGTTTTCTAAGTCGTTCACAAGCTTAGGAACCACATCGATAACAGTACGTAGAGTCCCCTCTATCATTTCATCTTGAACAGGGGTATTAGTTGCATTGTTATAATATTGCTCGAACATATGCGACATCATATCTACAACTCCGTAAACCGTTTGATCTAATGGAACTGTAAACGTGTTAACAGGGTCTAATATTGAAAACTTAGGAAAAACTAATGGACTTCCCCAACCGTATTTTTCTATCGTGTCTTCATTTGTAATAACAGAACCGGAATTCATTTCAGAGCCAGTTGCAGCTAAAGTTAAAACTGTACCAAAAGGAAGTGCTTCCTTTGGAATTGCTTTACGAGTAACTAGATCCCATGGATCCCCATCATACTTAGCCGCAGCTACAATAAGTTTAGTACAGTCTATTACAGAACCGCCCCCTACTGCTAGTACCACTTCAATTCCTTCAGCCTTACAAAGGTCGGCTCCTCGTTTTGCAGTAGACAGTCTTGGATTAGGCTCAACTCCAGCTAATTCGAAGACTTCCATGCCTGCCTCGTTTAAATGGCTCATTACCTCATCGTATAAGCCATTTTTTTTAATACTTCCGCCACCGTACACTACAAGAACTTTTTTTCCAAACACAGAAAGCTCCGTTGGAAGTTTCGATAATTGTCCTTTTCCAAAAACTAATTTAACCGGATTATAAAAAGAAAATGCATTCATATTCTTAATCCCCTTTCTTTACAGTCTAATCATATAAAAAACCGCTTGCAAAATACAAGCGGTTCAACCTATCGATTATACCCAACCACGGAAGCGTGATGCTTCTGCAGTTCTACGTACACCAACCATATATGCTGCTAGACGCATATCTATATTACGAGTAGAAGCTACTTCGTAGATATTTTCAAATGCATCCACCATTTTTTTCACTAGCTTATCGTTAACTTCGTCCTCTGTCCAGTAGTAACCTTGGTTATTTTGTACCCACTCAAAGTAAGATACAGTAACTCCACCGGCACTAGCTAATACGTCAGGAACTAGTAGAATTCCACGTTCATATAAAATTCTAGTAGCCTCAGATGTTGTTGGACCATTTGCTGCTTCTACAACTATATTCGCTTTAATATTATGAGCGTTATCAGAAGTAATTTGGTTTTCAATAGCAGCTGGTACTAAAATATCACAATCTAATTCTAATAACTCTTCGTTAGAAATAGTGTTTTCAAATAAAGTTGTTACTGTTCCAAAGCTATCACGACGATCTAATAAATAATCTATATCTAAGCCATTAGGGTCATGTAAAGCACCGTAAGCATCAGAAATACCAATTACTTTTGCACCTTGATCGCTCAAGAACTTAGCAAGGAAGCTTCCTGCGTTTCCGAAACCTTGAATAACCACTCTAGCACCCATCATATCAATGCCGCGTTTCTTAGCTGCTTCATTAATAATAATTGTAACACCTTGTGCTGTTGCACGGTCACGACCTTGAGAGCCACCAAGAACTAAAGGTTTACCAGTAATAAATCCTGGAGAGTTAAATTGGTCCATGCGACTATATTCATCCATCATCCATGCCATAATTTGCGCATTTGTAAAAACGTCTGGAGCAGGTATATCTTTTGTTGGTCCAACAATTTGGCTAATTGCACGTACATAGCCGCGGCTTAGACGTTCAATTTCTCCCATTGACATTTCACGTGGATCACAAGCTACTCCACCTTTACCTCCACCGTATGGAAGATCAACGATTCCAGCTTTTAAAGTCATCCACATAGAAAGTGCTTTCATTTCTTCAGGTGTTACGCCTGGGTGAAAACGGACTCCACCCTTTGTTGGTCCAACCGCATCGTTATGCTGTGAACGGTAACCAGTAAATACTTTAACAGTATTATCATCCATTCTTACTGGGATTCTTACCTCTAACATACGAAGTGGTTCTTTTAACAAATCATACATTGCCTCGTCGTAGCCTAATTTTTGCAAAGCCTCTTTAATGACAGCCTGCGTTGATGTGAACAGGTTTAGATTTTCAGCCATTTATTATTTCGCCTCTTTAATTCATAATGATTTCATCGGAAATAATTGTAACACAATTCATTTCCGATGTGGGATACAATTATTAAATAGTAAATACTTTTTTAATTTTCTCAATTGCCCAGTCAAGTTCTTCTTTTGAAATTACTAAAGGTGGAGCAAAACGGATTACTGTATCATGCGTTTCTTTACATAGTAAACCAAGCTCTTTTAGTTCTTCACAGTACGGTCTTGCTGCTTCTGTCAATTCCATTCCTATGAATAAACCACGACCACGAATCTCTTTAATAGAAGGATGTTTAATCTCTTTTAGAGCATCCATAAAATAATTTCCTAGCTCTAATGAACGATCAGCTAGCTTTTCATCTATTAAAACATCAAGTGCTGCAAGTGAAACTGCGCAAGCCATAGGATTCCCACCAAAAGTAGATCCATGTGAACCAGGATTAAACACTTCTAGAACATCACGGTTAGCTACGATACAAGAGATTGGGAATACTCCCCCTCCTAATGCCTTACCTAAAATATACATATCCGGTTCCATGTCTTCCCATTCGCAAGCGAACATTTTACCTGTACGACATAAGCCGGCTTGAATTTCATCAGCAATAAATAACACGTTATTTTCACGACATAATTCAAGTGCAGCTTTCATAAATCCTTCTGGTGGAATAATGATTCCAGCTTCCCCTTGAATCGGTTCGATTAAGAATGCTGCTGTATTTGGAGTAATTGCTTGCTTAAGCGCTTCCAAATCACCGTAAGGAATTAAGTTAATACCCGGAAGCATTGGGCCAAATCCTCTTTTGTATTCTGGGTCTGAAGATAAAGAAACAGCACCCATCGTTCTTCCATGGAAGTTACCGTTACAAGCAATAATCTCAGCTTGATCTTCAGCAACACCTTTAACATCATAAGCCCATCTACGAGCTGCTTTAAATGCTGTTTCCACAGCTTCAGCTCCAGTATTCATCGGTAGAACCATTTCTTTGTTCGTTAACTGACTTACTTTTTCATACCATGGACCCAACTGGTCGTTATGGAATGCGCGAGAAGTTAAAGTAACACGATCTGCTTGGTCTTTTAACGCTTGAATGATTTTTGGATGACGGTGTCCTTGGTTTACAGCTGAATATGCAGAAAGCATATCCATATACTTTGTACCCTCTGGATCTTTTACCCAAACACCTTCAGCCTCAGAAATGACGATTGGAAGTGGATTATAGTTATTTGCACCAAACTTATCTGTTTGTTCAATCAATTTACTTGATACTGACATTTGTTTTCCCCCTATTAAATGAAGAGGCTGGACAAAATAAAACTGCCAGCCAATTCATTATTTAGTACAAAATATTAAAGCATTTCAGATGTTGTTTTAGCTTGCATATGAAGTTGAATATAATCTGGTCCGCCAGCTTTTGAATCTGTACCTGACATATTGAATCCACCAAATGGTTGGTATCCAACAATTGCACCAGTACATCCACGGTTAAAGTATAAGTTACCTACATGGAAATCTTCACGTGCTTTTTCTAAGTTCATGCGGTTATTTGTAATAACAGCACCAGTTAAGCCGTATTCCGTATTGTTAGCAATTTCAATTGCTTCGTCGAAATCTTTTGCTTTACAAACACCAAGAATTGGTCCGAAGATTTCTTCTTGCATAATACGAGCTGTTGGAGATAGATCAGCAAACACTGTTGGTTTAATGAAGAATCCTTTAGAATCATCGCCTTCTCCACCAGTGATTAAACGACCTTCTTCATTGCCAACTGGCATATAACCCATGATTTTCTTGAAAGCCGAGCCATCAATTACTGGACCTACATAATGCTCGTCTTCGTCTGGAACACCAACCGATAATTCCTCAGTCAATTCTTTAACGCGAGCAAGCACTTGATCATACACATCTTCTACGATGACAGCACGTGAACCAGCTGAACATTTTTGTCCACTAAATCCAAACGCAGATCTTACGATAGATTGAGCAGCTAATTCTAAATCTGCTTCTTTGTCTACGACAATTGTATCTTTACCGCCCATCTCAAGAATAGTACGTTTAATCCAAATTTGTTTTTCAGCTAATTTAGCTGATTTTTCTACGATTCCTAAACCAACGTCACGAGAGCCTGTGAAGCTGATTAAGCGAGTGCGTGGATGTTCAACTAAGAAGTCACCAATTTCCGCACCAGAGCCAGGAATGAAGTTAACAACGCCAGCTGGCATTCCCGCTTCTTCTAGTACTTCTACAAATTTATATGCAACAACAGGAGTTGTAGATGCAGGTTTTAGTAACACAGTGTTACCAGCAACCATAGCTGCTACAGTAGTTCCTGCCATGATAGCAAATGGGAAGTTCCATGGAGAGATAACAACAGATACTCCTAATGGAATATAATCGTAACGGTTATATTCGCCTGGACGGCTTTCTACCGGCTGACCGTCTTTAAGGCGTAACATTTGACGACCGTAATATTCTAAAAAGTCAATTCCTTCCGCAACCTCTACGTCTGCTTCAACCCAAGTTTTCCCTGCTTCTCTTGATAATAAAGCAGAGAATTCAAATTTACGGCGACGAATGATAGCAGCTGCCTTGAATAATACATCTGCACGTACTTCCGGTTTCACTTTTTTCCATGTATTAAATGTTTCATCAGCGATTTTAAGTGCTTTTTCTGCAATTTCTTGAGAAGCTTTTGATACTTTACCAATTACTTGTTCTTTTTTAGCTGGATTATAAGATACGATTTTACTTTCAGTAGTAATTCTTTCTCCACCAACGATTAATGGAAAGTCTTGACCTAAATAAGCATCAACAATTTTATATCCTTCTTTAATAGCTTTTTTATTTTCTTCTTTAGAAAAATCAGTAAAAGGTTCGTGTTTGTATGGTAACATGTAAATCCTCCTCTAAGTTTTAATGCAAAAAAAATTTGCACTATTAATACTTCTTCCCTTATAATAATGCAAAAGATTGTTGCGTTTTTCAAGTAAAATTAACTAAAATGTTAAAATTTTTTTTGAGGTGATAGGTTTGGATAGTATTTTCAGTAAGCTGCTTCCATTTTATAAGTTTGCTACAGAGCGGGTTGCTGTAGGCATTCATGCTATAGATTTAATGGGGAAAACCATTATATATAATGAAAAAATGAAAGAAATAGAAGGCTTAAACTCGATGGACATTGAAGATCGTTCCATTTTAGAACTATTCCAGTTCGAACAGCACGAAAGCACACTGCTAAAAGTTCTTCATAGTGAAAAGCCCGTCCTAAGAGCGAAACAAACTTACTGGAGCAGGAACGGCCAAGAAATCACCACAATAAATGACACATATCCTGTCTTTGAAGATGGTACATTAATAGGAGCAATCGAGTTCTCAAGAGATATTACCGCTCTAGAAAAACTATTGTTTCAGCCCTTAAAAAGATATAATGAGTCCATTACTCTTTCTACAATAACTGCCGAGTCCCAACTTATGAAGAATGTAAAAGAGCGTTCTATTAAAGCTGCTAATGTCCGCATGCCTATCCTATTAATTGGGGAAGCAGGAACAGGTAAGGATTTAATTGCGGAAGGAATTCACCATGAGCTTTCTCCGCCAAACGAGCAATTTATAACACTTTATTGCTATAGTGCGGACGATCAAATTATTAGTAAATTTGAAAAGGAAATTAAAAGCCTCCGTAACTGCACTATATTTTGTGAAAGAATAGACTTATTATCCATCGATTTACAAAAAAAGTTGATGGACGTATTAAAAGAAAATGGATCTAACCAAAACTTATTTATAGCTAGTATTGGAGAAGATCCGATTGAAATGATTTCTAATAACCAGCTGGCAAAAGAGCTTTACTATTACTTTACTTCCATCACTATCAATATTCCTCCGCTACGTGATCGACCAGAGGATATAATGCCATTCGTACATGATTACTTCCAACGTCATTTAAGTCGCTATGCCTCGACTTTAGAGGAGATTGATCCTCAAGTCATAAAAGTCTTTAAAAGTTACGACTGGCCAGGCAATCTAAAAGAGTTAGAGCTCCTATTAGATGAAATCACTTCTATGGTAACTACAGAAAGCACCCTGAGTTTTAATATGCTTCCATTACATTTCAAGTTAAAAATACAAGGATTAAATGAAACGATGAAAAACGCCGAAGACTTCGTTGTTTCTGCAGAGAAGGATTTACTTCCACTTGACGAATACCTTAGACAGGCTGAAACCTATTATTTACAAAAGGCATTAGAAAAATATAATAATAATATTACGAAAGCAGCTGAAGCGCTAGGAATGAGCAGACAAAATTTACAATACAGATTACGAAAGATTAAAAATGCTTAAATCAAAGAATACATTTAAAAATACTAAAAAGGTGAAGAAGGGGTTAGCCCTTCTTCACCTTTTTCTTTTATCGAATGGATTGTTGAATCCATCCTGCTAATTTTTCCTTCAGTGTATTAAAGCCTTCTTCATCATGCTCATCTACACGTGCCTGTAGGCTTTTACGTGGCTTGTCATCTCGTTTTGGAGTAGTAGGCTTTTCTTGAAGCTCTCGGATGGAAAGACTAATTTTACCTGCTTCCCCATCTATGTCTAAAATTTTGACCTCTACTTCTTGCCCTACCGTCAAGAATTCTCCTACTTCCTTAACATAGCCATATGTTATCTCTGATATGTGTACTAGACCTTGTGTTTGTTCATCTAGACTTACGAACGCACCGTATGGTTGAATACCTGTCACTTTACCAGTAACCACATCTCCTACCTTAAATGTTTTTGTCATATGCCGTCCTACTTTCTTATATACGATATTGTCATGTTAAATTATAACATATCAGAAAGTATATGACCAAAAATCACGGAAACGCTATGGAAAGGACATCTAACAACTATGTCCAAGGAAATTTAAATCCTTATCATTCTAGAAAGCACTTTTTAGCTGTTCTGATACACCGATCTGAAGAGCTCGTATTAAATGCACTTCTCACTCCTATTCAACAAACTGCTCCAAATCACCATTACCTTCTAAATGAAGAGCGTCATCGATATCTCCAGGATCTAAGTCATCCCAGCTTTCTGATTGTGTCCAACCATTGCTTTCAAATTCATTCACGATTGGATTTAATAAAAACTGTATGATATTAGAGCTATTAGATTCATTAACGATATCGCTCCAAATATCTTGATATTCTTTTTTAACAACGCCCTTATCAAACACGGGGCTATCACTAGTCCCCTTTACCACTGCATAAAATAATTCGGTGTAGTACAACTTCAATAAATTCTTATCGGCGTATAAATCGGAACTACTAGGCAGAAATTCGTCAAGATACATTAAAGTAGCTACCGAGTCCTCCAAGCTGTAGGTCAATTCCCCTGCATAAGTAAAAGGTTCTTTTTCAAAAATGTAATTGTATCCGATAAATGAGGGAGCTAATAAATTCTTTAAATCAGCTAACTGCTCTTCCTTCATTTTATATTGGAAATTTAATGCAGAACCTGGGTAAAGATTTTCCCGCTTCAGCGCTTCCAATTGCTCATCTGTAATATGACCCTTTTCCCCAAAATATGTTCTCAATTCTTTGATCCTACTAGAATAAACATTAAAAAAACCAGCAGTCTCTTCCTCAGATAACATTACGCCCTTATCTTTTATTTCCTGAATCATTTCCGATGGAAGATAGAGAGATCGGATTAAGTCATCATATATTAAATTTAGTGAATTTTCATTAGATAAGGAAGAGACTTTATTAAATAACGATAAGCCAGTTTCTGTTGTATATAGTTTATAGGTTGAATCCGCACTTCGAACAAATGGTAACTTTGAAAATTCTTCTTCCGTAAGATGTAACATCTCTCTACGTTTTTCTCGTTCTTTTTCGTAATTGTTTTTTAATCTTTCAATGAATTCTATAGAGGCATCTGCTAATGGAACGTTACCCTCTCCATCAATATCTGCTAACTGATTGGCATTAGTAGGTGTGTTTTCTTCCTGAAAGCTTGCCCCTATTATTCCGATGACAAGTATTGCTGCAGCACTAGCTAACCACACTGCAACTCTTTGCCAATTAATTTTCTTGCGGTTAACCTGAGTCGGTTCATTTAATTTGTCTTTATCTATTTTTTTTAATATATCGTCTGTATCGATCGTTGAAGGAAGCCGATCGTAGGATGATTTTAAAAGAGCTAGTCGATCTTCCAATTTTTTATCGTCCATGGTTTTCACCTCCACTTATTTGTAGAGCATTTTTTAAGTGACCCTTTCCTCTCATCAACCGAATCTTAACAGTAGACATGGGGACATTAAGTACTTCTGCTATTTGTCCATAAGACATATCATGGAAATAGAAAAGGATAATAGGATGTCGGTATTTTTCATCTAAATGCTGTATCGCTTCATGAAGCTCTCGGTCTTCTTCAAATACTAAGACCTTTTCTTCTGCTGACTTCATTATGTAACTTTCATGTGAACTGCCTTGTAGCTTTGCTTCTTTTTGTACTTCCTTTGTTTCCTTACGATAATAGTCTCTCGTTGCATTTAATGTGATTTTATATAACCAAGTAGTAAATCGTTCTTTTTGGAATTGGTGTAGGAAACGGTAAAGCTTTACAAACACTTCCTGTGTGACATCAGGGATGTCTTGCACGCGCACACCACATTGAAAAGCAAATTTTTCTACGGTTCGGTGATGTAAGCGAATGAGCTCCCCATATGCTAGTTGATCGCCCTGCTGTGCACGTTCGATCAAATCGTTCTCAACCATTGCTCCCCCTCGCTCTCTCTTTTGCTATAGGTGTAACGTAAGATCCTCTTTAATTGTTACACTTATCTTTTAATTTTTAAATAGCTTGTATATCGTACCGAGTTTCCGTTTAATATAAGTTACCATTTATTTTTTAGAGGCAAAATAGTATACTATCACTTTAAAGCGTTAAAGTACCGAAGGAGGAATACATATGAAAACTCGAGATCGTTTCGGGTCAAAAATCGGCTTCATATTGGCTGCGGCCGGAAGTGCTATTGGTTTAGGTGCGATATGGAAATTTCCATATATGGCAGGAACGAACGGCGGAGGCGTCTTTGTTTTGCTTTTTATCCTGTGTACTCTTCTAATAGGGTTACCAATTTTACTAGCTGAATTTATCATTGGAAGAAAGGGACAGGCAGACGCAGTAACGGGTTTTAAAAAACTGGCTCCTAAAAAGCCATGGTTTTTAATTGGCTGGTCTGGCTTCTTCTTTTCGTTTATCATACTGTCGTTTTACAGTGTAGTCGGCGGTTGGATTTTATCTTATATAATCCGTTCTATTACACTTAGCCTAAACGGAAGCACAGATAATTTTTATGAGAACTTATTTAATACAGTTATCTCAAATCCATGGGAAGTATTAATTGGCCAGGGAGCTTTTATCTTTTTAACTATCTGGATCGTTCAAGGTGGGATTAAAGGTGGAATCGAAAAAGCTAGTAAGTGGATGATGCCCTTATTACTCATTTTCTTTGTCGTACTAGCTATACGTTCGTTAACTCTGGATGGAGCGATAGAAGGTGTTAAGTTTTTACTGATTCCCGATTGGTCTTACTTTACTTGGGAAACAGCACTGCTCGCACTGGGACAGGCATTCTTTTCATTAAGCGTCGGTGTTTCTGGAATGATTACTTACGCATCTTACCTTCCGAAGGAAACGAAGCTAGGCAGTTCTGCTTTAAGTGTTTCCGTGCTGAATATTGGTATTTCGATTATGGCCGGTCTAGTTATTTTCCCTGCAGTGTTTGCATTAGGATTCTCTCCAGATGCAGGACCGGGATTAGTTTTCATCATTTTACCTGCAGTATTCGAACAAATTATTTTTGGACAGTTTTTCTTAATCATATTCTTTATACTATTACTTTTTGCTACTCTAACATCATCCATCAGCATGTTAGAAATCGTTGTTTCCATCGGCATCAAGTCAAAATACGATCGAAGAAAACGAGCTGCTTGGATTTTTGGTTTCTTAATTTTCCTAGTTGGAATTCCTAGTGCGCTTTCTTTTGGTGTACTACAGGATATCAAAATCTTAGACTTATCTATATTTGATTTTGCGGACTTCTTTACTAGTAGCGTTGGTTTACCTTTAGGAGCACTTTTCATCTCCATTTTTGCCGGTTACAACTTTACCAAAGCAGATATTTCGAATGAACTTGACTCCAAAGGCTTTTTATTAAATGCATGGAGAATCATTGTAAGATATGCAGCTCCAATTGCCATCTTAATCGTATTTGTACAAGGCGTTTGGAATGTTTTAAAATAGACGTATTATTAAGTAATCAAAAATTGTACTTTTTCTGACAATTGTTTGAAACTAGTTCTCAAAAAAATTATGCTATAATATGATGTAAGATGTGAAGAATTTTTAAAGAGGTGGATGGAGTCATGAAAAAAGAATTACATGAGCAATTGCGACAACTAAGAGAAGAACGCAATATTTCTTTAGAAACACTTTCCTTAAAAACAAGAATCGGCGCTGGAAAATTGGAAGCGTACGAATCAGGTAGTGAAGTCCCATCAACACAAACTATATTAAAGCTATCTAATGCTTTAGAAGTTCCTGCCTCCAATTTGATGGATGGCCTTCAAGAAGTATAAGAATGGTATTAGAAAAAAGCTTTCGATTCAATGAATCGAAAGCTTTTTCTTTTGTTAACCTATATTTGAAAGAGTGTAATAGCTCGTTAAATAATGCATTTCATTTCATATTTTATTGCAATAAGCTTATAAGAAATTTCGACACACTTTTCAAGTGGAATCCACTGTTCAAAGGAATGTTCATAGATTTCTTGTATTTTTCTAGCAAGCTCTGATGGGTGATCGATATCGTGAAGAGCAGTAACTACATCAGCAATCTCCGTTTCGTATGCATCGATACCAAATTGGAAAGGATCCCATTCCTGTAGTATCCAAACTGCTTTTCTATTCATCTGTATTGTATCCATTATTTTTTCACCTTACTACTTTTATTAGTTAGGGTTATAATAACACAATAAGTTAAAATTGAAAGGGGAATTTACTTTGTCAGATTTTTCAACTATTTTCAATCGTCGTAACACTTTTTCCGCAAAATGGGATATGTTAAAACAGGTATATGCAATTGAGGATGACACAGATGTACTACCAATGTGGGTAGCAGACATGGATTTCGGCCTTGCGCCAGTTATACAGGAAGCTATACATAAGCGTTTGGAACATCCAGTTTTTGGTTATTCTATCGCACCAGAAGCAGTAAAAGATGCATTATCTACCTGGGTATCTACTAAACACCAACTAGAAATACAGAATGAATGGATTCTTCTTCGTCATGGTGTAATACCTGGAATGGCTGAGGCAGTTGATGCATTTTCCCATAAAGGAGATAAAATACTCGTCCATACACCAATCTATCCACCGTTTAAAGGAATACCAAATAATTTAGAGCGAGAAGTCGTTACCTGTCGCCTTATAGAAAACGGTAATTCTTTCGAAATAGATTGGACAGCCTTTGAGGAATGCTTAAAGCAAGACATCAAGATATTTATTCTTTGTAATCCTCATAATCCTGGCGGGAAGGTTTGGGGTAGAGAGGATTTAACTAAAATGGCAGCCTTGTGCAAGCAGCATGATGTATTGATCCTTTCAGATGAAATACATTCAGACCTTGTTTTTAAGCCAAATAAGCATGTACCTCTTCTCGTAGCAGCTGAGGAAACAGATAATATTATCACTTTCTTTGCTCCAACTAAAACGTTCAATCTTGCTGGTATTCAAGGTGCAGCAACGATTGTACCAAATGAAAAATTACGAAAAGTTTTAGAGAATGGTGCAACTAGACGTGGTGAGATGGGATTGAACGTGTTCTCACTTACAGCTATGCAGGCTGCGTACGAACACGGAGAACAATGGCTAGAAGGTCTTTTAGAAGTTGTAGAAGGCAACATGAAATACGTAGTGGAACATTTATCCGCAATTGAAGGTGTGAAGGTTTCTATGCCTGAGGGCACCTATTTAATGTGGATTGATTATCGAGGAACTGGCTTGAACGAGAAAGATATGATGGACCTTTTATTAACAAAAGGGAGACTCGCTTTAGAGCCTGGCACGAAGTATGGAGAAGGCGGAGATGGCTTCCTTCGTATGAACGTGGCGTGTCCACGAGCAACAGTCGAAGACGGAGTGGCTAGATTCAAACTAGCATTATCGAAATAAATGAGAAAATCAAAGTTCCATTGAAGAACCTTTGTACAAGCTGATTGTGATTAACGTCATAATCAGCTTTTTTTATATGACATAAGTAACTAAACCTAGAGAATCGAAATGACCGTTACGTAATGCTCCACTTATTACCAACTAATAAATATGTCTTGAAAAACAATAGAAAGGGTAAAGAGAATAGATGCGACATAACAGGAGGTAATTATTTATGAAAAATAATGTTATTGGAGTATATGAAAGTGAGCAGCAAGTGAAAGAAGTAGTTGAAGGTTTAAAAGAGAAAGGATATACTACTGAGGAAATTTCAGTTATTGCTAGAAATTCAAAAAGGGATTCTGAAGTGACACAAGAAGTAAAACCTTCTACTAAGGATGGAGCTATTGCAGGTGCTGTAACAGGAGGTGCCATTGGTTTAGCTGGCGTACTAGTAGGGCTATCGACTGTATTGATACCTGGGTTCGGTGCTGTGTTGGCTGCAGGGCCAATTATGACAACTATAGGAGGAGCAGTAGTTGGAGCTAACTCTTCTGCTGGCGGATTAAAGCATGCACTCATGGAAATTGGAGTGACAGATGATGAAGCGGAACGCTACTCTTCTGATGTAGAAAACGGCAAAATACTGGTACTCATTCATCCAAAAGAGTGATTTTGTATAATAACTAGCAGAGATTCAGTGAGAAAATACGATAGCTTCCCCAATATATAAATGGGAGCTGTGAACGAAAATATTAAACGATTCTATATGAGTTCCTATGTGAGTACTTTTACGATCATAGGGGCTCTTTTTATATGGTATAGACTTTTTAAAGCTCTTAGAGTTTGATTGTCGTAAACTCATATAGGATTGTAGTAACTTTTAAGTCGATTGTCGTAAACTACTGACCCATTGTCGTAAATCTATCTTGGATTGGTGAGACGAAAAGGAATTGTCGTAAATTTTGGGTTGATTGTAGTAAAGTATTGCTCGATTGTCGTAAACTACTGACTCATTGTCGTAAATCTTTCTAGAATATAAGTCAGCAACCGTGGGATTGTAGTAAATCTTGGGCTGATTGTCGTAAAGTATTGCCTGATTGTTGCAAACTGTTGACCCATTGTCGTAAATTTTTCTAGGATCGGTGAGACGATAAGGGATTGTCGTAAATTTCGGCTTGATTGTCGTAAAGAATTGCTTGATTGTTGTAAACTACTGACCCATTGTCGTAAATCTCTTTTAGGACGAGCTCGCCTCAGAGGGATTACAGTAATCTATGGCTCGATTGTCGTAAATTTTCGTGGGATTATAAAAATAGCGAGTAAGTAAACGATTAATCGCCCACTCACTCGCTATAATAAGACGTTACTCAGAATGCACGTTTTTCTCCGCTTCTTCTTTTCTTGCCTGTAATACACGATCTTCGATTTCCTTCGCTTTTGCTGCATCTTTTGCAGATTTCTTTTTAAACCATCGGAATAATAATACACAAAGGATAAATACCATGATAAATTCTAAGACTACTGGTATATACTCTGTTTTATCTTCTGGAAAGTATAAATACAAAAAGCCTAATGAAAGAAAGTTTAACAAAGCAAACACTTCCCTACTTTATTTTTGAATAACCTCTATGGACTGAATAAGGATATCCTCTACCGGCTTATCATTTTCACCAGTTTCCACTTTAGCTATTTCATTTACTACATCCATGCCCTCAATAACTTGCCCGAAGACTGTATGCTTTTGATCTAAATTTGGTGTTCCACCTTTTTCTTCATAAGCCTTCGCTACTTCCTCAGGCCACCCACCTTTAATAAGCTGTTCAGCTGTTATACCATTTTGTGGTGAAGCTTGTACGATAAAAAATTGGCTGCCGTTTGTATTTGGTCCCGCGTTGGCCATGGAAAGTGCACCATTAAAGTTGAATAGGTTCATCGTGAATTCATCCTCAAATGACTCACCATAAATACTCTCTCCACCTGCTCCAGTTCCAGTAGGGTCTCCTCCCTGAATCATAAAGTCTTCAATGACCCGATGAAAGATAACACCCTCATAGTAGCCTTCTTCTGCTTTAGTTAAAAAGTTTTCCACCGTTTTCGGTGCTTCTTCTGGAAACAATTTAATTTTAATTGCTCCTAAAGAAGTGTTCATTTGGACTAAAGCTTCATTTTCCGCCACTTCTGTTGAAAGTTGCGGATATGTGATTAATTCGCCCTCTTGTTGGGTATCAGTAGTAACAGCAGATTCTTCTTTTGTTGTTTCTTTTTTATTGTCTTTTTCAGTCTCAGCTGAATCACTTCCACAAGCTGAAACGAAGAGCATAGTAAATAAACATAAAATAATTAATTTTTTCAACATAATCACCCCAAAACAGTTTATCATAATTAAACACACTTTTCAGTGACAAACTTTTAACATTCAACTTCCTTAGTCACTCGAAATGTTTTATAATCTAAATAAGAGTACGTGTCAAAAGAAAGAAGGGATTTTCAATGAGCGTACAAAAACGTAACTTTATTATTATGTGGTTCTCCATTTTCTTAGTATCTAGCACCATGACGATGATCATGCCTTTCCTTTCCCTATATATTAATACGATGGGTGATTTTACAGATGCCTACGTGCAAAAATGGTCTGGTCTAGTATTTGGAGCTACCTTTGTTTCTGCACTTATTATGTCTCCTATATGGGGGAGAATAGCTGACAAATATGGTTATAAGCCAATTTTAATCATAAATGGATTCGGAATTGCGCTCAGCGTACTTTTAATGGGATTCATAAATTCGGTAGAAGCATTCTTTGTTCTTCGATTGTTTATGGGTGTTGTAACTGGTTTTATCCCAACTTCACTGGCATTTATCAGCTCTCAGACAGCAAGGGATGTTGCAGGCAAGACCATGGGCACGTTACAAATGGGTAGCGTATCTGGTACATTATTCGGGCCTGTCATAGGCGGGTTTATGGCTGATACGTTTGGTTTTCAATACACATTTATTATTACAGCTACAGCAGTATCTATAGCTGCACTCCTAGTTATTATAGGGATTAGAGAACAACGTCGGGTTAAAGCGAAGGATGAGCATGAATATTCTAGAAAGACGGTCGTTTCTGGTATTTTTCATCATCGTCTAATACTTAATGTCCTAATGATTACGTCTTTAATACAAATAGGACTTTTTAGTATTCAGCCTCTTCTCTCCTTATATGTCTCCCATTTAACTGACTCCAGTGAAGTTGCTCTTTTAGCCGGCATAACCTTTAGTGCTACTGGTGTAGGTAGTCTTCTTTTCGCCAGAACATGGGGCAAGCTTGGAGACTCGATTGGCTATGAAAAGGTTCTATCTATGCTACTACTTATTGCTTTTGTGTTCATCGTTCCGCAAGCCTTTGTTACCGAGCTGTGGCAACTGATGGCTCTACGCTTCCTATTTGGGATTGCTTCAGGTGGTCTAATACCAGTGACTACTGCCTTGATTCGACGAGAAGCACCAATCGAAGTTCAAGGAGAGCTTATGGGATACAACACAAGCTTCCGCTTCTTAGGTAATATTATAGGTCCGATGTTTGGTGGATTTATTAGTGGGTTTATCGGTATATCCTCTGTTTTCTTCGTTACGGGTGCCCTATTCCTGATAGCTTTCTTCATACTCTATTTCGCCGGTAAGAAACCCGTCCAAGACTTTGAAGAAGTGCTTCATGAGGAAGAACTACACGCTAATACACAATAAGTGTAAGGCTTTCGACGCTAAATGGTCGGAAGCCTTTTTGTTTTATATAGTGATCCTGATTATCCTTCAAACGGCAAAGGTTGAGTTCCATCGACATCAGTAAATCCATATTTTTTTGCTAGTTCTGCCACCATTAGCGTTTCTCCAGAAAACTTAGATACTGTGGTGTCTGTTGCTAGAGCCAAAACAGCACGACCTACATATGCTGTTGTTTCTTTAGCTCCATCCTTGGGTCCAAAACCTGAATCTATCACTCTTTCCGTCCTCATCCAACCTGGGCAAACAGCAATGGCTGAAACATTGTATTCTTGTAATTCCTTTGCCATTCCTCGTGTCATTCGATTAATAGCATTCATAGCTAAGTCGTAATATAAATTACTAGAGATTTGGTCTTTTATAAAAAATGTGAGATTTACAATTAATCCTTTTTGGTGCTTTGTCATTAAAGGCACAGCGTATCGAGTAGTTAGTAAATAGGCTTGTGGCCCAGCAACCATCATAGCCTCCCAATGTTCCAATGGGCGTTCCCAAAAATGCCGTCCATCCCCTGATGGTAGCGATCTTTCGGATCCGCCAAATACACTATTAACTAAAATATCAATCCGACCCTGTTCCCTTCCAATTCTCTCAAACAGCTTTCTTACGTCACTACTACGTGTATGGTCACATTGTATCGCAATACCTTTACCCCCTCTTAAAGTGACACCATCGGCAGTTTCCTCAATGGTTTCCGGACGGTTATCGGTTGTACTCCCCTTTACACTACGCCCTGTTACGTATACTGTTGCACCTGCACTGCCTAGTTGATAAGCAATTCCCCGACCCGCACCACGGGATGCTCCTGTAACAACAGCAATTTTTCCTTGTAATGGCTTCATATTTTACTGGCTCCTCTAACTGTACCTTTTAAATTTTTTTACGATTCTTCCTCATAAATTTTAACATAAATATCCATTTCAAGAAGCAGTAGTATAATCCGTAATAGTGTTGTCTGCGCAGTGCATTTACGAATAATCAACCTTTTCTTTTACATAGACCCAATTTTACACTTCACACCTCATATTATTTGGTCGATAGAATAAGCATGGAATATGCTATTCTTTAAATAGATTACAAGAACTGGAGTGTAAAATGATGCGACAAGGTATAGGATTTTTAGTCATCTTGTTATGTTTTCCCATACTGTGGATTTTATATTCCTTTATCCATACAGAGGTGCTATCTGCAGCCTCCTTTAATTCGGATTTAGAACGTTCCATTCAACTATCAAATCCTACCATAACCTCCCCTGTAGTGCTCTTAGATAACAAAGGAAAACTATTCTCAGAGGATTATATCGAATGGAGAGAGCCTCTTTCTTTAGAAGAGATTCCCTTATTTGCTCAGGAACTCTTTCTTCAAAGTGAAGATGAAGAATTTTATCAGCATATCGGCTTCAATTTCACCGCTATTTTTAGGGCTGTCTTTGCAAATGCATCTGCCCAGCAAATGGAACAAGGAGGAAGTACTATTACTCAACAGCTTGTCCGCCTCCGCTATTTGTCTACTGAGAAAACGTATGAAAGAAAGCTAACGGAGTTACTATATGCGCATGAAATGGAAAAACAAACGAGCAAAGAGGATATTTTTACAAATTATTTAAACGAAATTTATTTCAGCAATCAAGTATATGGAATAGGAGCAGCCTCCACATTCTATTTTGGACGCTCAATCGATCAATTGAGTGAGGCAGAACTAGCTTTTATAAGTGCAATACCAAATAATCCAACCATTTATAATCCGCTCACCAATTTTGAAGCAACAAAAAATCGCCAGGAGCTTCTAATTGATGTCCTCGTTAAAAACGGTAGACTTACTGTCGAACGAGCAAATGAAATAAAACAAGCACCAATTAAATTAGTGACGAAAACGAAAAAGCAATTATATCCTGCATATAGCACGTTTGTGTTACATGAATTAGAAAGCCTTATTGCTCATAAAGAAGGCTTTAAGGACAAAATAGCAAATGCTCAAAATGAACAGCAAAGGCAATTTATTGAACATGAGCTAAAGACTCGTGTTGATGAGGTTATTTCCAATGGAATAACCGTGCATACTGCACTGGATCCTCTGAAGCAAGAAGATGATGAGCGGTATATTAATAGTCTATTAAGTAAAAAGTCGAATCTACAAGCTGCTTCTGTAGTTATTAACAATGATACAAGGGAGATAGTAAGTATTTATGGTGGGAAGGATTACAAGAAACTAGACTTCCATAGAGCCTATCAGGCAATTCGTCAGCCCGGCTCTGCCTTTAAGCCGCTACTAGTATACGCACCATTGTTTGAAACAACTACGTATACTCCCAATAGCTCTATAAACGCCGGAAAACTGTGCATAGGCTCTTATTGCCCGCAAAATTATGGTGGTGCAGTATATGATTATGTAACCATTCAAGAGGCATTTCGTTTAAGTCACAATACACCAGCTGTTAGATTATTAGATACAGTCGGCATTGAAAATGCTTTTGCGAGAATCTCTCCTTTTCAGTTTGAAAATATAGAGGAAAAAGATCACACGTATTCTGCTGCGCTAGGTGGATTAACAAAAGGGGTCACTGTGTTAGAAATGGCAGATGCCTATACTAGCTTTATCAATGGGACCTATAAGCCTGCACGTGCAATTCAGAAGGTCGTAGATAAAGAAGGAACTGTTTTATATGCTTGGGAGGATGATTTCCAAGAAGTATGGTCTTATAAAACAGCTCAAACAATGAGGGGCCTGCTTGCGCAGGTAGTAACAAACGGAACTGGAAAAGGAATTTCTGTCAATTCTTCCTATGTCGGTGCTAAAACAGGGACCACAAATGAGTATTATGATTACTGGCTAGCTGGCCTAACCGATACATATACTTCAGCAGTATGGATTGGTTATGATTTACCTAAAAATATGAAAAGCATAGAGTCCAACAAAATACACCATCGAATTTTTAATCGAATTATGGATAAAAAAAATTGAGAAGCCAATGTTGAGCTTCTCTTTTTTTTATACACTTTTTATGAAGTTCAATATTTTCAAGTATAAAACAGCTACCTCTTCTGGTGTTTCCCGATGTGTATGAGATAACCATTGCTCTATGAGACCTAATATGGCCGAAGCTGCAAATGCAGACAAATAATCTGTTGGAATGGTTGGATCGATAGATGACATTTCCGTTGTTTGATAATTTTCCTCGAATTGCTCTACAAAGAATTTTTTTAGTCTTAAATGAAAGCCAGACGTATTGTTTTTGGACAATAAAACGATAAATTGGTCCACATGCATTTCGATATATCGGAATACTTCCATGGAAAAGCCTGCAACTTGTAATTGTTTCACCATTTCCACTTTATACTTGGAATCTATAGATGCTATATGTAATCGGAGCCCTTCCAAAAGCTCTTCTTCTACTTTTTCGAGCAAGTCGTATTTATCAAGATAATGTAAATAAAAAGTTCCTCTGTTTATACAAGCACTATCTGTTATATCTTTTATCGATATCTTTGTAAATTCTTTTCCCTTTAATAGGGAAAGGAACGATTGTTGTATTTTTTTCTTTGTTTGCATATTCATCTTATCAAATACAGTATCCAACCCCTTGCCTCCTCGCGATACATCTATTTAAAGATTACATGGACACATCATTCAATATTTCCTAGGCAATATTTGTCGATTATAAAAATGGCAGACTTGCAATAATTCCATTATAAAGTTTAATAATTACATAAATAACTAACGCAAGGAACAAACTCCACACAATTATTTCAAACATAACTAGTCCCAACGTTCCAATGAGTGTCATCGAGTTGCTTAGCTTAAATACAACATAAATAAAATAGATGAAAGCTGTAACTAAAAAGACAAGCATAAGAATTTGTATGGATTGAAATCCGACAGCTGAAATAATTGCTCCACCTAGAAAAATGACATAGCCACCTCGGGCCTGTGCCATCGTTTTCCCCTCATAATCCTTTGAAAAGAATAACATTCCGATCTCATGAATAGTCTCTGCAATTAATTTTAAGGCAGAAAAAAGCATGAAATAAATAAGAGCAAATACAATTAGAACGAACAGTTTTATCTCAAAATCAGTAAGAAACTCTTTCATTCCACTGTACACACCAATAACCTTAAACAATTCAATTGCTTTAAACATAGTGTAGGTAGAAAAGGTTAAACTAAACAAAATGATTGTAATTAACGGAAGAAAGCCAAACACATAAGGGTTTTTCATTGTTGCTCCTCTAATCTATAGGAAATTCTGATACTTAGTATGATATCGGATGGGATTCCCCTTTCGCAAGAGCCTATCTAAATTTCCATAAAAAACACGAGCAATCGAGACGAGAAACAACAAATATTTACTAAAAGAATCTCATTTTTTCTCCCCTCTTCCATTTTAGTTATCTCACATTATTTACGCTTATAAAATATGGTTGCTTATATATAGGAAGGAAGTAATAAGCCATGCAAACACATCATATTTGGAGTATAATTTTATTCATATACATAAATATATTGTTGGAAGGAGGATTCTCATGTCCATGATTTTTGCAATATTCTTGCCTATTATTTTGGCTATTTTTATCCCTTTATTGTATAAAAAAGCAAAAAGAATCCATACTGGATGGTTTGTACTAATCGCACCTTTAATTTTAGTAGTTTTATATGCATTGTATATCCCTTCAGTAATGGATGGAAAAACTTTTTCAGAAGAAATGCCTTGGATTCCATCACTCGATATTTCATTAGTCTCGTACATAGATGGCCTTAGCTTACTATTTTCTTTATTAATAACTGGGATAGGATCCCTCGTAGTTCTCTACTCTATCTTTTATTTAGATAAGGATAAAGAGAATCTAGGAAATTTTTACGTATACTTATTAATGTTTATGACGGCGATGCTTGGCGTTGTCCAATCTGACCACTTAATTGGGCTCTATTTTTTCTGGGAGCTAACTTCAATTTCATCATTCTTACTCATTGGCTACTGGTATACTCGCGATCGTTCTCGCTTTGGTGCATTGAAATCTATGATGATTACTGTATTTGGTGGATTGATGATGCTAGGTGGCTTCTTACTGCTAGGCATTATGGGAGAAACTTTCTCTATTAGGGAACTCATCTCACAAGCAGCTACTATTGCCGAGCATGATCTATTCGTCTGGGCGTTAGTCCTAATATTACTTGGCGCATTTACAAAATCTGCTCAATTCCCTTTTTATGTTTGGCTTCCAGATGCTATGGAAGCACCAACACCCGTCAGTGCCTATCTACATTCAGCAACTATGGTTAAAGCAGGATTATATTTAGTTGCACGACTTACTCCTATTTTCGCACTTTCTGAGGTTTGGGTTTGGTTAGTCACTGGTGTCGGTATCCTCACACTATTCTGGGGATCATTCTTTGCAGTTAAACAGACTGATTTAAAAGCAATTTTGGCTTTTTCTACAGTAAGTCAGCTTGGTTTAATCATGTCGTTACTAGGAATTGGCTCTATTGCGTATCACGTTACAGGTGATTTAGTAACGACATACACATTTGCTACATTTGCTGCTATTTTCCACCTTCTAAATCATGCAACCTTTAAAGGAAGTCTCTTTATGATTGCTGGAATTGTAGATCATGAAACCGGCACACGTGATATTCGTAAGCTTGGAGGGCTAATGAGCCTGATGCCAATTAGCTTTACGATTGCAATGATTGGTAGTCTTTCTATGGCAGGAATTCCCCTATTCAATGGATTTTTGAGTAAGGAAATGTTTTTAGATGCTACCCTGTCACTCCAGCATGTTGGTCTATATTCAATGGATACTTGGTGGATATTGATTCCAATCGTTGCCTGGGTTGCGAGTGTCTTTACATTCGTTTACAGCTTGTACTTTGTACTACACACGTTCCGCGGAAAGCATACACCTGAGTTACTGCCGAAAAAAGCGCATGAGGCTCCTATCGGAATGCTTATTTCCCCTGGAATATTAGCAACACTTGTAATCGTGATATTTTTTATTCCAAATTTCGTTGGAAATACATTTATTAAGCCTGCAGTAGCAGCCATTCAACCGAGCGTATATGCTCTACCTTCTGACGTAGGATTCAAAATAAAGGCTTGGCATGGATTTGATTCGCCCGCGCTATATATGACACTAGGAATATTCCTTGTCGGCTATCTTTTATACAAAACACTACCTAAATGGAGTGTTGCCTACTCGAAGATGCCAGCCAAGGTTACATTGAACGGCATTTATGATTGGTTAATGATGCTTTCAGAGAGTGGCGCCAAACAGGTGTCCTCTTTATACATGAAAGGTTCCATCCGCTCCTACTTAATTTACATTTTTGGAGCAATTATTATTTTACTTGCAAGCACTTTGTGGATAAAGGAAGCCTTTGTCATTAGCTTTGATAACTTAGCGCCTATTAAGTTTTTTGAAGTACTGTTATCTTTATTAATTATTATTGGAACACTTACAATATTAATTACTAAATCTAGACTCACTGCAATCATTGCTTTGGGGGCTGTAGGATATACAGTTGCATTGTTTTTCATCATTTTCAAGGCACCTGACCTGGCGCTTACTCAGCTAGTAATTGAAACAGTTTCAGTGGCATTATTCCTTGGAGCGTTCTACCACCTACCTAAATTAAACAAGCACGAAAAAGGGAAGGAAGATCGTAAATTCCGTTTAACTAACTTTCTCATAGCCCTAGGTGTTGGAGTAATGGTTTCCTTAATAGCTATTTCTGCACACTCTCAAAAACTCGTTCCTTCTATATCGGAGTACTATAAAAAAACCGTCTATAGCGAAGCAGGGGGCGGGAATATAGTAAACGTAATTTTAGTAGACTATCGTGGTTTTGATACATTGTTTGAAATTGGTGTTCTTACTATAGCTTCTCTAGGAATAATAGGCATGATCACACTAAGATTGGCAAAAAAGAAAGGAGAAAATAAAGTTGAAAACAAATGATTTAATCATCCAGACAACGACGAAAGTAGTCTTTTTTATCATCTTTCTTTTCTCCATCCATATCTTCTTTGCTGGTCACTATACACCTGGAGGAGGATTTGTCGGGGGCTTGCTAATGTCCAGTGCAATTGTGCTTCTTTTACTGGCATTCGACTTAAAAACAGTACAGGATATGCTGCCTTTAAACTATGTGATGGTAACTGCAATAGGACTTATTATTGCCTTAGCAACTGCTGCAGGATCTATCTTTTTTAACGTACCTTTCTTCACCCACGTGTATGACTATTTTAATCTTCCCTTACTAGGGAAAACATCCATCCATACTGCGATGTTTTTTGACACCGGAGTATATTTAGTAGTTGTGGGTGTTACAATGACAATTATTCAAATGATAGGAGGAGATGAATAATGGAAATTATGATGTCCATTTTAATCGGCTTTCTATTTATGGCTGCAGTCTATTTAATCCTCTCCCGGAGCTTAATTCGGATTATTATTGGAACAGGCTTACTGAGCCATGGAACCCATTTGCTTCTTTTAACAATGGGAGGCCTTGGAGGAAAATCTGCTCCGGTCTTAGCTGATGGAGTAACTGACTATGCTGATCCACTTCCGCAAGCCTTAATATTAACGGCTATTGTAATAGCCTTCGGTGTTACAGCATTCTCACTAGTTTTAGCCTATAGAACGTATAAAGAAGTGGGAACAGACAATATGGAACTTATGAAAGGATCTGAAGACAATGATTAATCTATTATTATTCCCAGTCCTCATCCCTTTCTTGTTTGCGGCAATTCTTTTATTTTTCCCTAAAAGAATAAAAGCGCAGCGAATTGTCACTATTGTTGGATTGCTAGCGGCACTAGTATCGGCTTTTACCTTACTTTTTAAAGTAAAAACAGATGGTGTACAAACCCTTACCCTAGGTAGCTGGGCTCCACCATTTGGGATTACAATGGTTTCAGACATGTTTTCAGCTCTTTTAGTCACCTCTTCTCTTATCATCACTTTATTTGTTGTATGGTATAGCTTTACTTACATAGATGAAGCTAGAGAAAAATCATTTTACTATCCAGCTATCTTATTTATGCTAACTGGTGTAAACGGAGCATTTACTACAGGTGATATTTTTAACCTTTTTGTATTTTTTGAAGTATTATTAATGGCTTCATATGTACTAATCGTGTTGGGTGGAGAAAAAACACAATTAAAAGAATCTATTAAATACATAATAGTCAATATTGTCTCTTCATCCTTATTCGTTATTGCAGTAGGATACTTATATTCCGTAGTTGGGACATTAAACATGGCTGATATTTCCGTTAAATTGGCCGAGCATGGTGGGGTAGGAATCGTAACAGTAATCGCTGTATTATTCTTAATAGTGTTCGGGATAAAAGGCGGTATCTTCCCTCTTTACTTCTGGCTACCAGGCTCTTATGCCGCTCCGCCAGTACCTGTACTAGCTTTGTTTGGCGCATTGCTTACTAAAGTCGGTGTGTATGCTATTATGCGTACCTATACTTTGTTCTTTACAACAGATGTTGGGTTCACTCATGAACTGCTCATGATACTCTCGATTATTACGATCATCGTCGGATGTATTGGTGCACTTGCTTACTTTGATTTAAAGCAAATTATTATTTATAATATCGTCATTGCTGTCGGAGTAATCCTATTCGGTGCTTCTATTATGAACGAAAACGGAATGATTGGTTCTGTATTTTATTTAATCCATGATATATTGATAAAAGGTGCTCTGTTCCTACTGATTGGAATCGTTATTAAAATTACAGGCACATCCAATTTACGAAAAATGGGTGGATTGATGAAGAAATATCCACTTCTTGCTTGGAGTTATTTAATCGCAGCATTTGGTTTAGCTGGAATTCCTCCATTAAGCGGCTTTATTGGTAAGATGTTAATCGTTCAAGGTGGTTTCGAAGGGGAATTATTATGGCAAAGTATTTTTATCCTACTTTCTAGTCTCATCGTTTTACTTTCCGCGATACGTATTTTCATTTATGCATTCTGGGGTGAGCCAAAAGGCGAATCCTCTTATCTGGACGCTACGTCCTATAAGCGTTTATTAGTTCCAACAATAGCTCTAGTTGCTGTTACTGTTTTTTATGGTGTTGGAGCTGAATTCTTAGTGCCACTTATGACTGATGCATCCAATGTGTTATTAGATCCTTCCTTATATGTTGATGCTGTCTTTGAAGGGGTGAAATAATGGCTTTTCAAATTTTGTTAAATGTATTTATAGCCCTTACGTGGATGTTTCTATCCATATCATTTAAACCTACTACTTTTATAGTAGGATATCTGCTCGGTTTGGTAATGCTTTTCATGCTTCGAAAATCCTTTAAGTCACGATTCTATATGGATCGGGTATTGGCTGTGATAAAATTAGCATTCTTATTTTTAAAGGAGCTAATTTTATCAAACTTCTCTGTATTAAAATTAATCGTGAAGCCAGAAATGCCAATACGTCCGGCAATCTTTGCCCTAGAAACGGTATTGACTGAAGACTGGGAAATAACCTTGCTGTCTAGTCTTATAACATTAACACCTGGTACAGTAGTTATCGATGTTTCTGATGACAACAAAACGTTATATATCCATTCTATCGATTTTAGCGATATTGACGAAGCAGTAAACTCCATACGCGATACTTTTGAGAAAGCAATTTTGGAGGTGAGTAGATCATGATAACTTTTTTATGGGTAATTGTCGTGCTTATCAGTGCTGCTTTACTAGGCTTCATATATCGTCTTGTAAAGGGGCCTACTACTCCAGACCGGGTTATTGCCTTAGATGCCATTGGAGTCGGCCTAATCTCATTAATAGGTCTGATTTCGATTTTATTTGACACTCCATTCTTTTTAGAGGTCATCCTCTTATTGGCCGTTCTTTCCTTTATTGGAACAATAGCGTTTTCTAAGTTCACGGAGAAGGGAGAGATCATTCAACGTGACCGTAATAGCTAATATTCTTATCGTAGGTACTATATCCTTTGGAACTATTTTTATCCTGGTCACTGCAATAGGCTTGTTTCGGTTACCTGATGTCTACACAAGAGCTCATGCCGCTTCCAAAAGTGCAACGCTCGGTGTAATGAGCATCTTAATAGGAGTGTTCCTTCACTTCTGGTTAATCGAGGGCACATTTAATTCTCGAATTTTACTTGGTATATTATTTCTCTTCATTACTGGCCCTGTCGGTGGTCATATGATGGGAAGAGCTGCGTATTATTCTGGTGTGGAATGCTGTGACCTTACAGTACGAGATGACTTAGAAGAAGTTGTCGAAGAGAAAAGAAAGAATATGAAGGTAAAAGCTAATTAGCTAAAAGAGTAGGGAAATTCATATGACTTTCCCTACTCTTTTTTTAAGGCTAAAGTATCCTCCCTTGAATTTAGAGCCAGTTTTCTACCATCGAGGAGTTGGATGTCCCTCCAGTGCATGGATTACGACAATTCAGCACTCCTTTACTACAATCGTGCTCTAATTTTCGACAATCACTCATTTTTTTACTATAATCCAGGGGCTGGAAATAGTTTCAACTAAAAAAAGCTTTTGCAAAACGTGATCCTCCACGAATTGCAAAAGCTTTTTTATACTAGTTAATAATACGGGGAATATGGTGAACCATAGTAAGGATAAGGCTGGTATGGATAAGGTTGATATGGATATGGTTGTCTTGCACCAAATCCAATAATAGAAGAACCTAAAAGTCCTCCTACAAAGCCTCCTAATAGCGGAGCTCCAAATCCACCAAAGCCACCACCAAAACCTCCGTAACCTCCAAATCCTCCAGGGCCACCTGGACCCCTAGGACCTCCTGGACCTCTTCCCCCATAACCACCGCGTTGATATCTAACCATAATGTCCCTCCTTTCAACACAGTGTATGCTATGTGGGATAAGTGTCCTGTGCGTTTATCCTACTCTTCGTCTGCCATTCTTTCAATAAGCGTTGCTAAAGTACGAACCATTACACCAGTACCGCCTTTTGGTCCAAAGTCATATGCTGCTTTTGCATCGGACGTACCTGCGATATCTAAGTGAATCCATGGTGTATCTTCTACAAATTCTCCTACGAAACCACCACCGAAAATCATATGGCCATCTCCTCCAGGGGAATTGTTTAGATCTGCGACGTCACTTTTACGAATGCGTTTCTTATCATTTTCAGTTAACGGAAGTCTCCATACAAATTCTCCTGTTTCCAAAGAGGATTCCATAAAGGTTTCAAAAAATTCTTCATTATTTGTTAGTGCTCCAGTTTTGTCAAATCCTAATGCGGTGATTACTCCACCTGTTAAAGTAGCCACATCGACAATGTAATTAGCACCTTGCTGTTTTGCATATGTTACCGCATCTGCAAGAACTAAACGTCCCTCTGCATCTGTATTAAGAATTTCAATCGTTTTTCCGCTCATAGAAGTAATAACATCATCCGGCTTAAATGCATTTCCAGAAATCATATTGTCCGTTGAAGCAATTACTGCTATTACGTTTTTATTAGGGCGAAGCTCACCAATAATTTGCATAGCACCTAAAACTGCTGCTGCTCCACCCATATCGCCTTTCATACCAACGATACCAGTTTTTGTTTTAATAGAGTAACCTCCTGTATCGAAAGTAATTCCTTTCCCAACAAGTGCTACCACATCATCCCAATTATCCGTAGCTTGATATTTCAAAGCTATTAAACGTGGTTCTTCAACTGATCCTTGGTTTACCGCCAATAAAGCTCCCATACCAAGCTCTTCTATTTCTTTCTTACCTAATATTTCTGTTTCAAAGCCATATGTCTCACCAAGCTCTCTTGCATACTCTCCTAGTTGTGTAGAAGTCAGCACATTCCCTGGTGTATTCACTAAAATTCTAGCTTCATTAACAGCATCCGCATAAATACTTCCTACTTCAAAGTAAGTTGCAGCTTCTTCTAAGTCAGTATCTGTTAAAAGCTCGATAGCTGGTAAATAATAATCCGGCACGTTAGAGGTTGTTTTATAGCCCTCATAAACAAAAGCTCCCATACCAATCCCCTCACCAGCTAAATAAGCTACATCAGCTTCTGTAGCGCTCTCAGAGGTAAATGATGGAACCCACACTGCAAGGGATTCAGGCTTGCTAGAAAGTAGCTCTTTCCCTACTAAACCAAATGCTTCTCGAATATTTTCTTGTGTTAACTTTTTACGATCTCCAAGCCCTACAAATAATATTCTTTTAACAGTTTCTTGACCTGCTATTGGGACTTTAATTATTTTTTTCGAGTCTGATGATATGTCACCACTTTTTACCCAATCAAGAATGTGATTTCCATACACATTTAATAATGCATCCCATTTCTCTGTATTTTCAGGATGCTTAGGAATTCCTACCACTAGTGTTTCGGATTGTACTTCTTCGAATGTTACATTGTTAGTGCTAATAATCATCATTTTTCCCCCTACATAATTTGGATACATTCTTATTATATAGCAACGAGAATGATTTTTCGAATAGTGAGAATATGTTATACTAAAAGTAACAAAGTTTTACAAGGAAGGCGGTGTCTGCTGTGGCAATTCTCCAAAATACTCCACTATTAGCTGCTCTTTTCTCCATCTTCTTTGCCCAGTTCGTGAAAATACCAATACATTTTCTGGTCACTAAAAAGATAGATTGGAAATTATTCACTTCTACAGGTGGAATGCCAAGCTCTCATTCGGCTGCTGTAACGTCATTGTGTACAGCTATTGCTTTTGAAACGGGGTTAGACTCTACCCTTTTCGCAGTTGCTACAGTGTTCGCAGTTATAGTGATGTTTGATGCAACAGGTGTTAGATTTCAAGCCGGTCAGCAAGCCATCATTATCAATCAGATGCGTGTAGATTTTCAAACTTTTGTTAATCAAACAAAGGATTGGGGACACAAGAAGAGCGAGGAAAAGCTAGAAGAACTAAAAACTTTACTTGGACATAAGCCTATTGAAGTTTTTATGGGGGCATTAACCGGTATTTTAATATCCATCGTTATTTATACGGTTATTTTATAAGGCTATCAAGGTGAAGGTTGAATAAATTAAAGCTTTGTTAAAGTTATCGGTTGATTTTGACTAACAATTCTTTTTTATAGTGACTGTAAACATTATAAAAAGTCAAATGGCTATTAAGAACTTAAATAGTTGATGAATTGGGGTTGTTGACAGTTTTTCTACTTTATTTATGCGAGTAAGTTTATAAGCGCTTTATCGATGCTAAAGCTGTTCCCGTTTATTGATTGGAGCGCCAGACGGCGACTCCTACGGGATGAGTGAGACAGATAAGACATCACAACCACGCGCGTAAGCGATGGGTGATGGCTTATCGCTCACCCCGAGGAAAGCGTCCGGCTGGGGCGGAAATCAATTCTACTCTCTGATCTAAGATTTCTTTGCATCATAAATCAACCCTAACCTTTAACATAGCCTAAATTAAAATGAGCTGGGATATTTTCTCCAAGCTCATTTTTATTTGATTTCTTTTTTTAAAGGGTTTTATTTATAGATTTATCATTTAACTGAACTCATTTTTTTACTTATGAACCAGAATAATATAGTAAGAACAAGTAGTATGACAGGAGTTAAACCAACATATTTCCAAGCATTATTCGCCCCTAAAAAATAATATGCTATCGGTATAAAAGTAAACGTACTAATTAATAAGAAGACCCAAGACTTTTTAACAAAACCAACTAATAAAGTTAAAATTGAAACAAATAATGAAAGTTGCCATAATAATAACATTTTCCCACTCCCATTTAACTTATTTGTTCTTCAGTAATATAAACCTCATAAGAGGAAGCACACAAATGATAATAAAAGAGTAGATATCACTTCAGCCGAAACATATGCATATAACTAGAAAACTGTTTGTGTGTATTTATAATAATCTTTTTTAAGCAGAGTTAAGTAGAGTGGCTCTATAACAAGAAAAGCGCAAGCGCCTGTCACTGCCCCGACAGGCAAATGGGCAAAATCGAGGAGGCAGTTCCTCAGCCACCGCAAACGCTTTTGTTTGCGACGAGCTTGCGCAGGAGCAGCTTTTATCCATTTGACCCCGAGGGGCAAGGCGGTGGAGCTAGACATTAATTTATCCACAGGTTCAGTATTTTATAATTTCCTAAACACCAAAAAAAGACAGCCTAGACAGGCCATCTTTCTAAAACATCTGATATCCACTTTTACGTAGCATTTTAATCACAATTCCCGCTAGAATTGCACCGACAAAACCACTTGATAAAATAACGATATCTGCCATATGTAGTGACATGAATTTTTCTCCTAGAGCAGAGAAGGAAGAACCCGGTTTTGTAAAGTAATCAAAGAATCCGACCTCATCAATAATAAATATCACTATAAGTGGATAAAGAATAGCTACAAACCAAGACATTCTAAGCAACATATTTAATAGGAAGGCGATTCCAAAAAACATTACTAGAAATATTAGAACTGAAAGAATCATCTGTGTAATTGTAAAATTCATAGTCATTAACCTCCGTTACATCTTTAAATAGTTTACCTTAACGGAGGCAGGTATTCAATCCAGTTATCTCTTTTCACATTTTTGTCAAAAAGCCTTATTATTATTTCTTGCCAGTGCCCTGACAACAGCCGCATGTTTCGGATCCTCCAAGCCTTAATTGAAAGTACCCTTCCCCTTTACAATACGGACATGATTTTGAAGTTACTTCTTGTAATTTAGTCATTCTTAGCGCCTCCTCATTCATTTATTTATAATATTCAGATAATATATCACGTATTAATATATTTGTAAATGAACATCCTCTACTTTTTTATATAAATGTGTCTAAATAATGAAATTATTCTAATTATTTAATTTATTATTAATTAAAACGTTTACCTTTTTGTTTGAAAAAAACCGAACAATTGAAAATGAATATTAGGGTTTATATGCTTTTATTAATACAGCAAATTATTTTTGGCTTATCTAGCGGATGCTTTTTATGGGGGGAGCGTAATGACGTAAGCTATTATATAAGAAATTAACACATAATATTAATACGGCATAAAAAGCTAGGCTAGCCACTTATGCCGTATTAGTTTCAGCTTTTATTTTATGAATAATTTATAACTCGTATAACCAAATATATCTCCTGGATCTACACCATCTATAGTTGGAAAACCCACCTCTAAGGAAGCTGCTGCTAGCTCATGTAACATAACGGAGGCTGTCTGATCGAGCAATAAGTCTGTAGGATGAATCCACTTTGCCTCGTAAAGCTCTGACAGCTGGACCTGGATAATTGGCTCATCTGTTGTTGGTTCGAGAAGAAAAATAGCCATATTATCACTTATTTTTCCTTGCAATACACCACTTCTAAACCCGATCATATTGATGACCCTACAATTTACCGCTGTCTCCTCTAATACCTCTCTGAGCACAGCCTCGTCAACTGTTTCATTGCCATTTACAAAGCCAGCTGGAAGCGACCATTTACCTTCCAACCCACCGTATCGCTTGTTAACAACCAACCATTCACCTTTACTATTTAAAACTAACCCAGCTACTCCTAGCCATACGCTACCTCTTTTATCTCTAGACATTAAACCAACTCCCTTAAGATAAGTGTAAGCGCCAATTTCCTTCAAGACAAGAAAATGGGGAGAAAATTAAAGGGAAAGTTCTTGTTACGATTATTTTTTAATGGATCTCAATTATCTTTTTTTTCTTGTTCTATTAAAACCAAAAACAGCAGAAGAAAGAACAAATATAGCTGTGCATAACCACATCGTAATTCCATTCCACTGTCCCTCAAAAAGAACGATATTGGTTAAAATTATTAATTGCATCAAGCAAATTGAAATATATAAAACTAGTTTAGTTTGCATTGACTTCGACCCCCTTAACCTTATTACAAGGTACTAAAAGTTAACCTTAAACTTAGCACGCCTTTTATTATCCACTAATTTAATTATAATTGGATGTGATTAAGCTGAAAGCGCTTCTCTAAACTTTTTGGTATTTTCCTCCACAAAAAATCTCCTACTGAATAATTCAGTAGGAGATTTGGTTATATTAATATTATAGTTTGAATTTACCTTTTTTGATCATTAATGGAACTCCACCGATCATGTAAAGAGCACGGTTATCAATAACCTTTTTCATAATAGAAGCTTTTGTACCAGTAAGTTTTCTACCCATTACGTCACCAATTGCATCATGCTCACCTAAAGAACATACTGTTCCTTTAAGCTCAGGAACGAATTCCTTCGTATTTTCACCCTTCATAAGAGCTACGATATTTTGAGCTACTGTTACAGCTTGTTGCATTGCAATTTGAGCTGTTGGTGGGTATGGACGATTAATTGCTTCGTTGATCATCAATGCACAGTCTCCAACGATAAATACGTCTGGGAAACCAGGAGCACGCATATCTTTTTCAACTTTAACACGAGCACGCATGTTTTCGATGCCAGAAGTTTCGATTAAACGGTTTCCGCGGACACCAGCTGCCCAAACAACCGTACCAGCTTTGATGAATTCAAATTCTTCTTCACCTTTTTTAATCTTAACGCCTTCAGGAGTTGCTTCTACTACTGGTGTTCCAATAGAGAATTCAATTCCTTTTGCTTCTAGTTGGCGAACAGCATATTCAACTAGCTCAGGATCGAATCCTGGTAAAACCATAGGTGCTGCTTCAACACAAACAACGCGTACTTTTTCTTTTGGAACATCATATTCCGCACAAAGCTCAGGAATACGATTCCCTAACTCTCCTAAGAATTCGATACCAGAGAATCCAGCCCCACCTACAACGATTGTTAAACGAGCATCATCTCTTGTTTCTTCTGTAGACCATGTAGCAAATTGGTACTCGATATGGTCACGGATTTGACGAGCTGCATTTACGTTTGCAATAGATAAAGCATATTTATCTAAACCTGTAATTCCAAATGTTTCTCCTTCAAAGCCTAATCCAATTACAAGGTAATCATATGTGTATTCCCCAGCACTTGTTGCTACTTTTTTAGAGTTTACATCAATTCCTTCAACTGTAGCTTTTACGAATTGAACTTTTCCTTTATTGATAACGTCTTTAATATCGTAACGTACTTGATCTGGACTTAACGTACCAGCCGAAGCCTCATGTAACCAAGTTGATTCGTAATGATAATCGTTTTTATTTATTAAAATTATATCTGCTTCATCTGTACCTACTAATTTTTGAAGGTTTACTACAGTAGATAATCCACCGTAACCTGCTCCTAATACTAGAACTGTTGGTCTTTTCACGAAGATCGCAACCACCTTTTTTTATTTTTTATAACAACCGAATAATACATAAATCTCGTTCATTCGTTTTTAGCTTGTCATTTTTCCGACAAATTTCACACTATACCTATTTTAGACCTTTTAGAATAGGATTTCAACACTATTTAACAACATTCTAAAGGTAGGAATATACAGATAATTGTTAGTATTTATTAAAAAGTTCAAATGCAAGTTTAACTAACATGCAATAAGGAAACTATTCAGTCCTTTTAGCTTTCTCCTTTTAAGAGCGTATATGCTTTTTTATTTATAAAAAAGAACATTTTCTAATGCAAGAAAATGTTCTTTCATTTATTTAACAGCTTTCAGGTGTGCCTTCTTTTTTAGCAGTTCTAAACGATGAACCACAACCACAGGAAGCAATTGCATTCGGGTTATCAATCGTAAAGCCTCCACCCATCAACGACTCTTTATAATCGATGACCGTTCCAGTAAGTATAGATGCATCTTCCTTGGAAACAATGATGTCTAGTCCGTGCTGATGCAAAACTAAATCATCTTGATTTTTCTCTTTTTCAAATCCCATACCATAGGAAAGTCCGCTACATCCACCACCGTTAACGGAAACACGTAGAAGTGAACCTTCCTCCTCATTGTGGACCATCATCTCTTTAACGCGGTAAGCTGCCGCTTCAGACAAATTAACTACTTCTGTCATCTAGATCACATTCCTTCCTTATGTATATATAATATCAATGTTTTCACTATCTATACAAGGAAAACTACTCGAAACTCGCATCGCTTTCTACATATTTTTACAGTATAATAGAAGAAATAATAGGCTTCTAAGGGGAAAAAGTAATGGAAATACTTCCGTATTATCAAAAAGAGGTAGTATGCTTACACTGTAAAAATAAATTTAAGTCAACTAAGATTCGTTCGAAATATATAAAGCTAGAAACCCATGATACAGATTTTCAACCAATCTACCAAAATAAAGAGATCAATCCATTACTTTATAATGTATTTGTATGTGAGCACTGTGGCTTTTCGTTTACAGATGATTTCACAAAATATTTTGCTCCAAGTGTAAAAGACGCAATTAAGGAGAACATAACTAAACAATGGACATCACGTTCGTACGGCGGTGAAAGAACGATTCAAGAAGGGATCACTGCTTATAAGTTAGGAATTTTATGTGCATCTTTAAAGAAGGAAAAGTTTGTATCCATAGCCGGCTTAGCATTGCGAGTAGCTTGGCTCTACCGTATATTAGGACAAAAAGATGAGGAAAAAAGATTTCTAGAAATAGCAAGAGATCGCTATATCGATTCGTATTCTAGGGAGGATTATAGCGGAACTCAAATGTCTGAGATACGAGTTCTTTACATGATAGCAGAGCTGTCTAGACGAGTTGGGGCAAGAGATTTAGCTACACGCTATTTTTCGATGATCTTAGAAAAACAAAGCTCTTCTATTGAACCTTCACTTATTGAGATGGCCAAGGAACGCTGGCAGGAAATGCGTACATAAAGAAAAAGAAGCCAGTTAGGCTTCTTTTTTCATATTTATTTGGATTAAAATACTTGTTCTACTTCTACGATACCAGGTACTTCCTCTAGTAAAGCGCGTTCTATACCAGCTTTTAAAGTGATCGTAGAACTTGGGCAGCTTCCGCATGCTCCTAAAAGTCGTAGTTTTACAATGCCGTCTTCAACGTCAACAAGCTCGCAGTCCCCACCGTCTCGTAGTAAGAATGGGCGCAATTTATCTAAAACTTCTTGAACTTGTTCATTAATTGTATCAGTCATATAGATCGACTCCTTTCACTACAATCATTATAGAATAATTGCTGATTAAATGGAAGTGTTTACTTCCCATAAAACATCTACGGTAAATAGTCTGCCCAAAGATGAATGAATATTACATACTGTGATCTCTGCATGACATTCAAAGAATGGCTCCAGGTAGTTTTGAACATCTCAAAATAAGCTTATGTCATATCTTTTAGTAAAAAAGGACATTAATTTATGCCATTTTTATTAACTTTTGTTACTATCTTCACAACACTTATTTTAGAAAAATTGTACAATTTTGTATTTTGGTATAAAATGTCACTTAATGACATAGCAGGAGGCTAATTAATTGAAAAAATTACTATCGTTGACGCTCATTTCAATCATGATGGTCGGTTGTTCAAATGAAAAAGACCTTGCGGATCACGAGAAAAAAATCGAAGCGCTGGAAAAAGAGAATCTAGAACTGAAAGATAAACTAAGTGAGGACAGAGCTGACTACAACGAATTCCTACAGGAAACCGATAGAACGTCGAGGCGCTTCATGGATTTACTTGCAGCTGAGGATTTCGAAACGCTAAAAGCCGAGTTCCCGGTCGAGTTCGAAGTAAAGAACAATGCGATACACCTCATGGAACCAGAGGGTAATCTACCGTTCGAGGTCGAACTGGCCAAGCAGTCGAAACACATCGGTTTCTTCAACAAATTTGATGACATGACCGAGATAAGCTATTACATGTATAACCCGCAGCACGACAGCAACAGTCTCGTCGTGTTCCATTACGACAAGGATAACCAATTGGAGTACGTCTCATTAGGTGGCAGATAGAATAAGAGAAGAAGTATCGTATATCCCTATCGCTCCTTATTGGGCTAGTAAATTAATCCAGTCCTGACTTTGCTCATGAAGCCTCCTATTAAAATGAAGAGGTGTGGACCTTTTGACAGCTTTTCAGTAACCCCTTTATAATGTAATGTGTAGGGGATAAGGATTAAACAGATAAAGGGGACAAGTAAATTATGGCACAAGAAAAGCTCACTGTAGAAGTTTACGGTGCCGATATAGTATGTGCAAGCTGTGTGAATGCACCTTCATCAAAGGACACATACGAATGGTTAGAAGCCGCTATCAGCAGAAAATTTCCAGAACATCAAATAACATTTTCATATATTGATATAGAGCAGCCTCTAGAAGATGAAAAACAACAATCGATTGCCAATCAAATTGCCAATGATGAGTTTTTTTATCCACTAATCATGATTAACGAGGAAGTAATAGGTGAAGGATATATTCAATTAAAGCCAGTATTTTCGGCTCTTGAAAAGTATGGGTATATAGCAAACTAAATAATCGCAAAAAGCTTAGTAACGTATTCTTTACGTTCCTAAGCTTTTTATTTTAACCGTTATGTCGTTTATACATCCATAGTAAGCCTGACTTCATTAATCTCGCAATGCGACCAGTAACTGAGATATCTGCCAAATAGGCAAATCCTTGTTTTTTCCCTAATGATCCCATGAAGCCTTTTAGTTTAATCTCTGGCATTTTCTCTGGTAGCGGCTGACCCTTCCAGCGTGCTTGTAGAACCTTAACTATTTGTTCTGCCTGTTCTTCTGCAAGCTGAGCACTTGGTGCAAAAGGTAAAGAAGCGCAATCTCCCACCACAAATACATTCTCATAGCTTGGTAAATCATGATATTGAGTTAGAATAATGCGTCCTGTCTTATCCTTCTCACCTGGTAAAGCTCGTACTGGTGCTGCAGGCTGAATACCAGCAGTCCATACTACTACATCCACAGGGATTATTTCATCATGATTGTATAATTTATTTGGCTCGACCTTCGTTATATTCGAGTTGCTAATAACGTCAACATCATTTGTGTCAAACCATTTTTGTACAAAATTACTTAAGCGCTCTGGAAAATCTCGTAATACACGAGGACTACGATCAAATAATTTAATCTTAAGGTCCGGTCTACTTTCTCGAAGTTCACTTGCAAGCTCGATTCCGCTTAAGCCTGCTCCAACAATACCTACTATAGATCCAGCTGGAAGTCCACCGATTTTATTATAAGTGTCTCTTGAACGTCCTATTGTTTGAATACTATAAGTGTATTCCTCTGCACCCGGAACGTTATGATATTTATCCTCACAGCCTAACCCTATGACTAAATCATTGTAAGGAACAGTTTGTTCACCTTGTAGAATCACTTGCTTGTTTTCTACATCGATTGTCTCAACTTCCCCATAAACAATATTTAGTTTGTTACTGTCTGGAAAAGCAACTCTTATATTTTGGTCAGATGAAGTTCCAGCTGCTAAAGCATAAAATTCTGTTTTTAAGCTATGAAATGGCGTACGATCTATTAATGTTATTTCTACATCATCCGGTAAATTATTTGGCAATAGGCGTAATAATACGCGCATATTACCGTATCCACCACCTAATAAGACTAATTTTCGCATAAATATTCTCCCTTTTCTTTCAATGTCTCCTCAAATTATAAATGATTGTGACAGTTTTCACAATACAACTTCTCAATTGACCTTTTAAAAAAAATAGAGTAGCATGACGATGTAGTGAGGTGACAGCTATGAATCCAATGGTTGAATTTTGTATAAGCAACCTTGCAAATGGTTCACAAGAGGCTTTTGATATATTAGAACAAGATCCAGATTTAGACGTACTAGAATATGGCTGCCTCAGCTATTGTTCTCTATGCTCTGAAACGCTATTTGCCATCGTAAATGGAGATGTAGTCGAAGGTAATTCCTCTGAAGATTTAGTATCTAATATATACAAATATATTGAAGAAAATCCTTTGTTTTAAGAGCAACCGCAAGAAAATCTGATTTTAAAATAATTTTTTAAACTAATAGAAAAAAAGGCACTCTTCTGTTCAAACGAACAGGAAGTGCCTTTTTTTCATTTTTTAATGCTATTTATTTTATCCAATCATGTAAGGTTTCTAAGAAATGAGTCGGTTTTTTCAGTAACATCTGTAGCTCTTCAGTACGATTGACTCCTGTATTGACGTGAGCTGTATCAATACCCATGTGTATCCCCGTAAGGATATCTGTTTGATAGTTGTCTCCGATCATAACCATCTCTTTTTTTTTAAAACCATACTTTTTTTGAATAAACTCCAGCATAAATGGCTGTGGCTTTCCAGTAAAAATTGGCTCAACACCAGTAGAATGCTCTACTAATTTCGTGAATGCACCATTCCCAGGAAGATACCCTCTCTCGCTTGGAAACGCATGGTCACTATTAGTAGAAATAAATGCCGCTCCTGCTCTCACTGATAAACAAGCCTGCGCAAGCTTCTCATAATTGACCTGATGGTCTATTCCCATTACGACCACTTCCGCTAGCTCATCAGTCGTCTCAATTCCCACGGAGGCTAGAGCATCGCTTAGCCCCTCTTCCCCAATCATGAAAACACTCTTTGCAGGATAATGCTCTGCAATATAATTTGCTGCAGCAATACTAGAAGAAATGATTTGCTCCTCTGATGTTCGTATTTCCATCTTTGCGAGCTTCTGCTGTAATTGCTTTTGAGTCATCGATGAATTATTTGTTACAAAGAAAGGCTCGATTCCTTTATTTTGCAAATAATGAACAAAATCGACAGCTTCACGAATTGGTGTTTGTCCCTTATAAACAGTTCCATCTAAATCTAAAAAGTACCCTTTATAGGCGGACATCGGAGTCCTCCGGTAAAAATGCCGAAACGGGTCCAAGTTCGTTAATCAAATAATTTTCTACTCTTTCTGGGAACTGTTTTAAATAAGGAAGGTTTTCCACCAATACGCTTTCTAATTGCTTATGGTCAACGGAAAAGAAATGTCTTACAAGCTCTTTTCTCATTTCAATCACAGCTTTTAAAGGGGCATCCATTTCAGGTGTAATAACTTTTTCATCGGTTAAAATATCAATTATATCGTCATAGCCACCCGGATCTCTCATGATGAAGCCATCAATCATAGAATTACCTACATCTATAACAGACTCAATCATATTTTGTCCAACTCGCTCCAGGGCTAACTTGGTAATTTCATTTTCATTCCAGTCTTTATTGCCATCAATTAACACTAACAATTCTCTCATATGCTTTAGTGTCAGTGCTATACTTTTACGGTCCACAAAATACATGGTACAGCCTCCTAATTTCTTGTTTTCGTTGATATCTACTTCTATTCTATAGTACCATAATTGTTAGGTAAGGAAGGAGTGTCAAGGGTGGAGCGATTCTTTTTATATGATGATGTCGAAGATACAAAAACAAGGTTTGTTGGATTTACAGGCGAGTCTCAGCGTTACGACTTAGCGATCGTACAGAGCTCTCGATTTTTTGGAAAAGTTCTTGTAATGGATATACAATACAATCGGTCAGCCATCATAGGTTCAGATGATGTAGAAGAACCGGGCTACCTAGAGCATATTTTTAATAGATCCGAAGAGGAAGCATTAGAGCTTAGAGAATATTTAAGAGAATTACTGAGTTAATGATGTCCCTGACATAATCAGAAAAGTTCTCTGTACACGTTTGGGAGAAAGCATTTCTTATATGGTTAAGTTATAATGCACAAAAAAATGAGCTGGAAGCTATGCTTCTATGCTCATTTTACTTATTTACCTCATCACGCACACGATTGTTTAAGTCCCCTGTGTTCTATAATCAAATTTATCCCTATCAACCAGTAAATATTTATCTTCAATCTTTAAAGTGTCTTCCCCTACCCACATAATGTCTAATGCTTTATCTACATAGTCATAATAAATCATTTCTTTCTTTTTCGTTTCATTGTTAATTATATCTACTCTCACATTTTTATAATCTATAAATCCTGTCATATGATATACCTGCGCTTTAAATTCGCCATTTGGAGATGGTACCGTTTGACCAGGATGTCCTTGAGGTAAGAAATTAGGATTAACAATCCAACTACTCCAAAAAACAGCCGATGTTATGCCTAAAATACTCATAGAAACAAAGACTTTTTTAGGAAGGCCTTTTGGTTTCTTGCGAATGAATTTAATTGAAATTAGTACTATTAAAAGTACGATAGTAAAAAGGGTTGAACCCAGTCCTACAAAAACTAATAGATTAAAAAGCGTATTGTTCAATATTGAGCACCAACCTCATTAATAATAAGTCGTATATTTCCACCTGAGTGGCTTGAATACACTGGTTACATATAGTTAATTCTAATCTTCTTTTGACTCAAAAGTATTTTCTATCTCATTCAATAAGGTTAGGACAGCTATTTTCATCTGTTCGACACCAGGTTGTTCTATAGGAAAATGACCGGTTCCTTCTAAAATTACACATCTCTTCTTACATTTCAGTCGTTTATAAAAAGATTCACTTAATTTAAATGGCGTCATCGGATCTACTTCAGGATGGACAAGTAATATAGGACAAACATCAAAATATTCAGGTTCAATAATTGGTTTCGCATTTAAAAAGGTTCTTAGAAATCGCAAAGGAATTTTTGTCCCCGCAGCTCGAGAATCTTGAATAATTAGTTTCGTCAGTTCATAATTATTTGTGATTAACTTCATTCTTGATACTTTAGAAACGGAGATCAGAAACGAATCTAATACAAGAGGGAAGCAATCCAACGTGAATTTACCTAGTCGGCTAATTAACTTATTGGGGGCAATTTAATCACGAACCCTCTGATTACTTGTATCTACAAAAGTCGTAACAATTAAACCTTTCACTTGCTTACTCATACTAGCCACATGATATGCTAGCATGCCTCCGATACTTGCCCCTAATAAAACAATTGGCTTACCGTCTCGGTTGAATTCCTGTTTAATAAACTCTGAAATTATTTCTATCCAGTCATAGTATTCCATGGATTTCACTGACTCGGTGTAACTAAGACCATAAGGAGGAAGGTCTGGAGATACAACATCATATCCATTTGCTTGTAGCATCAGAGCATAGGGAGCCAATAGTCGCCCGTTTCCACCTGCACCATGTAGTAAAACAACTTTAATGTTCGAACCCAAAGCAGTCATTCGCTCTAGATGTATATGATAGTCATTCCAAACCCACCATTCTTCAGCAGGTAGGTTATTGTCATTTATACGCAATTCTTCAGGAAAAAATCTCTGATAATTCTTCCAGTAAATTTCTGTTTCATTGTATGCTAAACGGTTAGTGTTTGAATTCACTCTCTTTCCTCCAAATAGTATTTTTATAGCAATTACTATTTCTCTTATAACATATTAACACACTAAATATTTCTAAAAATAGATGTTTAATGGTTATTAAGCGCCATAACTTTTTGTGTTTGAACCTAAGCACACTCATATGAGCGGAAATCAATTCTTTTCTTTCAATTAGATAATTGAAAGAGGTATAAGCAAAAGAATAGAGAATTAATATTTATTACTGATATATAGGGGGAAATAATAAAATGAGAGGGTTTTTACTGGGCATAGTATGTTTAATAGGTATACTTGTGGGCTGCACTGATCAGTCAGACACAGATCAAGCCAACGAAATTAACAAGCTTAAAAAGCAGCTAGAACAACTTTCATTAGAAAAAGACAATCTAGAGGAGGAAAAAAACACACTAGAGTTGGCGATGAGTGAGGAAGCGAACAGGGATTATTCTATGATTCTGGCAAAAGATATTGAAAAGTATCCATATGCGCTTTATAAAACGGCATCAATTGACATCGATGAGGATGGAGAAGATGAAATAATTGAATTGCATGTGGATGCAGGAAAAATGGAGAACGGTCGTTATGGATGGGATGATGGGCAGAAGTGGTTGTTGGTCGTTAAAGACGGTGATAAAACCTATCCTCTTTTTGATGAATATGTTCAATTAGGCTATATAGAATTTAGTACAACATTTTATGAGAGAAAACCATTAATCGTTATGATTAATGCGCAGCACTCTGATAGAACTGTACAGAGTTTCAAATTTGATAAAGATGAACAAGGCTACTTGAAAGAAACATTTTACAAGAAAGAAAACACAAATAATCACTATAATGAGACCGCATCCCATGCCTTTTTTCAGGAAGCATTTCAATTCATAGACATGGCCTTTACAACTAACGCCTCCTTTATTCAAGAAAGTGAGAAGAATCTTCAGGATGATGAAAAGAGGTGGCTCACCATCGGTCCAATGCTAGAGAATATTAGTAATGCAGAGAGATTGTTGAAGATGGCCACTGACCTAAATCCAGAGCTAAATGTCTCTTTAGCGAACCTAATCAACTTACTTTACCAAATCGATAACAAGCCACCAACATCCGAGCAGATGAATCAATTAAAATCAATACAAGCTGTGTTCAAGGAAATAGACACAGCTAATTTAATCTTAAAAGAAGAGAATCAAATACATCCAGATATTGTAGAAAAGGTTCACAAAGTGGAACTTATCCTTAAAAATCACACTGAAACTAACTCCTGATGACTTATTCTATTATTTGCTCAGCAAATTTCCAGCAGTGCGTCCGTCCAAACACTATGATGTTATGAGAAAAGGCTATGTTAAAGGTAAAGGCTGATTTTAAATAGATATAAAAATGAGCTAGGATAATTCTCCTGGCTCATTTTTCAAATCTAACTAACGTTTTTTCAGGCATTTCAATCTGATCAATGTCAAAGTTATTGATTCGAAGCGTTATCTCACCTACCCGCTTATCTGCCTCTTCTACCGACCCAACAACTATACAGTTCAAAATAATCACCTCTATCAATGTAACTGTCCATAATTTTACACAGTTCAATTCGCTTTTCTTTTGATTCGGCACATGTATTTTGGTTGATATATTTTTTAATCTCTATTCCCCAGTCACTTGATATTTCGTAAACAAAAGGAGTGTTAAATTGATGTTTTTTCACATCTCGTTGGTTATACTTATCTGAAAAACAGTTTCCTATTATAATCAAATCTTCTGACCCTTCATCGTTCAGAGGGATTTCTACATTACATCCAATATAGCTTGCTAAGCTCAATGCACTCTCTCCTACCTGCTACCCGTTAGCATAACAAGGATTCCTTAATCTTCACTCTTATGTTCTTTATAGTAGTCACTTTCCGTAAATTTATCATAATTTCCATCATGTTCTCTTTTTACTATAACAACTTTACTATCCTCGTTTGAGGTGTATATTTCTTCTCCAACTTCCAGAAAATTAGATGATAGATTATCCTTTGGCATTACTTCTTTATCAACTTTATTATTAACTTCTCCAATTTTATCTGCGACTGTGAATTCATTATTTTCAATATCGCCTTGCCAAGTGTACTCTTTCCCATCAATTATCAAATATGCACCATAAGAACTTTCCGAGCTTCCACTATTACAACCAGACAACACAACTAAAACAAAAATAGGTATTAGTAATGATAGAATAGTTTTTCTAAGCATTTTAACTCCCCCTTCACCGATATAGGCGATTGAATATTGCAATAGTGTCAAAATTAAAGCCCACCTTCCACTTACATGCGACGTTTGTTGAATAAGTACAATTTCATTATCCATATCCAAATCCTTTAGGATGTGATTCATTCATCCATCTTAACTGTCCACTTTTTACGGAGATTGTATCTATGTTTAAGTGTAACCTCTCTATTTGAAATCCACTTTAAATCCCCTAGTTTTTGAACAAATGATAATTCATGAGGTCTATCTTTAAATAGTAATTCACTTTTTATCACCTCATTTGACTTTCGTTCTCTAATAATCATCGAAATAGTAATAAAATCAATATCATGCTGGCAAAAAATTTCTGCTTTATGTTTTCTATCTGGAGAGGATTTCTGCTTCAAAGAGAATTCATTAACATAGTTTCTATCAATTATTTCTTTTGTGACTCGACTAAAAGGACTAATATCCCAAGAAAATTCATTTGCTATCAGTAATATTCCTTCGTTTATTTTTTCTAAAATAAGTTTTTTCTTCTCGATATTAGAATAATTCCAGTAACAATTAAAATCTAATAATACATATACCTCAGTAAATCCTTCCGTAGTTTTAGGTACAATACTATGCATAGCTAAATCATTTACACATCTAATCATTATTTTTTTTGTTTTTTCTGTCTTAAAATTTCCTAATAAATCCAAATACAACGCTGCAATACATCTTACTTCATCACCAAACTTAACTTTATTTTCTTTCCAACTTTTTTCAAAATCTAATCTTACTGCTTCTTCTTCAGTTAAATTGTGATTGGATATCATATCAAGGATATATTCATAATTTTTTTTATATGGTAAATCTAGACCTATGTCTCTCAAATACATTAGAAATACCTACTTTCTTTATGTATAGCGTCATTTCTTATTATACTAACCTGAACCTTAAGTTTAAGTGTAACATTTCACAAAACAAAGCCAACCCTAGCCTATAACAGAGCCTTAGAAAAAAACCTTGAGCTAGATCATAACTGATCCTGCTCAAGGTTTTCTTGTTTATCTTTTACTAGCTCTAAAACTACTGGTTTTGGAGCCACACCTGTTTTTTTAACAAGGAAATAAGCACAGCCAAAATTGCAATACTCGTACAAATAATCCTTCATCGTACTAATTTTTGTATCGAATGTTGCCTTCTGGTTACGATCCTCGAAAAACCCTTTTAGGCGAAGCTGACCATATCCCCAGTCTCCCATAATATAATCGTACTTTGTTAAAATCTCACTGTAACGCTCCAAAAAAGCTTCCTCTTTAAACGCATCACGGTAATCTTCTATTACTTCATAAGTGAAGCCTTCTGCTATTATCATACATTCACCATCCATTAGCTATTACTCTTGAACAGCTAGTAATTCCTCACCTTGTTGCTGTCTTTGCTTCGCAGCAGCATTTACTTGCTCATCTGCATGATAGCTACTTCTAACAAGTGGGCCTGCCTCACAATGTGAAAAACCCTTACTCATTGCTATCTTACGCAGTTCTCCAAACTCAGCTGGAGAATAATATTTTTGAACCTTTAAATGTTTTTTCGTAGGCTGCAAATATTGACCAATTGTCATAATATCAACGTTGTTTGCACGTAAATCATCCATAACCTCAATGATTTCTTCAAACGTTTCCCCTAAACCTAGCATTAACGAAGACTTTGTAGGAATGCTTGGCTGCATTTCCTTTGCACGCTTTAATAATTCTAAAGAACGGTCATATTGTGCGCGTGCTCTAACTCTTGGAGTTAATCGACGTACCGTTTCAATATTATGGTTCAGGATATCTGGCTTCGCATCCATAATGTTTCGGATGTTTTGCTCAATGCCCCCCATATCTGATGGAAGCACTTCAATTGTAGTAAAAGGATTTTTTCTTCGAATTGCACGGATCGTTTCTGCAAAAACCTCTGAGCCGCCATCTTTTAAGTCATCCCTTGCTACAGCCGTCACTACCGCATGCTTCAGATTCATAATAACAACTGAATCTGCCACACGTTCTGGCTCAGCTAAATCTAATTCATTTGGAAGGCCAGTTTTTACAGCACAGAAGCGACATGCTCTTGTACAAATTGCTCCAAGAATCATAAATGTAGCAGTACGACGAGATCCCCAGCACTCATGAATATTAGGGCATCTTGCCTCTTCACACACAGTATTTAGATTGTTTTCGCGCATTAATTTTTTTAAGCCTTTATAATCTTCATTCGTATTTAGCTTTATTTTGAGCCATTCAGGCTTGCGCTCATGTTGTTCTTTTGGTGGCTTACATGATGTCACGATTCCATCCCCCATTTCAAATAATCTGACTTCACTGTTGTCAATGTACCATATTATTTGAATTCAAACAACCTTCTAAAAAAGCTAAATAGAATGCTTGTTCCCACTTTTATTACTAAGGGTCCAAAACCCAAATAATAGAATGAGGATTCCTACTACTGTTATTAATCCTATCATGACAGAGCCTGTCAATCCTAATACTAAGTATCCGATTGCAGCTATTATCGCACTAGTTATTGCATAAGGCAGCTGTGTCATCACATGATCAATGACATTAACTCCAGCTCCCGTAGCCGACATGATCGTAGTGTCCGAAATCGGTGAACAATGGTCTCCGAAAACTGCTCCTGCCAATACTGCTGCTAATACTGGTAGCAATAGCTGAGGATCGATTGCCATAATAATGCTTGCACCAATCGGAAGCAAGATACCAAACGAACCCCAGGATGAACCTGTAGCAAAGGCCATAAAAGCAGTCAGCACAAACAGTAATACTGGAATAATACCTACTGGGATATTATTTTCTGTAACAATCGTTGCAAGGAATGCACCTGTTTCTAAGGCTGTAATAAGGTAAGATAATGCCCATGCGAATACAAGAATCAAAATGGCAGGAAGCATAGATTGAATGCCTGTACGTAAAGCCTTCCACACGTAGCTCATGTTAGCATTTGGGTTAACCTTGAATTGGCGAGCATATAACAGGAAAGCTAAAATACTTGCTACCAATCCAGCTATAAATAATGAAAAAGGAACATCTGTATTTTCAAAGATGACAAATATATCTAAACTTCCTCCGGACAACTGATAGCCCGTCCAGAACATCAACCCTAACGTCACCACTACTAAAGAGATGATTGGAAGTAATAAATCGATCACTTTCCCATACTGATTGTCAGGAAAATCTCCATCCATATCTCCCGGATTAGTTTTATTAGGATCAAATAATACTCCTGTTTCCTTCGCACGCTTTTCATGCTTCTTCATCTCAAATAAATCAAAATCTGTCCAAGCCGTAAAGAATACGATCGCCAAAGTAGCTATTACATAGAAGTTCATAGGCGCCATTGTGATAAAAGCTTCTAGCGGAGTATATTCTGTTACAGCATGTGTTGTGAAAATAACACCTAGCTGGCTTATCAAAAATGCTCCCCAGCTAGAAACTGGTGAGATTACACATATCGGTGCTGATGTAGAATCGATGAAATAGGCTAGCTTTGCACGAGAAACCTTATGCGAATCCGTAATTGGTCTTGCAATTTGCCCTACTGCTAATGCATTAAAATAATCGTCCACAAAAATAATGATTCCTAAAAAGGCTGTTAATAGTTTAGAGCCTCTTTTCGTTTTAATTCGCTTGATCGCCCAATTAGCGAAAGCTGTGCTTCCTCCTGACAGGCTGACAAAAGCAGTAACTACACCTAACAAGAGAATGAACAATAAAATATATATGTTATATACATTTAAACCCCCATCCCAAAAAGAGATTTTAAAGGAATTCCATAACATTAACAAAGATCCAACAGGGCTAAATTCCTCTACTAGTAAGGCTGCAGAAAGAATACCTGCTCCTAACGATAACAAGACCCTTTTTGTCAATAAAACCATGATGATTGCCAATAGCGGTGGCACTAACGAAAAAATTGTATTCTCCAAAACTGTTCCTCCTTGAAAATAGAAAAGCCAACCTATAGTATTTTATAGGTTGGCTTATACATGAAATTTTAGTTATAACACTTTGTTTCACTTTTGTAGCTCCCCATCTATATGTCCCCATATACATGACAGTGTTATTCTTGTTCAAAATAACCCCAACTAAGCATCCTTGACTAGACATACTTAGTTTCGGCAAAACTTCCTTTCTATTACGATCCTTGGAGTCACCCTCCCGTAACATACTATTAAGCAATGCGGCCTCTACCTATTTATTATTCATTTTTATCTATTCTAACAGTAATTTAAGAAAAATGAAGTTTTTTTAATCTTCCGGTAACGGTATAGGTACCTCCACCGATGGAGCAGCCGACCCATCCCCACCTGTATAAATGTGAGGAACCTGCCCTTGTACTAGACCCATGGCTACTGGTATATTCTGTTCCACTACACTCATTTTACTAGCAAGCGGGACGATGATTTGTACGTTCACCTTAATGTGGATACTAATTTCTACATACGCATTATTAATACCGAACTCGGTAATAGTAGGCACCACATTTGACTGAACGTTTCCGATCACGTGGAATCGAATAGGTATTTTTGGACCTAAATTCCCGATCAAAGGTATATTCGTTGCTTGCCCCATCGGAACAAAAAATACGACTCCACCTTGGTCTTCCATTGTTTGCTTATCATACTCAATATCATCCAAGTAAGGAAGACTTGATAAATTCCCTTGTTCAGCCTGTTCTAAATGGGATTGTACTAAACTATTTGTATCAGATAGCACTCGGTTAATAATTTCTGTATTGAATTTGGTTGTAACCATATTTTTGCTATCCGAAGGAACCTCTTCAATAATATCGTTTACATCTAGAACATTTGCTGTACGCGAGTTAATCGCCTTACTTATTACCATAGAGGCAATCTTGTTAGTTTGCACCTCAGCATATTGTAAATAAGTGGGAGTCAGTTGCGCATTTATATAATAAAATACGTAAGCCACTGACAATAAAAAGCATGTTAAAAAGATGGCTAATTTGCGTTGAGTGCTAAAAAATATGAAACGCTTCTTCTTTTTGCGATAAAACAACGAAAAAACCTCCTCATTACTTTTATGTAACGAGGAGGTCTATTATGCCCTACATTTATGCTTTTCCTTTATTCCATACCATTTTATAACGTCCCGAATAGTTTCTGGCATAATATATTGTTTCTTCGCGGTCTTAAAGGAAGGAAAGAAAAATCCAAAAGTAAACATGTCTAGCGTCGCCAGTCGGTACGTTTGATGTAGCGTTAATGGCTCACCTTTAATCAAAAGCTGCCCATGCATATCTTGTTCAACCTGTTCAAATAAAATAGCCCCTAAATACTTACCACGAAATCCGAGACCCTTCACTTCTAAATTTGGCCATTTTTCGTTTTTTGAAAGCTCCATCACCTCTAGCAGCTCAGCTCCACTTAATGTAACGATACATGGATTAATGGGGTGAGGCAGGCATTGATGTAGATCCCAAGCAGTGACAGGTCCCTCCGGTAAATCCTTTAAGAAAATTCCTGCAGGAAACATGGCACAATCTGCATTCGTGTATGCTAGCAATGCCTTTCCAAAGAAATTCGCTAACTCAGACCCATTGAACCACTCTTTTTTTAACAAGGAATTGCTTGTAAAAACAGGATAAGATAGCTTTTCTTTACCGATTCGCTCCCAATTTTCCATCGTGTGTCCTGCATTTTGAGGGACTGGCAACTCGTCTGTAGGGTAGACAACAGCCTGTTTAGAAACAACTCTTTTCATGGAATGGTCATATTCAAGACTCACATAGCCCACATACATCCCAAATTTCCCTGTAGCGGCCTGCAATGTATTCCCAACCATTTTCCCTTCCTCGAACAAATGATGCGTGTGTGCTCCTAAAATTAAGTCCAGAGACGGTATCAGCTCACATAGCTCTTCATCCTTAGACTTTCCTAAATGAGACATACAAATAAGGACATCGACATGAGGAGAAATCTGATCAGCAACTGCCTGCAGTCTAGGAAGAGGATCCTGCAATCTCCACCCAAGCTTTTCATAATAAACACTATAATCCGCAGTAGCAGCTATAATCCCAATTCGTATTCCAGAGGCCGTCTGATGAATTTTATAAGGCTTCACCCACCTAGGGATATTCCCTTCCAAATCCGTAAAATTGGAAACTATGACCTCGAATTTAGCCTGTTCATATAATGAATCCAATTCTTCGTGACTCAATGTGATTCCTTCATTGTTTCCAATCGTTGCATAATCATATCGGGCTTCATTTAAGAGCTTCACGTTCCCCTTCCCAAGTGTCCCCTCTGTGTATATATTCGAGCGATCCACATGATCACCGATATCTAATATAAGAGAGGACTCGCTTGCATGCTTTTTACGTCTTTCAGAGAGAAAGTGATGGATAGACGGCCAATTTTCTAAATGACTATGCAAATCATTTGTATGATAAATATGAATGGTCTCTCTCAGCTTTCTCACCTCTTTTTTATGCGGGCTATCGCTCGCCTTTATTAAAATAGCCCATCTATAATAGATCTTATTCCTAGCAATAGCAGTACTATTCTAAGTGCTGTCACAAGCGTTTCCGAGTTTAGCTTTTTATTGAGCTTAGCACCTATCTTAGCACCAATATAGGCGGCAGGGATGACAGGAATGGTATATAGCCATGGTACGTTTCCTAAAGATATATGTGTAGCAGAGTTCACAATAGACGATAAAAAGACCATAAACATTGACGTTCCGACTGCCACATGGGGCGGAAACAGAAATAATAGAATCATGGCCGGCACAATCATCGAGCCTCCACCAATTCCAAACAACCCGGAAGCAAAACCTATAAAAAAGGTTAAAGCTAGTGCAAACCAGACTGGATATCCATATACATATGTATTTTCCCCATCCTCAAAGGTACGCTTCTTGCCATGCTTGACAAACCATTGAACGGGCTTCAAATATTTACGAACTAGCAAAAGAACGGATAAAATGACAAGCAATATACCAAAGTATAGGTTAAACGAAGGGAGATCTAATCCTTTGTTTACCCAAGCACCTAAAATGGTTCCCGGGATACTTCCTATAAAAAATATAAATCCACTTTTAAAATCCACCGTCTTAGACTTCATATAAGAAAGCGTAGAGGACAGACCAATAAAAATCATCATAACAACAGATAAACCTACAACACTCTGAGGCGTAATATTTGGAATCAAATCCAGCGTCGTACCAAGGAATAGCACGGCTGGTACTAAAATAACCCCGCCTCCTAATCCCACTAGTGCACCAATCGTACCTGAAAAAAGCCCGCTCAGTACTAATAAAAACCATTCCATTTAAAAATCCCCTTCGAAAAGATTTAATTGCTTAGGCGCAAGTCCATCAAATTCTAAATTAAGCATTTGCTGAAAGGCTTTAGCATTTTTAGCAGCATGACCACCAGAGTTATTATTGAATACAACAAGCACCTCGGAAGCCTGCTTAGATAAAACCTCACAAACTGACTGAATATAAGCAAGCTCCTGCTCATTATAATCATATAAATAGCGGACTTCTCTCCACTTTTCGTTGTTTCCTGGATTCTTCCACCCATAAAAGTTTCTCCCATGAAGACGGACCAACACTTTATCAGAAGTAGCAACCGGCACTACAGGTATGCTACCTTCTCCATTTTGTGGCTCATCGCAGACACTATGATGAAAATGATTATCCTTTAAAAATTGAAGAGTCGAATCTTTATACTCCGGAAGATACCAGGACTGGTGGCGAAACTCAATGACCACCTCAAAATCCTTTAGCTCCTCTCGAATTCTTCTCATATACTGCACATTATCCTTCTCACACTCAAACCAAGGTGGAAACTGAACAAGCACCATCGCAAGCTTCCCCGCATCCTTAAGCGGCCCAAGCATCTGACGATAGCTTTCAAACATTTCCTCTGGAGACTTAAACGGATTCTCCCCTCTCAAATGCCCTGTCATCCCTTGATAGGCTTTCACGATAAACTGAAAATTATCAGGCGTCTCACGAATCCACTTTTCTATATTTCGCTGCGGTTGAATCGCATAAAACGATGCATCCAACTCGACAATCGGAAAATGCGCACTATAATCCTGCAGCTTCTCCCTAGGCGAAGAAACATAAAGATCTGGATGATCCCCCCAACCAGTTAACCCAATTTTTATCATCAAACCACCTCTTCGTTATTACTAATTATCATATCATTTCCCTCATCAAACAGACAAAAAAATGAGTTGATGGAAAGTGCCTATGTGTTGCAGATAATCTCAAAGTGTTGCGCTTTTCTCAGTAAGTGTTGCGCGTAATCACTAAAGTGTTACACTAAATTTGTAAGTGTTGCGGGTATGGGTCTAACTGTTGCGCTAAATTTAAGTGTTGCGTAAACGGCCTCAAGTGTTGCGAGTAATCACCAAAGTGTTGCACTAAACTTGAAAGTGTTGCGAGTATGGATCATACTGTTCCACTAAATTTATGTGTTGCGTAAACGGCCTCAAGTGTTGCGTAAAAAAACATTGTGCGACCTAACTACTGACTTTAGCTTATTTATTTTTACCCCGTTAGCTCTATTTTGACACTTTCGCTTGTTCGCAGTAGTTAAAGCTCCATCGCAAAAGCCTTTCTTACAATCTCATAAAAATTAGCCTCTTCTCTTCGCCAGATGTATAAGTCCTCATGCCAAATCTCTACAATTGCCCACTCTTCATTTGTTAAAAATCCCATTGCATCTTTTCCTGTGGAGCATCTTTTAGCAAGCCTACATATTTTTCATTGGAAATCCCTTTAAAACTATACTCTTTTGCGGCTTCCTTAAATTCCATGTATCTTCCCATTAGATCCTCCTAAAAAAAACTTTCTTACTACAGTTTATATAAACCTCGACATCTTTACCAATCACGAATAAAACACTTTTATTAGTACAAAATAAAACATGCACAAAATTAAAACCTAATATAAGAAGTGAGGAATTTGATGTATTACTACAAAGAGGAACTAATAAATCCCATCATGCCAGACCGTCCAGATCCGGAAGCAGCTAAAGTTTTACAAGAAATACTAGGTGGCCATTATGGAGAAATGAGAACGATGATGCAGTACTTCTTTCAAAGCTCGAATTTCCGAGGTAAAGATACTCAATTTAGAGACTTGCTTCGTGGTGTTTTCTTGGAAGAAATTGCACATGTAGAGCTTGTACAGAATACAATAAATCAATTACTCAATGACTCAGGGCAATCTGCTGTTCCTGGTAATGCTGGGGTAGATGGAGCACCATTAAATGATGCTGTAAAAGATGCTAACCCGCACCATTTCATTATTGGAGCACAGGCATCCTTACCTGTTGATGCTGCAGGTAACCCTTGGAATGGATCCTGGGTATACTCACACGGAAATCTAATCGCTGATTTACTCAATAACCTTGTCCTAGAGTCAACAGGCGTGCTTCAAAAAACACGTATTTATGAAATGAGTTCTAACAAAACCTTCAGAGAGACCCTAGCTTTTCTTATTGTGCGCGATAACGCTCACCAAAATGCATTTGCTAAAGCATTGGAAACATTAGGAGTGGATTGGGGCAAGCTATTCCCTGTTCCGAACTACGATATAAATAAATATCCGGAATGCAGAAAATATGTAGAGATGGGATACCATAATGCCCAATTCAACTTTAGGCTGGACCCTACTCGCATAGGCGAAATATTCCAAGGTCAGAGCCCTAGCCGTAACGATGGTACACTTTCCGTAGTTGATCCTCCAAAAGGATTTCCGGTACCTTTAATGCCTGATATGCCGAACGAACATAGTCCTGGCATTCAAGATATGAATAACTAAATAATTACTTCCTCCCTAGTTACTTTTGTAATTAGGGAGTTTTTATATTGTATTTAAATTAATAAAAAAAGCAAAGAAATCTTCAAGAGAGTAGAATTGATTTCCGCCCCAGCCGGACGCTTTCCACGGGGTGAGCGATAAGCCCTCACCCCGTAGGAGTCGCCGACTGGTGCTCCAATCAATAAATGGGAACAGCTTTAATGTATCGATAAGTGCTAATAAATTTTTTCGCATAAGCAGCACAGTTGAAAAACTGTCACCAACACCAATTTCATCATCTATTTATGTTCTTAATAGCATTTGAATGTTCCATTGTTAATGTTTACAGTCACTATAAAAAAAATTCTTAGTCAAAATCAACCATTAACTTTAACCTAGCCAAATTTAATAAAAAAAGAAGACGAACTATAAAGTTCGCCTTCTCCTAAAACAAATCGCCACAAACTTGAGACGACTAATTATTAAATTATTAACCGATAGAACCTTCCATTTCGAACTTGATTAGACGGTTCATTTCTACCGCATATTCCATTGGAAGTTCTTTTGTGAATGGTTCGATGAAGCCCATTACGATCATTTCAGTTGCTTCTTCTTCACTTAGACCACGACTCATCAAGTAGAATAATTGTTCCTCTGACACTTTAGAAACTTTCGCTTCATGCTCTAGAGAAATATTATCGTTCAAGATTTCGTTGTATGGAATTGTATCAGAAGTAGACTGATTATCCATGATTAACGTATCACATTCAATGTTAGCACGTGCTCCTGTTGCTTTACGTCCAAAGTGAACGATTCCGCGGTATGTTACTTTACCACCTTGTTTAGAAATAGATTTCGAAACAATAGTAGAAGAAGTATTTGGAGCTAAATGCATCATTTTAGCACCAGCATCTTGGTGTTGTCCTTTACCAGCGATAGCGATAGAAAGTGTCATTCCACGTGCACCTTCACCTTTAAGGATAACTGCTGGATATTTCATTGTAAGCTTAGAACCAATGTTACCATCAATCCATTCCATCGTTGCGTTAGCATCACAAACAGCACGTTTTGTAACTAAGTTATATACGTTGTTTGCCCAGTTTTGGATAGTAGTGTAACGGCAATAAGCATCTTTTTTGATGATAATTTCAACTACTGCACTGTGAAGTGAGTTTGTTGTGTAAACAGGAGCTGTACATCCTTCAACATAATGTACAGAAGCACCTTCATCAACAATGATCAGTGTACGTTCGAATTGACCCATATTTTCTGAGTTAATACGGAAGTATGCTTGAAGTGGAGTATCCACTTTTACGCCTGGTGGTACATAGATAAATGATCCGCCTGACCATACTGCAGAGTTAAGTGCAGAAAATTTGTTGTCAGAAGACGGGATTACTGTACCAAAGTGTTTTTTGAAAAGATCTTCGTTTTCACGTAGGGCAGAGTCAGTATCTTTAAATACGATTCCCAAGTCTTCAAGCTCTTGCTTCATGTTATGGTAAACAACCTCAGATTCATACTGTGCAGAAACACCAGCAAGGTATTTTTGTTCTGCTTCAGGGATACCTAATTTATCAAAAGTTGCTTTGATTTCCTCTGGTACTTCATCCCAAGATTTTTCAGTTTGTTCAGATGGTTTTACATAATATGTGATTTCATCGAAATTTAATGGCTCTAGATCTCCGCCCCATTGTGGCATTGCTTTAGAGTAGAAAATTTCTAATGCTTTTAATCGATAGTCTAACATCCATTGTGGTTCATTCTTCATACGGGAAATTTCTTCAACGATTTCTTTCGTTAAACCACGTTTTGAACGGAAAATGGATACGTCTTTATCGTGGAAGCCATATTTGTAATCACCAATTTCAGGCATTTTTTTTGCCATCGTGTTTCCTCCGTTCTGATTTTATTTCTTTTCTTCTGAAACGCCTTTTTCCATTGCTTTCCATGCAAGAGTTGCACATTTGATACGTGCTGGAAATTTAGATACGCCGTTTAAAGCCTCGATATCTCCGAGGTCAATAGAATCGTCATATTCCTTTCCAAGCATCATATCAGAAAAGATTTGGGAAAGCTTAAGTGCTTCATCTATATTTTTACCTTTGATCGCTTGCGTCATCATAGATGCAGAAGACATAGAAATGGAACATCCTTCACCATCGAATTTTGCGTTTTGTACAACGCCATCCTCCACTTGAATAGTCAAGTGGATACGATCTCCACAGGTAGGGTTATTCATATCTATTGTCAATGCACCGTCCTCAATACTACCTTTATTGCGAGGATTTTTGTAATGATCCATAATTACTTGTCGATATAATTGATCTAAATTAGAAGACATCTCCAAAATACTCCTTAGCAGTGCGTAAGCCGGCAACGAGAAGATCTACATCCGCTTCAGAATTATAAATGTAGAAGCTTGCTCTAGCAGTTGCAGTAGCTTTTAACCACTTCATAAGTGGCTGCGCACAGTGATGTCCTGCACGAATAGCAATACCATTCATATCAAGGACTGTTGCAACATCGTGAGGATGTACTTCATCTAAATTAAAGGTAACAATTCCAGCTCGCTTCAATGGATCTTGAGGTCCGTAGATTGTTAAGCCTTCAATTGTAGACATTTTTTCCATGGCATAGGCAGCAAGCTCATGCTCATGTTTTTCGATTTCGGACAAGCCGATTTCTTCCAGAAAATCTATAGCAGCAGCTAAACCGATTGCTCCAGCAATGATTGGTGTTCCACCTTCAAACTTCCAAGGTAGCTCTTTCCATGTAGACTCTTGTAAGCCTACAAAGTCAATCATTTCTCCACCAAATTCAATTGGCTCCATTGCATCAAGTAAAGCCTCTTTCCCGTAAAGAACACCGATACCGGTTGGACCACACATTTTGTGACCAGAAAAGGCTAAAAAATCACAATCTAACGCTTGTACATCGAGCTTCAAGTGAGGAGCAGCCTGTGCCCCGTCCACTACCATAACAGCTCCATGGTCATGTGCGATTTGAGTAATTTCTTTAATAGGATTCATCGTGCCTAATACATTAGAAACGTATACGACAGATACAATCTTAGTCTTATCTGTAATTGTTTCACGAACTTTTTCCAAAGATAATGTACCGTCTTCTTCTAAGTCGATATATTTAAGCGTCGCTCCCGTTATCTTCGCCAATTGCTGCCAAGGAATAATGTTAGAGTGATGCTCCATATACGTGATTACAATTTCGTCGCCTTCTTTTACGTTTGCAAGACCATAGCTTTGTGCCACTGTATTAATTGCAGTAGTAGTCCCACGAGTAAAGATAACTTCCTTCGACGATTTAGCATTTATAAATCCACGAACCTTCTCGCGTGCGCCTTCATAGCTTTCCGTTGCACGGTTACCAAGTGTATGCACACCACGGTGAACGTTGGAATTATCAAATTCGTAATACTTCTTAATAGCTTCAATCACTTGAATCGGCTTTTGAGAAGTAGCACCGCTATCTAAATAGACCAGTGGATGACCATTAACTTCTAGATTTAAAATTGGAAAATAGCTTCGAATCTCTTTTGTATTGAGCATTAGCGAACTTTCCTTTCAATTACCTCCGTCAGCTGTTTCTTCACGCCTTCGATTGGTAGTTCATTAACTACTGGTGCAAGGAATCCATGAATTACTAGACGCTCTGCATTTTGTTTAGAAATACCACGACTCATCAAGTAGTACAGCTGAAGTGGGTCAACACGACCAACCGATGCAGCATGACCTGCAGTTACATCGTCTTCGTCGATCAATAAAATCGGGTTAGCATCTCCGCGAGCTTTTTCGCTTAACATAAGAACACGAGATTCTTGTTCAGCGTTAGCTTTTGTAGCACCAAATTCAATTTTACCAACACCGTTGAAAATAGAAGATGCAGCATCCTTCATAACACCATGTTTAAGGATTTGTCCTTCTGTATGTTTACCCCAGTGAATAACTTTTGTTGTAAAGTTTTGTTTTTGAGTTCCACGACCTACAACAACCATTTTTACATGACCTTCTGAATTGTCCCCAACTAAATGAGTAACATTTTCAGAAATAGTATCACTATCGTTCATCATTCCAAGAGCCCATTCAATTACAGCATCACGGCTAGTTACTCCACGACGGTTAACATAAGTAGTAAATCCTTCTGCAAGAACATCTACTGTACCGAAAGTAACTTTCGCATTATCCTTCACAATTACTTCAGAAACAATGTTAGCTAAACCGTTTGAATGTTCTACTGTAGACAAATAGTTTTCTACATAAGTCACTGAACTGTTTTCATCCGCCACAAGCAATGTGTGGTTGAATAAAGAAGCAGTTTCGTTGTCATGTAGATAAATAACTTGAACAGGTTCTTCAATTACAACATTTTTCGGTACGTATACAAATACTCCACCGTTTAATAATGCAGCATGAAGTGCAGTTAATTTATGTTCATTAACTTTAACGCCATCTGTCATGAAATATTTTTGTAAAAGCTCGCCATGTTCGCGTGCAGCAGTATAAATATCAGTAATGATCACACCTTGTGCTTTTAAATTATCTGTTACAGATAGGTAAGCAGGTGTATTGTTGTGTTGAATATAAATATTTTTTTGCTCATCTGCATGAACAAGCGCCTTCACTTCTTCAGGAAGTTCATCCAATGAAGAGAATGTAGTGCTTTCTACAGTATGAGCAGGAAATTCAGTGAAATTCCAATTTGTAATTTTAGTTTTATCTGGTGTTGGCATTGGAAGTGTTTCCACTTGACCTAAAGCAGAAAGACGAAGTTCCGTCATCCAGCTTGGTTCTTGGTGACCTTCTGAAAAGGAGCGAATATCCTGTTCGGTTAATGCCAATTTCGTTTCAACCGTCATGTCATGCGTCCCCTTTCTTATGCTTCTTGTCCAACTGTCTCGTCTTCAATTCCTAATTCTTCTTTAATCCAGTCATAACCTTGAGCTTCTAATTTTTGAGCTAGCTCAGGACCGCCAGATTTAACAACGCGACCTTGCATCATTACGTGTACATGGTCTGGAGTGATGTAGTTAAGTAAACGTTGGTAGTGAGTGATGATTAAGCTACCAAAGCCTTCTCCACGCATTTCATTGATTCCTTTAGATACAACTTTAAGTGCATCGATATCTAGACCAGAGTCAATTTCATCTAAAATAGCGAATTTAGGCTTAAGCATCATTAATTGAAGAATCTCGTTACGTTTTTTCTCTCCACCTGAGAATCCTTCATTTAAATAACGTTGTGCCATATCAAGATCCATTTCTAGGAATTCCATCTTGCTGTCTAATTCGCGGATGAATTTCATAAGAGAAATTTCGTCGCCTTCTTCACGACGAGAATTGATAGCTGAACGCAAGAAGTCTGCATTAGTTACTCCAGTGATTTCACTTGGATATTGCATTGCAAGGAACAAACCAGCTTGAGCACGCTCGTCCACTTCCATTTCTAATACGTCTTCACCATCTAATTCAACCGAACCAGAAGTAACTTCATATTTAGGATGACCCATGATAGCTGAAGCCAAAGTAGACTTACCAGTACCGTTTGGACCCATGATAGCGTGAATTTCATTTGTGTTAAGGGATAAATTAACACCTTTTAAGATCTCTTTACCGTCGATAGCGACGTGTAAATCCTTAATAACTAAAGTCGACATTTAATAACCTCCATTAAGTAACTAGAAATGTATAACCATTCTAATTTATTATCATTCTAATCTTAACTCAAACTGAAGTCCCTTGCAAATCTTTTGAAACACTTTCTTATTGATAATATATAACAATTATAAGAGAAAAATTAGGTTCTTCCGCATGGTACTTTATGACACTATCATTTTCAATAAGATAACTCTAATTGAGAATGCATATCACTACGGCGATAGTGTTAACTAAAAAATCCATGCAGCCTAGACTGCATGGATTTTTGTCTTCTATTTAAATTAACCTCGGAAAGCACGAGCATCGAGCTTAGCTGCAAGCTGCATACTTTTTTCGTGATCTGCCTGACGACGTTTCTCAACTTTTGCTCTCAATGTTTGACTATTTCTTAATTCATCGTAACCGAAACCATGTACTCCTCTGAATGCGTGGTCCATCTGTTCTGTATAGGGTAACTCTCCCGAACTGATAATGAATCATTCCTTTCCTTTTTAATGTTTTCTATACTACACTACATACCACCTCATGTTAAGTTCAAACATCCTTTTTATTCTGAAAATTCATTTCGTAAATATTGAATTGATACATATGTCACACGAATCCTTTTTATCATTTCACGTAACATATCGGCGTAAAATAAAAGCCAGTCTCCTATTTTAAATCCCACCCTCATGCGCCTGAGAGGAATAAGCTTCTAGCTAATCGTTTTCGATAATTGGAAACTTATTTAATTGGTAATAATTTAGGTGAAATTAAAAAGGGGAGAAATGAATCATTTTAAAAAAGTTTTGTGCAGGGAAGTTAATTTTTCTTTTTATACTGTGTAATTTTATATTTTCCTAATTTTAAGAGATTGGCTTTCCTTAATAGCCTCTTCACTTCATAACGGCTGTCCAAAAGTAAAAATTTTCTACAAGCTTTATTGGTCAGAATGTCATCATATAGCCAAAAATAATGCTGAATTGATTTTAGCGAAGCATATTTGTCAGCATACTGACAGCTTGTACAATACCAAATATTTTTAATTTTATTCATACCTACCTGTCCACAGCCTTCACAAGCTACGCCTGAGATTAAATCACTTACTTCTATTGAATAATGTTTCGTTAATGGAAAAAATTCAAATGGGGAATCATGCTTTAAAATCAGATTTTTTACCTGATTCAGTTTAGAAACGGATACTATAGTAGAGTTATTTTGGAGGTTTCGAAGGAATGAATAGACCTCATTCTTATAAAGAATGGTCGTATCATTGTTTGTAGTTTTAACATGGCTATTTTTAGAGGCAAAAACAATAGCGCCAAAGACTGGTATCGTAAGATTATGATGTGTAAAGAAATTAGACAATAAATAGGAATACTCATTTAACTGATTAACGGGGCAAGGGTACTTTTTAATCTCGCCATTATCTTTGGTTTGTATTAATTGAGAAGGATTCACTTTAAATTCGAGCAATCCAATAATGTTTTTTATTTCAAGAATAACTGCACCAAAAGGGGTTAGTAATAGAAAATCAATTTCAAATAACTTTTCCGTACGCAGCATTACCTTATGTAATAAAAAATAATTATAAGGTAAACGCATCCTCTCCAATTCTCTATAAACCATTTCCTCGCCATAGTCACCTGCCATCGTTGTCTGTATTTCTGTGGCTAGCTTGGGATAAAACGGGTGCTTCGAAGGTAGTCGATTCAATAATAATCTCATTGCTTTCAGTTGTTCCGATTTCGCATATTTTTTGATAATCAATAGTCATCACCTCAATTTTAGATTAGCAAAATTAAGTTAAGAAAGATACCATTAATTTGGTAATTAAACCTATTTGTGATGAAACATTTAAGAGAGTATATGTAGGTTGTTATGAGTTTGATTGAGGGATTAGTTTCAACTGGTTTATGGGCTCTTTTAAACCCTTTATGGGACACTTTTCACTAGTTTACGGGCGATTCTCACGCTTATGGGCGCTTTTCTTTCATTTATGGGTCAGTTTCAACTAGTTTATGGGCGGTTTCCACCCCTTTATGAGACAATTTCCGCTAGTTTATGGGCGATTCTCACGTTTATGGGCGCTTTTCTTTCATTTATGGGTCAGTTTCAACTGGTTTATGGGCGCTTCCCCCCCCTTTATGGGACACTTTGCACTAGTTTATGGGCGATTCTCACGCTTATGGGCACTTTTCTTTCATTTATGGGTCAGTTTCAACTGGTTTATGGGCGCTTTCCCCCCCTTTATGGGACACTTTCCGCTAGTTTATGGGCGGGTCTCACGTTTATAGGCGCTTCTCACGTTTACGGGCTTTCTTCCCCTCAACCCACCCCACAAAAAAAAGCAAGCACACCAGGTGCTTGCTTCACTCTACAGCTTTATCAATTATTTCACCGGAACTACTGATCCGCCCCATTCTTCTAAGATGAAATCTTGAATTTCCTGGGATTTTAGGGCTTCTACTAGTGCTTTGATGCGCTCGTCTTTTTCGTCACCTGCGTTTACCGCTACTAGGTTTACGTATGGAGATTCTGAGTCTTCAATTGCGATTGCATCCTCTAGTGGGTTTAAGCCAGCGTCGATTGCGTAGTTGGAGTTGATTAGCAATGCGTCGCCTTCATTGTTTTCATATAGCTGAACCATTAAAGCAGCTTCGTAGTTTGGATCGAATTCTAGGTTCTTCGGGTTGTCTATAATGTCATCAATTTCTGCTTTTGTTTTATCTATTCCCTCAGCAAGCGTAATTAGCCCTTCTGCTTCTAGCATTGCTAGTACGCGGCCATGGTCAGCAACCGAGTTACTCATTAAGATCGTTGCTCCTTCTGGAAGCTCTTCAATCGAATCATACTTTTGAGAGTAAAGACCAATCGGCTCGATATGGATGCCACCAGCATTTACGAAGTCATAGTCGAAATCATTCATTTGTGATTCTAGATAAGGAGCATGTTGAAAATAATTGGCATCTAGGTCGCCATTATTTAAGTCTTTATTTGGTAGTACGTAATCTTGGTACGTTTCAATTTGAAGCTCAATGCCTTGTTCTTCTAATATAGGTACTACCTGCTCTAAAATTTCTGCGTGCGGTACGTTAGAGGCACCAACAACTAATTTGTCGCTATCCTCATCGCCACAAGCAGCAAGCGATAATGCACTAACGGATAATAAAACCCCAGCCAATAATTTTTTCATTTTCAATCTCTCCCTATCTTTTATCAATTTTTGTAGTAATAATATCGCCGATCCATTGTAGAATAAAGACGATGATTAATATTAAAATAGTAGCAATGAGTGTTACGTCCCCGCGATTACGCTGGAAACCATCTTGAAATGCTAGATTCCCAAGTCCGCCAGCGCCAATAATTCCCGCCATCGCTGTATAACCAACTAGTGAGATACACGTTACGGTAATACCAGATACTAAGGCTGGCATCGATTCTGGCAATAAAACCTTCCAAATGATTGTAGAGGTTTTAGCACCCATCGATTTAGCTGCCTCTAAAACACCCTTGTCGATTTCTCGTAGTGCGATTAAAACCATACGGGCATAAAATGGAGCAGCTCCAATTACTAATGCAGGGATGGCCGCATTCGGACCACGCATCGATCCCGTCAACAACGTTGTAAATGGTATCAACAAAATGATTAAAATAATAAACGGAATAGAACGGAAAATATTGACTACTCCGCTGGTCAACCAGTTTGCTATTTTATTTGCCCATGCTTGGTGTGGGCTTGTCAAAAATAATAATAGTCCTAAAATTAGTCCAAAGATTGCTGTTAGGACTGTAGAAATTGCGGTCATATAAAGGGTTTCTATAGTGGCTTCCCACATTTTAGGCCAATCAACATTTGGAAATAACGATTCAATCATTGTTGATCACCTCAGTTTTAACTTTTTGCGAGTGGATAAATTCAATTGCCTCTTCCACCGCTTGTTCATTTCCATCGATTTGCAGGATTAGTGTCCCGAACGCTCCACTTTTCGTGTGTGATATATTCCCCTGGACAATGTTTACCTCTAAATCGAACTGTTTGATTAATCTTGAAAGAATTGGTTGCTCTGTAGTATCTCCAACGAAAACGAGCTTAACTAGCTTGCCGTTTGGATAAAGTTTAACTAGATTTTGAATGGTTTGAATTGGCTCTTTAGAATCAGAAATTTGAGAAACGAAACGCTTTGTTATAGGCTGTTGTGGCTTTTGGAATACCTCAAGCACATCTCCTTCTTCTACAACTTGCCCATTTTCCATAACTGCTACTCGGTTACAGATCTTTTGAATAACTTGCATCTCATGTGTGATTAATACAATGGTTAATCCGAGTTTTTCATTAATGCTTACGAGCAAGTCTAAAATGGAGTCGGTTGTTTCAGGGTCAAGAGCTGATGTTGCCTCATCACAAAGCAATACCTCTGGACCATTAGCCAACGCTCTTGCAATTCCTACGCGTTGCTTTTGTCCTCCAGATAATTGAGATGGGTAAGAGTCTCCTCTTCCTTCCAATCCAACAAGGCTTAAAAGCTCCTCTACTCTAGCTTTTCTTTTTTCCTTTGGAACTCCTGCAATTTCTAATGGGAATGCTATATTTTCAGCGACTGTTCGCGACCATAGTAAATTGAAATGCTGGAAGATCATGCTTACTTTTTGACGAAAGCTTCGAAGCTTGTCCTCATTAATAGATGTAATTTCCTGGCCATTCACTGTAATATGACCGTCAGATGGCTTTTCTAGCCCATTCAACAAACGTATTAGCGTACTCTTGCCCGCTCCGCTGTATCCAATAATCCCGAAAATTTCTCCACGCTGTATGTCCAGATTTACACTATCTACTGCAACGATTTCTCCTTGCTTTGTAATAAATCTTTTCGAAACGTCTTTTAAACTAATCAAGTAAATCTGACCACCTTTCCTAATAAAAAAACCCTTCTGCAAAAGAGCAGAAGGGGTGTATGTTATCTATTTAAAATAACGTTCATCCATTCTCTCATTTCCCAAAGCTATAGCTTTGCGTGACTTGGCACCATTTCACTTTCATGACGGTTGCCGGGCTTCAAAGGGCACTTCCCTCCACCTCTCTTAATAAGAGCGACACTATTAAATTGTGTTTTCAACATAACGAATATTATCATAGGTTTCCATCTTCGTCAATAGCCTTTATTGTTTCCAATAAGTAAGGAACTGATTGAAAAGCATAGATTTTCTTTTCCACTTTCCCATGTTTTGTAATAAGAAGACAAGGTACACTTTCAATTTCCTGTTCTATCGCCAAATCACCTAGAAAATTAATATTTGCCTGACCAATTGGATAGGTAACCATTTCTTTAATAACATTCATCATTTTACTTGCTACCTGACACGTTCCACACATAGGCGTATAGATATAAAACAAGGTAAGTGTTGAATTGTTTTTAGCGCTATCCCATTGTTCTCTAGTCCATTCATTCATACACATCATCCTAAGGTAAAAATTCTTTTTTCACCTTAATATTAACACGTTTTAATATAGATGCCAAAACCTTCGCCGGTGTGTTTGCTACTTCGCCATACGTCGGGTTCGTATACAAATGAATTGCCTCTGGATACTCCTTCCTAACGACCGATCGAATTTGTTCCCCGGATTTGTCTGCATCTAGAAAAGCATAAATCGGCAAGCCATCATAAGGGCTTAATAGCTCCTCCAATTTTACATCGGATATCGTTCCATTAGTACATATAATTTCTGGAGATTCATCGAGAAGGCTTAATAATTGCAGCTTATCAGACCTACCCTCAACGATAATTATTTTATCACTAAATACATGTGCCATTTAGCTTCTCTCCCAACTTATCCTTTCCTTTATTATATGAAAAAAACGCCGATTATTAACCGGCGTTTTCATTATTACTCTGCTATTAATTCTTCGTACTTTTCAGGAGATAATAAGCTGTCCACTTCTGATACGTCTGAAGGCTCAACCACGATCATCCATGCATTTTCATAAGGTGATTCATTAACAAATTCGGGGCTATCTTCTAGCTCAGTATTTACTTCTACTACTTTACCACTGATAGGTGCATATAATTCTGAAACAGTTTTTACGGATTCAACGCTACCAAAAGCGTCTCCTGCCTTGATCTCATCGCCAACTTGTGGAAGTTCAACGAATACGATATCTCCAAGTTCAGATTGTGCAAAATGAGTAATTCCAATACGGACATTTCCGTCCTCATTTTTAACCCATTCATGTTCAGCTGAGTACTTAAAATCTTTAGGTACGCTCATAAATAAACCCCTCTCAAATAATTAATCCATTCTATTTAATATTCACATATTTTCATAGTAAATACAAGGTGCTTTAAGAGGTTTTCCATATGTCTTCAAACTGCTCTTCTTTAAAACCAAGCGTTAGCTTATGTCCATTATATACAAGAGGTCGTTTAATCAATTTTCCATCCGAAGCAAGCAGCTCTAACTGCTCATCCTCCGACATTGTAGGAAGCTTGTCCTTCAATTGTAATTCACGATATTTTACGCCGCTAGTATTAAAGAATTTTTTCAGTTCATAATCGCCTTGTGCCACCATTTCCTTTAATAGTTCCTTTGAAGGCGGTGCGTCAACGATATGATGGTTCTCAAATGGGATATCGTTATCTTTCAGCCATTTGCTTGCTTTGTTGCATGTACTACATTTTGGATATCCATAAAATTGGATTGTCATTTATATCTCACCTTTTTCTTTTTATCATAATAATATTTTGTTACTCATGCAAGAGAGAACAGTGAAATGCTCTCTTCTTAACTTTAAAAATATCCTTGTTTTTGCTTAGCGGTGATAAATTCCCATGAGCGGTTATAAATCTCTCCGAACGGTCATAAATCATGCCTAACCGGTTATAAATCTCGCTGAGCGGTGATAAATCATGCGCGAACGGTGATAAATTCATCCCCATTAAACAAAAAAGCCATCTGGAGTTCCAGATGGCCAATGCTATTATTAAACTACAAATTTTTCAGCTTCGATTAGCTTAACGGAAGCTTCGCGTTTTTTCTCGATCACGTTATATGGTGTGTAGCGAGTTAGCTTGCGAAGTGCAGAAATCATCATACGTAAGTTATCGCCATCAACTGAAGCAATTAGTGTTTCTTTTGCTGCTGCTTCGATTTCATTGAAGGCTTCTTGGCAGAAGATTTGAGTGTAAAGAAGCTTTTGTGCTGCTTTTTCTTCTCCACTGCGTGCGATTGCTTTTTCTGTACGTAGTACTGCTGATTCCATTGCAAAGATGTTGTTCGCAATGTTTGCGATGTGTACAAGTACTTCTTGCTCTGCTTCTAATTTTGTACCGAAGCGTTGAGCAGCCATACCAGCAGCTAAAATACCGATTTTCTTAGCGTTTGCAACTAGCACTTTTTCTTGAGCTAATGCTTCATCGCCAACTTCCTCTGGCATCATCATTAATAGCTCTTCCTGCAGACCTTGTGCTTTTTGAAGAAGTGGTAATTCACCCTTCATTGCTTTTTTCAGGAATGTTCCTGGAACGATTAAGCGGTTGATTTCATTTGTACCTTCGAAAATACGGTTAATACGTGAGTCGCGGTAAATGCGCTCTACTTCATATTCTTGCATGAAGCCGTATCCGCCATGTAATTGAACCGCTTCGTCAGCGATGTAATCTAGAACCTCAGAACCTACTACTTTGTTAATAGAGCATTCAATTGCATACTCAGCGATTGCAGCCGCAATTTTACCTCCGTCTTTTTGATCTTCTTCACTCATTTGGCTCATACGATCCTCGAAGTAACCTACTGTACGGTATATTAAGCTTTCCGTAGCATATAGCTTAGACGCCATTGTTGCTAGCTTTTGCTTCGTTAAATTGAATGAAGAAATAGGTGTCTTAAATTGTTGGCGTTGATTAGAGTAAGAAATAGCTAGCTCTAACGCGCGTTTAGAAGCACCAATACTACCTACACCTAATTTGTAACGACCAATGTTCAGGATGTTAAATGCAATAATATGACCACGGCCAATTTCCCCTAATAGGTTTTCAACTGGAACCTGTGCGTCTTCTAGGATCAACGTACGTGTAGAAGAAGATTTGATACCCATTTTCTTCTCTTCTGCACCTACAGATACTCCTGGGAATGTTCTTTCCACGATAAATGCAGAGAATTTGTCACCGTCTACTTTTGCGTAAACAACGAATACGTCTGCAAAGCCTGCGTTAGTGATCCATTGCTTTTCACCATTAAGGACATAGTGAGTTCCTGCTTCATTTAATTTAGCAGTTGTTTTAGCTCCAAGTGCATCTGAACCTGAGCCTGGCTCTGTTAAAGCGTATGCTGAGATTTTTTCTCCAGATGCTGAGCTTGGAAGGTATTTTTTCTTTTGTTCTTCATTACCGAAAAGAACGATTGGAAGCGTACCGATTCCTACGTGTGCTCCGTGAGTGATAGAGAATCCACCTGCAACTGATAGCTTTTCAGCGATTAATGCAGAAGAGATTTTGTCTAACCCTAGGCCATCATATGCCTCTGGAATATCAGCTGCTAAAAGACCTAAGTCACCAGCAGATTTCAATAAACGTACAGAGTGATCAAACTCATGATTTTCTAGGTTTTCCACAACAGGTAATACTTCGTTTTTAACATAGTCTTCTGCTGTTTTAGCAATCATTTTTTGCTCATCATTGAAATCCTCTGGTGTAAATACGCGGCTTGCCTCAATATCTTCTACTAAAAAGCTTCCACCTTTAATTGCATCTTGAACTTGTGTCATTTCCTTCTCCTCCTATTGTGTGTAAACGTTTGTTTAATTGATTGTGAAATGCGCCCTTCAATCAAAGCGCATTTCCCACTTAAAATTAAAGAAGTTCAAATACTCCAGCTGCTCCCATGCCTCCACCAATACACATCGTCACAACACCAAATTGCTTCCCTTGTCTTCTAAGTTCGCTCATCATTTTTAGAGTTAAGATAGAACCTGTTGCTCCAAGTGGATGCCCTAGTGCGATAGCTCCACCATTTACATTTACTTTATCTAGATCGATACCTAAATGACGAACGACTTGAATAGATTGAGAAGCGAATGCTTCATTAATCTCCCATAGGTCGATATCTTCAATAGATAGACCTGCAATTTTCAATGCTTTAGGTACAGCAACGATGGGTCCGATCCCCATTACGTCCGGAGCCACGCCGCCAACTGCGAATGAACGGAATTTTGCTATCGGCTTTAAGCCCTGTGCCTCTGCAACTTCACGGTCCATCACTAATACTGCGCCTGCACCGTCCGAAGTTTGAGATGCATTACCTGCTGTTACAGAACCACGCACGTTGAATGCTGGACGTAATTTTGCAAGTGTTTCTACTGTTGTTCCTGGACGTACACCCTCATCCATTTCGAACATAAATTTTTTCGATTGCGCTTTGTTGTTTTCATCTACGAAATGCTTGATCACTTCAACCGGAACGATATCATCGTTAAATTTACCAGCTGCAATTGCCGCTGCAGCAAGCTGATGTGACCGAACAGCAAATGCATCCTGGTCTTCACGGCTCACATTATACTTATTCGCCACCTGCTCTGCTGTATGACCCATTCCCATATAATATTGAGGCGCTGTTTCTGCTAAATGAGCATTTGGTCGAATGACATTACCCATCATTGGAACCATACTCATAGACTCTACTCCTCCGGCAATAATTGCCTCGGAGTGACCTAGCATAATACGTTCAGCCGCATATGCGATGGATTGTAAGCCAGAGGAACAGAAACGATTGATTGTGATTGCTGGTGTTGTATCTGGAAGTCCAGCAAGTGCACCGATATTACGAGCTACGTTCATTCCTTGCTCTGCTTCTGGCATTGCACATCCTAAGATTAAATCATCTATTGGGCCATCGTATCCGCCCGCTCTTTTTAATGTCTCTTTTACTACCAATGCCCCGAAATCATCTGGGCGTACATTGGCTAGAGATCCTTTTTTCGCTTTACCAACTGGTGTTCTTGCACCTGCTACGATAACTGCTTCACGCATGAGTTCTCCTCCTTTTACCTAACGCAGTCTAGTTGCGTAATGGTTTACCTTTCACTAACATGTGCTGCATTCTTGCCTGGGATTTAGGGTCTGCAACTAAACTTAAGAAAGCTTCACGCTCTAAGTTCAATAAATATTGCTCATCTACTAACGTACCGTATGGAACCTCTCCACCAGCAATGACATAGGCAAGCTTTTTAGCAATTTTCAAATCATGCTCACTAATATATCCTGATAAGAACATGCCTTCAGCTCCTAATAAAAGTGCTGCATATCCCGGGGATCCTACAACAGGTACCTTTTCACGAATCGGCGCCTTATAGCCTGCTTCTGCTAGGGCTAGTGCGGCTTGCTTCGCATCATAGATTAAGTGATCTGGGTTAACGCTAATGCCGTCAGCCATGCTTAAGAAATTGTTCTCACGTGCCTCTTCACCCGAAGTGGATACCTTAGCCATAGCGATTGTTTCAAAAACCTTGCTAGCTACATTTAAGTAATCTATTTGCACTCCGTTTGGAATTCCTTTTAGGTGTTTCATGTAAAGCTCTTTATTACCCCCACCACCAGGGATTAGACCAACGCCCGCTTCCACAAGTCCCATATATGTTTCAGAAGATGCCTGGATATGAGCTGCTGGTAGAGTAACCTCTGCTCCTCCGCCTAATGTCATTCCAAAAGGAGCAACTACTACTGGCTTCGAAGAATATTTAATTTTCATTGTCGCATTTTGGAATTGACGAACAACGAAATCAAGTTCAAAAATATTGTCATCTTGCGCTTCCATTAGAATCATGCCAAGGTTTGCTCCAACGCTGAAGTTTTTACCTTGGTTACTAATAACAAGACCCTTAAAGTTTTTCTCTACTTCATCGACAGCAAAGTTAATCATTTGAAGAATATCTAACCCTATAGAATTGGACTTAGAGTGGAATTCAAGCAATGCAATCCCGTCTCCTAAATCGATCAGGCTAGCTCCTGAATTCGACTTAATGACACCATGCTTTTTCTTGTAGCTTTTTAAGTTAATCGTCTTTTCATTGACTGGTACCGCCTGGTAAACCGAACCGTCAAAGAAGAACAATTCACCGTTATCTTCTTTATAGAAGGAATCGAATCCTTTATCTAATAAGGACTGAACGAAAGCAGGTATTTCATAGCCCTCTGACTGCATTTTTTCAACAGAGGTTTTTACTCCGATTGCATCCCAAATTTCAAACGGTCCTTGCTGCCAGCCGAAGCCCCATTTCATGGCATTGTCAATTGCAACGATATCATCTGCAATTTCACCGTGAAGCTGTGCAGAATAAATAAGTGTCGGGCTTAAAATACTCCATAAAAGCTCTCCCGTGCGATCCTTTGCATATGTTAACGTTTTCACTTTAGCGGCTAAGCCTTTTTGTTGCTTTGCCATTTCCATGGAAGGAGTTTTCAGCTTCTTCATTGGTCCATATTCCAAAGTTTCCGGATCTAATTCTTTAATTTCTTTGCCTTCTTTTAAGAAGAAGCCTTGCCCTGTTTTAGCACCAAGCCACTTGTTTTCAAGCATTTTTTGCATGAAAGCGGGTACTTCAAAAACCTTTTGCTCTTCCCCTGTTGTTTGGTCATACACGTTCTTTGCTACGTGAGCAAATGTATCAAGACCTACTACATCAAGTGTACGGAACGTAGCTGACTTCGGACGGCCAATAAGTGGACCAGTAACAGAATCTACCTCTCCAACCGAGTAGCCTCTTGCTTGCATCTCACGAAGGGTTACAAGTAAACCGTATGTTCCAATTCGGTTGGCTATGAAGTTAGGCGTATCCTTTGCAAGAACAACACCTTTTCCAAGCACATCCTCACCAAAGGTTTGCATAAATTCTACTACTTCAGGAGCAGTTGTATTAGCAGGAATCACTTCTAATAGCTTCAAATAACGAGGTGGATTGAAGAAATGAGTACCTAGGAAATGCTTGCCAAAGTCTTCTGATCTACCTTCTACCATTGCATTGATACTGATTCCTGATGTGTTAGAGCTTATAATTGTGCCTGGCTTACGAACTGCATCTATTTTGTCATATAAATTTTTCTTAATATCTAAGTTTTCTACTACTACTTCAATAATCCAGTCCACATCTTTTAGCTTTTCAAGATCATCCTCTAAATTCCCTGCCGTGATTAATTGCAGGTTCTTTTTCGATGTTAATGGTGCTGGTTTTTGCTTTAATAATTTCTGTACGGCAGTTTCCGCAAAACGATTACGTACGGAAGGATGCTCCAATGTAAGTCCTTTTGCTTCATCCTCTTTACTAACTTCTTTTGGTACGATATCCAGCAAAAGTGTTGGTATACCGATGTTTGCTAAGTGAGCTGCAATCCCAGATCCCATTACCCCTGAACCAAGTACAGCTGCTTTTTTAATTTGATATGTCACGTGCAAAGCCTCCCCTTCATCTTGAATGAACGCTCATTCATTTTAATTACAAAAAAAATAGAAGCAATCTCTATATCTATTATTCTAGTGCAATGTTTAAATTTTCGCAATAATAAAATGAATAATTTAATACATTTTTCTTTCTCCTATTTGGGAAACAGTGTAAACTGTATGTATTATCATTGGAGGTATCTTATAATGAAAAAAATTACTACAACTGAGCAATTTAATGAAATCATTTCTGGTGATCAAGAGGTATTAGTAAAATTTGAAGCAGGCTGGTGTCCTGATTGTCGTCGCATGGAAATGTTTATCGATCCTATCATGGAAAAGTATAATAATTACGCATGGTATGAAGTAAATCGTGACGAGCTACCTGAAATCGCTGAAAAGTATGAAGTAATGGGGATTCCTAGCCTACTTATATACCAAAACGGCGAGAAAAAAGCTCACCTGCATAGTGCAAATGCGAAAACACCGGACCAGGTAGAAGAATTTTTACAAGCGCAAACTAAATAGATACTATTTAGAACAGCTATATATAGGCATAATATTCAAAACTGAATAGTCTATACTTTCTTTAGAATAAGCCAAGGTAACCTTAGAAAGTATGAAAGGAAATAGGACTGCTCTTAACGACAGTCCTCTTCTACTTTCTTACCATAATAAGAAAAACAGAGGTGTTATATTTGTCGCAAGAAAACGAAATTCTGGAATTAAAAGAGAAAGTCGCTTACTATGAACGAATTATAAAAGCAATGTCCACCCCAATCATTCCATCTATTGTGCCTAAAACAATTTTGATGCCGATTGCCGGCTATATGTATAAGGAACGCTTTGAAAATATTGAGACGGAAACACTACAATATATTGGCGAGCATAAAGAAGTAGAACACGCTATTTTCGATTTTACCGGGGTAACTGTGGAGCATATTGAGGAATTCGATTACAATGAATTGGCCATATCTATATCCCGACTGAATAGCTCTCTTCGTTTAATGGGGATCCGTCCAATCTATGTTGGCTTTAACCCGAAATTTATTCGTGAAATTGTCCATGCAGATCTACATGTTAATATCGAAACATATAAAAATTTCCGAGAAGCATTGAACCGCCTACTGCAAGAATCCAATAAAACAATTGCTTCTAAATAAAAAAAGGATTAGGGATTTCTCCTAAACCTTTTTTCTAGCGACAAAGGAAACGAGAAGTTGTTCTCGCATCTCCCTTTGTCTTTTTTATCATGTTTACTTAAAAATTTGTCATGCAAATTGGTGCTTTTCGTGGCTTAAACCAGTCATCTAAATCCTCTGGGCTACAACCCTTCACTACTACTTCACCATAGCTATCCAAATCCTTAATCGATACACAGCCCATCCACCATGCACTTAAATCTTGAATTCCTATTTCGATGTTCACCTGACCGATATCCTCTCCCACTTTTTCAATATCCCATTCTTCACCCAAAAATGAAAGCTTATAAAAGCCGGACTGCTCCTCGATAAAGGTGTCCTCGACCTTCACAATAATTTCTGGTTGGCCCTCTGGCTTGCGTAGTGCTTGAAAGTGCATCTGCTTAAAAAAGCGTGGTATATCTGAAATCCGGTACATTAAACCTGAGCCGGTGGTAGCCACCTCATGATAAACACTAGGAATTAAATGATTAGAGTCATTTGGTGGATTGTTTAAGCTATAAACAAAAGCTGGATTATTCGTTCCATATATAATTCGATCTACCTGATCCTGCTGGGAATGAACCCATGCCTCTAGCTGCTTAAAGCCCTTCTGGCTACTCCATACCCACTCATGAATCATCATATTTTGATGCAGGAAGTGACTATCCTTCACTGGCTGAAGACTAAAAGCTAAGGCCCCTATCAGCTTGCCGTCTTCTCGGACCCCTACATAACGAGATGCTGCATTTTTAATATGCTGACGCTCACTCCATGTCCGTTTGATCATACCATGATGCATTTGGGCAAAGTGGTTATATAAGACTGTAATTTCTTCTACATCTGTAGGAGATAACAGCTCTACCAAGTCCTTCTGTCCATTACTATTTAAAGCACCTGGTTTTATCCTAAACTCGTATTTTAATGGACCGTAGCCATAGCCCATTTTGCGGTAAAAACTAGAGCTAAAAGGATATAGAGCCACAAGGGCAACATTTTCCTTTCTTGCCTCTTGATGAAAATGGTTCAACAGCTCAAAAGCTACCTTTTCCTTCTTATGTAAAATATGTACTGCCACCATGCCTATCCCAAATAGACGTTGAAACTCACCATTAATATTACATTCAAAATCACTTCGTCGGTAGATTCCTACTAATTCTTCTTTCGCGTTAAAGCTTCCATAAAAAAGAATACCGTTTTCTTCCCTTTGCTCTCGTTTCAGTCTTTCCTCATATTCCTTCTTCTTTTCCTCTGACTGAATGCCCATTCCTGGATATGCCATAGACGCTAGGTCAGCTGCTGCCTCAAAATCCGTTTCCTCTAATACTCTAATCAAACCATCCATCCCCTTAGTAATTAAATTAGAATTGCTATTTATATAAAAAACACGAACAATAATTGATTTTAGCTACTGGAAACCGTTCTGCTAGCGACTGATACACAAGTCTAATTGCAACGCCTTGTCTCTCATGCCGCATTCAATCAAATAATTGTTCGTGTTTAAAATGGAAAACGTTATTTAGGAAATTAACTTAATTTAATGCTTTTAGTAAAAACTTTTAGGGTAATATAAACGTACTGTATATAGTAACGAGAAAGGAGAATTAACTTGAAAATCCAATTGCCGGTTAAAGGCTTTTCCCAGTACGATGTTTCCATTAATCCAAAGCTACAATCTTCTGCATGTGGACCGGTCACAGTATACGTGCTCCTAAACTATCTTTTACCGAACCACTCCTACATTCCTAACGATTTGTATAAGCATTTAAAAGGAACAAGAATCGGTCTATTTACATATCGATTTATTAGGCGATTAAAAAAGCTTCTTGGTCCTGGTTGGACAATCCAAAAATGCTCCATAGAGGAGTCCTTAGGTGAGCTGCAACAAGGTAGACCAGTGGCATTAAAGTTTGATAAATATTTTTCTTTTAAATGGAAACAGAAATTCTCTTTTTCCTATCACTGGGTACCATTAATTGGATATGAACATACAAACGACGAGCTCTATTTAATCGTTCATGATAATGGGGGAAGAGGACGAGAAAGTTCTATACGCAAGATAAAATATACGGAAAATGCCCCTATCCTCACATTTGTTAAAGTTGTCCCACCGGCTTCTGTTTCCCTTGCAGCTGACGAGCTAAAATAGTGTAGCCATGCTCATATAAAAAATCGAATTTGTTCGTATCAATATTCGGTATGACTAAGTGATCGAGCTCCGCTTCAATTGGTACATCTCTACTGATGGTAGCAAGCTGCTTCGATAAGTGAAGCATTTCTAAATCAGCTTCAATTTTTGTTCGCTGTCCCTTTGTTAAAAGATGCAGTGAGTCTATTACCTTTTCAACTGAACCATAGGCTTGTATAAGCTGAAGAGCAGTTTTCGGTCCAATACCCTTCACGCCTGCATAGCCATCACTGGAATCTCCCATAAAGGCCTTCACATCCGGGAACTGCAGTGGAGAGATACCATATTCATCTGTGAATCTTTCATGATTATAGTAGTCATATATCGTAAAGCCCTTTTTCGTGAATGCAATTTCAGTAGAAGGATCTAAAAGCTGAAGTAAATCCTTATCGCCACTGACAATCGTGAAATGGGCTTCGTCTTTCCATTTATGTGTGATAGATGCAATCGTATCGTCTGCTTCCATTCCAACTATCCCAAAGTTTTGCCATCCTAAATGCTCCGACAGCTCCTGGGCCATATCAAATTGAGGAATCATCTCCTCTGCTGGCTTTGGCCGATTCGCTTTATACCCATCAAATAAATCATTTCTAAACGTTTTCATTCCTTTATCCCAGCAAACCGCCATATGAGTAGGGTTCATTAGCTCCTGTGCTGCCAATACATGACGAGCAAAGCCCTGTACTGCATTCGTTGGAATCCCCTTTTCATTTTTAAAATAGTTTCCTGACATAGCAGTTGCAAAGAAAGAACGGAATAATAATGCCATACCATCTATAACTAATACACGAGGTTTTTCCTGTGTCATATACATCATCCTTTAGTTTATTAAAAGCATCTAAACAAGCAGTTTAATACTTTTATCACATATTATTATAACATGGATTGAAAATAAAAATTAAGGGTATATAATTCTAAAAAACTCTTTGGAGGTACATATGAATCTACATAACGGGTCTCTTTATTGGCCAACTACAACGAAACCATTTACACCAAAATTCATTGAGCCTTTAGATATATACGATGTCGTTATTGTCGGTGGAGGAATGTCTGGCTCCTTAACTGCGCTATCGCTTGCGAAGGCCGGATTGAAGGTTGCAGTACTAGATAAACGTATGATGGGTACCGGCAGCACTAGCGCAAATACAGGATTGCTTCAGTATTCAAATGATATTATGCTTCATGAACTAATCGACCAAATCGGCGAAAAGGATGCTGTTCGCTTTTATCAGCTCTGTTATGAAGCAATGGATGATTTAGAGCTTGTAGCTAAAAGTCTCGATGAGGATTCAGATTTTATACGACGCCCTAGCCTGTGTTTTGCTAGCGAAGAAAATGATGTGGAGAAGCTAAAGGCGGAATACATAACACTTCAAAAATATAACTTCCCTTGTGATTATTTAGGAAGGAACGAGATAGCCAAAAAATTTTCCTTTTCCAAGGATGGCGCCCTACTAACTTTAGGTGACGCAGAGGTTAACCCGTTAAAGTTTGTACAAGGGGTTCTTCGAAAAGCGGAAGAGCTAGGCGTTCATCTATATCCATATACAGAAGTTATAAATGTGATAGATAGAGATGATGATCTGGAAGTTCGTACTGCTGGAAAACCGTTCTATGCTAAAAAAGTTGTATATACGACTGGATATGAGGATGTCCCTGTTGGAAAACGTAGGGGAGCTGATATCAATCATTCTTATGTGTGCGTCAGCAATCCTATTAGTAATTTAAGTGGCTGGCATGAAAAAGCTTTAATATGGGAGACAAAGCGACCTTACTTATACGCTCGTACATGCAAAGAAGGTAGATTAATTATAGGTGGTATGGACAAAGACCAACCTGAGGCACCACAATCGGAAGAGCTGATGATGAAAAGAGTAGAAAATCTACTTTTCCAAGCAAAAGAACTATTCCCACAATACGATATAAGCATTGATTATGCATACGCTGCGACTTTTGGAGAATCTACTGATAATCTTCCATTCATTGGAGAACACCCAACGAAAGAAAATCATTATTACCTATTAGGTTATGGTGGAAACGGAACCGTTTATAGTATGCTCGGATCTCATATATTGAGAGATTTAATAACCGGTCATAAGAATGAAGATGCTGAGATTGTACAGTTGAATAGGCTAAGTAAAAGCAAAGAAGCGACTAATCAATAATTAGTCGCTCCAAATTTTAGATAAACACCATGAATTGTGATGTTTTGTCTAAAGTTTTTTCTATTAAAGTAACGATATGTGCTCTCCTGGATCTTCAGCTCGTACTATTCTCGTTGAAAGTCTCCACTCTTCCCTCCAATCAAAAGTCGACTCCTTCTATTTGTGGGTCAAGCCTAGTAATTAGACGTTGCACGCAGAGAAAAAACCTTCTCCTAGCTAGGAATCAAAAACTTATCTCTAATTTGAAATCCAAAAAGCATTAATTTTTTGATTTGATTTTTGTTGTCTTTATTAACACGTACTAATATATTCCGTACTCTGTAGTTTGTTTGTGTAAAGCATAGTATCTTTTCTAGCTCCTCAGACTCCCACCCTTCTATAAATAGAGTTCCTTCAGATAGCTTTTCTTTATGATTTAGTTCATCTATATAAAGCGATGTTGAATTGATCCAAAAAGTGTTTTGGGGATTTCCAGAATGATAGCCCTCGAAACCTCGAAGGTAATTGAGAAGGAATCTTTGTCGGTTACCTGACCATATCTCTGTGTTAGAAATACTTTTAAAGTTACAATTGGGGGCTTTGATGTGGATATCGTTGAGCTCAGCAATAAGAATAGAATGCTTTTTCTTAAATGCCTTCTTCTTAGTAGGATTCAATTGTTTTCTTTCATATTTTGCTATATGACGCTTTTCCAGGATAAGACCAAGCTTACCCCTAAAATTTTTAGTTGAAAATAGGATAGACACAGTGCCTGGAGCATGTATGGGCATAGCCTCGCCAAGCAGCTTCTCAGCATGAAAAAGATCCTTTAGTTTTCCGTTTCCGTACTCCATGTATTTATCCAGCCACTGAAAACCATAAGAAAATGCTATTAATTCATTATTAAGATGTATTACCTTTGCGCTGACATGAGGCCGATCACCTTCAAATTTTTTCATAAAATCCAATCTATCGTTACTGGAGTGATTAAATTTGTCCATGTTTCCCTCTAATAATGACTGCAATTGGTCAAATGTCACAACCTCTTCCTGTAGATCACCTAGTGCCCTTAGCTTTACTTCCATCATTGGAGTTATAACATGTAAAATTTCTACTGGATTGTTTTTCTTTTCTATACATTTGTAGCTTCTAGCATTCATGTAATTCCTTAATTTTAGATGAGTATGATTGTCATAACTTAACGAATTAATCAAGAATACAGCCTGCTGCTTATCTAAAATAATTCCGTCCATCACAAACATAAGCACCCTATCTAAATCTCTCTTCTTTACTACGAAGTCTGTATAGGGACAGGATTGAATAGCTAACGTTTGCACAATTTTAACATTGTTCTTTTTACTCACTATAAAGGGAAAAAAAGCAATTACTTTCTGGTTTTCTCTAACACTATAAATCTCAATTTTCTTATCGTCTGAAAAATATCTCCACCAATTGTATATAAAATGAAATTCTAGAAATGGATTAGAATTTTGATTTGCTGCTAAAATAGTGGACCATTCTTTTTCATACAAACTAAGATGTTTAAATGACTTGATAAGGAATAGCTCCAAATAATACTCCTTTCTTTTATCATATAGTCGTTCTAGCAAAGAAGTCTTGTACTAAAAATTAGTTTATCCGCAAACGATTCTGTTCAAAGAATCCTCTCTAAAATAATATTAATAGGCAGGCTGTTTCATTCCTATTTGCTGTGAATTAAACAATATAGATTATACAAAGAAAAAGCCATCACTCCAGTAACTGAACTGGTAGCGTGGCTTTGTTCCACCTTTTATTCCCCATCACTATCAACCTCATGCGCTTCCTTCTCTTTCCCTCTTGGAGGTAGAAGTCTCATCTTCTCTAATACCCTTGGAAGGTTCATGGCGATAAACATGAGGAAAACTGTGAGTATTGCTAAATCATATGCGCCATAACCGATTGTTAATCCTACGCATGCGGTAATCCAAAGATTTGCTGCTGTTGTTAGACCTCGTTTCACGTTATCCTTATCCACCCAAATAACTCCTGCGCCTAGAAAGCCGATACCGCTAATAACTTGGGCTGCTAATCGCATGGGATCCATATAAGGCCCTTGGTTTAAGGTAGATAAGCTCATCGCCAGTGTAGAGCCGAGACATACTAAAATATGCGTACGAATCCCTGCAGGCTTGTGCTTAATAGCCCTCTCTAGTCCTATTAACAGACCTATGAATGTGGCTACTGCTAATCTTATATATAGATCATAATGTGAGTTAAATAATGATGTGACAAAGTCCAATGTGCATTCCACCCTTTAAAAGTTGTTCTTTTTACTATATGCCTTTTAGAGCATCCTTATTTCCAGTAACAAATTTGAGATTTGTTCCCATCTACGTCGAACAGCTCAAAATAGGTGTTTAGGCCATCGTGCTGTATATCTGTGACCGTTACTCCTCGAATGGATAATGTTTTATACGCTTCATCTATAGAAGAAGAGAAAAAGATTGGATATGTACTATTTCCTTCACCATTTGGCTCTCCCTTTTCAAGCGTCAAGGGTACGCCACTTTCTCCAATTTTCAAAATGGCATAGTGTTCCTCCCTATATTGTTCCTCCAGTCCTAGCATCTCCTGATACCAGCTGCTAGCGGTATTAATATCCCGCACCTTTAAGCAGACCGTATCAATTCGTTCGATTAAATTCATATGCTCCCTCCTAAATAAACTGTACTCTTTCTTTTATTCGCTATCGGACGCTTAAGTCCTTTTTAAAGCTTACTCCCAATAATTCATCATTAATTCGGTTGACCACTTTGGCTGCTTCACTTTCCCTTTCGGTAGAAATTCGCTCATCACGGGTTTAATGTCTAGCACTGGAGTCCCATCTATTGCATCTAACCCTTTGACAAAGATCGATGACCCGTCCCGTTCAATCAATTCAACCGTAGTAAGTCCTATTTTATTTGGTCGATTCTTACCTCGCTGCGCGAATATACCTACCTTCGGATAAGTCGTATTGTTTCTTGGATGCCTAGCAGTATATTGAACGTGATCGTCAGAAACTAGGTGAAACAAGAAAATGATTTCCACATGACTAAAAGCATCAATACCATCTAGACTGCTCTCGTCCCAATCATTGTTTAACCTGATTTCAGAAACTACCTCCCCCCAATAATCATCCTCTGGAGTTTTTCTAGTGTTATGTACTGTTCCAATAGAGCTAACGTGAAATGTATGCATAAATACGCCCCCTTTAAACAAGCATAGCAAACTATACATAAGTGATACATTACTAATTTGTTATGCGAGGTGATTGTTATTTTAAATGAGTCATTAAAGGATTATGACCAAATCTTGTGGAAATAAAATAGGATAAAGCCCAGTGGTAATATGTCAAGCGAAAAAAAGAAATGAATTGGAAATTACTTAAGTGATACTTTCCAAATGAACAC
>NZ_JABAFC010000011.1 GCF_012843435.1 Psychrobacillus sp. BL-248-WT-3 | reverse complement strand
ATATTTTCGTAATTTTGCATAATGATCATCTCCTATAGGAAAGTTATGGTCATTTACACAAAATTTTATACGTTCTCCACTTGGTTGATTTTATGTAGCGCAACTGGATAGTTTAGGTGCGCTTGGGAGTGGTTTAGGTGATGCTTTTTGATATTAAGGTGCGTAAGCGTCATTTAGGTGACGGGTGGTTGATTTTATGTAGCACAACTGGATAGTTTAGGTGCGCTTGGGAATGGATTAGGTGACACTTTTTGAATCTTAGGTGCGTAAACGTCATTTAAGTGACAATTGCTTCTGTTTATGTAGCACAATTTGAGAAGAGTCAAAGAAAAATGCCTTTTATCACCGTTCACGAAGATTTATCACCGCTCGTGAGGCATTTATCACCGTTCCCGGAAAAATATCACCGGTAGCATGAATTCCAACGCACAAATACCTCTATTATATCCAGGTGACCCTTCCCAAACTCAATAATTGGTTCCCACTTTCCATGGCATCAATAATTTGCTTAAAGTAAAACAGTTGTATTGCATATATTAATATAGTTTGATAAAATGATTGTAATTCAAGATATTCTTGAATGACAACAAAATATTGATTCATCTTCGGGGCAGGGTGAAATTCCCGATCGGCGGTAGTAGAAGATTTTTTTCTTGAGCCCGCGAGCCGTTAATGGCAGGATTTGGTTAAATTCCAAAGCCGACAGTATAGTCTGGATGGGAGAAGGTGAAGGTGCAGCTGTTTTTCGTATGCTCTTATACGGATACGCTTATTTAAGTGTACCTTTTTCTCCTTTAAGCTAACGTAATGCTTAAGGGATTTTTTGAGTATGGATAACAAGCTGAACCTTTCTTCTTGTGGAGTGAATCGCAAAAGGAGAGAGGATTTATGGCAAAAAGTAAGACGCGAATGCTTATTGCAATCGCCATGCTGAGTAGTATTTCTTTCGTATTAATGCTGCTTGCATTTCCGTTACCAGTTTTACCAGCTTATTTGAAAATTGACTTTAGTGATATTCCAGCTTTAATTGCTGCAATCACTATGGGACCAGTTGCAGGGGTACTTGTAGCCCTTATGAAAAACGTGTTGGATTGGTTGTTCTCAGGAAGTCCTACAGGCGTTCCAGTTGGTCATATGGCTAACTTTGCAACGAGTATCTTGTTTATAACACCTGTTTATATTATTTATCGTAAAGTATCATCTTCTAAAGGGATTGCTTACGGTTTAGGTGTTGGGACTATTTGTATGGCACTTGGTATGAGCTTGTTAAACTATTATGTTTTCTTACCAATGTATTCGTACTTTTTAAATTTCCCTGCAAAAACAGGAACAGCTTTATTTAATTCAATTATATTAGGTATTTTACCGTTCAACCTTATAAAAGGTATTCTAGTGACTATCGTCATGATCGTTTTATTTAAACGAATGAAGCCATTGCTAGATAAGGTTAGTAAATCGTTTAAAGTACCAAAGACTATTTAATAAATTTTAGATTACGGAACCTTGGTTGTAATCTTGTCTATAAAAACAAAAAGGCCAAGAATATGAGTTACTCATATTCTTGGCCTTTACTGTACTATTCGAATTTAAGTGCGTCGCCTTCAAATGATTCTTCTGAAACTTTAATGGAATCTGTAGGACAGCCTTCAAATGCGTCTTCCATATCCTCCATCAATTCCTCTGGAACTTCTGTTGTCCCCGTGTTATCATCTAAAATAACAAAGGCGATACCTTCATCGTCATAGTCATATATATCTGGAGCAGCTGCTCCACAAGCTCCACATGCGATACATGTATCTTTATCTACTATAGTGTATTTTGCCATTAGTATATTCTCTCCTTTAATTCTACTTATACGAATTAGCTATCTTATTCATTCTAAAGCTGTTTTCATTACTTTTCAACAAAAATACTTTAAACTGTGAGGTATTTAACTTGTATTTTAGCCAACTATTACTAAATATCATACAAAGTTTTAATGGAGAGCGGTCAGCAATGGCTTCTTTTTACTTATTAAAAGGAAAAAAATCAGGTCAAACAATTCAAGATGTTACTTATTTTAGTTTGCATCAATATTTCTCTATTTACCCGAAACTCACAAAGGAAGAATATGAAGTGGAGCTATCTAAGCTCTACGAATACAGCTGGATTGAGCAGCAGGACACTCTGCTAAAGGTCAGTGACAAAGGGGAAGCTCAGCTAAAGGGTTATAAAAATCCGCTGTTTAATGGATGGCTATTAAGAGGAAATGAAAAAGTTTTTTGGGGAAGATTAGAATTAGTCATGCAAACACTATCCCACTTTAAGAACAATGAATCAAGATTTATACCAAACCAGAAGGATTATTTTGTTCACCAATTCGTCAAAAGCTATTTAAGAGAAAGAGATTATAAATCTGACAAGTTTCAGCAAAGCTTTAAAAACCAACTTGAACACCTGTTATTGCATCCAAGTCTCGGGGAAAATCATCGGACGTTGCTCATCTATAGACTGAGTGGATATCAAATAAGTGGTTTGACGTGGGATCAGCTGGCTATGGCATACGATTCCTCAGTTACAGATATGAAGCTTCAATTTGTAGAAGCGCTACACATTATTTTAACTAACTTAAATGAAGTAGACCATCCTGATTTAACCCAATTAGCACAAGATATTTTTGTACATAATCCTTTGACCCAATCTGCCTTAAAAACAGAACAGCTTTTAACACAAGGCTATTCTTTACAAGAAATCGCCTCTATCAGATCTCTTAAGGTAAATACGATAGAAGATCATTTAATAGAAATCGCTTCTACTAATAAAAGTATGTCTCTTACACCTTTTATTTCAGAAGAGGATATACATCGAGTGTTGATGATCTCAACTAAAAATAAAACGAAAAAATTGAAAATAATCCGAGATAGTTTACCAGAACTAAGTTATTTTCAAATTAGATTAGCTTTAGCTCTTGAAAGGAGTGTATGAAAATGGATCAGCTTCAGCACATACTTCAAACTCGATTCGGTTATGCAGAATTTCGAGAAGGGCAAAGAGAAATTATTGAACGAGTATTGTCGGGAGAGGACGTTGTAGCTATTTTGCCGACGGGAATGGGGAAATCATTATTATTCCAATTGCCCGCCTATTTAATTGATGGAGCAGTCCTAGTCATTTCTCCATTGCTCTCCTTAATGCAGGATCAGGTGGAGCAGCTTAAAATGCTAGGTGAAAAAAGAGTAGTGGCGATCAACTCCTTTTTATCCTTTGAGCAAAGAGAAGAAGCATTATCTCGACTGAGAACATATAAATTTATATTTACATCACCAGAAATGTTGCAAAACGAGTATTTTCAACAAAGGCTTTCTAGTATTTCAATTGCGTTCATAGTAGCAGATGAAGCGCATTGTATTTCTCAATGGGGGTTTGATTTTAGACCAGATTATCTAAGAATTTCTAAATCACTTCAGGCATTCCGACATGTGAACGTGCTGGCTTTAACTGCTACTGCTACCAATGAAGTGATAAAGGACATTGAACATACATTATTAATGAAAGAGCCATTTGAGTATATCCATTCCTTAGATCGGCCTTATATTGCTTATGAATCCTATCAGGTAGAAAACCAAAAAGAAAAGCTGACCTGGATCATAAATAGAGTCACTAACACAACTGGTCCTGGGATTATCTATAGCCAGTCTAGAAAGAAAACACAATTTTATGCCCAGGAGCTTCAAAAAAAGGGAGTAAAGGTTGCTTATTATCACTCGAAAATGGATCAAGAGGATCGTATTCTTATCCAGCAGCAATTCCAGCAAGGACATCTAGATTGGATTTGCGCCACGAACGCATTTGGTATGGGAATACATAAGGACAACATTAGGCAAATTATTCATGATCATATACCAACCTCTATCGCTAACTATATGCAAGAGGTAGGGAGGGCTGCGAGGGACGGGAAACAGTCGATTGCGACGATTCTTTATATGCAATCTGATGTAGAACAAGCCTATTTTGTAGCCATGCAAGAATTTCCAGAGGAACAGGATATTGAAATTGCTTATCGGAAAAGTAATCAGGTAGTTTTATCAGAAACGACACAAAGAATACTAGATTACTGGAAAAAGGAGCTATCCCAACAAGAAACCATTAATCTTTTTCAACGTATTCGACAAAAAAAGTGGAGAGAAATACAAGATTTGTACACCCTTTTACAGAATGAGGTTTGTATAAGGGAACAATTATTAGCACATTTTGGTCAAAGGTTAACAAGGAAGCCCAAAAATTGTTGTTCAAAATGTACTCTAAATCTTCAGGAAATATTTCAGCTACACGAAAAAACCACTGTTAATACTACTAAACTTGACTGGAAAAGTAGATTAAATAGTCTCTTATAGCTCTTAACAACATTTACATTTTCAACAAAATTCGTCATAATAGTAGTAGATAAGTGGAAGAATGGAGTTTGAAAAAATGAGTAAAGATGATTATCAAAAAAAAATAGAAGAGCATAGACAATCCATTGGGGTAGAAAATGAATCATCAGAATTGAGAAGAAGCAGAAGAAATGCTACTGGTAAGAAGAAAAAGAAAAAGAACCTTCTTTTACCAACCTTATTTGCTATTTTTATATTATTGCCAGCAAGTTTTTTACTCTACGTCCAGTTTATCTATGTGCCTGATAAAGAAGAGACAACGACCGAAGAGGCTAGAATTGAAGTGGAAACAAAACCAATCTCTAATTCAAATGAGACAGACGAGAAAGATGAAGAGGTTACCGAACAACCAGTTCAAACAGAAAAAATAGAAGAAACAAAGCCAGAAGAGTCTACTGAGGTTGCTCAATCAACTCCTGCAGTAGCACCTGCACCTGTAGAAAAGGAAGAACCGAAAGCACCAGTGCAGGCAGAACCTAAGAAGGAAGAAAAAGTTGAAAAGCCTAAAACCGAGGCTAAAACGCATATTGTTAAAGGAAACGAGACTTTATACCGAATAGCAATGAACTACTATAAAAATCCAGAAGCAGTTGAAAAAATTAAAGCTGCAAATGGTCTAGCTTCGAATGAAATTTATGAAGGACAAAAATTAATCCTGCCATAATGTACAGATAGCAGGATAAATAACCTTTTTATAGAATATATAAGTATAGACCTATAGAGAAAGAGGTGTTTGCATGTTTGTAAAAAGTGTTATGATCCCGAAGGAAAAATGCTTAACGATTAGTGGAGAATCTTCCGTATTGGATGCTTTAAATGAACTGGAAGCTAAGGATATTGATGCCCTACCAATTATTGAGTCTGGAAAATACTTGGGGATGTTCAATAAGTATCTGTTATATAAGGCGTATTTTTACAGTGATACAGATAAAGAAACGTTTTTAAAACAGACAAAAGTGTCAGATGTAGTGACTAGGGAAGATACCTTTGTCAAAACAAGTGATGTATTCGAGCAAGCGTTTATGAAATTATATGATTTTCCAATTCTTGCAGTAGTAGAGGATGAGAAATTTTTAGGTCTTGTCACTCGATACGATACGATACATCAATTTAAGAGTGCCTTTGGAATGAATACGAAGGGAACACGAATTGCCTTTACTTCGGTGGAATCAGAAGGAAGAATTTTGAAAGTGTCTGATATTCTTCACAAGTATCACACTTCAGTAATATCCTTAGTTACTTTTGATGAAACTGACAAGCTTGTGCGTCGAATCGTTCTTAAGATTGATAACGAACAGAAATTAGATCGTATTATCCATGACCTAGAAAAATCAGGCTTCCGGGTGTTACATATAGACAAGGATGAGTAATATAGATCGGTTCAAAGGCAGGGGCCATTCCCTGTCTTTTTGCTTGGAAGAGGGTAAAGTGAATAGTTTGGCTTTGCCTTGAACCTCGTGGTCAAATAGGAATATAGTAGCTTAAGGGCTATTCTAAACTTTTGATATGATTTACGGGTAAGGTATAGAAGCTTTTGCTTTTCTTATTGGGTTTAGGGGGAATATAATAAGTGTTATCGATAGGAATCACCATTGTTATTGCAGGTATCATTCTCTTCCTTTACATGCTTTTTCTAGCATTTCAAACGAATGTAAAAGAACATCAGCTCCTTGTGAAAGAAATGCCAAAAGGGACACAACTGAATATATTTTTTATTTCTGATATACATCGCAGGAAAATAGATGATACATTAATCCATTGCATCATTGGAAAGGTAGATTTAGTAATCATAGGAGGGGACCTGACAGAAAAGGGTGTACCTTTGATGAGGACAAAACTCAATTTAAAACAATTAAAAAAGCTTGGTCCTGTTTTTTATGTTTTTGGAAATAATGATCGTGAAGTAGGCGAAGCTAACTTATCGTCTATATTTCAAGAGCTAGACATTCAAATGTTAAATAACACTTCTGTCACGATCTCCGAAGGAAAGATGCCTATTCGCTTAGTAGGGATAAATGATGGGTTTGTAGGGAAAGTAATTATTGCAGATGCATTTAATCTGGTGGAAGAAAAGGATATTCTCATATTTGTTAGTCATGCACCGGCATTTTTCCATTCCGCTCTCAAGGTAAGTAAGCCTCGGCTAATGCTAGCTGGGCATTTACACGGCGGACAAATTCGTATAGGACCTATTGGTATATATGAGAAAGGTTCCTACCGATTAAAAGAAAATCGTGCAGAATTAATAAGTAATGGATTTGGTACTACCGGGGTGCCACTGCGCTTAGGAGCTAAATCTGAGTGTCATATCATAACCCTTCATAACATGGAGAGATAGACATATAGTAAGAAAGGAAGTTTTATACGTGGAACAAGTTTTAGATGTATTGGTAATTGGAGGGGGTCCTTGTGGACTATCAGCAGCAATTTCTACTCAAGAAATGGGATTAGAAACGCTCGTTATTGAGAAAGGAAATGTGGTGAATGCTATCTTCAACTATCCTACTCATCAAACTTTTTTTAGTACGAGTGAAAAGCTCTCCATTGGAGATGTACCTTTTATCGTAGAAGAAAGAAAACCAAAAAGAAATCAGGCTTTGGTTTATTATCGTGAGGTAGTGAAACGTAAAGATATTCAGGTTAACAAATATGAGCAAGTGGAACGTGTTGAAAAGTCTACCGATCATTTTCACGTGACTACCTCTAAGGGCTCTTACAAAGCTAATAGCGTCATAGTAGCTACAGGTTATTACGACCATCCTAATTACATGGGAATACCAGGAGAGGATCTTCCGAAGGTATTTCACTATTTTAAAGAAGGACATCCATACTTTTCCCAAAATGTTTTAGTAATTGGAGGTAAAAACTCAGCAATCGATGCTGCGCTTGAGCTAAATAAAGCAGGAGCAAATGTTACAGTGGTATATCGTCAAGGACAATACTCCTCAAGCATTAAGCCATGGGTTTTACCGGAGTTCGAGGGATGTGTAAGAAATAACGAAATCCAAATGCACTTTAACACGGAGGTCTTATCGATTGAAGAAAACAAAGTGACATTAAAAGGATTAGAGGGCGAGTTCGACATTGAAAATGATTTTGTTTTTGCTATGACGGGCTATCATCCTGACCATTCTTTTTTAGAAAAAATGGGAGTAGCCATTGATAACGAAAGTGGAAGACCATCTCATAATCCAGAAACCATGGAAACAAATGTGGAGGGTATTTTTATTGCAGGAGTAATAGCAGCAGGAAATAATGCAAACGAAATTTTTATAGAAAACGGTCGCTTCCATGGCGAGCTGATAGCTAAAGAAATTAAAAGAAAAGAAGAAAGTATTTAGACTTTTCTTCTTTTCAAATGAAAGTGAATTCATTTTTATGCTATAGCTGCGAATGGAAAGGACTATTTCTTAAATACCTCAAGAGAAAAATCTCTCGAGGTATTTGTTTTTTTGAGAGCTTTTGTTAGGTCTGTACACGGAGTTACATAGCTCAGAGCGTTTATTAAGCTGGTATATATTGAATCATTAAAGACTTTTTATCTTACCTAGTAAATATACTAAGGAGGGTTTGTTTTGGATCTGGATGATTTAAGGCAATTAGTAAAGCTAGTCTAGCTTTTTGGCCGTTTAATCCTTGAGCAAAAATGACTCCTAAATCCTTTAAACCTTTCCCGCCACCCATATAACCGTAAACGTCTTGGGCAATTCCGTTAAAGCACCTCGATACAAGAACGATAGGGATGTCCTTAGCCAATAAATCTTGAATTGCTGGTACTAGGCTAGGTGGTACATTGCCTTGGCCCAGCCCCTCTAAAACTATCCCGTCATATCCAATATTTACGGCGGCTTCTAAGAGATCCGCTTCCATCCCTGCATAGACTTTAAATAAAGCAACCTTCTTGTTAATCTGCTGAATTGGAAAAACAGGCTGATGATTAGGGGTGTGATGAAAATATACAATAGACTTAGAGATAAATCCGATAGGACCATATTGCGGACTTTGAAATGTGCTGACGTTGCTGGCATGTGTTTTCGTAACATTTACCGCTGTATGTATTTCATCATTTAATACAACTAAAACTCCTTTTCCAACTGCATCATCAGATGAAGCGACTTGGATAGCTGACACTAAATTATATAAGCCATCTGATCCTATTTCATTAGCAGACCTCATAGCCCCAGTAAGCACGATAGGAATGGCTGGTCCAATCGATAAATCTAAAAAATATGCAGTTTCCTCTAAAGTATCTGTACCGTGAGTGATCACCACTCCATCAATTTCACCTTTATCGATATATTGATCAATTAATTCTTTTATACGGAACATCTCAAAGGGAGTTATATGTGGGGAAGGAAGATTGAATATTTCTAGCTCAATAATATGTGCTAGGCTATTTAATTTATCTGCTTCTACCAGTAATGGATTGCTATCTGAAGGTACTACTGCACCTGTTTCTGCATTTACCTGCATTGAAATAGTTCCGCCGGTATGGATAAGTAAGATATTTTTCATTGATATAACCTCCAGAAATTTAACAAAATGAGAAGAAATTAATGTATAATATAAATAGTAAAATGGAAGGAGTAAGATCATGTTCGTACTACTTTCCTGTGCGATTGCACCGGCTCTTGCGCTTTTAAGTTATTTCTATCTTCGTAGAGAAATTGCCGAAGAACCTTCAAGGCTTTTGTTACATACATTTATTTATGGTGCTATATTAACATTCCCAATTATGTTTATCCAGCACGTATTAAACGAGGAGCATTTGTTTACTTCTCTTTTTTTTCGGAATGTCCTCGTGACAAGTACATTAGAGGAATTTTTTAAATGGCTAATAATAATAGTGGCCTTATATAAGCATGTTGAGTTTGATGACCCGTATGATGGAATTCTCTATGGTGCGAGTGTTTCTTTAGGATTTGCAACCGTAGAAAATATCTTATATCTTTTGAACTATGGAATGGGAGAGGCTTTTTTAAGAGCTTTGTTACCTGTTTCGAGCCATGCATTATTTGGTGTAGTTATGGGATATTATATAGGTAGAGCTAAGTTTACCTCTATAAAAAAAATAAGGCTTGAACTTTTCTTTGCTTTAATTGCGCCGCTCTTTCTTCACATTATCTATAATAGCATACTGACTTTCACGGGGTTAGAGATATTGCTGATGGTTCCGTTTATGTTATTCTTATGGGTTTTTGGCTTGTCGAAAGTAAAGCAAACTCATATTTTATCTCGTAGAACGAGATTTGAAAAACACGAATATTTTATTAGGGAAGATCCTAACTAACTTTAAAAAGGTAAGAGTCATGACTAAATAGGTCATGACTTTTTTATATGGAATTTTACTTTGGCAATTTCAAAAGGAAGGGTTGATTTATAATGCAAAGAAATCTTTAAATCAGAGAGTAGAATTGATTACAGCCCCAGCTGGACTCTTTTTCGCGAGGTGAGCGATAAGCCCTCACCCCGCTGAAGTCGTCTGGTGCTCCAATCAATAAATGGGAACAGCTTTAGCATCTATAAATCGAAACAATTTACTCGCATAAACAAAATGTTCCTTTTTTTATGTTTACATTCACTATTAAATTGTCAGTAAAAATCAACCAATAACTTTAACAAAGCTTTCACTTTTTAATTTCTGTTTTCATGAAAGTTATCATGTATAAATCACTCCTGTTTAACCAAGCTAGTTAAAAAGGAGAGATGACTTATGAAACAGCTAAAATATGTTCTTATTGGCGTAATCTTTTTTACAGCTAGCTATATGTTCTTAACTCAAGAGCAAACTACTCAAGCGTTCTCCGAGCAAACTGTTCAGCGTGGAGCATTTGGAGACGATGTAATTGAATTACAAGCCAGATTACAATACATAGGCTATTACACCGGGGAAATTGACGGTAAATTTGGTTATGGCACGTATTGGGCTCTTCGAAACTTCCAAGAAGCATTTGGTTTGCCAGTGGATGGTCTTTTAGGACAAGGAACTAAGGACAAGCTAGTGAAGGCTACAAAGTTTGACAAAGAATATGTACATGATCAAATCAATAAGGGTAATCGTTTCTCAGTACATGGAAATACAAACCAGAACCAACAAGCGAATAATAAAAAACCTGAAAGTACAAATATGCAGCTACCACCGAAGTATAGTGAAAAAGATTTAAAGCTGATTGCTAACGCAGTTTATGGAGAATCACGAGGGGAGCCGTATGAAGGGCAAGTAGCCGTTGCAGCGGTAATCCTTAATCGAGTAGAACACCCGGACTTTCCAAATACTATTAGTGAAGTAATCTTCCAACCTTTAGCATTCACTGCAGTAGCTGATGGACAAATTTGGCTAGAGCCGAACGAGCGAGCTAAAGAAGCAGTACTAGACGCATTAAATGGATGGGATCCTTCAGAAAACGCAATTTACTATTTCAATCCTGAAACTGCTACTAGTAAGTGGATCTGGTCAAGACCACATATCAAAAAAATTGGACAGCATATTTTTTGCTCATAAGGAGACTATATGAAAAAATTTGGATGGGTAATCGCTATAGCTGCTCTTGCCGTATTTGTTGTTTATCATTTTTCAGTACAAGAACAAAATACCAACCTTAAAAATGCTTTAGCAAGTCAATATTCTAATGAATTAAATTCTGCCTCCGAAAAACTGACTGAATTAAGTGATTCCATTGATGAAACATTGATATTTAAAGATAAAGAGTCATTAGATCGTCCGCTGGAGGATGTATGGAGACTGTCTTCAGATATTCGAGCATCTATTTCAGGGCTACCTATAGATCAGGAAACTTCCTCAAGCTGGTTGAACTATTTAACGAGAATAGGTAATGGAGCTACTCAAGTTAGAACAGGAAAAGTACCAATCGAAGAGTGGCAAGGAAATATGGTAAGTGCACGTGAAAATTTAAGGAGCTTAGCCGACCAATGGGCATTCACAAATAGAAACGATGGAAACAAAGATTACATTGTTAGTTCCTTTGTACAAAATAAAGTTAATAAAGAAAACGAAAAGAATTGGAAATCCCTTGGAGCATCTGTAAAAGCGTATACGGAAAGCGATTTTCCAATGACAGCAAGTGAAACCGATCAACAGAAGAAAAAAGACTTACAACATATTTCGGATAAACCAGTAAGCGTAGAGGATGTAAAAGCAAAGTTTGCAAAGATTTTTCCAGAACTTGCGGATGCCAAAATTTATGTTACAGAAAGTGGAAAGGATGCTCCATATCCCTTCTACCATATTGAATTTCATAAAGACATTCGTATTGGTTACGCTGATTTTACAAAAAAGGGAGGCCATTTATTATCCTTTCTAATGGAAAGACCTTTTGATAAAAATACTATTGATACGGAAAGCATGAAGAAAAATGCTTTGGATTATATGAAAAAGTTAGGGTATACAGATACGGAGCTTATAGAATTCCGTGAAAACCACATTGGGTGGCATTTAGCGTTTGCTCGGAAGGACGCAGAAAATGATGCAATCGTTTATGCAGATGGATTACAATTAAAAATTGCAAAAGACAATGGAGAATTACTAGGCTTAAATGCAATGGAGTACATTCAAGAGGAAAAAATAGCTAAACAAAAAGTAATTCCTTTAGATTATAAAACCATATTCGCTGATAATTTAAAAATAGAAGAAGCAAAAATGGCTTACGTTGAGAATGATCAATTACAGCAGCGTCTAGCATATGAGTTACTAACTCGAAGCGAAGACATTGGAACATATAGAGTGTATATTGATACAGAATCACATGAGATTCTGCATTCAGAAAAATTACCTTAAAATAATATATAGAATTCTCCCTCTTTAAATGTCATAATAAAATTAATATGACATTTAAGAGGGTAAAAATTATGCAAATTAAACTAGGAACAAATTTAATACTTGAGCCAACTTTCACAGAGAAGGCTGAGAAATATCGTTGTAAAGTAGTAGATATGGATGATCATTTTATATATGTAGATTATCCTATAGATACTATTACCAACAAAACCGTTGTCATGATGGAAGGTACTCAGTTACGTGCCACGTTTATAGAAGAAACGAAATCTGTCTTTGCTTTTCCAACAGAAGTGTTAGGAAGAAAGTTAGGACAAATTCCAATGATAAGACTGTCTTATCCTGACACGGAAGACTTTATGAAAATACAGCGTCGTAATTTTGTAAGAGTTGTATCACCAATTGATATTGCTATTCAATTTGGAGATGAAAAATATCAATCGGTAACTGATGACATAAGTGCGGGTGGGGTAGCCATCATTCTAAATGAGGAAGTGAAATTTAGTGGTGGAGATGAGGTATCTTTAATTATTCCATTATCTTTTAATAATGGAGAAATGAGATATGTATTTACTACTGCTTTAGTCATACGCATCTGGGAGAGAGAATCGTTAAAAATTGCGTCTTTACAATTTACGAATACAGATGATTTGGACAGGCAACAAATCGTTCGTTTTTGCTTTGAAAGACAGTTGCTTATGCGAAAAAAAGGACTAAGTTAAAAGTCTGTATTTACAGGCTTTTTTTTTTCGTATTATTCTGTGATAAAATATAGGCAAATAGAGTGGAGGATAAAATGATGAAACAAATTCAAATAGCGATTGACGGTCCAGCAGCGGCGGGTAAAAGTACGATAGCGAAGCAGACGGCTGAATTATTAGGTTATACATATGTGGATACAGGAGCAATGTACCGAGCAATTACGTATAAAGCACTTCAACTTAACATAAATTTGCAAGATGGAAGCAAACTAACTGAGCTTCTAAAAGATACCTCTATTGAGCTTAAGCCATCTTCTAAAGGACAACTTGTGTTTTTAGATAACGTGGAAGTAACGGACCAAATACGTTCAAAAGAAGTCACTTCGAACGTATCAGTTGTAGCAGCACATGCTGATTTAAGAGAAGAAATGGTGAAAAGACAGATTGAGATGGGTAAATCTGGCGGAGTGGTAATGGATGGACGAGATATTGGAACACACGTCCTTACAAATGCTGAACTTAAAATATTTATGTCTGCAAGTGTTGAAGAAAGAGCAAACAGAAGATTTCTAGAAAACGAAAAAAGAGGAATTCATACAAGCTTAGAAGAATTAATTCATGATATAGCATTAAGAGATAAATTGGATAGCGAGAGAGAAGCATCTCCTCTCATCAAAGCAAAAGACGCTATTTTCATTGATACCACATCTCTTACGATTCATGAAGTTTCTAATAAGATTATGCAGTTGGCAAAAGAAAGGATGGTTTAATTGGAACTGTATTCCTTTGCGAAAACAATTGTTTTTGCAGCGTTAAAACCAATATATAGATTTGAAGTAATAGGGGCTGAAAATTTCCCAAAAGAGGGAGGGATTTTACTATGCTCAAACCATATAGAAAATTTAGATCCTCCTGTCGTTGGGATTAACGCACCACGACCTGTTAACTTCATGGCAAAGGAAGAGCTTTTTAGAATACCTGTATTAAAAAGTTTACTACCGGGCGTAAGAGCATTCCCAGTAAAAAGAGGAATGAGCGACCGTGATGCGCTTCGAAAAGCGTTAAAGCTTTTAAAAGAAGGAGAGGTTGTAGGTCTTTTTCCAGAAGGAACAAGAAGTAAGGATGGAAAGCTAGGAAAAGGTTTTAGTGGTGCTGGTTTTTTTGCCCTTAGAGGAAATGCAAACGTAGTGCCATGTGCAATTATTGGGCCATATAAACCTTTTAGACGTTTAAAAATAGTTTTTGGAGAAGTTATAGATATGGAGCCGTACAGAGAAAGAAGAGCTTCTGCAGATGAAGTTACAGAAGTTATTATGGAACACATCGGTAAAATACTAGACCAATATAAAACTAAATGATTTTAAATACTTTAATCTGTTCTTAACACATCTTTAATGGCTACAGTGTGGCGGACTCTCAATCATCCTACGGAGAGAGAAAATCAACTATTTTTATAAACTAGCATATATGTCACTAGCTTTTAATATTCTCTTGTTTTTATCCAGTTTTTTAGTTTGATAGCGAAGCAAAATGATTAAGTGGATGGAAATTTCTATTTCAAAAGTGCTTCTTTTTGTATTTCTGAGAAAGTTCGCATAAAATAGAGAAGAGACGTTGTGAAGGAGGAATATCATATGTCAGAAGAAATGAACTTAAACACGCAAGAGTTTAAAGAAGGAGATCTGGTTAAAGCGACGGTTGCACAAGTAGATGAGAAATCAATAATTGTATCAATTGAAGGTGCACCTTTCGATGGTATAGTTCCAATTAGCGAGCTTTCTAGCCTGCATATTGAAAAAGCATCCGACTCCGTTTCCATCGGCGATGAACTTGAACTCATGATTACTAAGGTAGAAGAATCTAACTACGTTCTTTCCAAACGAAAAGTCGATGCTGAAAAAGCATGGGAAACGTTAGAAAAACAGTTTCAATCTGGGGAAGTTATTGAAACAGAAGTTAAAGAGGTTGTTAAAGGCGGACTAGTTGTAGATTTGGGTGTCCGTGGATTCATACCTGCTTCTTTAATAGAAGATTATTTTGTAGAATCATTTGAAGATTATAAAGGGCGAGTTTTGACTTTTAAAATCGTTGAATTAGAAAAAGACAAAAACCGATTAATTCTTTCTCATAAAGCAGTAGTTGAGGATGAAAAATCAGTAAATAAAAACAAAACGTTAGATAACATTAAACCTGGGGACATTGTTCCAGGTACAGTCCAAAGACTAGCTTCTTTTGGTGCTTTTGTAGATATTGGAGGCGTGGATGGACTTGTTCATATTTCTCAAGTATCCCACGAGCACTTAGATAACATATCTGATGTGTTAAAAGAGGGACAAGAAGTTAAGGTAAAAGTATTGTCTATAGATCGAGATGCAGAAAGAATTTCTTTATCTATTAAAGATACGTTACCTGGACCATGGTCTGATCTGGAAGACAAGGCTACAAAAGGATCTGTTCTAACTGGGAAAGTTAGACGACTAGTATCTTACGGTGCCTTTGTTGAAGTTTTCCCTGGGGTTGAAGGCTTAGTTCACATATCTCAAATTGCTCATCAGCATATCGGGACTCCTCAGGAAGTACTGAAAGAAGGTCAAGAGGTAGAGGTAAAAGTTTTAGATGTAAACAGTAAAGAAAAACGTTTATCTCTAAGTATTAAAGAGCTAGTGAAGAACGAAGATGAGTTCAATTTAGCTGATTATCAAATGCCTGAAGAATCCAAAGGTTTTTCTATTAGCGATGTTCTAGGCGATCGTTTAAAAGACTTTACTAACAAATAATAATAGCTAATTTCGTCATAATCTTAACTTATTCAAGCAGGTGACTTCAATAAAGTCGCCTGCTTTTATTGTTTTGTTGTATAATACAGTTTAGACGAAGTTTGGAAGGATGTAATATTAATGACAAAACCAGTAGTAGCAATTGTTGGTAGACCTAATGTAGGTAAATCGACTATATTTAATCGAATTGTAGGAGAACGTGTATCCATTGTGGAAGATATCCCAGGTGTAACGCGTGATCGTATATATAGCTCAGCAGATTGGCTTACACATGAATTCAACATCATTGATACAGGTGGAATTGAATTGAGCGACGAGCCATTTCTAGAGCAAATCAAACAACAGGCTGAAATCGCTATGGATGAGGCAGATGTAATCATCTTCCTAACAAATGGTCGTGAGGGTGTGACAGCAGCAGATGAATACGTTGCTAAAATACTTTATAAAACAAAGAAGCCGGTTGTATTGGCGGTCAATAAAATTGATAATCCAGATATGCGCGAAATGATTTTCGACTTTTATGCCCTAGGATTAGGCGAACCATACCCTATTTCAGGTTCACATGGTCTAGGTCTAGGAGATTTGCTCGATGAAGTCGCTAAAAACTTCCCAGATATGGATGAACAGGAATACGGTGAAGAGGTTATTAAGTTTTCTCTTATCGGACGTCCAAATGTAGGGAAATCATCTTTAATCAATGCATTCTTAGGGCACGAGCGAGTCATCGTAAGTGAAATTGCGGGAACTACAAGAGATGCTATCGATACAGAGTACTCATTCGATGATCAAGATTATGTAATGATTGATACTGCTGGTATGCGTAAAAAGGGTAAAGTGTATGAGACAACTGAAAAGTATTCTGTACTTCGTGCATTAAAGGCAATTGAACGCTCAGACGTTGTTTTAGTTGTTCTAAATGCAGAAGAAGGCATTCAAGAGCAGGATAAGAAAATCGCTGGTTACGCTCATGAAGGCGGTAAAGCAGTTATTATTGTGATGAATAAATGGGATGCCATTGAAAAAAATGATAAGACGATGAGTGAAATGACTAAAAAGATTCGTGAGCATTTCCAATTTTTAGATTATGCACCAATCGTATTTGTATCAGCAAAAACAAAACAACGTGTAAATTCTTTATTCCCAGTTATCAATCAAGTAAGTGAAAACCATGCAATGCGCGTTACATCTTCCGTTCTAAACGAGGTAGTAGAAGATGCAGTAGCAAGAAACCCTGCTCCAACAGATAAAGGGAAAAGATTGCGTATTTACTATGCTACTCAAGTGGCCATTAAACCGCCTACTTTTGTTGTATTTGTTAATGAACCGGAATTAATGCACTTCTCTTATGAGAGATTTTTAGAAAATCGCATTCGTGAATCATTCGATTTTGAAGGCACGCCTATAAGAATTATTACTCGTGCTAGAACATAATTAGCAAAGGGGGCTTAAAGATGACAAATGTAACCGTTCTTGGAGCAGGTAGTTGGGGAACAGCTTTAGCGATGGTTCTTGCGCATAATTCTCATGATTGCCTTCTCTGGTCACACAGAGAAACTCAAACCGAGGAAATAAACCAGAATCATACCAATAAAAAATACTTGCCGGATACGATACTGCCTGAAAATCTTAAAGCTACAAGCGATTTAACTCAAGCAATAGAGCATGCATCTATTATTGTTTTAGCAGTACCTACAAAGGCAATTAGAGAAGTTTGTCAGGATATTGTAAAGCTGATGGAAAACAAAAAGCTTTTAGTGCATGTTTCGAAAGGAATCGAACCTGATTCCTTAAAGCGAATATCAGAGATGATTGCTGAGGAAGTTCCTGAATCTATGGTAGAGGGTATTGTAGTATTATCTGGCCCTAGCCACGCCGAGGAAGTAGTTTTACAGCATCCAACTACGATTACGGTGGCTAGTGATAATATGATGGCTGCAGAAAAAGTACAAGATCTATTTATGAATAATTACTTCCGTGTCTATACTAATGATGATGTCATTGGAGTAGAAATAGGGGCTGCCTTAAAAAATGTCATCGCATTGGCCGCTGGTATTGTAGATGGGCTTGGTTATGGTGATAATGCTAAAGCTGCACTTATAACTAGAGGTTTAGCTGAAATCTCAAGACTTGGTATAAGTCTAGGTGCCAAGCCGTACACTTTCTCTGGTCTGACAGGAATGGGTGATTTAATAGCAACGTGTACAAGTGTACATTCCCGTAACTGGAGAGCCGGTAACCTACTCGGTAAAGGCTCTAGCTTAGATGAGGTGCTAGAAGAAGTAGGTATGATAGTGGAAGGCGTTAGGACGACAAAAGCAGCGTTTCAGCTTGCACAGAAGCAATCTATTGATATGCCTATTACCGCTGCATTACATTCTGTTCTGTTTGAGCAGGTACATCCAAAACAAGCAGTTGATTCCCTAATGCATCGTACAAAGAAGAATGAACTGGAAGATTATAAGACGTTTTAAAAATTGTCATAAAAAAGAGTTGTATAAAAAAGCAACTCTTTTTTCATGTGATATACTATTTTCATGAAAGGTGGGGGAACAGTTGCTATTAGTCTCTTCAATGGACAAAATGTGGATATCCTTTGGTTCTATGGGATGCATGTTTATGGCCATGTTACTTATGTTTTTTGTAAAAACAAAAATCCAAAACAGATTCATAAAGTTTATATTTGGTCTGGTTGCATACATATTGCTTTTCATTGGTTTTATCACAATGGTTTATATCATTTTCAATCCAACAAAAGCCTAGTAAGGAGATTCGAATGAAAAAACTATTACTAACTGCTATTTCTATAACAACACTCGTCTTAGGTGGTTGTGGTTTTAAAGGCGGCTATGAGCCAGAAAACCTATTACCTTATGAAGATCAGCTTAATTCCGTACAGACTGCAGTTGAAAGCTTCCAAGAAGCCTCAGGTGGCTTGCTGCCTATCAAAACACGTGAGCAAGAAACAGATCAATATATAAAATATCCGATAGATTTTAAGAAAATTGTTCCGAACTATCTTGGGAAAGCTCCTGCTAACTCGTATGAAACAGGTGGGATTTATCAATATGTCTTAATGGACGTAGAGGAAAACCCAACTGTAAAGTTGGTAGACTTACGAATTGCAGATACTTTGCGAGATATTAACTATCGCAAAGGGATAAACGGCTATGGTCCTATCGCTGAGACGATTGTAGAAGGTGTTTATAAGCTAGATTTTAAAAAGATGGGTTATAAAGACGAAATTACCGTTCAAAGCCCTTATTCAGACACTCTGCTTCCTCTAGTAGCGACGGGCGATGGAAAAGTATATGTGGACTATTCTATTGAGCTTTATCGTTTGCTTCAAGAGACAGAGGTTGACGTCAAGCCAGGTGATGATATTCGTTTTTTAATAACGGATAACTTTGCGATCGTCCCTGCGTATTCATTGCCTTATACGGTTGATGAAAATAACGAACCTATTTTTATGATAAACAAATAACTTATAAGAAACGTTTCATGCTCTATGCATGAAACGTTTTTTTCGTGCATATATTAAATTGCGAAGAAAGGAGAATACCGATGTCTAGCAAACTGTATGAACAAATAGCAGAAAGAACAAATGGTGATGTGTACCTTGGTGTAGTAGGTCCAGTTAGGGTAGGTAAATCTACGTTTGTAAAAAGAGTAATGGAGCTAGTTGTATTACCGAATATTGTTGACGAATCAGAAAGATTAAGAGCACAAGACGAACTTCCACAAAGCTCTCCTGGAAACGTCATTATGACAGCAGAACCTAAATTTGTTCCTGCTCATGGTACGAATGTATACTTGGGTGACGAGCAGCTTCGATTACAAATTAGATTAGTAGATTGCGTAGGGTACATGATTGATGGCATTAAAACCCATTCTGGAGAAGAAGGGCAGAAGCTGGTCCATACTCCTTGGCATACGGAAGCAATTCCGTTTGAGGAAGCTGCAAGAATTGGAACTGATAAGGTTATTCGGGATCATTCTACTATTGGCATTGTGATTACAACGGATGGTTCTGTCAATAATATTCCTAGGGTAGCAGCAGAAAAAGCAGAAGATGAAATTATAGGTCAGTTAAAGGAAATTGGAAAGCCATTTGTTATTGTCGTTAACAGCAAAACGCCAGGTCATTTAGAAACTCTTCATTTGTGCGAAGAACTTCAAAAAACTCATGAAGTACCTGTAATTCCGGTTGCTGTGGATAGAATGACAGCAGAGGAAATTCAGTACATACTACAACAGGCGCTATATGAATTTCCGATAACGGACATTGAATTGATGAAGCCTGATTGGACAGATGTACTTGAGCCAGATCATTTTGTTAACAATCAAATTACTACTTCCTTACAAGAATGGCTGCAAATTGTCTCCAAAATGAGAGACGTGAAGGAGCTTGCAGAAAAATTTAAGGAAGTCCCATTTATCAAGTCTGCAGAGGTTATAGAGGCAGATCCTGGTAGAGGGTCTGCTTGTATTCAAATAGATTTAAAACCTGAAGTATTTCAAGAGGTTTGTGATGAATGGCTTGATGAGCCAATTACTTCTAAAAAAGACTGGTTATTGTTTGTTAAGGAAGCGTCTACAGCTAAAAAGACATATCATCGGTTTGCGGATGCGCTAGAAGCAGCAAATACGACAGGATATGGTGTGTCACTTCCATCCATTCAGGATTTCCAACCTACTGCACCAGAAATTATTAAACAAAATAATTTCTTTGGAGTCAGCTTAAAAGCTAAGGCTTCTTCGCTTCATATCATTCGAGTGGATATGGAAGCAGAATTTGCTCCGCTTTTAGGGTCAGAATTCCACAGTCAGCAGCTTTTAAAAGACTTAAAGCATGGATTCTTACATGATAGAGATGCACTTTGGTCAACGCAGGTTTTTGGAACGTCTCTGTTAGAGGTTATGAAGGAAAGTATACGGTATAAAACGGAAAGTGTAAGTCAGGTTGCTAAGAAAAGAATGCGCCAAACAATTGAAAGAATGGTAAATGAGGGAGACCGTGGAATGGTTACCTTTATTCTATAAAATACGGATTTGGACTTTTTGTGCCTATGCAAAAAGTCCTTTTCTTTGTTTTTTTTACGTTCTTTTTAAGGAAAGTTGCCTAAACACGGATAAATAGTGTTGCGAAGGCATTTCTGTTGTGATACTCTTTTTACAGGATTGATGCTTATCTTCCTTTGAGAGGAGGTGAATAGTATGAATAAAACAGAATTAGTGAACTCTGTTGCAGAGGCTGCAGAATTATCGAAAAAAGACGCAACTAAAGCAGTTGAGGCTGTATTTGAATCAATTCAAACTGCTCTTGCAGATGGTGAAAAAGTTCAATTGATCGGTTTTGGTAACTTTGAGGTTCGTGAACGTGCTGCACGTAAAGGACGTAATCCACAAACAGGTAAAGAAATCGATATCGCTGCTAGCAAGGTGCCTGCTTTCAAACCAGGTAAAGCACTTAAAGATGCTGTAAAATAATGGTGTCGTAGTACATAGAACGGTTACTGTGAAGCTTGCTTCATAGTAGCCGTTCTTTTCAATTTATTATATAATAAAAATTTGTTGCCTGAAGTGAAATTAATTTCCTATATTCATTTCATATGCTAAGATACATACGACATATTATGCAGTTTTTTCTGGGGGGTCAGCAGATGACGAAGGTCGATCTGAAAAAAATAGAAAATGCAGTAACAATGATTTTAGAAGCGGTAGGAGAAGATCCTAATCGAGAAGGGTTATTGGATACTCCAAAAAGAGTTTCTAAAATGTATGCTGAGATGTTTGAAGGACTACACCAAGATCCAAAAGAACATTTCAAGACAGTTTTTCATGAAGAGCATGAGGAATTAGTTTTAGTAAAAGATATACCTTTTTTCTCCATGTGCGAACATCACCTTGTTCCTTTTTACGGTAAGGCACATGTTGCATACATACCTAGAGATGGCGTTGTAACCGGCCTAAGTAAACTCGCTAGAGCCGTGGAAGTTACAGCAAGAAAGCCACAGCTTCAAGAAAGAATCACTTCCACGATTGCTAATGATATTATGGAAATGATTAACCCTCATGGAGTCTATGTCGTGATAGAGGCAGAGCATATGTGCATGACCATGCGCGGGATTAAAAAGCCTGGTGCCAAGACCGTTACTTCTGTAGCAAGAGGTATCTATGAAACAGACGATATAAAGCGCTCAGAGGTTTTATCATTTATCCAAATGAAATAACTCCTTTTGAGGTTCGATGAGAATATGGTATGATGAATTTAGATTATGAACAAAGGAGACTATTGTAATGTCTAGTTCAGATTTTATCGTTATAAAGGCAGAGGAAGACGGAGTACAAGTGATCGGTTTAACCCGAGGTACGGATACAAAATTCCATCATTCTGAAAAGCTTGATACAGGTGAAGTGATGATTGCTCAATTTACAGAGCATACATCTGCTATGAAGATAAGAGGCAAAGCTTCCATTCATACAGACAACGGTATTATTAAAAGTGAATCTAAGAAATAAATAATTTAAAAGGCCAATAATCGCGAGTTAAATTATATATGTCGTGACAGACTAATGCTAACTGCGATTGGGAAATGGAGTAAAGTGTATGAATGAATCTTTGATAAAACATCATTTAGAAAAATACAAAAGAGATATTCTCATGCAAATACAACATAATACTCTGTTAAAATATGCAGGAATGCCTGTTATCGACGAAGAACGTTTGTTCTTTACGCTTTTACCCATGCTAAATGGAGAACAGTGGGATGACTCAAATAATCAAGCGACCATTGCTGTCTCATTGATTTTTGCAGCTCTTGCAGCTCACGATTTAGTCAAGGAGCAAAATGCGACCACCAAAGAGCAACAATTACAAGTATTGGCGGGAGATTATTACAGTGGAAAATATTATCAGCTGCTGGCGAAGGGAAAGCAGCTAGAGCTGATTCAAATTTTTTCTGCTGGAGTCTCATCTATCACAGAGCACAAAACAAAATTTTATGACCACCTAGCTTATCCTTTCGAAGACCTTATTCAGTCTATACAGCTGATAGAAAGTAAGCCAATCGAGCAATTCATGGAATACTTTTCGTATCATGAATATATCTTTATCATGAAGGAAGCATTACTCCTTATAGCCTTAAGAAGAGAGTTACATGCCTTTGAAAACAGGGAAGAAACATTCTATATCCGAAATTCCTTCCTGTTGCAGACAAAGATCGATTTGCTTCGTGAGGAAATAGAAACGGTAGAAAATAATTTGGTGCGGGAAGTGCGATACTCCACTATATTAAAAGAAAACGTAAAGCATGCTATTTTAGAGCGAGTAACCGAACAAGCTATAAAGAGCAGTTGAGAGAAGGTTTAACAGATGGGAAAAACAAAAGAACAACATGTCCACGAGGTTTTTGAGAAGATTTCCACGAACTATGATTCTATGAATTCTGTCATAAGCTTTCAGCAACATAAAAGCTGGCGGGGCGACACGATGAAAGCTATGCAGGTCAAAGAAGGAAGCAGTGCATTAGACGTTTGTTGTGGCACGGCTGACTGGACGATCGCTTTAGCAAAGGCTGCTGGTCCTACTGGTACAGTTAAAGGATTAGACTTCAGTCAAAATATGTTAAATGTAGGAAAAGAAAAAGTGAAAGATATACCACAAATTGAATTGATTCATGGTAATGCAATGGAGCTGCCTTTTGAGGATAATACATTCGACTATGTAACAATTGGATTTGGCTTGCGAAATGTTCCCGACTATAAACAAGTGCTACAGGAGATGAACCGAGTAGCTAAACCGGGTGGCATGATTGTTTGTTTAGAAACCTCTCAGCCAGATTCCAAGCTCTTTAATGCAGGATTCCGCTTTTACTTTAGATACATTATGCCAGTTTTCGGAAAGCTTTTTGCTAAGAGTTATAAAGAATATTCTTGGTTACAAGAGTCCGCAAAAGAATTTCCAAATAGAGCTGAGCTAACTCAGTTATTTGAAACAGTAGGAATGGTTAACGTGAGTAGTAAACCATACAGTGGTGGTGCAGCTGCCCGACATATTGGCTATAAGAAAGATTTTTAAGTAGGGGAAGGTTTGTTTCTGTGGATAAGATGAGATTAAAAATGCTTTATTCCGATCTAAAATCGGATTTAGAAGTCATTGAAAATGAATTAGCAGCAGCTGTGAATTCTTCCTCCCACTTATTGAATGAGGCCTCGCTTCATTTGTTGCTCGCAGGGGGAAAAAGAATCCGCCCTGTATTTGTACTGCTTTCCGCTAAATTTGGCGACTATTCTATAGAGTCTATTAAGCAGGTTGCTGTTTCTGTCGAGTTGATACACATGGCTTCCTTGGTCCATGATGACGTGATTGACGATGCTGAAACTAGAAGAGGCCGAGAAACTGTTAAGTCTCAATGGAACAATCGAGTAGCTATGTATACAGGTGACTTTCTTTTCGCTAAGGCTATTGAATACATAACAGCAGTAAAAAATACATATGCTCATGAGGTTCTCTCTAATACGATGGTCGAGCTTTGTATTGGGGAGATAATACAAATTGAGGACAAGGGATTTGTTGATCAGACGATCCGGGACTATTTAAGAAGAATTAAAAGAAAGACAGCAATCCTCATCTCAGCCAGCTGTGAACTGGGTGCAATTTCTTCAGGTGCCGATGAAAAGACTATTAAGCATCTTAAGAGATTTGGTTACTATGTAGGAATGTCTTTCCAGATTATCGATGATATCCTCGATTTCACTTCCACTGAGGAGGAGTTAGGTAAACCAGCTGGAGGAGACTTACTTCAAGGTAATATTACTTTACCAGTGATATACTCAAAAAATGATCCAGCTATCTATCCGTTATTGAAAAGGGTTTTCGATGGTGATATCGAAGAGAAAGATATGGAATTGCTGCTTAAAGAGATTCGACAATCGGAAGGTATTAAACGAGCAAAACAAGTAAGTAATATGTATTTGCAAAAGGCTTTACATGAGGTGAAACAGCTTCCGTCAAATTCTGCAAAGAAATCCTTGCAAAATGTCGCATTATTTATGAGTAAACGTAACTTTTAATTGAAATTAACTGGCTGTAATGATAGTATTTTTAACGGTGGAGAAATAAAATCCATTTTATATTTGAAGGAGTGTTCATAATGGAAAAAACATTTTTAATGGTAAAACCTGACGGCGTACAACGTAACCTAATCGGTGAAATCGTTAGTCGTTTCGAGAAAAAAGGATTCCAATTAGTTGGAGCAAAATTAATGCAAATTCCTACTGAATTAGCAGAACAACATTATGGTGAGCACAAAGAGCGTCCGTTCTTCGGAGAACTTGTAGAATTCATCACTTCTGGACCAGTTTTTGCAATGGTTTGGGAAGGGGAAAATGTTATCTCTACAGCTCGTTTAATGATGGGTGCTACTAACCCTAAAGAGTCTGCTCCAGGAACAATTCGTGGAGATTTCGCAGTAACTGTTGGTAAAAACATTATCCACGGTTCGGATTCATCTGAAAGCGCTGAACGTGAAATTGGCTTATTCTTCAAACAAGAAGAATTAGTTTCTTACGCTAAAGATGCTAACAACTGGATTAACTAATTAAAAAAACAAAGCTATTCTCTGTTAAGGAGATGGCTTAGACTGTAGATAAACTTAATTTAAGTTTATCTACAGTCTTTTTTTTAGGCTAAATTAACTCATTGGAGAATGATAGGGGTAGATTTAACAATTTACATAAAAGGAGCTAGAAAATGTATCTTCTAGCTCCTCGTATTTTAATGTAGTTATACTAAATATCTTTTAGCCAAAACCAATATCGCCCAGTATTTATTTTGTTATTTACGATCAACATTATAATAGGAATACTACCTAATATTGTATATAAAATGATAAATGTTGAAGTTTGGAGAAAATCACTCATATCAACTATTGCCATACAAATCATTAAGGTTCCGGTAAAGAAATATGGAAAAATTAAGCCTTTCTGATAGGATTGAAACTTTGCCACGCTTAAAAGATCTTTAGTTTTTTCAGGTAAAAAGTAGTCCTTCTTTATTAGATGGCTAAATCCCATAATTAGCATTGAAATTCCACAGAATATACTAAAAATTATTAAAATCCCCTCTCTTTTAAATAACGGACAGCTTTAATTCAAATAATTAAATACTTCATTAAAGTAAAGACCTCTTATTTGTTAAGGAAGCTTAGTACAGGAGGGAAGAGTAACAGAATAATGGCAGTTAAAATCAGTATGATATAAATCAATTTCGGTAGTTTTTCTCCATCTTTTCCTTTATTCCTGCTATTAAATAGTAACTTACCTCTAGTAAACACCAGAAGTAGAATAAGAATAGAGACATAGGGTGTCCAACCATACTTTTCAATATCAATGTTCATCTCTTCATAGATACCACCCCAAAAAATTACCCATGTCAAACTAATTAAAAGGAATATTACAAAAATTAGGGTTGACTTTAAAAGGCTTTTCATTGAATTCTCCTAACTAATATCTATTTTTTCATTTTTATCCTTTATTTCAAAAAGCTGATTCATTATTTTAAGTTTAGCATTTCACAACAAAAAACACTCCAAGAAAATTCACCCTCTGATTAAAGAACTCGATTTACCAGAGAGGTTTTTATGTTTTATAGCGTATGGATAGACATTTTTTAATATTTGTTCTCTGATAAAGCGTTTACTTCCTGCAGCAGGTTGTCTGTGCCTATAGTCCTCATGCGGTTATTCCTTAGATGACTCACGCTTTGCTTTGGATTATTTGTAATACATATATAAAGTATATGCGTAAATGTTCACATTTCTCTGTTTTTTTAATGTATTCGAAATGACTATATTGCGATATACTTTATAGATAGGCTGGTGGAAGGGAACGATATTATTTGCAAGATTACATAAAGTTTGTAGAGTCTATTAAAAAGAAAACTGGCATCGATTTAGCTCTGTATAAAGAAGCTCAAATGAAACGACGCCTGACATCTTTATATGAAAAGAAGGGATATAAAAATTTTGTTTCTTTCTTTGAGGCGATTGACACGGACCGAGATCTTCTAAATGAATTCCTCGACCGAATGACAATCAATGTGTCTGAGTTTTATCGAAATAGCAAGAGGTGGGAAGTATTACAACAAAAAATTTTTCCAAAGCTACTAGCTGATAACAAGAGGCTTAAAATATGGAGTGCAGCATGTTCTACAGGTGAAGAACCATATACTACAGCAATGGTATTGTCTAATCATCTACCGATTAGCCAAATTTCTATTCTAGCAACGGATATTGACGAAAATGCTATTCAAAGAGCGAAGGTAGGGATCTATCCGGAACGATCGTTAGCAGAGGTTCCCTTAGATATGAAAAATAAATATTTTGAGAAGCAAGCGCCTTTTTATAAAATTGACGACACCATTAAAAGAGCTGTTTCTTTTAAAAAGCATAATCTTTTATTGGATACATACGAGAGAAATCTCGATTTGATCATTTGCCGTAACGTAATGATTTATTTTACAGAAGAAGCTAAGGATCAGATTTATCAAAACTTTAGCAAGTCGCTACGTCCTGGCGGAATCCTTTTTGTTGGAAGCACAGAACAAATTTTTAATCCTACCAAGTACGATTTTGTAACAGAGGATACGTTTTTCTACCGGAAAATGTAGAACGAATTTGATTGGTAAGTGATTTTAATTTGTCGATTTTTAATGAGGAACTGTCCGCTAAAAAACGGACAGTTTTTCTTCTATACTCTAAGTAAATATGATATAGTTGAAAACAAATACTTTAGCGAGTTGAAGGGGGAAAGCGTTATGCGTTATTTAACAGCAGGTGAATCACATGGTCCACAGCTTACTGCAATCATTGAAGGGTTACCAGCACAATTAGATATCACAAGTGAAAAGATAAATAAAGAACTAAAAAGACGTCAAGGTGGACATGGTCGAGGAAGACGCATGCAAATAGAAAAAGACACAGTAGCAATTACAGCGGGAGTGCGACATGGTAAATCATTAGGATCTCCAGTTTGTCTAGTAGTAAATAATGATGATTGGAAACATTGGACTCATATTATGGGAATAGAGCCACTAGATGAGGACATGAATCCAGATGAAATAAAAAGAAAGATAACACGACCTCGTCCAGGACATGCTGATCTCGTTGGAGGTATGAAATATGGACATCGTGACCTACGAAACGTATTGGAGCGATCCTCTGCGAGGGAAACTACGGTCCGAGTGGCTGTGGGAGCTGTTGCAAAGCAACTATTAAACGAACTAGGCATTTCTATCGTTGCTCATGTAACGAAAATAGGTGGCATTGAAGCTAACCTAAATTTAGCTGAAGGTATGACAATAGATGATATACGTGAAAAAGTGGAGAACGACCCTGTATACTGTTTAGATTCTGAAGCTTCATTGAAAATGGTAGAAGCTATTGACCAAGCTAAAAAAGCTGGTGACACGATAGGCGGAGTGGTAGAGGTCATCATTACGGGAATGCCTGCCGGTGTGGGAAGCTACGTTCACTATGACCGTAAGCTAGACGGAAAGCTTGCAATGGCAATGCTTAGCATCAATGCATTTAAGGGTGTTGAGGTTGGCTTAGGGTTTGAAATGGCTAACTTATTTGGCAGCCAAGTGCATGACCAAATTTCTTGGAATGAAGAAGATGGTTACATTCGAGATACGAATAGGCTCGGTGGTATCGAAGGTGGTATGTCTACTGGTATGCCGATTGTAATTAGAGGGGTTATGAAGCCTATCCCCACCTTATATAAACCTTTACAAAGTGTAGATATTGATACCAAAGAACCTTTTAAAGCTAGTATTGAACGTTCCGATAGCTGTGCAGTACCCGCAGCATCTGTTGTGGCAGAAAATGTTATTGCATGGGAGATAGCTTCTGCAATATTAGATACGTTTAAAGCAGATCAAATGGAAGTACTGAAATCAGATATTCAGAAACATAGAGCGTATACAAAGGGGTTTTAAGCCATGATTATCCCAGTAAAAACGAATGCATCTAATTATGAGGTTCATTTAGGTGAGAACATTTTGGAGGATTTCTCTAAAAGAAACAAAAAGAAGCTAGAAAATTATGATCAGTTAATCATGATTAGTGATGAAAATGTATGGAATCTGCATGAAAGTTATGTAAGAAAAAACTTTACTGCGCCATTTAACCTGTTCCTTGTTCCATCTGGTGAGTCATGTAAAACATTTGAATCCTATTTTAATGTACAATCCTTTCTATTACAGAACGGTGCATCCCGAAATTCAGCTATATTTGCCTTAGGGGGAGGGGCTGTAGGCGATTTGATCGGATTTGTTGCGGCTACGTTTATGAGGGGAATAGACTTTTATCAAATACCAACTACTATTTTAGCTCATGATAGCTCGGTTGGTGGTAAAACCGCTATTAATCACCCTCTAGGAAAGAACATGATAGGGGCTTTCTATCAGCCACAGGAAGTTATTTATGATGTTCATTTTTTGAAATCTCTACCTCTTTCAGAAGTTAAATCGGGAATGGCTGAAGTGATTAAGCATTCCCTCATTAGCGACAGTGAGTGGGTTGAAGAATTTTTCCAAATCACTTCATTAAGCAATTTGGAAAAAGACCAATTATTACAGTGGATAAATAAAGGCATCCGTGTGAAAGCAAAAATTGTGGAAATGGATGAAAAAGAAAGCAACTTTCGCAAATATTTAAATTTTGGACATACATATGGTCACGCAGTTGAAGCTGCAATTGGGTATGGAAAGATCTCTCATGGAGAAGCTGTCATGATTGGCATGATTCCTGCTCTATTGCTTAGTGAGAAGTATGGGCAACTCCCTAAAGGCTTTGCTAAAAGGTTTTATTCATTAGCTAATAGGTTGGAATATAATTTTGAGCAGATTTTAGATTGTCCGTTTGAGCAATTGGCAGCCTACATGCAAAAAGATAAAAAAACTATAAATAAGCAATTGCATTTTGCATTGCTTGAAACTATAGGCAAGCCATTTATACAGGTAGTACCGGTAGATGCAGTAAGACTGTGTGATGAAGAATTACGACAATGGATTAGGGAGGGGAAATAAGTGATAAGAGGCATTAGAGGAGCAACAACAGTCAATGCAGATTCTAATGAAGAGGTTCTTCAGGAAACGTCCCGTCTTGCTTTAGAAATGGCGAAGGCAAACGATATTGAACCAGAGTCGATTGCTTCTGTCATTATAAGTACTACATCGGATATTACATCTGCATTTCCAGCAAGAGCAGTTCGAGAAATAAGTGGGTGGGCATACGTCCCTGTTATGTGTACGCACGAAATGAATGTTCCAGGTGCGCTTGAGAAATGTATACGGCTAATGATACACGTTAACACCGTTAAATCACAAAAGGAAATACAGCACATATATTTAAACAAGGCAGTTCAATTGAGACCAGATTTATTAAAAAGATCATAATAGAATTGGGGTAAATAGGATGAAATTTAAAAAACAAATTGCTGGATTGCAAGCATACCAACCTGGAAAAACAATGGATGAAGTGAAGAAGGCATTTAATCTAGAAACAGTTACAAAGCTAGCCTCTAATGAAAATCCATATGGTGCTTCACCAAAAGTAAAGGAATTTCTCACAAATGCTTCTATAGATTTTGCTTTATACCCAGATGGATATGCTTCTAGACTTCGTACAGCAGTTGCTAATCATTTGAATGTTTCGGAGAAGCAGTTGTTATTTGGTAATGGCTCAGATGAGAATATTTTAATTGTTTCTAGAGCTATGCTTGAGCCTGGCTTAAATACTATTATGGCAGATTTAACTTTTGGTCAATACAAACACAATGCTATAGTTGAAGGCGCTGAAACTAGAACTGTTCCATTGACTGTGGATGGAGAACATGATTTAGAGCAGATGCTAGCAGCTATCGATGAAAATACAGCTATTGTATGGATTTGTAATCCGAATAATCCTACAGGGACATTAACTCCAAGTGATAAAATTAAGGCATTTGTGGAGCAAGCCCCAAGAGACGTGTTAATCGTCTTAGATGAGGCATACACCGAATATATTACGGACCCCAACTATGAAGATTCTATTTCGTTAATAGAAAATCATCCGAATGTCTTAGTAATGCGTACTTTCTCTAAAGCGTATGGGCTAGCTAGCTTCCGCGTTGGTTATGCTGTTGGATCCGAGGAAGTAATTAGCCAGTTAGAGCCGACAAGAGAGCCATTCAACAATACAGTTATATCACAGGAAGCAGCCATTCTTGGATTGAGCGATCAGCAATTTATTGCAGAATGTAAGAAGAAAAACAACGATGGAAAGTCTCAGTTTGAAGCATATTGTAATGAGCGTAATCTTCATTTTTATCCATCTCAAACAAACTTCATCATGATGGAAGTCAAAGCAGACAGCGACGAAGTTTTTCAAGGGCTCATGCAACGTGGATATATTGTTCGCAGTGGTAATGCTTTAGGTAAACCAGGATACCTGCGTATTACAATTGGGACGAAGGAACAAAACGAGGGGCTACTTCAAAAACTTGATGAAGTGTTGACTGAGTTAGGAGTAGTTTAAATGAATAAGAACATCCTGATAATAGGGCTTGGTCTTATTGGGGGCTCTCTTGCACTTGGGTTAAAGAGGAGAGACGATTTAACAATTGTAGGCTATGATTCTAATGCCAAATCTCTTGAAACCGCGAAAAAGCTAGGGGTTATAGATGAGATTGCTTCTAATATGGAGGAAGCTGCGAAGCATGCGGATATCATTATATTCGCTACTCCAGTAAGCATCACGATAGAGCTTATGAAACTCCTTCCAGACTGGGAACTAAAAAACAATGTGATTATAACCGACACAGGCAGCACCAAAAATGAAATAATGAATGCTGCTCTAAACTTGAAGCACCATGGAATCACTTTTATCGGAGGACACCCGATGGCTGGCTCCCACAAGAGTGGAGTAGGAGCGGCACGGGCCTACTTGTTTGAGAACGCTTATTATTTGTTAACTCCCTTTGTTGATGAACCAATAGAGAACGTTAATAGATTAAAAGAGTTATTACTAGTAACGAAGGCGAAGATAATCGAGATAAGTGCACATGAGCACGATCATATGACTGCTACTGTAAGTCACTTTCCTCATTTAATTGCAGCCTCTTTAGTTCATCAATTATCGGCAGAGAATAAGAGCTATCCTTTTACGAGACAGCTCGCAGCTGGAGGATTTCGCGATATCACAAGAATTGCCTCTTCCAATCCCGTCATGTGGCGAGATATAACGATGCAAAATCGTGAAGAAATCAGTAAGCAGCTTCAGCAATGGACCGAGGAAATGCTTCGTTTAAAGCATCTAATAGATGGGGCCGATGAAACAGAAATTGAAGCTTATTTTGCTCAGGCTAAACAAGTCCGAGACGAACTCCCAGTAGCGCAAGGTGCTTTATATACAGTGTATGACCTGTATGTGGATATCCCTGACTATGCGGGGGTTATCGCCGAAGTTATTGGTTATTTAGCGAAAGAACATATAAGCATTACAAACTTGCGCATTGTCGAAACTAGAGAAGATGTGTTTGGTATTTTGGTTATTAGTTTTCAAACAATGGAGGACCGAGCACAGGCAGTTCGATGTATTGCTGCACATACATCATTTGAGACTTATATTGCGTAGGGAGGAATCAACTATGACAGTTAAACTTTTAAACTTTGGTAAGCCTTCATTACAAGGAAGCATTAAAATACCAGGAGATAAATCAGTCTCCCACCGTTCGATTATGTTTGGGGCTATCGCGGAAGGAACAACAACGGTAGAGGGGTTTCTACAAAGTGACGATTGCCTAAGTACGATTGATTGTTTCGGCAAGCTTGGTGTAGATATTAAGGTAGACGGTGAGCATGTGCAAATCGATAGCAAAGGGATTTCTACTTGGAAGGAACCTGATGAAATTTTATATACAGGGAATTCAGGTACAACGACTCGTCTAATGCTTGGGATTCTAGCAGGCTCTAGTATTTCTTCTGTGTTAATAGGCGACGAGTCTATTCAAAAACGACCAATGAAGCGAGTCACAGAGCCGCTCAAGCAAATGGGAGCCAAGCTAATAGGTCGAGCGAATGGACAATACACCCCTATTGCCGTAGAGGGGACAACCCTAAAAGCGATTCATTATAAAATGCCTGTAGCCAGTGCTCAAGTGAAATCTGCTATATTGCTAGCTGCTCTAAATTCACAAGGTGAGACTGTTGTAGAAGAGCTAGAAACCACTCGAGATCATACAGAAAAGATGCTCAAGCATTTCGGAGCAGAAATTTCAGTAAAAGACAATGTAATTAGCCTTCAGGGTGGACAAAAGCTAACAGGAGCACACGTTGTAGTCCCTGGTGATATTTCTTCTGCAGCATTTTTCTTAGTTGCTGGGGCTATTGCTTTAGATAGTAAGCTTGTGCTAACTAATGTTGGGTTGAACGAAACCCGTACAGGAATTATAGATGTGCTAAAAGCAATGGGTGCCACATTAACTATTGAGACACAAAATAATGCAAGTCACGAGCCGATTGGTACGCTAACGATAGAAACTTCTAATTTAGTAGGAACTGAAATTGGCGGAGATCTCATTCCAAGGTTAATAGATGAGATACCAGTAATAGCACTTCTTGCCACACAAGCTAAAGGTAAAACAATTATTAAAAACGCGGAGGAGTTAAAGGTAAAAGAAACTAATCGTATTGATGCCGTGGTCAATGAACTGAGAAAGCTTGGAGCGAATATTAATCCAACAGAAGATGGAATGGTCATTGAGGGGCCAACTCCATTGCATGGTGGCGAACTTTCTACATACGGAGATCATCGTATTGGAATGATGGCAGCTATTGCTGCGTTAGTAACTGATGGTATAGTTTCAATAGATAACCAAGAATGTATAGCCGTTTCCTATCCAAATTTCTTTGAACACTTAGAAAATGTCATAAAATAAATAAATTTCCCATACTCTCCTGATCAAGGAGAGTCTTTTTCTTGTTCAACCTTCAAAGTTCTTGTACGATTAAATAGTAGAGAAGGAATGGTGATGTTATGGAAAAAATGATTCCCTTTATCCGAGTTATGGAGGATGGAGATATAGAAAAGCTTGATGGCATGGTAGATGCTTTCTTACTAGAGGAAAATCCTGACGAGCAGTATGGATTAGCAGACTTATTAACAGAATATGGTTTTATACAAGAGGCAATAAAAACGTTAGAGAATTTAAACTTTTTATTTCCAGAGGAAGACCAACTGAAAATAGACCTCGCACAATTATTTTTAGAATTGAATAAAGAGGACGATGCTTTGGAAATGCTAAGTAATATAGAGAAGAACAGCGAGTCCTATCCACAGGCCTTACTTACATTAGCTGATTATTATCAAATGATTGGTTTATATGAGGTTGCCGAACATAAAATAGAAGAAGCAATTGCTCTATTACCGGGAGAGCCACTTTTGCAATATGCAAAAGGAGAACTTTTATTTGAAACTGGACGGTATTTAGAGGCTGCGAGACTTATGGAAGATCTTTTAGCTTCTAAAAGTGAGCTGCAAGGAGTGGATCTTTCATTAAAAATAGCTGAAATCTATAGTGCTGGAGCAGCTTATGAAGAGGCTATCCCTTATTATACAGAGGCCCTTCAAAAGGAAGCTGCACCAGAGGTTCTTTTTCAGGCAGGATATGCATTTTTCCAAGTTAGACAGTATGAAACGGCTGCAAAACATTTAAATCATCTTTTAGAAATAGACCCAGATTTCTTCTCTGGCTATATGCTTTTAGCGGAAACATACGCTATGCTTGAAAAGAATGAGGAAGCACTGAGTGCTATTACAGATGGAATCGCTAGAGATGAATTTGAAAAAGAATATTATTTATTTGCAGGTAAAATTTCTCTAAAATTGGGTAGAGTGAAAGAAGCAGAAGGTTTTCTTCAGGAAGCAATCGCATTAGACCCTGAGTACATGGATGCTATTTACATACTTTCTTCCTTGTTCTCCCAGGAGGAAATGGATGAGGAGTTAATTGACCTCTATGAAACCTTAAAGCAAGAGCAATTTGAGATGTCTTCTATGTATCCCCTTTTAGCCACAGCATATGAGCGGTTAGAAATGTATGAAAAAGCATACGAATTTTATAAGCTTGCATATACTGAACATAAAGAGGATGCAGCATTTTTGGAAAAGTACTTATACTTCCTTTTAGAAGATGGTAAACGTGAAGAAGCAAGAGAAATTATTTCGATATTACAAGAGCTTCAGCCAGAAAACAGTGAATGGTTTGACATGATGGAATAATGATAGGAAGGAGAGGTTATGTGACTGCTTCTGTTTCAGTTGGTGAGAAAAAAGAATTTGTCCGTTGGTTTCTGAAAAAGTATCAAATGAAGAGAAGAGAATGTGTGTGGATTTTAAATTACTTAATAAGCCACGAAACAATGTTGAACAATGTACACTTTGTGGAGGAAGCCCATTATTGTCCAAGAGCTATGATTATGTCTGTTACTACATCCTCCGGAATACCTTTTAGATTTTATAAAGGTAGTATCATGACAGCAGATGCTGAAAAATCTTTTCACGATCTTCGCTTAAACCCAGATGAAGAGATGTATATACAATTGAACTTTCAAACACTGCCCCCAAGTCCCGAGTATTTAGCAGTATTAGAAGAAAACCCGTATATGCCCAAATATCTGCATATTAGTGAAAAAGATAAGCTAATTGCAGAGGATATTTTAACCGAAAGCTTGCAATCTTTTCAGGCCGAACAACTAAAAAAACAGATTGATCAAGCAATTGATGATAATAATAAAGAAAAGTTTCTCGAACTTTCCGCACTATGGAAAAATCTACCGTATAGAGAAAAATAGGAGAGATAACATGCATTGGAACGGAAAAGATAGCACAGTTTTTCAAGCACAAAAAGAATATATTGACACAGCGATAGTCCCACTTATATTAATAGATGGTTCAGAGCATGGATTTCCATTTGCTGCCTCAGCTGCAGATTTTACTTTGTCGCTAGCAAATACAATTGAAAATCAGTTCAAAGGAAGGATCGTTTTATTTCCTTCCTTCTCTTATACAGGATCTCAGGACAAGCTATCATTATTGGAGGCTTGGAATGAAGAATTTAAAAAAGCTGGATTTAAACATATCTTTTACGTTACTTCTGACAGAGAGTGGAGTACAATGGGAGAGGAACAAAATGTCCTGTGGTTCCCATCAATACCACTTGATTCCATGGATCAAAAAATGAAATTATCCGTATTGGAGGATCAATTAAGACAATTAATCCCTCGTTTTGCGAATAAGTGGGCGAATTAGTGACAATATGTTTCATTATTTGTTCACAAAGTTCATAATTCGTAGCAGGAATTATTGACCTTCCTTTTTTATTGATATATCATTGAAATGTCCTAGTATTATTAATTCAAGCAAGTATGTCCATTGGACTGACCTTTAAGTTAGAGGGGGGAAAAGGATGAGTAACAATAAAGTATCAAGACGCCAATTTTTAAGTTATACATTAACAGGTGTTGGCGGATTCATGGCAGCAGGTATGCTTATGCCAATGGTACGTTTTGCAGTTGATCCTGTATTGCAAAAATCAGAAGGTGGAGATTATGTACTGACTGAGAAGAAGATTGCAGACCTTACTGAGGTTCCTGAACGAGTAGACTTTACTTTCGAGCAGGTAGATGCCTGGTACAAGTCTGATGTAACTAGCGCTGCATGGGTTTACAAAGAAGGAGATAGCATTATTGCATTGTCTCCAGTATGTAAGCACTTAGGATGCACAGTTAACTGGGAAGGTGACCCAGCACACAAAAATCAATTTTTCTGTCCATGTCACGCAGGCCGTTACGAGAAAAACGGACAGAATGTTGCAAAAACACCACCTCTAGGTCCGTTGGATCAATTTGAAGTACGTGAAAATAACGGTTTCTTAGAAATTGGAAAAGCTATAACTAACACATTAGTTTAATGTAAGGGGGTACGACATCAGTGCTTAATAAAATCTATGATTGGGTGGATGAACGTCTTGATATTACACCTATATGGCGTGATATTGCAGACCATGAAGTACCAGAACACGTAAACCCTGCACATCATTTCTCAGCATTTGTTTATTGTTTCGGGGGATTAACGTTCTTCATTACAGTTATTCAAATTCTATCTGGTATGTTCTTAACAATGTATTATGTACCGGATATCGAGAATGCATGGGAATCAGTTTACTACCTTCAAAATGAAGTAGCATTCGGTGAAATCGTGCGTGGAATGCATCACTGGGGAGCATCTCTTGTAATTGTTATGATGTTCTTACATACTTTACGTGTATTCTTTACTGGTTCTTACAAAAAACCTCGTGAACTAAACTGGATGGTCGGAGTATTAATCTTCGCTGTTATGTTAGGTTTAGGATTTACAGGTTACCTACTTCCTTGGGACATGAAAGCATTGTTCGCTACAAAAGTAGGTATTGAAATTGCCGCATCTGTACCGGTTATCGGTGGCATGATCAAAACATTATTAGCTGGTGATGAGACAATCATCGGTGCACAAACATTAACAAGATTCTTCGCGATTCATGTATTCTTCTTGCCGGCTGCTCTTTTTGCTTTACTTGCAGCTCACTTTATCATGATTCGTCGTCAAGGTATTTCTGGACCACTATAATGGGTAAGTGGAACAGATAATTCTTAAAAGGAGGGGACAATATGCATCGCGGAAAAGGTTTGAAATTTGTTGGAGATTCTCGTGTAACGGATCCTTCTAGCCGTAAAAAGAAAACTCCTAAAGACTATTCTGAGTATCCAGGTAAAACAGAAGCTTTCTGGCCTGACTTCTTGCTAAAAGAATGGTTAGTCGGAGCAGTATTTTTAGTCGGTTATTTAGTATTGACAGTTGAACATCCATCGCCGTTAGAGCGACCAGCTGATCCAACGGACACAGCTTATATTCCTTTACCTGACTGGTATTTCCTATTTTTATATCAATTATTAAAATACGAATTTGCTTCTGGACCATACAACATCATTGGAGCAATCGTTATGCCAGGTCTTGCTTTCGGAGCACTTTTACTAGTACCATTCTTAGATACAAGCAAGGAAAGAAGCCCATGGAAACGTCCATTACCAACTGGTTTCATGCTTTTAGCTATCGCTTCAATTATTTTCTTAACTTGGGAATCTGTAGCTAACCACGACTGGGAAGCTGCTAAAGCACAAGGTGAAATTAGAGAAGAAGTGGCTGTAGAAATTGATGAAACTGCTCCTGGATTTGAAATATATCAGGGCTCATCATGTATAGGTTGTCACGGTAATGCTTTTGAAGGCGGTATAGGTAAACCACTTATTGGTTTAGAATATACAGCTGAAGAAATCGTTGAAATTGCTCATGAAGGGATTGGAACTATGCCAGGTGGCACATTCCAAGGAACGGAAGAGGAATTACAACAGCTTGCTGAGTTTATCACAACTTTACAACCAGCAGAATAATCCAAAAAAAGAGAGTCAGGTAACTGACTCTCTTTTTTTAGCAATTATTCCTTTAATGAAATTTTACAAATTCTTCACAAAAAATTATAGTTATTCTAGTTATAATAAAATAGGGGAGTATGGGAAATATATATGATGACGGATATAAAATTGTTGCTCTACAATAAATCATTCATGTGGTTGTTATTTTACGTAAACCTAATCGGAACAATTTATGGATATTATTGGTATAATGGCCAATTATCTGTTACTGAAACAAAATTTCTAATATTTGTACCGGATAGTCCAACGGCGAGTCTATTTTTTACACTTGCTCTTTTAGGTTGGCTAATGAATAAAAACTGGAAACTAATAGAAGCTTTAGCGCTTATTACACTTGTGAAATACGGACTATGGGCTGTTGTTATGAATTTATGGACGTTAGTAGAAACTGGAGATATAGGCTGGATGGGCTGGATGCTAGTAGGCTCACATTTTGCTATGGCACTTCAAGCTATTCTATATATTCCTTTTTACCGATTTAAATTTGTCCATATTGTGATCGCAGCCATTTGGACGCTCCACAATGATGTGATAGACTATGTATTTGGTCAAATGCCTACGTATAGAAGCCTAAGTGAGTACGCTAGTAATATAGGCTATTTTACCTTCTGGTTATCGATTGCGTGTATTCTCTTATCGTATGTCGTATATCAGAAAAGGACAAATCGTATCAGTTGATTGCAAGGTAAATAGCATATAAAATATTAATTAGATATCGAGAGGGGGAATTTCTGTTGGGAATGTATATCGTTTATTTTGCGATAATTTTGTTGTTACCACTATACGCACAGATGAAAGTAAAAAGTACCTATAAGAAATATTCCAAAGTCCGCTCTACTTCAGGAATGACTGGTGCAGAAGTAGCTAGACGAATATTAGATGAGAATGGTTTATATGAAGTAAAAGTAGTGGAAAGTAGCGGGTTTTTAAGTGATCATTATAACCCAATGACGAAAATAGTTGCTTTATCTAGTCATAACTTCCATGAGGCTTCTGTGGCTGGAGCTGCAATAGCTGCCCATGAAGTTGGTCATGCGATTCAACATAAAGAGGCTTACTCTTTTTTAACATTACGACACAAATTAGTTCCAGTAGCTAATATTTCTTCCAATGCATCATGGGTATTTATCATGATTGGTATCTTTGCTACTTCTACTAATATGCTGTTATTAGGTATCATTCTTCTTGCTATGGGGGTTGTATTCCAAATCGTTACACTTCCTGTAGAGTTTAATGCTTCTAGTCGTGCTATGAACCAAATGGTTTCATTAGGAGTAATTAGAAACGAAGAAGAGCGTCACGCTAAAAAAGTATTAAGTGCAGCAGCATTAACATACGTTGCAGCAGCAGCAGTTGCCGTATTAGAATTATTACGTTTAGTATTAATCTATACAGGAATGTCAAGAAGCGAATAAACAAGAAAAGCGCAAGCGCCTATGTCTGCCCCGACAGGCAAATGGAGAAAAGCGAGGAGGCAGTTCCTCGGCCACCGGAGCTTTTTACCATTTGACCCCGAGGGGCAAGGCGCTGAAGCTAGACAACAAGAAAAGCGCAAGCGCCTATGTCTGCCCCGACAGGCAAATGGAGAAAAGCGAGGAGGCAGTTCCTCAGCCACCGGAGCTTTTTACCATTTGACCCCGAGGGGCAAGGCGATAAACTCAATTTATCCATAGCTTCAGAATTTTATAAAACAAAGGAGACTATCTTAGCTTGTTGAGATAGTCTCTTTTAATGTATAGCTTTGTTAAAGTTTTTGGTTGATTTTGACTAACAATTCTTTTTTATAGTGACTGTAAACATAAACAATTGAACTTTCAAATGGCTATTATGAACATAAATAGATGATGAAAATGGGGTTGGTGACAGTTTTTTAGCTTTGTTTATGCGAGTAAATTTATTAGTTCTTTATCAATGCTAAAGCTGTTCCCATTTATTGATTGGAGCGACAGACGGCGACTCCAGTGGGATGAGTGAGACAGATAAGACATCACAACCGCGCGCGTTAGCGACGGGTGATGGCTTATCGCTCACCCCACGGAAAGCGTCCGGCTGGGGCGGAAATCAATTCTACTCTCTGATCTAAGATTTCTTTGGATTATAAATCAACCCTACCCTTTAACATAGCCTAATGAATAACAACAATTCTTAACAAAAGAGCATGCTTACACTGTAAAAGTGTGAGCATGCTCTTTCATAATTTAAAGCAACGGTTTTTTTTGTTCATCTAACGTAAAGCCTTCGCCCATGACATCGTTCATTTCTGTTACCGAAACAAAGGCATGCGGATCAACAGAAGATATAATCGTTTTTAAACGGATAATTTCATTTTTAGAAATGACACAATACAATACTTCACGATCTTTTTTCGTATAATGTCCGTATCCTTTTAAGACGGTAACCCCGCGATCCATTTCATTTGTAATCCTATTTGCAATAGCATCTTGATGGTCAGAAATTATAAATGCTCCACGAGCAGCATATGCACCTTCTTGAACAAAGTCAATTACACGTGCGCCTACAAATACTGCTACAAGCGTATACATCATAGAACGAATATCTAAGAAGGTTAACCAAGAAACCATGATAACCACGGCATCAAACATAAACATGGTTTTACCCATACTCCAACCAAGATACTTTTGGGCTAGTCTAGCAATAATGTCAACGCCACCAGTCGTTCCGCCAGCTCGGAAGATAATACCTAAACCAACACCTATAAACACACCAGCAAAAAGAGAGGCTAAAAATAAATCATCATTAATTCCTAGCTGAATTTCGTAGATTTGGGAAATTTTCAGGAATACGGAAACAGAAAAGGTTCCGATTAATGTATAATAGAACACTCTCCTACCTAAAAGCTTCCAACCTAAAATAAACATAGGTATATTTAATACTAAATTCATTACAGATACATCTAAATGAAAGACAAAGTACAAAATTAATGTTATTCCGGAAAAGCCGCCTTCCCCTAGTTCGTTTTGCATATTAAAGTGTACAAAGCCGAAACTAAATATTGCAGAACCTAAAATAATCATTAATATATTCTTTAATTTTAAACCAATCCCCATTGTACCACCTCATTTTATAGTCCATACTAAATCTATATTATTTTTTTGCTTTTGACAACACCCTTATATTTTTATTACGATGAATGAAGGAGAGTGAGATTAATGAAAGAAACAAAATCATTAAATATGCTTCAACAAGAAGTTGATACATACATAAACCAATTTAAAGAAGGTTATTTTCCTCCTATGGAGCTTCTAGCAAGATTAACAGAGGAGCTAGGTGAGCTTTCGAGAGAGGTACAACATAAGTATGGTACTAAGAAAAAGAAGCATACGGAAGTACAAAAAGAATTAGCTGATGAAATGGGAGACTTCTTCTTTGTGTTGATCTGTCTGGCTAACTCTGAGGGCATAGATTTAGAAGGTGCCTTACAAAAAGTTTTACATAAATATAACACTCGAGATAAAGATCGCTGGACTAAAAAGGAGGACTAACTATGGTGATTAAAGTAGCTATAGCAGGACCAAGAGGTAAAATGGGAAGAGAAGCAGTTAGTACTGTTATTAAAAATGCAGAATTTTTATTGGTTGGACTACTAGATTCTAAAAAACAGGAAGAAACTCTAGGAGATAATATACCTATCTTTACATCCCTAACTGAATTAATTGAAGAAACTGCTCCAGATGTTTTAGTTGATTTGACAGTTCCGTCTGCTGTATATGACCATACAATAACAGCATTAGAATATGGTGTAAGACCTGTAGTTGGAACGACTGGATTTTCTGATGCACAACTTGATAGTATAAGGAATTTAGTGGAAGAAAAACAAATTGGCTGTATCATTGCACCTAACTTTTCTATCGGTGCAGTATTAATGATGAAATTTGCTCAAACTGCCGCAAAGTATTTACCGGACGTAGAAATTATTGAAATGCATCATGACGAAAAAATAGATGCACCTTCGGGCACTGCTATTAAAACTGCTCAAATGATACAAAACACTAGAACAGAGGCAACGCAAGGACATCCACAGGAGGAAGAAATCCTTCCTGGAGCAAGAGGGGCGAATTTTGAAGGCATGAGAATTCATAGTGTTCGTTTGCCAGGCTTAATCGCTCACCAACAGGTGTTATTAGGTGGAGACGGTCAACTATTAACATTGAGACATGACTCATTCAATAGAGGCTCTTTTATGTCTGGTGTGGTATTGTCTATTAAAGAAGTAATGTGTCAAAATAAATTAATATATGGATTAGAAGAGATTATTTTATAGGAGGAAAACGTGATGAGAATCGCATTGGTGGCTCACGATAAGAAAAAAGAGGATTTAATACAATTTGTAACAGCATATAAGCCTATTCTTGAAGAGCATGAGTTATTTGCTACTGGTACAACAGGTACACGGATTATAAATGAGGTCGGTCTCTCTGTTTTTAGGTATAAATCAGGTCCACTAGGCGGAGACCAACAAATTGGTTCTGCTATCGCTAATAATGAAATGGATATGGTTATTTTCTTTCGTGATCCCCTTACAGCGCAGCCTCACGAGCCGGATGTTACTGCTTTGATCCGTCTTTGTGACGTTTATCAAATCCCATTGGCAACTAATATGGGTACTGCGGAAATTCTCCTTAAAGGAATCGAAGAGGGGTTTCTAGACTGGCGTCTTCTAGAAGAACGTCGGGGTAGATAAAGAAAAGAGGACATATACATGCGTAAACTAAAAATAGGTATCACTTGCTATCCTACTGTTGGTGGTTCCGGAGTTATAGCTACTGAGCTAGGAAAAATGCTTGCTGAAAAAGGGCATGAGATCCATTTCATCACATCTAGTGTTCCCTTTCGCTTAAACAAAATTTATCCAACTATTACGTTCCACCAGGTGGAGGTAAATAGTTACTCTGTATTCCAGTATGCCCCTTATGATATTGCTTTGGCTAATAAAATGGCTGAAGTAATTCAAGATGAGGGCTTAGATGTTCTCCATGTCCACTATGCAATACCACATGCGGTTTGCGCAATCCTTGCTAAGGATATGGCTAATTCTGATATTGGAATTGTTACAACTTTGCATGGGACAGACATTACAGTTCTAGGTTATGATTCATCGTTGACGGGAGCCATTCAGTATGGAATTGAAAAGTCGGATGTCGTTACAGCCGTCTCTACATCGTTAGTGAAACAAACTAGAGAGCTAATTACGACCAAAAAAGATATTGAGACGATATATAATTTTGTGGATGAAAGAGAGTATCACAAAAAGGATGCAAACAACCTAAAAGAATTATTAGGCATTAAAGAGAATGAAAAGGTTGTCATCCATGTATCCAATTTTAGGAAAGTCAAGCACGTTCCGGATGTTGTAAAAAGCTTCGAATTAATGCATAAAGAAGTCCCAGCAAAACTCCTATTAGTAGGGGATGGTCCAGAAAAGCATCCAGTAATGGAATATGTGAAGGGTAAGCCAATTGAGAAAGACGTTCTCTTTCTTGGAAAACAAGAAAATGTTTCAGAGCTATATTCTATTTCAGATCTGATGCTACTGTTATCTGAAAAAGAGTCATTTGGTTTAGTATTACTGGAGGCAATGGCTTGTGAGGTTCCATGTATTGGAACTGCCGTCGGTGGTATACCTGAAGTAATAATACCTGGTGAAAATGGATATTTGGTACCTCTTGGAGATATAGACAGTGTTGCCGAATATGGTCTGAAAATATTGAAGGATCCTCATTTACATAACCAGTTAAAGAAAAGGGCAGTCCAAATTGTAAAGGAACGTTTTAGCTCCTCGCAAATAGTAGATCAATATGAAGAGATGTATGAAAGAGTGGCGAAAAAATAAATGGAAAATCGATGGCCAGATGCTTATAAAGTAATCTCCGTACTTGAAAATGCTGGCTTCGAAGCATACGTGGTTGGTGGAGCAGTAAGAGACTTCGTGAGAGGTGTTCAAGCTAACGATGTAGACATAACAACTAATGCTTTACCACAACAAGTAAAAGAATTATTTGAACATACTATTGATGTGGGAATTGAACATGGAACTGTTCTTGTTGTTTTATCAGAACCAATTGAAGTTACAACCTTTCGATCGGAGACTACGTATAGTGACCATAGAAGACCGGACGAAGTTAAATTTGTTCACACGCTTAAGGAAGATTTAAAGAGACGGGACTTCACGATTAACTCGATGGCTTTAACTAAAGAAGATAAGTTAATCGACTTCTTCGGAGGAAGTTCCGATTTAGAAAAAGGTACGATCAAGGCAGTAGGGAATCCAAAGGAACGGTTTTCCGAGGATGCCCTTAGGATGCTACGAGCTATACGTTTTTCAGCACAATTAAATTTCACCTTAGATAGCTCGACACAAGCTGCCATCAAAGAGCTGCATCCTTTAATCAGTCATATCTCTATAGAGAGAGTAAAAGTAGAGCTAGAGAAAATTTGGGTTAGTAATTACCCCTCAAAAGGAATGGAACTGTTTGTTTCTACAGGGCTATCGAGACATTTTGTAGGAAATTGGGTAGATTCAATCTCTAAATGGAGAGATTTTAATAGCTTTGGGATGAAAGCAAATGGATGGGCATTTTTCATATTAATGAATAAAGATTCTAACCATACTGAGCTACTTTCTGCCTTTAAATGCTCCAATTCAGAAAAAAAACACGTCAAGGAAGTGCTCCGTGCTGTGGAATCTTTGAATAATGGGAGCTGGGATTCTGTGGAGCTGTTTCAGTTTTCGGATGAAGTATTGATTGCAGCAGCGAGCTATGGAAGGGTCCTATTTAATATCGAGCATTCATATACCCCAGAGCTCTTGAGAGAAGAAAAAAAGAAGTTAGCTATTTCGTCTAAGCGAGATGTAGTAGTTAGTGGGAATGATTTAATGGAATGGAAGCAGGAAAAAAGAGGCCCTTGGATTAAAGAAGCTTTAGATAAGTTAACGATAATGATTTTGAACGAAGAACTAAAAAACGACAGAGCACAGATAAAGGAATGGTTTTTTCGTGAGTATATCAATTAAAGAAAGAATTATTTCTAGACTCCAGGCTGCAAAGGGAGACCCAATTTCTGGTCAAGCACTCGCAGAAGAACTAGAGATTTCTAGAACGATGGTATGGAAGTATCTTAAAGGACTTGGAGAAGAAGGCTACGAAATTGAAGCTATAAAGAAAAAGGGCTATATTCTTAAACAGATGCCGGATACTTTAGCTAGTGAACGTATTTCACTTCATCTCGAAACAAAAGAACTAGGTAAAAATATTATATATTATCCGGTTTGTGATTCTACTCAGACGATTGCTACAAACAAAGCGAGAGAGGGTGTCGCTCATGGAACGTTAGTAGTATCAGAGGAGCAGACTGCAGGTCGTGGTAGACTAGACCGTTCTTGGGAATCTTCAGTTGGAAAGGGGATCTGGATGAGTCTCATACTCCGACCTAATATTAGTCCTCAATTTGCTGCACAGTTTACGCTAGTAGCTGCTGTAGCAATCGCCAGAGCAATAGAAGATACTACAACCTGTGTGCCAAGCATTAAATGGCCTAATGATCTGCTCATTAATGGGAAGAAAGTGACTGGCATCCTTACCGAGCTTCAGTCAGATATGGACCGTGTACAAGCTATTATTATTGGAATGGGTATCAATGTAAATCAGACATCAGAATCCTTTGAAGGACCTTTGGAATCTATTGCCACTTCTTTAAAGTTGGAAACTGGAGAACATGTAGACAGAGCTCTCCTAGCTGCCAAAGTTCTATTTTATCTAGAAAAATATAGTGATATGTACATCACTCTAGGTTTTGAACCTATTAAACTCATTTGGGAGAGCTATAACTGTACTATTGGCAATAGGATTAGAGCTACTACTCTTAGGGATACAATTGAGGGACAGGCTATTGGCATTACTAATGATGGAGCTTTGCAGCTTCAATTAGATAATGGAGAAATAAAAGGTATTTATTCGGCTGATATTGATTTACTCAAAATTTAATTTGGACGTTTTCGTCTAATTCTGTTATTCTGTATGCGAAGGGTAGTATCTTTTTAGAACTACACCGGTAAGTTACTTTTTTAAATTAAATAGTCTGCCTTGATCTATGAATGACAGGGACGGAGAAAACCGATGAATTTAAATTTTCTGCCCTTCTGTCCAAGTAAAGGATTGAAGGGCTTTATATTTGGTTTTCTCTTCTATTTTACCAAAGGTAAGCTTATGTGCTAGACCGAGGTAATAATTTTATAAGGAGGGAAATGGATGAAAACAACGAGTGATTTTTTGAAAATGAAAAGTAATGAAGAAAAAATTTCTATGATCACAGCTTATGACTTCCCAACAGCCAAATTTGCTGAAGAAGCTAATGTCGATATGATTTTAGTAGGGGATTCAGTTGGGATGGTAGTGCTAGGGTACGATTCTACGGTATCAGTTACGATGAATGATATGATTCATCATGGTAAAGCTGCTAGAAGAGGAGCACCGAATACATTTTTAGTTGTGGATATGCCATTTGGAACATATCACGGAAATATCGATCAGTCGCTCTCTAACGCAGTTCGTTTAATGCAGGAGACGGGTGCACAGGCTGTAAAGCTAGAGGGAGCAGGAGCAATTATACCTGTAATTGAAAAGCTGACATTTGCTGGTATACCGGTAGTCGCTCATTTAGGATTGTTACCTCAATCTGCAGGAGTTCTGGGTGGATATAAAGTGCAAGGGAAAACTGCGGAAGCTGCGCAAAAACTAATTGAAGATGCCAAAAAATGTGAGCAGGCGGGAGCTTGTGCTGTCGTGTTGGAGTGTATCCCTTATCAGCTAACAGAGCAAATATCGAGTGCTCTCATGGTACCAACGATAGGAATAGGAGCTGGTTCGACTGCGGACGGCCAAGTATTAGTATTCCATGACTTGGTTAAGTATGGATCTCATCATATACCGAAGTTCGTAAAAGAATATGCAAATGTGGGGGAACCTATTTTAAGCGGTATTAAGAAGTATGTAGAAGAAGTTAAAAATGGTGCATTCCCTGCTACAGAGCATTCTTTCACCATGAAGGATGATCAACTAAACCAACTATACGGAGGTAACCCTAGCCATGCAAACAGTACAAAAGATTGATGAACTTAAAGCAATTATTGCAAAACATAAACAACACTCTATTGGTTTTGTACCAACGATGGGGTATCTACACGAAGGCCACCAAGCACTACTTACTAAAGCTCGAGCAGAAAACGAGTTCGTAGTTGCTAGTATCTTTGTAAATCCAGCACAGTTTGGACCAAATGAAGATTTAGATAGATATCCAAGAGATATTGAACGAGATACAAAGATTGCTGTAGAATCTGGAGTAGATTTATTATTTGTTCCAACGCCTGATGAAATGTATCCTTTTGAAAGTGGGATTACGATACATGCCGGTGATATTTCTACCAAGCTATGTGGTTCCACACGTCCAGGTCACTTCGATGGTGTACTGAAAGTAGTATCTAAGCTATTTCATTTAGTTCAACCTACAAAGGCATATTTTGGACAAAAGGACGCTCAGCAGCTTGCGATTATTAAGCTGTTTGTTGAAGCATACAATTTCCCGCTAGAAATAGTTGCTGTTCCAACTATACGTGAAGAAGATGGATTGGCTAAAAGTTCGCGAAATGTATTTCTTAGCGCGCAAGAACGTGAAGTTGCCCCTCATATTTACAAGGCGCTTACGCTGGCAAAAGAGAACGTGCATCGCACGGGGGATGTACAAAAGGCTATTGCTGAAGCTAAACAATATATAATTGAAAACACATCTGGTAAAATAGATTACCTGGAGGCTTTGGCTTATCCAACACTACAACCTGTAAACGAGTACACAGAAGAAGTCTTATTTGCAGCTGCCGTATTTTTTGAAAAAGCAAGATTAATTGATAATATAATAGTTAATATGAAGGAAGTGCAGTAATAATGTTAAGAATGATGTTAAACAGTAAAATTCACCGAGCAGTAGTCACTGAGGCGGATTTAAACTATGTAGGCAGTATTACAATTGACCAAAATATCTTGGATGCAGTAGGAATGCTGCCAAATGAAAAGGTTCATATTGTCAATAACAATAATGGGGCACGCTTTGAAACATATATTATCGCAGGAGAACGTGGAAGCGGTGTAATTTGTGTAAATGGAGCTGCAGCACGCCTTGTTCAACGTGGAGATATAGTAATTATCTTGTCTTATGCATACGTAATGAATGAAGAAGCAAAAAACCATCGTCCAACAGTAGGAATTATGAACTCAGATAATACGATTAACCAAATTATCAACTACGAGCCAGAAGCAACAGTCATGTAATAATTGCACATGGAGGTGGCTGGAGAAAAAAGCCCCTGGATTTCAAAAGTCCCCGGAAATTTTACCAATCGTAAAATTTCCGGGGCTTTGTTTTTTATTGCTATTGCAACTTTCTCTCTAACAAGCTAGATCTGCACATTTTTTCGTCTAAATAGGATTTGAATTGTTTATTTGAGAATGAAAGAAGTAGGGATAATAATTTTAATTTTTTTTAAGTCCTACATATATTTCGTTTCTAATAAAGTAATGTGGTACAATTTTTAAAAAGCAGTGCTCGAGCGCTTGTTAGAATGCTTTTAATTTTAATGATGGTGAGATGAAGTGTGTTGGAAAATCATAAATATGCAGTTGTCGATATTGAAACAACAGGCCATTCATCTGCCAATGGTGACCGAATTATTCAGCTTGCAATTGTTTTTATAGAAAATAATAAAATAACGGGCTCCTTTAATACGTTTGTAAATCCGCAAAAACAAATTCCTCTATTTATTCAGGATCTAACTAACATCAAGGAAGAAGATGTCAAGGATGCTCCTAGATTTGAAGAGATTGCCCCAAAAGTGTTGGAAATGTTGCAAGATCATATTTTTGTTGCTCATAATACGAACTTTGACTTAACGTTTCTTCAGCAGGAGCTAAAACGTGTAGGATTACCTAAATTAGTTTGTAAATCGATTGATACAGTGGAATTTGCAAAGCTGATGTTTCCTAATATTTATAGTTATAAACTTCAGGATATAGCAAATGAGCTACATATAGAGCTTGAATCTGCCCACCGAGCAGATGACGATGCGAAGGCTACAGCTTATTTACTGCTGAAATGTTTTGATCAGCTACAAACGCTGCCAATGAAAACAATAGAACTTTTACATAAGAGATCCTTTCAATTAAAATCCAATCTAGCTCTTATATTTTTTGAAGTGCTGACGATGAAAAGAAAAATGTATGACTCAAAGGATTATTTAGAATATCGAGGGATCCCTTTACAATATGAAAGAGATGAGCCTCTTCCAACGCAAAGTGAGCTAGTTTACCCAAGCTCTTTCGACGAAAAGAAGCAGTTATTCCAACAAGGAAGTTTAAAGCTGGAGGAAAGAACTGGCCAATTTGAGCTTATGGATAGAATTCACCTAGCGCTGTCCGAATCTAGAGAAATAGTATGTGAGGCCGAGACTGGGATAGGTAAAACATTAGGGTATTTAATCCCTGCTGCTATTTATGGAATAGAGCAAGGAAAGCCAATTATTATTAGTACCTACACTACTCATCTTATTGATCAACTAATAAATGAGGAAATACCGAAGCTTCATGACATTTTGAATATAAATCTTCGAGTAGCTAAACTAAAAGGGATTAACCACTATATTGACCTTTATCGTTTTTGGGAGCATCTTCAGCAAGATGACGAGTCATATGATGAAACCTTCACTATCATGCAGATTTTAGTTTGGCTTACTATGACAGAGGAGGGTGATCTTTCTGAGCTTAATGTCTCTGGAGGGGGTTTACTCTTTGTTGATAAAATAAGAAGAACCTCTGAGAAGATGATAAACGACGTAAAAGGAATTGACTTTTATGAGAGAGCACTTCTTCGGAGTAAGGATTGCGATATACTTGTGACGAATCATTCCATGATCATAGCAGACAAGGATAGAGAAGTTAAACTTTTAGAGAATGGCTGTGCAACTATCATTGATGAAGCACATCAAATGATCCATGCTAGTATTTCTCGAAAAGAACGTATTTTTTCCTATACTAATTGGAAGTATATTTTAGGTCAATTTGGAACGTTAGATACCGATCATCTACTTTACAAACTGTCGCTTATAAACGTCTCTTTATCCGTACGACTCCGCATAGAGAAGCTTTTTGTAAATGTTGTAGAGTCGTTTGATCTCGCTATGTCTCACATCATTTCTTCTATACAAAGCTTCCCTCATAAATCTAAAAGTACGAAACGTACGAATACGATGGAAGAGTTAGAACTAGATAAATCATATTTTATCAAAGTAGCTAAAAATCTGCAGACGTTTATATATTCCACAAAGCCATATGTTGGCTCGTCCAAGAAAAACCTATTGGACCCTCAATTAATAGTTATCGTAAATGAGTGGGAATATTGGCTACGGGAGCTAGAGATTAAAGTAAGTGAGTGGGATGAAATATTTCTTCAGCATGGTGAAGAAGAAGCAAAATGGCTCGAACTAGATAATAGAAGTGTGCCAGGGAGCCTTACTATCATCAAAAGACCATTAGATTATCAAGAGGATATAAAAGAAGCAATGGCTCCGTTAAGAGATAGTGGAGGTATTATTTGGACGTCGGGGACTTTGACCGTACCATCTAACAAATACTTTATCACTTCACAGCTAGGGCTTAGTTCGAGTGTGCCGATTCATCAATTTAAAGTAGAATCTAATTTTTATAATGGGGCAGAGCTCTTAATTATTGAAGATATGCCGGATATTCAGCAAGTTTCACAATCTGACTATATTGAGTCAGTGGCAGAAGCAATTGTTCAGACAGTGCTAGTAACTGGCGGAAGATGCTTTGTATTATTCACCTCACAAGATATGCTTCGAAAAACGGTTGAGTTAATTCAAGAGACTAACCTGCTCGAAGATTATATGCTGTTTGCCCAAGGGATTACAACTGGCAGTAGAATGCGTCTATTAAAATCCTTTCAACGCTTCTCGAAATCTGTACTTTTCGGCACCAATAGCTTTTGGGAGGGCGTAGATGTGCCAGGGGAGGCACTGTCTGTCGTAATCATGGTGCGTTTACCTTTTTCATCACCAGATGACCCATTATTTAAAAAACGTGCAGAATTAATGAGCAGAAACGGGCTTAACCCATTTTCATCCTACTCTTTACCAGAAGCAGTTCTAAGATTTAGACAAGGATTTGGTCGTTTAATTCGTTCCTCCGCTGATAAGGGAGTATTTATCGTATTAGATAGAAGAATTGAGACTAAGTCGTATGGGGCTGATTTTTTACAGGCGATTCCTAACATACCTGTAAAGAAAGTATCACTAGAAAATATAGTCTTAGAGCTAGAAAATTGGTATACTAATTAAGGATGAGTATTAGAAAGCGGGTAGAAATATGGAAAACAAAATCGAAGTCATCTCCACAGTCACCGTACAATACCAATCAGATCTATACAAAATAGTAGATGCATTGAACCGTTCTTTGAAGGAAAAGGATTTAATGTTTGGATTGGCATTAGATAAAGAAGACCAAGAAAAAGCAGTCTTTACCATTTACAGGACCTAAATATGGCACTTAAAAGATGGCTATTATTTATCGTTATTTTTACAATTAGCCTAACCGCAATCCTTAGCATTCTTATATATACTCAGGCTCGGGAGCCATTTAAGGAAGCCTTAACGTCTGCAGAATCTTATACACTAAAGAATAACTTATTGGAGACAATTGATGAGTCCTATGTGTATAATAGTACCGACTCTTATCAGACGATTATAGGTAACACAAAAGATGGCTCCAAAAAAGCATTTTTTATCCCACTGAAGGCAAATGAAGAGCCTATCATGGAGGTAAGCTTTGAAGAGGGTATATCAAAAGAAGAAGCCATCTCCATCGTTTTGGATGGAGAGCAAGAAAGTAAGGTGCTCCACGCTAAGCTAGGTGTGGAAGAGGTTGGCCCTGTATGGGAGATTACCTTTGTCAATTCAAAGGATAATCTAAACTACGTTTATCTATTATTTGATAACGGCGACTGGTGGAAGAGAATATCCAATTTGTAAAATTTATTTATGACTAATGGAGGACAACATGAAAAAAATTATGATTAAAGATATGGCCAACCATGTTGGAGAAACAATAAAACTTGGGGCTTGGCTTGCGAACAAGCGCTCAAGCGGAAAGATTGCCTTTTTACAGCTACGTGATGGCTCCGGCTTTGTACAAGGAGTAGTAGTAAAGGAAGTTGTTGGAGAAGAAATTTTCCAAACAGCAAAAGGGTTAACTCAAGAAACTTCTATGTATATCACTGGAGAAGTAACTAAAGATGAACGCTCATCTTTTGGATATGAGCTACAAGTAAAAGAAATCGAAGTAATTCACGCTGCGGTTGATTATCCTATTACACCAAAAGAGCATGGAACTGAATTTCTTATGGACAACCGTCATTTATGGCTGCGTTCTAGAAAACAACACGCAATTATGAAAATTCGTAATGAAATAATTCGTGCTACATATGAATTCTTTAATGAAAATGGATTTGTAAAAATGGATCCACCAATTTTAACTGGATCTTCTCCTGAAGGAACTTCAGAGCTTTTCCATACAAAGTATTTTGATGAGGATGCATATTTATCTCAATCTGGACAACTATACATGGAAGCTGCAGCAATGGCATTAGGAAAAGTATTCTCCTTTGGACCAACATTCCGTGCAGAGAAATCTAAAACACGACGTCACTTAATAGAATTTTGGATGATCGAGCCAGAGATGGCGTTTGTAGAATTCGATGAGAATCTAGAAGTACAAGAGCAATATGTGGCATATATTGTCCAATCTGTTCTTAAAAACTGTCAATTAGAATTAGAACGTTTAGGACGCGACACTTCTAAATTAGAAAAAATTCAAGCACCATTCCCACGTATCACGTATGATGATGCAATTAAGTTTTTACACGAGAAAGGCTTTGATGATATTGAATGGGGAGATGATTTCGGATCACCGCATGAAACAGCTATCGCAGAAAGCTATGATATGCCAGTATTCATCACGCATTATCCTATAGGCATTAAACCATTCTACATGCAACCTCATCCAGACAGAGACGATGTTGTATTATGTGCGGACTTAATCGCTCCTGAAGGATATGGTGAGATTATCGGTGGATCAGAACGTATTCATGATTATGATTTACTAAAACAACGTCTTGCAGAGCATAAATTAGATGAATCGGCTTATGCATGGTATTTAGAGCTACGTAAACAAGGGTCTGTTCCTCACTCAGGGTTTGGGCTTGGATTAGAACGTACAGTAGCTTGGTTAAGTGGAGCAGAACACGTACGTGAATCTATCCCATTCCCAAGACTATTAAACCGTTTATATCCATAATAAGAATCGAAAGAAAGATCATTTACGTTAATAAACTTTTACAGCGTATTATATAAGAAAGGGAGTGCGAGTATGCAAAAGCGAAATCGGCTCCGAATCTGGACAGAGCAGGGAAATGTAACCATTTCCCAGCTTTTTTTTAGCCATTACAAGGCCATTAATGTCAAGGACGAGGAAGCTATTCTGCTATTACATCTTATCGCTTTTGGAGAAGCGGGTAACCACTTTCCAACCCCTCAAAACTTAGTGGAACGTACACATTTTAACGAACATAAAGTAGTGACGATTTTACAACGTCTTGTCCAAAAGGGATTAATCCAAATTGAACAGCATATGGACGAAAATGGAGTTCATTATGAATACTATGATTTTAATCATTTATGGGAGCTTTTGGTCGATTGCGTAGAGCAACAAAACCTTAATAAAGAAGACGAAGAAGTGAAGGGCGAAGAAGGCGAAATTTACAAATTATTTGAAGCTGAATTCGGTAGATTGTTATCTCCAATGGAATATGAAACAATTGGAATGTGGTTTGACCAGGACAAGCATTCTGCCTCTTTAATAAGGCTAGCTTTGAAAGAGGCTGTCTTATCTCAAAAGCTAAGCCTGCGCTATATAGACCGCATATTATTCGAGTGGAAAAAGAAAAATATAAAAACAGTAGAAGCTGCAGAAAATCAGTCGGCTCAGTTTAGACAGCATATACCAATGCAAAGACCAAAGGAGCAATCCTTAGATACGGCGAAAGTTCCTTTTTACAATTGGTTAGAAGAAAGAGAGTAGGTGGAAACGTTGCTTACAAAGGCCCAATGGCATTTTTGTTTAGAGGAAATGGAAAGGATGTTTCCGGATGCTCATTGTGAGTTAGTCCACGATAATCCTTTTGAATTATTAGTAGCTACACTTTTATCAGCGCAATGCACGGACGTGCTTGTAAATAAAGTAACTAAAAATTTGTTCCAAAAATATAAAAAGCCCGAAGACTATTTAGCAGTTTCAATCGAAGAGCTACAAAACGACATACGTTCAATCGGCCTATATCGTAATAAGGCAAAAAATATTCAAGCGCTTAGTAAGCAACTAATAGAGCTTTATAATGGCGAAGTACCGGAAGACAGAGATCTACTTACTACTTTTCCAGGAGTAGGGCGCAAAACTGCTAATGTAGTTGTTTCAGTTGCTTTTGACATTCCTGCCATTGCCGTCGATACTCATGTCGAAAGAGTATCGAAGCGATTAGGACTATGTCGATGGAAGGACTCTGTCCTACAGGTCGAGGAAACGTTAATGAAAAAGACTCCGATTGAATCCTGGTCCAAGGCACATCACCAGCTTATATTTTTTGGCCGCTACCATTGCAAGGCACAAAATCCCAATTGCCCACAATGTCCGTTACTGCCTGTGTGCAGAGAGGGGAAAAAAAGGATGAGTAAAGTTGTCCAAGCTTAAAAAAGAAGACTTTGTCGGACTTTTTGCAAAGTGGTCAGAGCTTCGAGATGAGATACAAGCTCATTATAAAAAAAGAAATAACGGGTCTAATGATTTAATGGAAAAAGGAATTGATCTGTTAAACGAGTTAATCGACCTTGCAGATGGCACTTGTCCATTAAACTATCAGGAACGTTTTACTTTTATAAAACAGAACTATAAAACTTTTGCGGCGTTTCGACAGCTGGATGAATTATTTAAAGAAACGGAAAAGAAGCTTGCTCTTCGCTTTATTATGGAATCAAGAAAACCTTAATTATTCAACGATGCCCCATATATACTGCCTACTAAAAGTTAGATACTAAACTAACTTAGAGAGGGAGTCCATATGGGGCATTTTTAGATTAGGGCAGTTTAAATATAAAAAAATATGGCTATGTTAAAGGCGAGTGCACTGAAAAAGTACTTTTAAACTCTTAGAGGTAGAGTATGAATAAAGGCTCCTATTTCCTGAGACCGTGTCTTTTTCGTTCCGAGCGTGCTTTCCTGGGGGCGGCCCGGCAAGCCTTCTCCCTCGCTGCGCTCAGTCCGGGTGCTCGCCGTGGCCGCTAATCCCCTAGGAGTCACCGCTCTGCACTCCAATCCACTATAGAATTTATTTAAAATGTACTCAGGTAATATTGCTATACTAAAGAAAAGTAAATGCAGGGGTGCGCACAATGATAAATATAATTTTGATGTGGAAAAATGTAAAATATGCCCTTTCAGAGTTGGGTGTTATAAAGAAGGATAAAGAGTGGATACGGCTACGATACAGCGATTAGCACGGGTCTTTTTGGCATGGAAATACAAGGAGCCACAACCATATTTGCGGTCAACCTGAAGCGAATCCTAAAGTTACTTAACGAAGGAGAGCAAGAATAAGGCAATGAAAAAGGATGTTTTCTGTTCAATTTGAACAAAAAGCACCCTTTTTTAATTTTCAAAACAAATTTATTATAAAAACGTAAGTATTTCAATGCCCTCTTTAAAGGCTAGGGTTGGTATTTCGTGAAACGAGTTCGTTTGTGAAATGTTACACTTAAACTAAGGTAAGCAATAAAAAATCACTTTATAAATTCAAGAAATAATTAAAAAACGAGGAAAGGGTTATAATCCCATTTCCTCGTTCTTCTTTTAATCATTTTAAGTAATAATCGAATAGTTTAAGGTGTAGATCCGGTTTCTGTGCCGTCTTCAGGGGTTTCCTCAGGATTTTCTCCATCGGTGCCACCATCTTCTTGACCACCATCATTATTACCACCATTACCGCCACTATTACCGTTGTTGTTACCATTACCATTATTATTACCGTTTCCATTATTACCATTACCGTTACCGTTATTACCATTGTTACCGTTATTACCATTACCGTTGTTACCATTGTTACCATTGTTTCCAGGTTGGTTTTCATTCTCACCCTCGGTATCTTCTGGTTTTTCTTCCTCCGAATCAGGAGACTCGAGATCTTCTTCTTCGATACCTTCGAGCACTAACTCTACACTAGCTGATTCACTTCGAACATCCTCAGCTATTGCTGTAACGGTAAATAAATATTTACTACCAGGGATTAGAGCTTGAACGATCAACCCTGTTTTATCTGTTGTTTGTAAAATTTCGCTTGGACCGTTATCAATAGAGACCGCTACCTCAAACTGAACGTTAACATCATCTTCGCCTTCAGGTCCTTCGAAGTCCCAATCTAACGTTGCCGATGATGTTATTTCATCATATTGCACTGATAGGTTAGAAGGGGCATTTAGTTCTAGCTGGTCATATTCCTCAGATACTTGTTTAGGCTCTGTCCCTTTAACAAATAACTCTGTTAGCTTCATATTTTCAGGTGTATACTCACTAGCTAATTTTAATGGATTAGAACCTCTTTCAACTGTAACTTCTACAACTGAATTAGGCTTTTTAAATCTTTCTGTTTTCTGTCCCTCGGAAATACCACCCATAACCTCTTTAAAGATTCGTTGGGGAAGGCTTCGTTCCTCCGCTGTTGTGATGGGTGAGTTGTCATGATAACCTGACCATACGGTTACTGAATAGTTAGTTGTGTACCCAGCAAACCATACATCTGGAACACCTTTTTTATCTCCACTGAAGTTGGACGTACCAGATTTTCCTGCTACATCTAATCCGCTAATTGCAGCAGCCTTACCAGTACCTTTTGTTAAAACATCACGTAAAACATCTGTAATAATGTATGCTGTTGAATCCTTCATAACTGTCTTGGATTCAGGCTTGTAATTTTTCTCTGTTTTGCCATCTCTGTATACAATTTTGTTAATGGCATATGGTTCAGTATGAGTACCGCCATTACCAAAAGCAGCGTAAGCTCCTGCTAGTTGGATAGGGGACATGAACTTCGAAATACCACCAATTGCATAGGCTTCATTTACTGTGCCGATATCTACTCCAAATCGACTAATAAATTCTCTAGAGTTCTTAGTACCTACTTCTCTTAATGTTTGAACTGCAGTAGTATTACGAGATTTATATAATGCTTCCCGCATTGTCATAGCACCTAGATATTTATTATCTGCGTTACGTATTACTTGATCTGTGCCTGTATATTTAATTTCTTTATCCTCAATGATTTGAGCAGGAGACCAACCTAAATATTCTACTGCTGGAGCATAATCTATTAAAGGCTTGATCGTCGATCCTGGTGATCGTTCTTTCATATCATCAGCATAATTATATCCTCGATCTGCTCCATAATTTCTTCCTCCACCGGCAGCGACAACTGCTCCAGTTTGAGTATCAATTACTGCAACCCCGGATTGAATATCCTCGGTTGGGAATATATCAGAGTTCAAGGTTGCTTCTACTTGCTTTTGTGCATTCGGTTGAAGTGTCGTATGGATAGTTATACCTTCGGAAATAGCATCTCCATCCCCATTTTCTTCAAGTTCTTCTAATACTATATCGATAAATGCATCGTATTTAGAATCTTGGTTTGTAACTCTTTGATCTTCTGGTAAAAGGGAGTCAGCAACTGGAATAGCTTGGGCTGCTTTCATTTCCTCGTCAGTTATTTTTCCGTGAAGATTCATTAAATAAAGGACTGTATTTCTTCGTTTTTCAGCACGTTCTGGGTTTTTAAAAGGATTAAAGTTATTTGGGCTTTGAGGCATTCCAGCCAATACTGCTATCTCATGTAGCTCTAAATCCTTTAATTCTTTCCCATAGAAATACTTAGAAGCAGTTCCAAAGCCGTAAATACGTCCTGACATTAATACCTTGTTAAAGTACATCTCGAAAATTTCTTCTTTTTCATATTCACGCTCTAATTGTAGAGCTAAATGGGCTTCTTGTGCTTTACGTTTTATCGTTTTTTCATTTGTAAAGAAAGAGTTTTTGACAACCTGTTGAGTGATTGTACTTGCACCCTGTGCACCAAATCCATCCTTCAGGTTGGCTAAAACGGCTTTACCTAAACGTAAGACATCTACTCCCATGTGATCGTAGAAACGAACATCCTCTGTTGCTAAAATGGCATCTTCCATTTGTTGAGGAATTTCCTCATAGGATATATATTCTCGGCTTTCACTTCCGACGGTTGCAAACTCTTCACCGTTTGCGTCTAATAGTTTAGGACTGATCGGGTCTTTTAGTAATTCCTCATCTAAATCTGGTGCTGTGCTTGCATAATATGCATAAACGGACCCACCAGTTATTAATCCTACTAATCCAATAGCTAAAATTGCTATCATGATACGTTTTAGCCATGTTTTTGCAGGTTTTGTTTGTTTTTTCTTTTGTTCAAGTTGTTGTTTTCTTCTTTGTCCACGAGTAGATTTTTGCTCACTCATAAACGTCTCCTCACTTTCCCTTTATACATACAAGTCATTAACTATCTTTAAATAATTGACCCTTGGTGCATATTTTGGAGTTATTTCAATCCCATATTCCTCAAACTCCCCGAGAGTGATTGATTTTCTTCCTCCAGATAGCATTCTATCCCAAAAAAATTTTAAATGCTCGTAAGACAAATAAAAATATCGATCCGCTGTAGAGAAACGAACCAATAGAAAGCTAATACCGAGTTGCTGAACAACTCTTCCCATATGTTCTACTTGATGAAGATGAACGTTTTTTAAAGGAAATGAAGTCTTATTTTCCGTTTCTTTTGCTTCAAAGTCAATATATTTCCCTTTGTATACCCCGTTAAAGTCAGTAGTGGATGGTGTTCTGTAATAAGCTTCTTTTATAACCGCCGAGCTTCTACTTGGGTAGTCTACCTTAACGACCTGAATAGGTATTGGTTTTTTATAGATGACAGCAATGTCATGAGCTAGATAGTACTCATTGGCATCATTTATCTCATCTTCTAACGTCTTACCCCTATTACTGAAAGAATAATCCTTTTGCTTTGGGGTTTTTGTTTTCTTGGTAGGTGTATATACCTTCCCATTAGGGTATTGGATAGCCAAGACAATCACCTCTTTTATGATATTAGTTTATCACAAGTTAGTTAGACGAACGAGTAATCAATTTAGTTTCATTTGGCTATGTTAAGGGTTGGGTTGATTTATGATGCAAAGAAATCTTAAATCAGAGGGTAGAATTGATTTATCCACAGCCGGACGCTTTCCTCGGAGTGAGCGATAAGCCACCACCCACAGCAATCGCGTGTGGTTGTGATGTATTATCTGTCTCACTCATCCCGTAGGAGTCGCCGTCTGGTGCTCCAATCAATGAATGGGAACAGCTTTAATGTATCGATAAGTGCTAAAAATTTACTCGCATAAGCAGCAAAGTTGAAAAACTGTCACCAACACCAATTTCGTCATCTATTTATGATTTTTATTTGAATGTCCTTTTTATAATGTTTACACTCATTAAGTCACTATAACAAAGAATTGTTAGTCAAAATCAACCTATAAATTTAACAAAGCTTTTCATCTTAACCACTGTCGATGTGCCGCTAGTTTTGTCTTATGTATAGAACCTTTGTCGAGTAGGAAGGGATTTATCAGGAAGGAAGGAACTAAACAGTAAAAGGAGAGTGTTAACATGAATAAAATTGAACGTCTTATTGATCAACTAGAGCTTTTGGAATATCTATTGGAGAACCGTTTAAACGAAGAACAGGATCAATTTGAAGAAGATTTTAGTAAATCATCTTTTCGCTTGCTAGGGAAGATGGAAAAATTAGAAAGTAATCTGTAAGGAATGTATGTTCGTTCGAAGCTGGTAATATGCTATGCTTTTTGATAAACTATTACTAGAATGAGAGGGATTACTTTGTCATTAACAAACGTAAATAAACAGCTGCTAATTGAATGTGATAGTTGTATAGAAAGGTTTCACCGTTTTCGTGAAGAAGACCGTGAACCGGATTTTTTTGAAGAAGTAAAGCCATATGCGTATGATATAGATGAATTACTGAACGAATGGGAGCAACTAGTACGTCCTTGGATCCAAATGAAGCGTCCCAAATATGTACATCCGAGTCAAATTGATTCGTTACTTGAATCAATGAGACAATTTGTCGTACAGTCCTTTTATAAAGCCACTAGTAAAAAACGTTTTTTAAAGTCTGTACATTCTTCCAAATATACTTTAGAAACCATTCTTCAAGCGTTACAGGAGGTCGGGGAGTAACATGCTAAAAAACAAAAGTATAGCTGAGCTATTAGATGATTGGAGAATTGATAATAATCGATTTCCACAAATAGAGCATATCCATACTGTGGAGGAGAAAGAAGCCGTATATGCTCCTTTTCCACATCACATGCATCCATCCATCACAAATGCTTTAAAAAAGCGAGGGGTGGAACAACTCTATATTCATCAAAGACAAGCCTTCGATGCTGCTTCCTTAGGGAAATCGTTTACTGCAATTACCCCCACCGCCTCTGGAAAATCTCTTTGTTATCATCTTCCCGTATTGCAATCTATTATGGAAGATCCCACCTCTCGAGCAATTTACTTATTTCCGACTAAAGCGTTAGCACAGGATCAGAAAAGTGATTTAAATGAATTGATTCGGGAAAGCGGGGAGGAGATTTTAAGTTATACCTATGATGGTGATACCGAGCCGGGAATACGCCAAAAGATTAGGAAATCAGGACATATAGTGCTGACCAATCCAGATATGCTGCACTCAGGCATTTTGCCGCACCATACAAAATGGGTTTCACTATTTGAAAACCTTAAATATATTATTATAGATGAAATTCATACATATAAAGGTGTATTTGGAAGCCATGTTGCACATGTCATTCGTAGATTAAAAAGAATCTGTGAATTTTATGGTAGTAGCCCTCAGTTTATTTGTACATCTGCCACGATTAAAAATCCTAAGGAGCTTGCTGAGAACTTAACAAACGAATCACATTTACTTATAAATGAGAACGGTGCACCTGCTGGGAAAAAACATTTTGTTTTTTATAATCCTCCGATTGTACATCCCGTTTTTAATGTGAGACGTAGTGCAGTATTAGAAGTGAGAGACCTTGCACAAGAGTTATATGTCAATGGAATTCAAACGATTGTTTTTGCTAAAAGCAGAGTAAGAGTAGAAATGCTAGTGACTTATTTGCAGGCTCTAGTAAGTAAAAAAATAAATGACCAATCTATTCGTGGTTATAGAGGCGGTTATTTACCTTCTGAACGACGAGATATTGAAAAAGGACTCCGGGATGGAGTAATTCGTACTGTAGTAAGCACGAATGCATTAGAACTAGGTGTAGATATTGGCCAGCTCCAAGCATGCATTATGACTGGATACCCTGGCAATATAGCTAGTGCATGGCAGCAGGCAGGACGAGCTGGGCGTAGGCAGGATGAAGCGCTCATAATTTATGTGGCACAATCTACTGCCCTAGATCAATACGTAGTTAAGCATCCAGACTATTTTCTTGGACAATCACCGGAAGAGGTTCGAATCCATCCTGATAACATGATTATTTTGATGGATCATCTTAAATGTGCCGCTTTTGAGCTTCCTTTTACGACTAGCGACAATTATGGTGAATTTTCAATTCAGGAATTGCTAGAGTTCTTAGAAAGTGAAGGGGTTCTGTTAAAAACAGCAGATAAATGGCATTGGATGTCCGAAAGCTTTCCTGCTAGTAATGTTAGTCTTCGTTCTGCCTCCCAAGACAATGTCATTATAATTGATCAGTCAGTACCTACTAAAACTCGAGTCATAGGAGAGATGGATCTTTATAGTGCGATGACCCTGCTTCACGAGGAAGCTATATACCTTCATCAAGGAACACAGTTTCAAGTAGAGAAATTAGATTGGGAAGAGAAAAAGGCATTTGTTAAAGAAGTGGACGTGGATTATTTTACAGATGCTAATATTGCAATCGAGCTAAAGGTGCTAAGTGAGGATAAGGAAAAAGAAGCTGATATTGGAACACTACGTTTTGGAGACATTATTGTTCTTGCTCAGCCGACCATCTTCAAAAAGATTAAGTTTGATACGCACGATAATATTGGATCAGGTAAAATACATTTACCGCCTTTAGAGCTTCACACTACATCCACTTGGTTTAGCTTTGATAAGCCAAATGACTGGTCGGAAACCTTGCTTTCAGATGCGATGACGGGTGTAGCATATGCTTTGCATTCATTTATACCATTATTTATTCATTGTGATTCTAAGGACATTCATGTAGTCCCACAGGTAAAATCAGTAAACGTGGAGAAGCCTACTTTCTTTATGTACGATAGCTATCCTGGCGGTATTGGTTTATCCGAGAGAATGTTTGACCTATGGAATGACTTAGTTCCAAAAGTTACAGAGCAAGTTGCGAGCTGTCCATGTACTGGTGGGTGTCCAGCTTGTATTGGAGCACAAGATGCTGAAAATAACTTAAAGAAAGAAGTTATAAAATTACTGCATATGCTACAGGTGGATCGTTATGTCATATGAGAAAAAACTATTAGAGATGAAGGGACTTCTGAAGAAGAATGTTCCCGAGAAACAGCCCAAAAAGGAAGTGCCAGAAATTGCACTTCCTTTTTATACAGAACAATGGAAACAAGCTGGTTTAAAGCTTATAAAAAACGAGAAGGGTTTTTTCTTTTTAAAAGAAACATTTTATCGTAAGAAGCATATACATGGAACTATTGGTTTGGATAAGCTGGAGGAGGCAATTTCCTTCATGCAAGAGAGATACCCAAATCATCCACTTACGGTTTCACCAGGTAATCCTTTTTGCTTCTATGATACAGAAACAACTGGGTTAAAAGGGACAGGTGTGCTCATTTTTTTAAATGGTATATTAAAAAAAGCGCCCGGTGGATACTTGCTATCTCAATATGTGTTAGTAGAGCCTGGGCAGGAAGCAGCGTTTCTGTTAGCTACTGAATTTTGGAAAGATACACAAACTATTATCACTTATAATGGTAAGAGTTTCGATATTCCACAGTTAAATACTCGCTGGACGATGAATCGCAATAATCTTCCGCCATTAAAAGAACATGAGCAAATTGATTTAATGCATTCCTCCAAAAGAATATGGAAAGGTGATTTAGAGAGATTTAAACTAAAGCAACTAGAAGAGAGCAAACTGGGCTTTACAAGAAAAAATGATCTTCCAGGACACTTGGCACCCATTATTTATTTTGATGCAGTAAAACAAGGTGATCCTACTAATCTTATGAGAATTTTAAAGCATAATGAATGGGATATCTTATCACTTGCAACTCTCTATACTTTATCGATAGATCTTTTAAAAAAAGAAGAATCACTAGAAACTGCTAACACTTACACGAATATCGGTAAATGGTTTAAAGACCTAAAATCAAAAGATGCGAGCAATAAATGGTTTGAATTCGTTGTAGACCAATTTTCAGAAAGTGAAACAAGCGTCGCATACTTTTATATTGGGTTACATTTAAAAAGACAAAATCTAATAGAAGAAAGTGTAGAAGCATTCGAAATAGCTTTAAAGGAAATTGACGGGAAATATCGTCTAAAGGTTTTGGTGGAACTTGCAAAGCTTTATGAACATCAGAAGAAAGATTATCAAAAAGCATTAGAAAAAACGCAGGAATGCTTAGATTATTGGAGTAAGACTAGGATGGATTCTCCTAAAGGTTTTGAAGGTGAGCTTCTTAAGCGGGAAATAAGAATAAAAAGAAAAATAGATATTTCCCGGGAAAGCGCACAACCTAACAAAAAACGCACATAATCACGCGAAATTACTCCATTATTCGACACCATTATGCTATAATACGAGTAGCTAATTGTAGACGGAAGGAAGATGCTACATGGAATTTAAACTTAAAGCTTCTGATATATTAGAAAAAGAATTTAAAACGGGTCTTAGAGGCTATAACCAAGAAGAAGTAGATATGTTTTTAGACGATATTATTCAAGACTACGAAGCGTTTGAAAAGAAAATCATTCAACTGCAGCAAGAAAACAAGCAACTTAGAGAAGAGCTAGAGGAAGCACCACGTAGATCTGCTCCCGTACAACCAGCAGCAGGTGCAACTAATTTTGATATTCTAAAAAGATTATCTCATTTAGAAAAACATGTATTTGGAGCTAAATTGTACGAATAATATTTTATCAAAAAAGAAAATTTGTGTTTTCATGTCAAATCATATACAATGTAATTACCACTTATTTATTCGGGCAATCGCTGCAATGCTTAGACATTGTAGAGGAAAGTCCATGCTCACACAATTCTGCGATGAATGTAGTGTTCGTGCTTAGTGAAAAAATAAACTAAGGCAGCCTTTTGGCTGACGGCGGGATGAAGGCCTAAGTCTTCGGATATGGCTAACAATCTCTGAAAGTGCCACAGTGACGAAGCTGGATAGGAAACTATACAGGTGGAACGAGGTAAACCCCACGAGTGAGAAACCCAAATTATGGTAGGGGCATTTTCTTGAAGGAATTGAACGGATAGAAAAACAGATATTAATCTGTAGATAGATGATTGCCGTCCACATACGTACGAGGTAGTTCACCGTTTGAGTACCGTGGAAACAAAACATGGCTTATTGAGTTTATGAGTGGCTATAATTAATAATACGAAAAGCTCTCCAATCACGGAGAGCTTTTCTTTTCTTGACTACATATTTTATCATGAGAGAGAGTAAAACCTCACCCTATACTATTATTTATCTCAGATTGCTTGATTGATGTCTTAAAGGCGGTTATTAATGCTTTAATAGAATTGTATTTTATCATCGAGTGAGTACTGAGGGGAAGCAGGTCATAGAAAGTGAAAAAAGAGCAACATCCCGAAAGCTTTTCTTTGTACCCAAAAGAGCTAGTAGAGAAAGTATTTAATTCCACTACTGAGGGTATTATGATTACGGATGAACATTTAAAAATTACTTTAGTGAATGCTGCCTTTCAAGCGGTTACTGGATATAGCTTGGAGGAGGTTAGAGATAAAACTCCTAGCATATTAAAATCCGGAAAGCAGGACAAATCATTTTACGAGTCCATGTGGAAAGAGTTAGACAAAAAAGGAACTTGGCAAGGTGAAATTTGGAACAGAAGGAAGAATAGTGAAGTATACCCTGAGCACTTAAAAATTACTAGAATTCAAAACGAACTAGGCGAAACTACACATTATTTTGGAGTGTTTTCTGATATTTCCATAAAAAAAAGTGCAGAAAAAGAAATAAAGACATTGTCTTCAACGGATTATCTCACAGGTTTACCTAACAGGTTCTCTTTTAATGAATTGTTTTTACAGTTGATTGAAAAATCGACTCCAAATAGCTGCAGTGCACTTTTGTTTATCGATTTAGATCGTTTCAAGCAAGTGAATGCATCACTTGGAAATGAAATAGGAGATAGAATTCTAGTTGAATTTACGAAACGTGTCAGGCATATAACACCAAAGGATAGTATCTTGGCAAGGTATGGTGGAGACGAGTTCTTACTTGCACTTTCACATATTAAATCACATATAGATGCTGGCCAAATTGCTATTGAAATTATTAAAATGCTAAGCAAGCCATTTATAATAGATGATTTGGAAATTTATTTAACCGCTAGTATAGGGATCAGCTTTTTTCCTCAAGACGGACAAGAAATAGATGAACTTATTCACAAGGCAGATAAGGCAATGTACTTTGCTAAGCATAATGGCCGTAATCAATATGCATTTTACTTTGAAGATTTGAAGAGAGATTCGAAAAGGCTGCTGTTATTGGAGGCTGAACTGAGAAAGGCGATACAAGCAAATGATTTCTCCGTCCATTACCAGCCTAAAGTTTCCTTGGAAACAAAAACCATTATTGGAGTAGAGGCTTTAGTAAGGTGGGAAAATGATCAGGTAGGTACTGTATCTCCAGCAGAGTTTATCCCGCTTGCTGAAGAAACTGGCCTAATCATCCCATTAAGTGAGTTAATTATTAAAAAAGTATGTTTAGATATCCTTGAATGGAGAACACTTGATATTAGTAGTATTTCAGTATCCATTAATATTGCATCTATACATTTTCAACAAGATAATTTTATTGAAAGAATAAACAACTTGGTAATGCAATATAATTGTAGTCCACAGCAGCTTGAATTAGAATTAACTGAGCGCACTATTATGAAGGATTCGAATAATATTATCTCTAAGCTTATAAAGCTTAAAAGTAATGGATTTAAAATTTCTATTGATGATTTTGGGACAGGATACTCGTCCTTGAGTTATTTAAACCAATTTCCTATAAACTATTTAAAAATTGATAGAAGCTTTATTCAGCACATAACTACCTTAAAGGATAAACAAGCAATAGTGGAATCTATTATTTTAATGTCACATCGTTTGAATATTAAGGTTGTAGCTGAAGGTGTAGAAACTAAGGAACAAGTAGAAATTCTAAGGGAAATGAATTGCGATATTATCCAAGGATACTATTATAGCAAGCCAGTTCCAAGTAAAGGGCTAATGGATTTCTTAGAGTTATGGGAGATCCATAAGCAAGAAGGGAAGGTATAATGACAACATTTAAATTAGTAGCTACTGCTGCAATGGGGCTAGAGGCAATCGTTGCAGAAGAAGTAAAAGCACTAGGATATGAAACAACAACTGAAAACGGAAAGGTATATTTTGAAGGAGATGAAAGAGCAATTGCAAGAGCTAATACATGGCTACGAGTTGCAGACCGTGTAAAGATTGTAGCTGCTCAATTTCCTGCCAGAACCTTTGATCAACTGTTTGAGAATACTAAAGCGATTCAATGGGAGAAGTTCCTCCCTGTAGATGCTGCTTTTCCTGTACAAGGCAAATCAGTCAAATCAACATTATTTAGTGTTCCTGATTGTCAGGCTATTGTTAAAAAAGCGATTGTAGAGAGATTAAAGCTAGCCTATAAACGAATTGGGTTTTTAGATGAGTCCGGGGCTACATACAAGATAGAAATTAGTATATTGAAGGATGTAGCGACTATTACCATTGATACTAGCGGAGCTGGACTGCATAAGCGCGGTTACCGACATGGTCAAGGGGAAGCACCTTTAAAAGAAACCTTAGCAGCAGCTTTAGTAAAAATCTCTAAATGGAGTCCCAATAGACCTTTTGTTGATCCTTTTTGTGGTTCCGGTACAATTCCAATTGAAGCAGCCATGATTGGGCAAAATATTGCTCCAGGATTTAACCGTGATTTTCATAGTGAGGCTTGGGCTTGGATGCCTCAAAAAATTTGGGATGATGTAAGAAATGAAGCTGAAGATTTAGCCGACTATGACCAACCTTTAGAAATAATTGGTTCAGATATTGATCATAAAATGATTCAAATTGCAGAGCAGAACTCTTTTGAATCAGGCTTTGCTGATTTAATCAGCTTTAAACAAATGCAAGCAAGCGACTTCTCTACGGACTTAATGGATGGCGTAATGATTGGTAATCCACCGTACGGAGAGCGTATAGGTGAAATTGAAGAAATTGAGAAAGCTATTAGTGACTTAGGGCATATGATGGAAAAATATCCTTCTTGGTCAGTTTATATGTTATCTTCCATGGAGAATTTTGAAAATCTGTATGGTCGTAGAGCAACGAAGAAACGTAAATTGTTCAATGGGTTTATAAGAACAGATTACTATCAGTTTTGGGGTAAACGTTCATAACAGTAGGGGAGATTAAGCTCTCCCTTGCTGTTATATTATATTTAAGGGAGTTAGAAAATGAAGCAAGCTTTACCATTTAAATTATCTAAGGACCGTTCTTTCTTTGAATCATTAGGAGACTGGATGGGAGACGTTTTATACGATGAATTACCCGAAAAAGGATTTGAATGTCGTGATGAGCAAATTTTCATGGCTTATCAAATTGAAAAAGCTTTAAAAGAGAAAAATGTCTTGTTTGCAGAGGCTGGAGTAGGTACAGGAAAGACGATAGCTTATCTGCTACCTGCTATTTCTTATGCGAGATATACTGGAAAACCAGCACTTATCGCCTGCGCTGATGAAACACTAATAGAGCAGCTAGTAAAAGAGGCTGGTGATATTTTTAAGTTACAAAATTATTTAGATATAAAAATAGATGTGAGATTAGCTAAATCACGCAATCAGTATTTGTGTCTAAAAAGACTAGAAGAGGCTCAAAAAAATGGAGAGAATGACTTCTTCATAGAAGAAATTGAAGATGGTGTTCCTGATTTCGTTTATGGTTCTGCTTCTCTACAAAGCATATTCCCTTTTGGTGAAAGAAGCCAGTTTCCTGGAGTTTCGGATGTAGATTGGCAAAAAGTTAACTTCCATCCTACTCAACAATGTACAGTTTGTGATTTGCGCAATCGATGTGGGCAAACTATTCACCGTCAACATTACCGGGAATCATCTGATTTAATCATCTGCTCACATGACTTTTTAATGGAGCATCTTTGGACAAAAGACTCTCGCATTCGTGAAGGGCAGCTACCTTTTTTACCTGAAGTCTCTATGATTGTACTGGATGAAGGACATCTATTAGAATTTGCAGCTCAAAAAGCACTTACATATGAAGTGCAGAGTGAAACACTGATCCGTTTACTAGAACGGGTGATGGTTGACGGTGTCCGAGAAAAAACGTTAAATCTTATGGAAATACTTCAAAATACACATGAGAAGATTTTTAGTGTTTTAAGAGTTGGTAGTGTTACTGAGGAAACCGAACGTATGAAAATTGATAAATCACCTCAACTAATGCAGCTATGTAAGCAGGCGATTAAAATTACAGACGACTTGCTTGAGGAATTTGTATTTGAATCGGAACTGTTTACGATTCCAGAATATGAGCTAAGAATGGTAGAAGAATTTTTAGAGCAGTATTCATTCTCGCTAAGGCTGTTTACAGAAAAAGGTGATGGCGTTGAATGGCTAGAAATAATCGATGGCTATGAAACACTTATTATTATGCCAAGGCTAGTAACGGATATTTTAAATGAAAAGCTATTTAGTACTAAACTGCCTGTCATTTTTTCTTCTGCAACCTTATCCATAGAAAAAGATTTTACTTATTTGGCAGATTCTTTAGGAATTGAGAAGTATCAATCATTTTCTGTACCATCACCATTCGACTATGATGAGGTTATGAAAGTAACAGCTCATCATGTTAGTCAAGTAGAAAAAGTTCATGAAACCGATAAGATATTGGAATCTACTAGTCAAACACTCATTTTGTTTAAGTCTAAAGCTGCGATGGATCATTTTAGAGCATCGACTCAAGCTAAGGACATTGCTTTTGAAGGGGATCGTGAGCTTTCAACAATTGTGAAGGAATTTCAAAATGGAGAATTCTCTACCCTTTGTTCTTATCATTTGTGGGAAGGCTTAGACTTGCCTAAAGAAGCTTTAACTCGAGTAATTATCTATGATCTGCCATTCCCACCAGTAGATCCATTATTCGATGCAAAACGTTCGTTTTCTAACAATCCCTTTGAAGAAGTAGAATTACCGTTTATGCTTCTTCGACTTCAACAGGGAATAGGACGTCTTATCCGTACGTCTGAGGATCACGGTGAAATACACCTTCTTCTAAATGATTCAGAAGCGTTAATAGAAGATCGTTTTGCACGTATTTTACCTACAACCATTTCAAATGAATAATACTAAAATTTAACCTTTTACTTTATAGAATCGCCATTAAATTACTCGAATTCCTTCTTATTTATAAGGAATTTGTGAAATCATATGACGAACTTTGAAGTAAAAGGTTTTTTTTTGAACGAATTCCTTCTAACTGAATAATATAAATAATACAGGGCAAACGTCTCAAGTAATAAGAGAAAGGTGGGGTTAATCATACCAAATATAGAGGATGGAGTTGTCTTTACGAAAGAAGAGGCTGTTACATTTAATATTGCTAGTGACTTTCACTATAACAATTCAGAGGGAAAATTGACTGTTCCATGGTTTGATTATGGTGCGTTCGTTGAAATTAATAACAATCAAAAGAAATGTATATGTTTTTCAGTTTCACAACTATTTGAATCGGCTGAAGTGAAAAGTGATGAAGAAGTATTTGAAGATGATAGCTTAACTGAGATAGAAGAAGTATATGCGTCTGATATTAAAAAAGTAAACAGACGTACTTTCAAAAGAAAACGGCGCAGACGATTTATAGCCACAGTACCATCTGAAGATAACATTATGATAAATGGCCCTCAAGAAAATACAAAGGAAAATAGTTTATTCAATTTTTTAAGGGAAGAAAAAAATTCACTTAAGCCATACTATCTGCTATCAAATAATAAAAAGAATATTAAACAGCCTAATCAACTAAAATATATTAGGGCTTATTTGCCAAAACCGAGACGTAAAATAAATCCTGTATTAGAGTATGAAAATGCAGATTATAATCATGAATTAGAAGTGATGGCTTACATTGAGTCAGAAGAAGAACCAACAGAATGGAATGCCACAGAACAAACACCGCTCCAGGATTCTTCCTTCTTTATTGAGGCGCAAGCAATCGAGATCCCTTCCCTACAAGAAGATTCAAAACAAGGGGAATCTATAGAAGAAACAAACATGCCTACAATACCTTCCTACGACAGTAAAGAGGAAATGTTAGTTTTAGGAAATGATGTAGATTATTCTTCCATAGAAATTGCTCATGAAATAGATCCATTAGATTCCATAACTAAAGAATTAGAAATTAAAAATGAAGATAATATAAGATTTATGGAAGAAAGTCTTCGAGACACGTATTTGTCTGAAATGATTAGTAGTCTGAAAAAAATTATTGCTAGTAAAGAAGCGGGTGAAAGTGATGACTTCAACACTTTACCAGATAATACTCATCATCAAGAGGAAAACATACCTACTATAGTAAAAGAATCTCTTATAGAGGAAGAGGAAATATTACTCACTAACTTAGTTGCAGAAGAAGATTCTCAAAATTTAGAGGAAGTAATTTATAGAGTAAAGGGACCCACTTCTAATATAAAAACAAAAACCATATATATTCCGTTTTCTACCTACGTAGATATTGAAGATTTTATGAACCCTGCACTTTATGGTAGTGCAAAGCAGGAAGGGTATAATTTTTTACCTACAAACAACGATCATTTTCCACTTTTAGATACAGTATTTTTTGATAGTATGTACTTTTTTCAAGAAGAACTCTATTGCCATCTGTTAGGTTATAAAGTGCATGAAATTCTCTTTTCTGCTCATAACAATGACTCACAAAAACTATCTGTAGCAGAAAATAACCTATATAAGTCCCAAGTTAAAGTTAGACATAATTCAGGGCAAAAGGAAAATAAGCTCCCGTTAGCGGTGCATATTAAAGTACCTGTAATTATAGGGGAGTATGATGTTGAAATAAGCTTAAAAAGAGCCTTAGATTTAGAAGAAAGAGTAGTTAATATTAAAGAACTATCAAAGGATATTCAATTGGCTTCTTGTAAATTCATACCTTCCTCTTTCGAGCAATCCAACGAAGAAGGTGTCCAACAGGCAACGAGAGGAAAGCTGTTAATAGAAGGGACTATTATACAAAGAATTGAATATACCGTGTTGTCGGAAAGCGAGGAAAAGCTAAGGAAAAAAGATTTACCGTCTGAATCGCCTAAAGTGCAACAAAATGCTGTAATTGAATTAGTTTTGCAGCTTTTACAAGTTCAGAAAGTGTATTATCCATCTACAAAAAAATAAACTCCACTTGTACAGTAATTTTGTTAGTGCAAGTACCTTTTTTAATGTAGCCATCTCTAACGAATGAGTTCGTTGGTGATGGCTTATTTAATTGCTCATTATTTATATAAATCTTTTAAGCAGTAGGCGACGAGTCCAGTGGGATCAATGCTATACACGGTTCCTAGCTCCTTTAAGAGAATGGTGATCATGAATTCCATAGAGCTAGTAAAATTTAAATTAGTGGTTGTGAATAGTTAGAGGAAATCTCTAAGCTATATTACACAAAAGAGTTATTTAAACAGTGAAATAGATAAATAATATCGACATAATTTACGTTTCTGTGTCTATTGCTTATACATCCATCGGTGATTTTACATAACTTAAAACAGAAATGAATTAATTTCGCAAAAAATGAATGGAGGAAATTTTAAATGAATGAAGAGAACGGTTTAAACAATGGCGATTTGTCCAATGTTTACCCATGTCCGGTAGATAATGCAAGGTCTCTACCACAATTACAGGATGATCCTGTTGATCCTTGCGTAGTACCCGATAATTTTTACCCGATTATTAAGGTGCCAGCTGTATTAGCGGAAACTACAATTCAAATAGTAGTAGAAGCGGATATATCATTAGATCCACCTGCAAGCGAAATCAAAAGAGTACACAAGGATGTATTCTTAACACAATGTAAGCTTGTACCGGTAAGGTTTGATCCGATGGATTCTTGCGATGGCTCTCGCAGAGTTACTAGAGCTAAATTATTTGTTGAAGGATTTATTAGAAAGGACATCGAATACGCAACTGATGATTGTAACGGTGTAATTTACGATCGTATTGCTTCCGTACCTTTCACAGGCTTTGCTGACCTAAATGGGTCTGATTTTATTCTATACCCTATCATTACTAAGTCTTCTGAAAGTCAATCCCGTTTCATTAATCCGAAAAACAGTGAAATGCCTCGTTTAGATAAGTATTTCTTTGAGAACAGTACTTTCTATAATGAGCAGCCTTATTGTGAATTGGTGAGAGCTGAGTTTTTCGAGCTTGACTACTCTCCGTGCTTAGTGGATATGCGCGATACTTTTGATACGCTTACAGAGAAAATGGTAGTAGATCTAACTTTAAAAGTACTACAAATTAGACAAGTAAGAGTACGGTCAGAGGGGTAAAAATTTAAATAGGCAAACCCCTATTTGGGTGGGCGTGTGCTTAAATATGTATAATGATAAATACATTTTTAAAAGGGAGTGCTCTAAAAGTCAGAAATTTGGCTTTTACGGGTAGTCCCTCTAACGCCTTGTCCATACATAGAAACTACTAAAGTTTGTAAACGACGAGATGATCAACAAGTGCAAGATTATAAAAACAAAAAGAGAGACTGTTTATATGAATAGTCTCTCTTCCATCGTATATATTTAAAAGAATGATAGTTACCAGAATTTATAACCTTTTGAACCTGGAGGAGCATTTTGAATCATATCAAACACCGGAACCGTATAAGCAAATAAAATTAAGAAAATACAAATCGTTAACCATATTTTCCAGTTTTCGAGTGCCATCGGTGTTTTTTCTGCATTTTCGGATACTTCTCCAATTGGAAATTCTGTATCACCTTTAGGAGCAAACCATACTAATTGAGCTACTATATATAAGACTAAGATGATACCGATGAATAAAATTGTACCGCCAACTGCTTGTGCGATTTGGTACGGAACCCACTCGGCTGCCTGGGCAGATTCACCATAGGTTGAGAAATCTGATCGGCGGGGGGCTCCCAATAATCCAGCAATATGCATTGCCCCAGACATGATGGACATACCTACTGCCCAAACAATACCTTGTATAATAGCTAGCTTATTCATTTGTTTAGTCAACACTCTACCAGTAAGGTGAGGGATTAACCAATAGGCTGCTCCAAAGAATGTTAAAACGACAGTTGTTGCTAAAGTAAGATGGAAATGACCTGTAACCCAGATAGTATTATGTACTACTTGGTTCATTTGGTTAGATGCATTGATAATACCACCAGCCCCAGCAGGGATGAAGGCAGCCATTCCGATAAATGGTACTAGGAATCGCGCATCCTTCCAAGGTAGCTTTTTAAACCATCCAAATACGCCTTTTCCTCCAAGCTGTCTTCCACGAATCTCAAATGAAGCAAACATAGAGAAAGCAGTCAGAAGGGAAGGTATAACTACCATCATTGTTAAAACAACTTGCAAGTACTTCCAAAATGAATCAATACCTGGCTCTGTCAATTGATGATGGAATCCAACTGGGATAGAGAAGATTAAGAACAGCATAAAGGATAATCTTGCTAGTGCGTCCGAATAAATTTTACCTCCAATAATTTTCGGGATGATCACATACCATACCATATAAGCTGGCAATAACCAGAAGTATACTAATGGGTGACCGAAATACCAGAAAAGTGTACGAGAGAGTAAAACATCGATTTTATCTACCCAGCCTAAAGACCATGGGATTAATTGGAATACTACCTCGACTGCTACACCAAGTGAACAAATAATCCACATAGTTAAATTTACAATAACCATAAAAGTTAATAATGGGCTAGGTTGCTTTGGATTTGCTTTACGCCATTCCATATATTTCATGATCAGGCCAGCTCCGCCAATCCATGAGCCTACTACAACTAATGCCATCCCAACATAAAAAATCCAATGCGCTTGAAGTGGTGCATAAAAAGTATACAACACAGATGCTTCGTTTAATAAAACCATTACTGCAGCAGCAGTAGTCCCGGTTGTCATTGTCCAAAAACCAATCCAACCTAGTGTTCTCTGTTTATCTGTTAATGTGCCGGAAGTACGGCTAACAGCAGCAATTTGAAAACCAAATATAAAGTAAGTAGTTAAAATAAGTCCTAATAAAACACCATGAACAGTTAATAATTGATAGTAACCTATACCCCAAGGAAGGGTGAATTGCCCAGAACGTACAAGGGTTTGTAAGAGTCCGCAAAGTCCTCCAATTAATAGTGCAATAAAAGCTACATGAATATGAGCCATTGCAAGCTTGCCATCACGACGGTCAACTTTCACAAAGCTTTGGGCTTTTTCTGTTATTGTTGCCATGTTACTCAACCACCTTTAACTTCGATGTCATAGACGTGTGTCCTACACCGCAATATTCGTTACATAAAACTAAATACTCTCCAGCTTTATCTACAGTTGTTACATATTCTGAAACGTAACCTGGTTCAAGCATCATATTAATATTTGTATCTACTATCTGAAAGCCATGTATAACGTCTTTCGTTGTAGCTATAAATTTAACCGTAGAACCTAGTGGAACTTCAAATTCTTGTGGGTTATAGAAGAATGCGGATGCAACTACTACTATCTCATAATCCCATTCTTTACCTTCTACTTTGTGAACTCCTGGGTTATTGAATGGAGCAATCTCGTCTACTCGCTCATGATCAATATATACTTTTGCACTTGGTGGATGTGAACCATAGTGGAAGGCGCTAAAACCAACTATTATTAAAAATAAAACTAGTGAACTAACACCAAATGTTATCCACCATTTTTCATACTTGTGAATATGCATAACCTTTAACCTCCATTAGTTTAAAATCTGTCAATAAATAAATAGAATGCGAAAAACCAAGTGACTAAAATAAATATACCGACAACGCTAACTGATATAAGCGTCCCTTTTAGTTCTGGTTCTTTATTTTGTTTTTTGGACATCTGTCTTACACCTCCAAAACTTTCCTTCTTTTTCTATAGGTACATCATAAATTTAAAAAAACAAAGTTGATGTGATATTTATCACACATACAAAGGTTATATGTGAAGATACTGTGAAATAATTTGAAAGTAACAGAAAAACAAATAGGGAATATGATAAAAGTTATGATTTACGTTATTTTTTATCGGGGTAATTGAAGTGTATAGAGGATCAATGCACTTTTATGTTGGCTTTGTTAAAGAGTAGGGTTGATTTTATGATGCAAAGCAAATTCCATAGCGCCAGACGGCGCTTTCCTTGGGGTGAGCGATAAGCCACCACCCATCGCTTACGCGCGTGGTTGTGATGTCTTATCTGTCTCACCAGTCTCTACTCGCTTTAGCGAGAACAACTGCTATGATGCAATGAAAAAAGCCCTAAAAATTTTACTATTTGTAAAATTCTAGGACTTTTAACTTATAGGGATGATTTTGTACCATCCTCTTTGTTTATAAAAATATAAAAATTATGTATAGCACTATTCATCCTCATCAATCGTTAAGATGATAGCCATCGGACCTATGTCAGTAACTTCTACGGGTAGAAAGAAAGCCTGTTGGAAACCATATAACTTACTTTGTCCTACAATTACAGTAGGAGGGGTTATATCTATTTCTAATCCTTGTTGTGCAACAACCGTACATAAATTACCTGCAATCATGTTTCCTAGTTCGCCTGTAAAAGATTCAAGCATTTCTCCCTCTAAAGGCATACCAAACATAGATGCACCAACAGAAGAAAAATAATGAGAAGATGCATCTATTATAATTCTTGCTTTCATATCGCCTACAATACCGATCAGTACAGCCATTTCCACTACCTCATATGGTTGAGACAAGAGAGTAGGTGGGGTATAACTAAGGTTTAAAGGGATGACTGCTTTTATAGATTGAATCGTCCCATTCAATATAGTTTGTATGTTCCTAGAAAGAGTCATCTTTTTCCTCCAAGTAGTAAAGTTGAATCAATTTTAGCATAATATGTAGTCAAAAAGAATATATTTTATAGTCATTTGTGAATTGTTATGTTATCATTTAAATGAGAATGAATATCAAGTTCAGTTGAGAGGGAGATAGTCATGTTATATATTTTAATTGGCTCAACAGTTGTTATTTATAGCGTAGTTACAAAGCATGTATTAAGTTCAATAACACCTCATTCAAAATAAGAATTATTTATGTGATGACTTTATGACAATAAAGTCATCTTTTTTTATATTTTCTGATATGATATACATATTGTTTATTAGATAAAAAGGGGAAAAATTTCAAATGGATCAATTAGAAGAACTACAGAATATTAAACAGAAAAACGCTTTGCTTGCAGCTATCTTTAAGCAAAACAAGGATAATGAAAGATATGCCAAGTCAAAGCTATTTGCAGATAAATTAGAAAAACAAACATTTACCATTGCTTTTGCTGGTCACTTCTCAGCAGGTAAATCTAGTATGATCAATGCACTCGTAAATGAACAACTGCTACCGACTAGTCCCATACCTACGTCGGCTAATATTGTAACGGTAAATAAAGCAGATGAAAATTATGCGATTGTCCACTTTGTGGATCAGTCTCCTGTTAAATTCTCAGGAGAATATGATATACAGCATGTAAAAAAATATTCAAAGGATGGTAGTAAGGTTTCTCAAATAGAAATTGGACATAAAACATCTGGGCTTCCAAAAGGTATTACCGTTATGGATACGCCTGGTGTTGATTCTACAGATGACGCTCACCGAGTGTCAACAGAGTCGGCGCTCCATCTCGCAGACATCGTATTTTATGTGATGGACTATAACCATGTACAGTCTGAATTGAACTTTCAATTTACGAAACAATTGCTGCATTACAATGAAAACATATACTTAATCGTTAACCAGATTGATAAGCACCGAGAAGAAGAGTTGTCTTTTACTGCTTATAAAGAATCTGTGTCATCTGCTTTTACCGCTTGGAATGTTGTTCCAAAGGATATTTACTATACCTCTTTAAAAAACAGAGAGATGCTACATAATGACTTTGAGCAAGTAAAACAAATTGTAAATGATTCAATCCTTCATAAAGAAGAACTTTTTTTACTTTCAGCTACAGCTACATTAGATAAACTAAAAGATGAGCATCTGGCATTTTTAGAAGAGGAAAAAAAAGGTTTACAGCATGAGCTAAGTTATTTATTAACCGAGGAAGATTGGATTAATGTCGAAGAAATCTTGGAACAGTTTGAAGTCTCTGAGAAACAAAAAAAGCTTCAAGAAAGCGACGCTTGGAAAAAGGTATTTGAATCTAACAGAAAAGAAATCTTAAGCAATGCCTCGATAATGACGTATGAAATTCGGGAGAAGCTAAAGAGTTATGCGGAAAGCAGGCAGGATAACTTCAAAGTTGGCTTCTTATCGAGTAAGAAAAAGACGGAACAAGAAAGAAATAATAGGTTAACAGAGACAATTGAGCTACTAGAGACAATTGTTTCCACTCATATTACGGCACATATTAAAAACTTAATGAAGCGGATGCTAAAAGATGTTGGTTTATTAAATGACAGTAAGACAAGTGAAATAAATAATATGTCATTTTCCTTGCCATCCGAAATTATCGTAGATACGATCCATAATGGGGCTAGTACAACTGGTGACGCGATATTAAATTATGCAAATCGTGTAAACGATGCAGTTAGCCGATACTTTGTAAAAGAAACGGAAGCTTGGAAAGAAGAAAATATTCAATATATTGAAGAGAATTCTTCTACTGAAGACGAGCAGTTTAATAAGAAAACGGATACTTTAAGAGAAAAACAAGAAGCTATTTTAAAAGTGACAGAAATAGAGAAAAGGGTAGAGGACCTTAGCAAGTTATTAATAGCTCCTACTCTTCAAATTCGAAAGGATAGTGTCGATCTTTTAAGTGAGTGGAACGAAGAACGTCAATTGTTCGAACGTTCTATTGTGGAATATGTAGAGACAACTGAAGAGGAAGAAGAGGCAGTTAATGCTGTCGCTACTGAAGAGGAGAGATCTGAGGAAGCTCCAATATTAGCATTTGATGAAATTATTCACCGTGCAAATAAAATTGGAGAGATTTTAAAAGAGCTCCCTGACTTTCAGGAAGCTGCTTCCATTATTAAGAAGAAAGCAATGCGGGTAGAAAACCAACAATTCACTATTGCGCTTTTTGGAGCTTTTAGTGCCGGAAAATCAAGTTTTTCTAATGCACTGATGGGAGCTAATGTGTTGCCTGTATCACCAAACCCTACTACGGCAACCATAAATAAAATACATCCCGTAACAGATACTCACTTGCATAATACGGCTGATGTTAGCTTGAAGACGCAAGAACAGCTTTTAGAGGATGTTAAGTATGCCTTTGAACAGTTAGGAATAACTATTACTTCTTTAGAAGAAGCCTTCGAAAAAGCTCCAGCTGCAGTAAAAGAGAACTCTACTGAGGAAGTTCATAAATCCTTTATTAACGCATTTTATATCGGATACCCTGCTGTAAAGGACAAGCTGGGAGAAGTTTTAAATGTAGATGAAAAGGAATTTTCTCTTTTTGTCGCACAGGAATCTAAAAGCTGCTTCGTAGATTTTATTGATTTCTATTTTGATTGTGAGTTAACAAGATTAGGAGTAACTTTAGTTGATACTCCGGGAGCAGACTCCATAAATGCTAGACACACAGGAGTCGCTTTCGACTACATTAGAAACGCAGATGCAGTATTATTTGTGACGTACTTTAACCATGCTTTTGCTAAAGCAGATAGAGAATTCCTAATCCAGCTTGGCCGTGTGAAGGACTCTTTTGAGCTAGACAAGATGTTCTTTGTAGTAAATGCAATTGACCTTGCAAGCAATGAGGAAGAGGCAGATTTAGTAAAACAATATGTTAAGGACGAGCTACAGCGTTTTGGTATTCGTTTCCCTCGAGTGTTTGGTGTCTCTAGTCTTCAAGCTTTGCAAGAAAAAGAAAATAAGAAGCAGCTACATAAAGGAATGGAGCAGTTTGAAAAATCATTCCATCAATTCTTAGAGCAGGATCTTAAGCAAATTGCTGTCATTGCTTTAGAAGAGGAATCGAATCGCCAGAAAAATAAATTGTTATCTCTCATTCAACAAACCGAGGCTAATCTAGCTCGAAAAGAAGAAAGACTGACGGAGCTTACTAATCAAGAAGCAAAAATAAGAGAACGATATACACAGTACAACGCTATATCCTTAACAAAGGATACAACGCAAGAGTTAGAATCGCTACTTTTTTATGTTTTACAACGTGTGTATTATCGCTTTAATGAATTTTTCAAGGAAGCTTATAATCCTTCCCTGTTTTCTAATCACAATGCTTCTGTTGCTTTAGACATCGCTCTAAAAGATATTCTTCAAATGATCCGGTTTGATTTGGAGCAGGAGTTACGTGTAACCAACTTCCGAGTTCTTCAATTTATCCAGAGACAAATAACCCAGCTGGACAAGGAAGAAATGAGAATCTTAAAGGATTGGAATGGAAGCTTAACGTTTAGCCCTCATGAAAGTGAGGACTATGAATTATTAGAGTTTGTAGGGCCTTTCCAAGACAAAGATAAATATAGTCACGTAAAATCATATTTTAAAAATGCTAAGTCCTTTTTCGAGAAGAATGAAAAAGAAAAGTTAAGGGATACTTTGTCTGAGGAAACAAAAGTAGAAGCAACAGCCTATATCGAACAAGAGAAACAAAGATTAGTTGAATGGCTAATCCATTATGCTGATCAAGAAATAGAGCGAGCTCGTATAAAATGGTTGAATGAATCATTACAACAGCTTGCTGCTGAGCGAAAACTGTTGGAGCAAGAAGAGACGTTGAACCGCTGGAAAGATATTTATCAAAAAATTCAGGGTGGAGGTAATGCTTAGTGACAAAGGTTTTTATCGAACTATCTGAGATTGATGTTAATACTACAAGGTTTATCGATACACGCTTTAACCTGGCTGATTCTAAGGCTGGATTTGATTTGTTTCAAGATGGGCATGTAGAAGGTGCGGTTTACTGGGACTTAGAAAAAGATCTTTCTAACATGGAGGATGTTCAAGGTAGACATCCAATGATTTCGAAAGAGAAAATGACAGAACTCGTACAGAGCGCAGGACTATCATTGGATGACCAAATAGTTATATACGATCAAGGAGCAGTACCTTTTTCTTTAAGAGCATATTTTTTACTAGAGTGGGCAGGCTTTAAGAATGTTAAAGTTTTACGTCAAGGTTTTGAAGAAATAAAGAAAGCTCTTCCCATTTCTAAAAATGTAACCTATTATGACAAGACGAGAGTAGTTCCAAGTTGGAATGATAATATATTGTTAAATATGGACGATGTCCGTGAGGTTGTAAAAGGGAACAAGAAAGGTCAGTTAATCGATGCACGTGCAGCTGCTCGATTCAGAGGCGAGATAGAGCCAATTGATCCGATAGCGGGTCATATCCCCACAGCAATTAACTTTGACTGGGAACAATTAAAGCAGGGTAGTACTTTTTTAGACAAAGATTCATTAACTGCAAAGCTAAGTGAGCTAACGAACAAAAAGAAGCCAGTTATCGCGTACTGCGGAAGTGGGGTAACTGCAGCTCCATTATATGCAACCTTAAAAGAAGCAGGATATGAAGATGTTAAATTATATGTTGGTAGCTATAGTGACTGGATTCGCGAGAACGAAATAGAAACATCTATATAACTAATATAAAAATAAATATGAGGCTAGGCTGCCAATTATAAACCTTAAAAATTTTACTACCTGGTAAGATTCCGAGGATTCTATTCTAATCACCTAGAGTTGTTTTCCGATACAGCGGACGCTTTCTGAGGGGTCTGCTAACAACTAAAATGGAGAAATGTCTTAAAAAACCGTGAAATCAAGTTGCCGATTTCACGGTTTTTTTAATGTTTAGGAAATTATGAAATTCTGAACCTGTGGGTAAATTGATGTCTAGCTTCATCGCCTTGCCCCTCGGGGTCAAATGGATAAAAGCTCCGGTGGCTGAGGAACTGCCTCCTCGCTTTTCTTCATTTGCCTGTCGGGGCAGACATAGGCGCTTGCGCTTTTCTTAACGTACAAAAAGATACTTCTTATTAATATAGCTGCTTTCTTCAGTAGCAATTACTTCAGCATATGGAATACCAAATAGAGTATAAGCAGTAATCACGGAATATTCAGCTTGACCCGTATTTTCATCTATGATCGTATCATTAACCTCATATGAGACAACCATGAGATTATCAATCGAGTGTTGAAAAGTATTAATTGTATTCCCTAAAAAAGTATCATTCATCTGCGTATTGGTAATCCCTGTAGGTAGAAATGCTGCAAAACAAGTAATGAATACAATTACTTTTAAAAATGCTTTACCAGGATGGAAAAATGCTCTTTTTCTTTTCATAAACTTCATAATCGATATCTCCAATCTTTTATACACGTTCTATTAGCTTATTCATCATAATTCCTTTCAATGAATGATATTATCGTCAGTAAAAGGAAATAGGACTAATATCTTTAATTTCCAGTGTATTTAAGTTAGTATTGGAAAGACTAAATGATATCTTTTTAAATATTTTTCCTTTATAATTAATTGTCGTGCAAGAGAATTTGGTGTATAATAGGCGAATTGTATGTGTAAGAAAAGAGGGGCTAAATAATGAAAAAATCAATTTATGGTCTAACTAGAGACCAATTAATAGAATGGTTAATGGAACATGGTCAAAAGAAATTCCGTGCGGAACAAGTATGGGATTGGTTATATATTAAACGAGTACAAAGCTTTGCGGAAATGAAAAATGTAAACAAAGACTGTTTGGATCTTTTAGAAGAAAATTTCGTTATCCAAACGCTAAAAGAAAGTGTAAAACAGGAGTCTGCAGATGGAACGATTAAATTCCTTTTTGAAATGCAAGATGGAAATTTAATCGAAACAGTATTAATGCGTTTTAAATACGGTCTGTCCGTATGTGTAACAACTCAAGTTGGCTGTAATATCGGCTGTAGCTTTTGTGCAAGTGGTCTTTTAAAGAAGAGTCGTGACTTAGATGCTGGAGAGATAGTTGGACAAATTATGAAGGTTCAAGAGCATTTAGATCAGCTTCAAAAAGACGAACGTGTAAGTCATATCGTAGTAATGGGTATTGGCGAGCCATTTGACAACTACAAAAACCTTATGAACTTCTTAAGAACAGTTAATGATCAAAAAGGACTTGCAATTGGTGCACGTCATATCACTGTTTCTACAAGTGGGCTAGCTAAGAAAATTATTGACTTTGCTAATGAAAATATTCAAGTAAATCTTGCTGTTTCTTTACATGCTCCAAATGACGAGCTTCGTTCTCAAATCATGGTTATCAATAAAGCCTTCCCAATTGAGAAAGTAATGGCTGCTGTTGACTATTATTTAGAAAAAACAAACCGTCGTATTACATTTGAGTATATCCTACTTAAAGACGTTAATGATCATGTGGAAGAAGCTCAGCAGTTGGCTAAGCTATTGGAAAATAAGCGTCATCTTTCATATGTTAACCTAATTCCTTATAATCCGGTAGATGAGCATGGACAGTACCAACGTAGTACTGAAAAATCCATTAGTGCTTTCTTCCAAACATTAAAGAATAAAGGAATAAACTGTGGAGTACGTATGGAACAGGGTACTGATATCGATGCAGCCTGTGGTCAATTACGTAGTAAACAAATTAAAAAAGAAAAAGCGGGAACAAAATAATATATTAGAAAACGCATCTGCCTCATTCAGGCGGATGCGTTTTTTGTTTCTTATCCATTTTGTCAGGATGTTCATCAATCGTATGCTTATAAGCATAGCCCTTGTTAATAGTGAAAATCGTTAAAGCTAGAACTATGACGAATATAATAATACTTATTATTATGACAGTACCCATAAAAAGATATCCTCCTAATTCACGCATTATAGTTACATCATAGCACAAATGGCTTTAGTCAATCTGAGTCTAAAAAGTGGCAACTTATATAGGAAAAGCGAGATATGGAAGCTCATAAAAAGGCTATCCTCTTCAAGAGGATAGCCTTACTAAACTTATACAGTTGCAGTTACGTTCATAACTTCTTCAATTCTTTCCCATGGAAGTTCCATTGCCGCAGCAACGCCTTGACCATAAGCAGGGTCTGCTTTGTAGCAGTGAATGATGTGACGGATTTTAATGAAATCTTCTACGCCATTCATATTACGAGCAGTATTTTCAAAAAGGACTTGCTGTTGCTCAGGGTTCATAAGATTGAACAATTTACCTGGTTGCTCAAAGTAGTTGTCGTCATCTTCACGGAAATCCCATTGAGTTGCTGCCCCATCAAGAGATAAAGCAGGTTCTTTATATTGAGGTTGATCTTTCCATTGACCATAGCTGTTTGGCTCGTAAGTCATGGTGCTTCCTTTATTGCCATCTACACGCATAGCACCATCGCGGTGGTAAGAGTGGAATGGGCATTTAGGTTGGTTAACTGGAATTTGATGATGGTTAACACCTAAACGGTAACGTGCTGCATCTCCATAAGAGAATAGGCGACCTTGTAGCATTCTATCTGGAGAGAAGCTGATACCAGGTACTACGTTAGCTGGTGTAAATGCAGCTTGCTCTACTTCTGCAAAATAGTTATCTGGGTTGCGGTTTAATTCGAATTCTCCAACTGGAATTAGTGGGAAATCTTTTTTATACCAAACTTTTGTTAAATCAAATGGATTGTAAGGCATATTGTTAGCTTGTTCTTCCGTCATTACTTGGATATACATTTTCCATTTAGGGAAGTTACCTGCATCAATTGCTTCCATTAGGTCACGTTGGTGACTTTCGCGGTCTACACCTACGATGTCAACAGCTTCTTGGTCAGTAAGGTTTTCAATTCCTTGCACTGATTTCATGTGGAATTTAACCCAAACACGTTGGCCTTCCGCGTTGATCATTGAGAATGTATGGCTTCCAAACCCGTCCATCGTACGGTAGGATTTTGGTAATCCACGCTCACTCATTACGATAGTAATTTGGTGAAGTGCTTCCGGAAGAGAAGTCCAGAAATCCCAGTTGCTATTAGCGCTACGCATATTTGTGCGTGGGTCACGCTTAATGGCATGGTTTAAATCTGGGAATTTTAGTGGATCACGGAAGAAGAATACTGGTGTGTTGTTCCCAACTAAATCCCAGTTACCTTGTTCTGTATAGAAACGCATTGCAAATCCACGAATATCACGCTCAGCATCCGCTGCACCACGTTCTCCAGCAACAGTTGAGAAACGTACGAACATTTCTGTTTCTTTTCCGATTTCTGAGAATAGACTAGCGCAAGTATATTGAGTAATATCATGAGTTACAGTAAATTTACCGTAAGCACCTGAGCCTTTCGCATGCATACGACGCTCTGGAATTACTTCTCTATCAAAGTGTGCTAGTTTCTCTAATAACCAAACGTCTTGAAGTAGAAGAGGACCTCTTCGACCAGCTGATTGTGAGTTTTGGTTATCTACTACTGGTGCTCCAGCTGCAGTTGTCATTTTGTTGTTTTGATTTTCAGACATTTAATTTCCCCCTAGATTAGAATCTTTATAATACAAGAATTATTATATCAAAGGGAAAGTGATAATGCTAGAATTAGATTATAATAATTTTTATCTGTACATAGTTTGTGAACAATTTTTGGCGCCATTAAACTAATATAAATGTTGATATAAAGCTATTCTTCTATATTAATAACTCAAAAAGCGTGCTATCTTTATTCACTTCCTTATAAGAAAATCCATTTTCATTCATTCTCATTAAGAGTCCTGAATAATCATTACTAGTTTTCAATTCAATACCTACTAATGCAGGTCCGCTTTCTTTATTGTTTTTTTTCGTATATTCAAAGGTTGTAATGTCATCATTCGGACCGAGTACTTTATCTAGGAATTGTCGTAAAGCTCCAGCTCTTTGTGGGAAGCTCACGATAAAGTAGTAGAGTAGACCTTCATGAATCAATGACTTTTCTTTAATTTCTTGCATTCTTCCAATATCATTGTTACCACCACTAATAATACAAACTACAGATTTTCCTTTAATTTGTTCCTTATAAGAGTCAAGCGCTGCTACTGATAATGCTCCAGCAGGCTCTGCGATAATAGCGTGTTTATTGTACAGGTCTAAAATGGTAGTACATACCTTTCCTTCTGGAACAAGTGTAATATCATCCACGTATTTGGCTACCACTTGATGCGTTAGCTTTCCGACGCACTTAACCGCTGCCCCATCTACAAATTTATCTATCGTTTCAAGTACGATTGGCCCGCTGTTTGCTATTGCTGCCTTCATACTTGCTGCTCCAGCAGGCTCTACACCAATAATTTGTGTGCTAGGAGATAGATTCTTTATATAGGAAGAAACGCCTGACACTAGACCACCTCCACCAATGCTACTAAAAACATAATCTAGCTTTTCATCAATATCATTCATAATTTCAACTGCGACTGTACCTTGACCTGCAATGATATCTAAATCGTCAAAAGGGTGGATAAAGAGTCGATCATTCTCATTTGCGTAGGCAACGGCACTGCTAGCTGAATCATCAAAAGTATCACCAGCTAGAATAATTTCGACAAACTCACGTCCAAACATTCTTACCTGTTCAATTTTTTGACTCGGAGTAGTCAATGGCATAAATATTTTTGCGGATATTCCTAAATGGGCACAGGCATAAGCCACTCCTTGGGCATGATTTCCTGCACTTGCACAGACCACTCCTTTTTTACAGGCAGCCTCTTCAATAGTTTTTATTTTATAGTAAGCTCCTCTTAGTTTAAATGAGCGAACATGTTGAAGATCTTCACGTTTAAAATATATATTAGCCTCGTATTTCTCCGACAGATAGTCGTTTTTTTGTAAAGGTGTATGTAACACAACCTCTTTTAAAAATTGATGCGCTCTTAACACATCTTCAATTTGAAGTAATTTTGTCTCCGCCAGTTGCATTAGATGACCCTCCTAATTTTAATTATTCGTATATTTTAACACACTACAGCAGTAAACCCCTAATATATTTTTGATAATTCAAAACAATGTAATATTTCGATCATTGTTAATTACGCTCAAAGATTTTTGATTTTTCTGTTAATTTAGAACATAATATGTTCAAAGCTAACAATATGCTATATGGAGGAGATAAATTTGCTTCCTGATAACAGAAAAAAGATAATAATGGATGAGCTTTCTATTAAGGGTAAGGTTGAAATACTAGAGCTTGTAGATCTTTTAGATGTTTCTGCAATGACTATAAGGAGAGACCTAGACGAACTAGAAAAAAACAAAAAATTAATTAGAACTCATGGTGGAGCGGCACTCCCGCAGGTTATCGGAAGAGAGCAATTATTTGAACAAAATCTTTCGGAAACAGATCTGAGGAAAAAAGAAATCGCCAAAATTGCTGTTACATTAGTACAAGACGGAATGAGTGTTCTTTTAGATTCTGGTACTACTACATTAGAGATTGCTAAAATTTTAAAAGTACGTTGCAATCTAACGATAGTTACGAATGATATAAAAATCGCTACAGAATTAACTAATTCAAAATTAGAAGTAATTCTACTTGGTGGTAAGGTACAGACTGAAGACGGTGTTATAGTAGGGTCTTTTGCAGAAAATATGTTGGAAAATATGTTTGTAGATATTTTATTTCTTAGCGCTGATGCAGTAGATGCTGTTCACGGTGTAACATCTGCAAGCTTTGAGAAAGCGTCCATAAAAAGAGCGATGCTTCACATCAGTGAGGCTGTCTACTTAATCGTTGATGCTCATAAATTTGGCAAAAAAGCCTTTTCCAAAATAGCTGATTTTGACTCAATTACAGGTATTATCACAGATAGCACTATTTCCAAAGAGGAAGAAGACATTTTTCAAAGGAAATCTACGTTATTAAAGGGGGAGACGAAGGAAAGAGACATTATTAAAGATCAATGATTATTTTGGTATATTACAGGTGCCTGGCACCTGTAATATACTAGACCTGTAATAGATAGAAAATATAAAAATAATATTAATGTTATCCTACAATAGTTTGAAAATGTTCTTAATATAATGTAAAGATTGTATACAGTTTTAAATAGACAGAGAACAACAAATACACCATGTAGAGGCTGCCTTTCTCAATAAGAACTAAATACAAAAAAAGCTTCGAAATTTTACAAATGTAAATTTCGAAGCTTTTAATATTTATAATGGATTTGTGGATCTCTACTAATAAGAAGGGATAGTCTTAAGAATGGAATATTATATCACTTAATTAATCTGAATGGGTACTAGTCTTTTGCTAACAAAATTAAAAATTAAAGAACTACTAGTTTATTCTAACGCAGCCTATACTACTTAATAAAACCGAAGTTATTTAAGGGATAATACGTCATGTTCACGGTACCGAGTACTATATCCATAGATATGAACCCAACACTAGGCTCTCGGCTGTCATTACTAAAGCGTCTATTGTCTCCAAGTACAAATAACGAACCCTCCGGTACTACTAATTCACCTAAGTATTCTTCAAGGGTAAAGTCCTGGGTTAGCGTGCCATGATCAATTAATTCCTTTTTCAATTCATCTAAATAAGGCTCATCATATTTTTTTCCATTTATTAAAAGCTCATCATCTTTATAGGTAATATGGTCGCCTGGTAAACCTATAACTCGCTTGATGTAATTAGTTTCCTTATTAACCTTAAAAACAATAATATCAAATCGCTCGTAGTCATTAAATTTAGGACCGATTTTATTGACCATCACCTTATCTCCATTTTCAAAGGTAGGAAGCATAGAAGCACCTTCCACTTCTATAGGTATAAACAAAAAGAAGCGTATTCCAAAGGCAAGCAAAACAGCAACTCCAATTGCTCCGACCCATTCCCGCAATTCGTTTTTTTCATTCTTTGTTTTCAAATTTCCTACCTCACATTTCTACATTCTCTTCCATTTATTTTACCACAATATAGCAATAATGGCCTATTAAATGGCCTTACTGATATTGATTCAATAGCTTGAAGAACTGTATGGTAAAGTCGTGGAATACCTTTTCTGATGGAGACAAATCCCTCGTCACCGGACTAATCATACCTACTGTCCTTTGGAGTGGTGGAGATATGAGAGGAACCTTAGTTGTAAATCTAGGGATAGAGTCATAGAAAGTACTGTCTGGTAGTATCGTGATTCCTACACCGGCAGCAACTAGACCTTTTATGGCAACCATATCTTCTCCAACAGATGAACTTTTAGGCGTAAACCCTACGGAATGACAAGCATCATAAACAAGTTTATGCAATATATATCCTTTTGGAAATAGAACAAAGTCTTCTTCTCTCATGTCAATTAAGGGAATATTTTCTCTTTTTGCAAAACGATGGTTCGTAGGTACTAGTACAGAAAAGTTTTCCGAAAACAAAATGGTGGTATTAATAGTATTATCCTTTGGAGGAAGTGGACCTAAAAAAGCGATATTAATATCTCGTTTTTTGACTGCCTCGATTAAATGATTATAAGAGCCTTGTCTCAATTGAAATGCTACGTTAGGATGCTCCTTTTTAAAGGCAGAAATAACCGTGGGGAGTAAATGGCCAGCCAAACTAGTTGGGAAACCGATTTTAATAGTTCCTTTTTCTGGATCTAGATACTCATCAATTTGTTTTTTGGCAAAATCGATTGCTTGTAGTGCAGACAGGCAATGCTCTAAAAAAATCTTACCTATTGGCGTTAATTTTACATTTCGCCCAATACGTTCGAATAATTCCACACCCAGTTCACTTTCTAGATTAGCGATTTGTCTACTAACTGCAGACTGTGCGACGTGTAAATGAATAGCTGCATCCGAAATATGTTCTCTTTCGGCTACTTCTTTAAAGTACCTTAATTGCCTGATTTCCATAGTTTTCTCCTAACCTATCTCAAAAGTAGATTGTTTATATCCAAATTATATATTGTTTATATTATTTTGAAAACATACAATGTTCCTAACACACTTTTTTGGAAAATGGAGGTCGATTGCATGACATTTCACCAATTACCTGGAGCGCAGGGCATGTATAATCCTGAATTAGAGCATGACGCCTGTGGGATAGGTTTATATGCTAATATAAAAGGCTTACCAACACACGATATAGTAAAAAAAGGCTTAGAAATGTTATGCCGGTTAGACCATCGTGCAGGAAAAGGCAGTGATGGCCAAACTGGAGATGGAGCAGGACTCATGGTGCAAATACCTGATGTTTTTTTTCGGGTTGTTTGCAGTCAATGGGACCTTCCAGAAAAAGGACAATATGGAGTAGGAATGTTGTTTTTTACTCAGGATGATGAGGAAAGACAGGCGATAGAACTAAAAATAAATGAGACGATTATTTCTGAAGGGCAAGAGCTAATCGGTTGGAGGACAGTTCCTACTGATAAGAGTAAGTTAAGTGAATCCGCTAGTGAAACTGCACCTGTAGTGCGACAAGTATTCATCAAGGCTAAAGACTTTCAAGACTCGCTAGCGTTCGAGCGTAAGCTCTATGTCATCAGAAAACTAGTGGAGCATTGGGCCCAGCAGGAAGCAAAAAAATTCTACTGTCCAAGTCTTTCTAGTCAGACAATCGTTTTTAAAGGAATGTTAACTCCTAAAGAAGTAGACGAGTTTTATGTAGATTTACAAGATGAACTTTTTACTTCTGCATTTTCTTTAGTACATTCTCGTTATAGTACAAACACATTCCCTAGCTGGGAGCGTGCTCATCCAAATCGCTACATCGTTCATAACGGGGAGATAAATACGCTTCGAGGTAATGTCAACTGGATGAAGGCCCGTGAGCAACAATTCGTTTCGGATGCCTTTGGTGATGATTTAGAAAAGCTACTTCCTGTCATTGATCCTAATGGAAGTGATTCATCTATGCTCGATAATGCATTTGAATTTTTTGTTTTAGCTGGCAGGTCTCCAGCGCATACGGCGATGATGCTTATCCCAGAGCCGTGGACAGAGAATCCACACATTTCACAAGAGAAAAAAGCATTTTATGCTTACCACAGCTCTTTAATGGAACCGTGGGATGGTCCAACAGCTATTTCATTTACAAATGGAAAGCAAATTGGGGCTATTTTAGACCGCAATGGTTTACGGCCGGCACGTTATTATGTCACAAAAGATGACTATATTATTTTTTCTTCCGAGGTTGGAGTAGTTGATATTGAGGAAGAAAATATTCTTTATAAGGAACGTTTAAGCCCAGGAAGAATGCTGTTAATTGATTTGGAGCAACAAAGAATTATTTCAGACGAGGAAATTAAATCTGAGATGGCAAGAGCACAACCATATCAGCAGTGGTTAAATGATCATCAATACAAGGTAATAGCTGAGGAAGATATACAGGAAAATGTAGAGGACCTATTGTTCCGTCAAAAGGCATTTGGTTATACGTATGAGGATATACACAAATACATTCTGCCAATTGCTATAGAAGGAAAAGACCCTATTGGTTCAATGGGGAACGATACTCCGTTAGCTGTTCTATCCGATAGACCGCAATCTCTTTTCAATTATTTTAAACAGTTATTTGCGCAAGTAACTAATCCACCAATCGATTCTATCCGGGAACATATTGTTACCTCGACGATGACGTTGCTTGGTGCAGAAGGTGACTTACTTAACCCTGGAGAGCTCAATGCTCGTCGAATCTATTTGGAAACACCTGTTTTAACGAATGGACAGCTTCAATCCATAAAGGATTTGAAGGATGAAAGTTTCCGAAGTGGCACTATATATATTAATATGTTTGAAGATTTGGAAAAAGATTTAGAGAGGATCTCTAAAGAAGCAGATGAGCTAATAGATAAGAACGTATCGCTTATCATTTTGTCAGATAGATCATTAAATGTGTCACAACCGACTATACCTGTTCTGTTGGCAGCCAGTAACCTGCATCAGCACTTGCTCCGAACAGGAAACCGTACGAAGGTGAGTATAATCGTTGAATCCGGGGAAGCAAGAGAGGTCCATCAGTTTGCTGCTCTCATCGGATATGGGGTGGACGCGATTAATCCTTATCTTGCATATGCAACTATAGCGGAGGCAATCCATGATGGCCATTTAGAAAGTACCTATGACGATGCAGTTGCTAAGTATAGCAAAGGTGTAGCAGAAGGCGTCGTTAAGGTAATGTCTAAAATGGGAATATCCACAGTACAAAGCTATCGTGGAGCACAAATATTTGAAGCGATAGGTATTGGCCATGATGTCATTGAAAACTATTTCACAGGCACAATTTCTCAGCTTGGTGGAATCGGCCTGGAAACGATTCGCGAAGAAGCGATTCGAAGACATCTTTTAGCAGTAGAATCTACTGTCGATGCTTTAGATTCGGGCAGTGATTTCCAATGGAGAAGTACAGGAGAGCACCATGCGTTTAATCCTAAAACAATTCATACCCTTCAATGGGCAACGCGACGAGGAGACTATGGACTTTATCGTCAGTATGCAGAAATGGCAAATGAAGAGAGAATCGGCTTTTTAAGAAATCTTCTTACTTTTAAAAAAGGGTCGAAAAAGATTCCACTAGATGAAGTAGAATCAGTGGATTCCATTGTAAAGAGATTTAAGACAGGTGCGATGTCATTTGGTTCATTAAGCCAAGAAGCTCATGAAACGCTAGCGATCGCGATGAATCGTCTTGGAGGGAAAAGTAACAGTGGAGAGGGCGGAGAAAATCCGAATCGATATGTGTTAGATACCAATGGAGATAATCGTCGCAGCTCTATTAAACAAATTGCTTCCGGCCGTTTTGGAGTAAACAGCCACTACTTGGTTGAAGCCGATGAGCTTCAGATTAAAATGGCTCAAGGAGCAAAGCCAGGTGAAGGCGGTCAGCTTCCAGGCAATAAAGTATACCCATGGGTAGCAGATGTCAGAGGCTCGACGACAGGGGTAGGTTTAATATCTCCACCTCCCCATCATGATATCTATTCCATCGAGGATATGGCCCAACTCATTCATGACTTAAAAAATGCAAATCGCTCAGCTAGGATTAGTGTCAAGCTAGTTGCAAAATCTGGCGTAGGAACAATTGCTGCGGGTGTTGCTAAAGGTGCAGCGGATGTAATTGTAGTAAGTGGGTACGATGGTGGAACGGGAGCGTCTCCGAAAACAAGTATTAAGCATACAGGACTACCTTGGGAGTTAGGCCTTGCGGAAGCTCATCAAACATTAATGCTAAATGGGCTGCGAAACAAAGTAGTACTTGAAACAGATGGCAAACTCATGACTGGTAAGGATGTCGTTATGGCTGCCTTGTTAGGAGCAGAGGAATTTGGTTTTGCGACTGCCCCTTTAATCGTACTTGGATGTGTCATGATGCGTGCTTGCCATATGGATACTTGTCCAGTTGGAATAGCAACACAAAATCCAGAGCTACGAGATAAGTTTAGTGGGTCTGCGGACTATGTTGTAAACTTCATGAAGTTTGTAGCAGAGGAAGTAAGAGAGTATATGGCTTTACTTGGTATTCGAACTGTAGATGAATTGGTTGGTAGAACGGATCTATTAGAAGTTAGCGAGCGAGCGAAGGCTCATTGGAAAGCGCAGCAATTAGATCTATCTGTATTGCTTTATCAAGTGAGTGGGGACCGTACTTGCAAACAAGCTCAAGACCATCAGCTTGAAAAGTCATTTGATATCAGAGAGTTACTGCCACAAGTAGAAAAAGCTATCATTCATAAAACGAAGGTAGATTTAAACTACACTATTGCTAATACTGATCGGGTTGTAGGTACTATTATAGGGAGTGAAATCTCTAAGAAATACGGAGCAAGCGGCTTACCTGATGACTCGATTACTCTACGCTTTAAAGGTGCGGCAGGTCAAAGCTTTGGAGCATATATCCCACAAGGAATGACAATGTTTGTGAACGGGGATGTAAATGACTATTTTGGTAAAGGAATTTCAGGCGGGAAGCTTGTAGTTACTTCTCCGTTATCGGGAACAGCAGAACAAAATGTTATAGCTGGTAACGTTGCATTGTACGGAGCAACTAATGGTTCCGTATTCATTAACGGTCGTGCTGGAGAACGTTTTGCAGTGAGAAATAGTGGAGCTGATGTTGTCGTTGAAGGAATCGGAGATCATGGCTGTGAATACATGACAGGTGGTAGAGCAGTTATTCTAGGTGACGTAGGCAAAAACTTTGGAGCTGGTATGTCTGGTGGTATTGCCTACGTGCTAGTGGATGATATAGAAGGATTCAAGTTTAAATGTAATATGGAAATGATTGGTTTTGAAAACCTTCAGTCTAAAGAAGAGATTCATAGTGTAAGGCAGCTAATCATGGATCATTATTATTATACAAGAAGCACAAAGGCTATGAATATCTTGGACAAATGGGAAGATACAGTTCACAAATTCGTAAAGGTTGTACCTAACGACTATAAAAAGATGCTAGAAAGAATTGCAACATTTAAAAATGAAGGACTGACGACAGACGAGGCAGCGATGAAGGCATTCTTATCAACATCTACAAAAAAAGTAGAAAAGAAACCTACGCTTCTGAAGTGATATTAGTCTATAAAACATTTGCTTCTGTGGAGAAAAATAAGAGCCATTTAAGGAAAGGAGGAGTTTCAATATGGGTAAACCAACTGGGTTTATAGAATATAAACGAGAAAAAGCCAAGGAAGTAGCTCCTCTTAAGCGTATAAAAAACTGGGAGGAATATGCATCCAAACTTTCGGATGAATCTCTTCGTAAACAAGGTGCAAGATGCATGGATTGCGGAACTCCATTTTGCCATATGGGTATTGAGATAAGAGGTGCGACAGCCGGGTGCCCAATTAATAACCTAATACCAGAATGGAACGATTTAGTTTATCGAGGGAAGTGGCAGGAAGCTTTAGAGAGATTATTAATGACTAATAACTTTCCGGAGTTTACTGGACGTGTTTGTCCAGCCCCTTGTGAGGGATCGTGTACGTTAGCTATTACAGATCCAGCAGTTTCTATCAAGAATATAGAAAGAACAATTATAGACAAAGGGTTTGAAAATGGATGGATTACACCTCGAATTCCTTCTGTTCGAACTGGTAAAAAAATAGCTATTATTGGTTCCGGTCCAGCAGGTTTGGCAAGTGCAGATAATTTAAATCAAGCAGGGCACTCGGTTACTGTGTATGAAAGAGCTGATCGTGCAGGAGGTCTCCTCATGTATGGCATTCCAAATATGAAGCTGGAAAAAGAAATAGTTGAGAGAAGAGTTCACCTGCTTCAGCAGGAGGGTATCGACTTCGTATTAAACACAGAGGTCGGTAAGGATATCACTGCAGATGAGCTAAAGCTTCAATACGACGCAATTATCTTATGTATTGGTGCACAGAAACAGCGCGCCCTCCACATGGATGGAAGTGATGCAGATGGAGTTTATATGGCGATGGACTATTTGACTTCCACAACCAAAAGTTTATTAGATTCAAACTTCGCAGACGGTCAGTTTATTAATACAAAGGGGAAGGACGTCATTGTGATTGGTGGTGGTGACACTGGAGCAGACTGTGTGGCAACAGCTATACGTCAAAATTGTAGAAGTGTCGTACAATTCGGTAAGCATCCACAGCTACCTGCAGTGCGAGCAGCGGATAACCAATGGCCTACAGACCCAAATATTTATAAATTGGAATATGCATATGAGGAAGCCAATGCAAAATACGGCAAGGATCCACGGGAGTACTTAATTCAAACAAAAAAGATGATCAAAGATAAAGATGGCAAGCTGAAAGAGCTTCATACCGTTCAAATGGAAAAAATATTAGGGGAAGATGGTTTCTACTTTTTTAAAGAAGTTCCAGGATCTGAGAAAGTATGGCCTGCACAATTTGTTTTTGTTGCGATAGGCTTTGAAGGTCCAGAAACTCCTTTGGCGGACCAGTTTGGTGTAAAGGTGTTAAACAAACGTATCGTTGCCTCGGCTAAAGATTATACAACGAATGTGAAAGGTGTATTTGCAGCAGGAGACGCTAGGAAGGGTCAAAGCTTGATTGTCTGGGCGATTAAAGAAGGGCAAGAGGTTGCTAAAAGAGTAAATGATTTCGTTATAAATAAATCGTTTGTAAACTAATTATTGGGCGAGAGACTACTTGATAGATCTCTCGTTTTTTCTTTATTCTATTGTGCTATCGTATTAGCATACTAAAGTTTTTCTTTTATTTTCTGTCAACTGATGGCATAATAAAAAGTAAGAGATAGAAGAGCCCAGTGGTAATATGTCAAGCGAAAAAAAGAAATGAATTGGAAATTACTTAAGTGATACTTTCCAAATGAACACT
>NZ_JABAFC010000010.1 GCF_012843435.1 Psychrobacillus sp. BL-248-WT-3 | reverse complement strand
AGTGTTCATTTGGAAAGTATCACTTAAGTAATTTCCAATTCATTTCTTTTTTTCGCTTGACATATTACCACTGGGCTATTAATAACTCTTTTATATTTGAGTATATCATGGGAGTAAGAAGTATCTTACTCACTTTTTATACGAGATACTGTAAACCAACTCCTTTACATGTCATAAAACTCAGCGAACGTTGATAAGTTTGCTTTAAACATTTTGACACGTACAACTTTCTAGCTGAATACACGAGTAAAGAGGCCGGACATTTTCTGTGGCTACTCTATTGATGAATTGTGCAGAAATTGTGTCTGACACAGGGACAGACACAACTAAGAGTAGCCGAACGCTTCCCACGGCCCCTCCATTCGATGAATTGTGTGGAAATTGTGTGTGACAAAGGGACAGACACAGAGAAAGGGTATAAACCTAAGTCAAAAACTCTCTACCGGTCATATATTTTCGCGAACGGTCAGAAATCCCTGAGAACGATGCTAAAGTTTATCCGGCCAACTGTCTAGGTTTACCTCTAAAAAAGAAGCAGCCAGGGTTCCCCTTGACTACTTCTTTTAATAAATTGTGTGTGACACAGGGATAGACATACTCCATAATCATTCTTATATTTCATCAGTAGATATCAACTCGTCTGCAAGCCATTGACCGTCTACTTTCTTTACTATAGAAACCGTCTTAAACTTTTTTATCGTTTCCTTGTCAGGGTAGAATGTTCGATATTCCGCAGTGTAGGCAACTTGCCATACATCCGTTTCTTTTTCTTCTACTTTATCTACACTAAAAGATAATAATATTTGGGTTATTCCCTTCTCTTTCATATTAGCTATATAGTCAGTTGTTTCCTTTAGTGAGGGCCCGTCTTTTGTCATTAAGTATTCTACAAAGGACATGGAATTATTGTTAATCGCATCCACACTTGCATAAAGAAATCTTCCCATAAAATATTCTATTTCTTCCTTGATGATATCTACTTTTGCTGTTTTAATAGTTTCTTGGTCTGGTTCATATAAGGTATTTGATCCCTTTAAGACATGAGTAGCATTTTGTACAGTATTCCATTTGTCTTCACTCTGAACGAGCCATTTTTTCTCTTGCTCATCATACGTTAATTCAAATAAGAACGGATATGATTTACTTACAAATTCAGGTGTGTCCTCTAAGTAATAATCTGCTTCTTTATATAGAAGCTCTGCATTAACCTTAATGCCGGGTATATGCTCTAACAAACCTAAAATATTTGCATCCATACTCATTTCCTCAAACTGCCCAGAGTAAAGGAGATTATTATAGGAATTACCATTCAATATATGGTTTTGAATGATCTCTACATTATCTTCTGTAATAGTCGTAAATACATCAGTCGAATTAGCAGCTTTGGCTTGGGCTAATTCTTCTCCAAACTGCAACAATAGATTAGCTACCTCTGTTTCTTGATTTTTTGTTAAAAAACTTGCTGTTAAAAATTGATAGTCACTATTAATTCCTATATTTTCTGATTCTACTTTCCCCCACGGATATTCAACAACCAATTTTGCTTTTTGTGTACCATCTAGCATAATGGGGCCAATTGGATCTGTAGCACCATTACTATTTATTAATATTTCAGTTTCATTAATTAATACACTTGCTTTTTTCATTGCAGTTGAATAGTTCTCTAATTCAAATACTACTTCTGAAAAAGGCAGTTCCAACTGAATCCAGGATGGCTCGCCCTCCACATTCCATAAATAAATCTCAGAAGTTGTTACCCCTGAACCAAAATCATTTTCAAATTTAGTTTCTAAATCATATATTCCCGGGGATAGAGGCCCCATCAATACAAAGTCTTCTCCCCTATCTTCTTCTTTTACTTTTTCTTTATTAAACCGAAACGATAAAGGTTCTACAGTTCCCTCTACATAAGCAAATTGGTCAACCATTTCTACTTGATGCTTTTGAAAGACGCCTAAGAACTTTCCATTTGGCTGGATAGAATAATAATCCTCGATAGACCTTTTTCCTTCTTTCACTAGCAGCTTCACAAGAGCTTCCGCTTCCATAGCGATAATTGGTGAACCATCTTGATGGACAACTAATTTCGTTAAACTCTCCGTATTTTTCTCAGAAATAGCTTCGGCAAATCTTTTTCCAGTAGACTCCTGTGAAAAATAAGAATTAGCCCACATAGAAAAACCTATAATTATAGAAATTATACCTACCGTTATACCAAAATACATTTTCTCTTTTTTCTTATACTTTTTCACTCTTTTAGGCTGGATGACTTGGTTCCCACAGTTCACACATATATTATTACCCGTTATCAATTGGTGACCACACTCTTTACAAAAAGTCTCCATTAGACAATCACCTCTCTCACAAACTTCTTAATTGTTCTATCATTGGAGCTATAGTAGAGTCTGCAATAATTTTAATGTAAATCCAATAAACAAATGAAAATAAGAGAATATACACTAAGTAACCATGGAATTTATCGAGCTTCTGGGACTTTAACTCAAGTAATTTATTGATTATATAGGTAGGGATAATAGCTAGCATGATTAAAAAAGAAAGAATGACAATCACACTTCCTATAACATAAATATTTAGTAGAAATAAGATAAGACCAATTAATCCTACTAAGCTGCTTAAAAGCATATACGCCCCATAATAGCTTAATAATTCCTGCCAAGTTTTTGATGGGCCAAAAAACTTGGTTACAGTAAATAAAGCTAGAAAAACTAATCCCATAGATACTATAGCAAATAGAAACGCTGAACCAAATATACTAAAAAATGGAGGACTCTCTATCTCTCCAATAAAAAATTCCCCTAGCCCTCCAAGCCCATCCAACGCAGCTTGGACAAAACTAGATATAGAAACGTAAATGGTAATCCCGAAAATAATAGCGAAAATCAAAATTGATATAAGTGCATTGATAAATTCTGAAGTACCGGTCACAAATGATTCAGAAGGTCTTTTTATGTACCTTACAAAATAGTTCCAAAACATTTTAGAATGCTCTTTCACCTTCTCAACACGTTCATTCGAGGATGCATTAGTAGTATGCGGAACATTTAGATTTCCAGCAACATTCGAAGTAGATAACTCTGCACTCGATTCAGCATTTCCATTTATACTTACTACAACCTCTCCCCCACATTTCCCACAAAACTTACCTGTATCTTGCTCGTTCCCACATGAAATACATTTTTTCATCCTTGTCCTCCTTCATAATTTCAGGTCATAAAGAAAAGATATTATTTGTAGTCATCCAATAGAACGAATTCTATTAATTTAATATGTGTCATATTATTCACTAGTAAGAATACGTTTTTATATATAAATTCTTAGTAAAGATTTATAAAAAGCTAGTTATAATTAATTATTTTCTCTTGGATGCCGTTCTCTTTCTTTTATAAATTACATTATGAATAGAACGTACAACAGCTTGTACGTTCTATGATTCTTTTACATACATCTCTAAATTAAATTAATACCCTCTTCCTCCACATGCTCCACACGGAACCTTAGTTCCTCCAAGAGGATTTGCAATCCATTCTTCTCCGGTACCACCGCAAGCTTTGCAATCTTCCACCATTTGATCACCTCCTTAAAATTCCAAGTTGATGTAAGTTATGAATAGGATTACTAGTCTTTTTTTTCTATCCAATACAAATTCTTAATTGTTAGTATCTTCAATCGATGCTGTAAAAAGTGTTCGCTATAACATATGCTTATATTCCTATGAAAAATAACCTATTTAAATGTATTTTTATAAGTTTACTTTAGCGTATAGAATGGATTATTCTAAAATAAATTTCCTTTATTAGGGTTATACCTTTAACAATAGAGATATCTTTTTAGTGAAGGGTCATGACTCTTTTGGACTTACGTTGATCTAAGCAGCTCAACTGAGATCTATAGAATAGTACGTCTACCCTACTTGCTTTGATTTGATATGTATTATAAAAACTTAGTTACTAGTCAAAGAAGATGACGAAGGGGATAAAAAGTATGAAAGAAAGAATGGAGAAATGTCTAACTCAATATTTTACCTATTACAAATCCTAACGGTACAAAATTTGAACTATGCTTATACCCAGAAAATAAGTCAACTGTGCAACAATACAAAGTTGTTAAGGAAACGATTCGTAGCTCTACTGGCGTTTAATCCAAAAATAAACTTTCTTCTATCTAAGATTACGTAAATATATATGCCATACCCCCTGGTAGACTTAATAGCACCTATTGTCCTGGACACTTTTATAACATAAATTGGGTCTGATATAGGGATGCACACAAATTTCCTCCAGCTATCGTCTAGGAGTAATAAAAAAGTAGCCAGGTTTCCCTATGACTACTTCTTTGGATGAATTGTGTGGAACATAGGGAAATAAACAGAGAACTAGGTCAAAAATTCTCTACGGGTCATATATTTTCGCGAACGGTCATAAATCCCTCCGAACGGGTTATATATTCTCGCGCCCCGTCATAAATCCCTGCGAACGAGGATAAAGCTCCCCCAGCCCTCTCTCTAGGTTTACCTCTAAAAAAGAAGCAGCCAGGGTTTCCCTTGACTACTTCCTTTGATAAATTGTATCTGACACAGGGACAGATACAAAACGACTCTGCCGCTCGAATCTAGTCACAGTTAATTGTGCGGAAATTGTGTGTGACACAGGGACAGACACAATTACTCCAACCCATTAACAATATTATCCCTAATCACTAAACTACCTTCATTTTCACCAGTTATTTTTAGCGCATTATTACTACCTGTAGTAATAATGTTAGAGCTAAAGATCGCATTTGTTAAAGAAGGTACGTTAATATCAATCACATAATCTGTTGCCTTAGTTGTATTGAAGATATTATTGCTCATACTTAGATTGGATACGTTAAATTCTTCCTTCACTCCGTCTTTTTTCTTTATATTAATGAGATTCTCGGATAAATTATACGCAGAATTATTGTTAAACATAAAGTACCTGAAGGAGGAGTTAAATCCAGTTTTTCCTCCTTCTACTTCAAGGACCCTCCCGCCCGAATCTTTATTTATTTTTCCCGAAAAAGTGTTTCCCGTTATATTAATACCTTCCCCGCCTGTAAAAATAGAGATAAACACTTCTGTGATAATCTTAAAGGTATTTCCGTTTACGATTAAATCATTACTATTTTCTAAGACAATCGCCTTCGATGATCCTGAAAATTCATTTCCTACTAATTCAACCATACCTATATAAGGTACATCGTCTGTTCCTATCTTCGAAGGATCAAAGGTTTCAGCATAAAAGTTCAATAAACCTTCTTTAGCATGAAAGTGATCCTCAATCGTATTTCCTACAATCTGAGCTTGGGAAAATTGCGAGTTTACCTCGCTTGCAATGACTTTAACCGCATTAAGTGTATTGTCATTTTCCGAGTGTCCTACCTCAATATCATTACTATTTAGTTGCGTGTTATGTACATCACCATTTTCAAATAAAATGGCAATCTTCGCGTAGGAAATATGATTATTGGAGATGATGCTCTGATGTGTGTTTGTGTTATTATAGTGAATCGCGTAATCAGCCATATCCCATATTTGATTTTCTGTAATAATAACATTCCTATTTTTATTGATAAGCTCTATCCCTTTTTTAAGGCTATAAAAGTGGGAATTTGATATATTTACTCCAAAGGAGCCATCTAAAACTAACGCTGTTCCTTGGTGATTGTTAGAGTATACGTGAAGTCCTTCAATTACTGCTGAAAATTCATCTTCTAATCCCACATTGGATGGTGGTTCAGCGCCATCCTCTATTTTATTCCCCGTTAAATGAAAGGCAGGAATATCTCCTCTAACAAGAATCTTGGCATTGTTCCCTTGTATTCCTTTGATCGTGCTTAAATCGAGAAAAATCGTTTTGCTAATCAAATAAGTTTTGCCAGATTCTAAGCTTATAATCCCTCTTTCCTTAGAGGCCTTCCGAAAAGCGAGAGTATCATCTGTTTTTCCATCCCCGATAGCTCCAAACTTATGTATTTCTATGTAATCCGATTGATCTAATGATTTCGTAGTAGCTAGACTATAACCTATGATGAGCCCAACAATCATCATTAATATTAGTGTAAAAATAAGTTCTTTCCATTTAAAATTCTTCATAATTCAACTCCGACTTAAATAATTTAAATTTTCTAATTTATTGAAAATAATAACAACTAAAGTAATACAACTTTCATCTCGACTTGTTACATTGTATCAAACCCTAACTCTTATAGATAGAATAGAAAAAAAGAACTAATGATTACTTTTCATTTCTCTAGCAATAGCAACATCAATAAAAAGTAATCTAACTTGCATGATAACTACTCCAATTGCTAAAACTACCAATTTAATTATTTAAACAAAACATGACCAACTTAATCCTTTAGAATAGCATTCACTAACTGCAACAAAAGTAACCTACCTTTGACTATCTTTCTGAAATATAGATGTAGTTTTTTAGTAAGGCATCAACTTCTTGTTTAAATGAATTGTTTGTAAATTGTTTGTGACACAGGGACAGACACAACTCTCCCATAGCCGGAAAACAAGAAAAAGTAGCCCGGTTCCTCCCTTGGCTACTTCTTTAAAATGTATAGTTCGAGAATTGTGTCTGACACAGGGACAGACACAACTTTCCCATATCAAAAAAGGAGTAGCCCGACGATTTCACGTCTGCTACTCCTTTTCCATTTTAATTAACTTGCAATTTTATCCTCGAATATTGGTGTAGGTACTTCAGGAAGTAGGAATAATTCGCTATTAACCGATTCACTACCCAATTTCCCTTGTTCAGAAACTACTACGCTAATGATAATTGTGTGCTTACCATACTTAACAGTGACCATTGTTTCTCCAATGCTCTTTGCTCTTACTAGTCCACTAGTGACAGAGGCAATTTTATTATTATCTGTTTTGTATGAAGCAGCTATTGTTACATCTCTTTCAGATGTTTGCCCATCTGCAGATGTCGTAACTTCTGTAATAGTTAGTTGTAATTCCTTACCTGGTTTTAGATCCACTTGCGTTTTATCTGCTTTAATAGTTACTTCTGGTTCTGAAACAGATACATTTACTGTTTGCTCATTTTTACCATAGACAACAGTAATAGTTGTTTCTCCTGTTGCTTTTGCTAATACTAAACCATTAGTTACAGATGCTACTTTAGGAGCTGCTACTTTATATTTTGCAGATGTTGTAACGTCTTTTTCTGTTGTTTCTCCATCTGCCGTTGTCGTTATTTCTTTAACAGTCAGCTGAGCTTCTTTTCCTTTTTCTAAATTCAATTGGTTATTATCAACACTTAATGTGACTTTTGGTTCAATGACCGACACATTTACTGTCAAATCATTTTTGCCATATTTAATGTTAATTGTTGTATTTCCTGCCGCTTTTCCTCTTACTAAACCATTAGTTACAGAAGCTACTTTAGTATCTGCTACTTTATATTTTGCAGATGCGGAAACATTTTTTTCTGTTGTTTTTCCATCTGCTGTTGTTGTAATTTCCTTCACTTTTAATTGCACTTCTTTTCCTGACCCTAGACTAACTTCTGTTTTATCAACAGTTAATGTTACTTCTGGCTCGGTAACTGATACATTTACAGTTAATTCATTTTTACCGTATTTTACTGTAATGGTTGTAGTGCCCGCACCTTTAGCCTTGATTAAGCCACCGCTTACCGTTGCCACTTTGTTATTGGCAGTTTTATACGTTGCAAAGCTTGTTACATCAACCTCTTTTGTTTTTCCATCTGCTGAAGTTGTTACTTGTTTGATCTTCAGTTGAGATTCCTTGCCTGGTTCCAGATTAACCTCTGATTTGTTTGTAGTCAGAGTGATGATTGGTTCTGTAACTGTGACATTTACCTTTAATTCATTTTTACCATACTTAACTGTGATTGTTGTTTCTCCTGCACTTTTCGCTATTACTAAGCCATTGCTAACAGAAGCTACATTACCGTTTGCTACTTGATACGTTGCAGATTTTGTTACATCCTTCTGCTTTGTTTTTCCGTCAGCACCTGTTGTAACTTCTTTAATAACCAGTTGTGATTCTTTGCCTGGCTCTAGATCGATTTGTGTTTTGTTTGTTGTCAATGTCACTCCTGGCTCTGTAACTGTAACATTCACATTTAACTCATTTTTACCATATTTAACTGCAATTGTTGTACTACCTGCATTTTTAGCAATTACTAATCCTTCTTTTGCAGAAACGACTTTATTGTCCGCAACTTTATATGTTGCAGCCTTCGTTACGTCGACTGTTTTTGTTTTTCCGTCTGCTCCAGTTGTTACTTCTTTAATCGTTAGGCGAGCTTCTTTTCCTGGATCCAAATTAAGCTCAGTTTTGTTCGCAGTCAATGTTACGACTGGTTCTATCACGTTCACATTAATAGTCAGCTCGTTTTTACCATATTTAACGGTAATTGTTGTACTACCTGCATTTTTAGCTGTGATTAAACCATTCTTCACAGAAACAACTTTAGTATCTGCTACTTTGTATGTTGCAGCTTTCGTTACATCTTGTTGTTTTGTTTTACCATCTGCAGTTGTTGTTACCTCTTTAATATTCAGTTGGAATTCTTTTTTAGGATCCAAATCAACTTGCGTTTTGTTTGCAACTAGCTTCACGCCAGGGACAATAACATCAGCATCTTTCACGGTTACATTGACAGTCACTGTATTTGCACCATGAGTAATAGTGATTGTTGTAGATCCTTTAGCAACAGCTGTTACTAATCCTTTAGAAACTTTTACTACACCTTCGTCCGCTACTGTGTAAGTAGCTTCTGCAGTTACATCTTTATCAGTCGCTGTTCCTTCTGCTGGAGTAGATGTTTCTATAACCGAAAGTTGAGCTGTTTTACCAGTTTCTAAATCAAGTTTAGATGGATTAACAGCTAGTGTTACTACTGGTTCTGGTTCTGGATCAGGATTGTTATTTTCATAGATTAATGCTTCTCCTACATTACCTGCAGCATCTTGGACAACTACTTTGATAGAGTTAGTTCCTGTTGCCACTGGGAATGTGAATGACCCGTCCTGTGCTAAATTGAATTTTACAGGCGCAGCAGGTACTCCGTTTACAGTTGCAACATAGGAAGCATTTAATTTTGCATTCAAATCATATTCTAATCCGTATAAATATAATTCTTCGTTATACGTAATATACTTGTCTGTTACTTTCCCGGTTGCCACTCCGTCCTTCACAGAGCCTGCGATTTCTGGTTTAGTTGTCTTTACTACGATTGGACCTGCATAATCACCAATGACTGCTCCTGTTGTTGTTAGACCACTAAAGTCAATTGTGTACAGACCGTCTGGAATGGTTGTTGCAGGTGCAGAACTCCAAGGTTTGTACTCGCCATTAATCGGTAGCGTCCATTTACCTGCTGCAAGTGAAGTACCAGCATGTAAATAACCGATATAACCATCTCCATATTCTCCACTTTCAGGATTCATCATATCCCAAAGCTCAATATAGTTTGTTGTCACAGGACCAGTTAATGTGAATGAAAGGTTAGCTGTGTCCTTCACACCATCTCCATTAAAGGAAAGATCTGTTTCTGTAATAGACATATCTTTAATTTCTGTAGAAGGTGCTACAACAGTAGAAAAGTCTGCAGCAAATGGTAATGAAACCTCTGAACCTCCACCGTTAATACGGATATAACCTAGAATTTCAGATCCCTTCGGTGGTGCTGTTGCTTTAGAAGCTGTCAACGTGACGTTTAACAACTGCTCTCCTGCCAATGTAAATGTCGGTTTATCAACCGTCACTTTAGCATCCGCAAATGTTTTTGTAACATCTACGGTTACATTATAGTTTCCACCTGTATTCTTTAAATCTTTTACTAGAATTTGTTTTGTAACAGAAATGTTATTATCCTTCAAAGATTGCGGACCAAATGTGACCGTCCCTTTCAAGTTTTCAACAACTGCTCCACTTCCATCTAATACAGCTGTGTCAATTGCATAAGCAAGTACATTTGGATGAGCAGCGGCATACGCATCTACACGGCCAGCGCCTTGCGCAAACACATCAAATTTAGTCTTGTCTAGAATTTTAGCTGTATTGGAAAGAGCAACCTTTACATCGAAAGCATTCCATGTCGGATTTGCTTGTTTAACAAGAGCTGCAATCCCTGCGATATGAGGAGTTGCCATAGACGTTCCTGTTTTACGATCATAAGCTTCACCATACACAGCTTCCGGGAAGTCTGTTTTGTACATAGGTATTGTAGACATAATGTTTGTACCAGGTGCACTCACATCAGGTTTAATATCAAAGTTAGGAGTAGATGGCCCACGTGAGCTTGAGCTGTTCACATCATCCCCAGTAGTTTGTGTAGAACCAAAGTTCCCGAATGAAACCTTCCCTGATCCGTTTACTAATGCTGCACGAATTGCGTCCCCGTCTGTTTGAGACATATCAAACGTTGGGATAAAGTCAAAAGAGTCTCCTAAGAATGTTCCAGAGGCATTTGGTGCACCGGTACCTCCCGCAAAGTTATGAATAATTGCTCCCATAGCCCCGTTTTGCTTTGCATTTGCAATTTTATCGACAAATGCAATTCCGCCACGAGAAACTAGAACAACCTTTCCTTGAACATCTAGTCCGTTGTAATCTTTTACTTCTCCATTTCCAGGAACAGCAACTAAATCAAATTCACCTTGAAGCTGAGTGGAAACGTCTGTACCAAAAGTTGTCCCCATTAGTTGCAGTTGCTTTGTTAAATTATACTCACCAACCGTAACTTTCACTTGTCCGTTATGCATTTTTTCCGGATTAGTCGTGTTTCCAACAGCAATTCCTAATCTTGCAGTAGCAGGAGTTCCCATCGTCCCACGGTTAGGACCTGAGTTTCCTGTAGCAATTACAGAAATAGTCCCTGCCATCATTGCATTATTAATTGCAAAAGATCCACTATCTGTTTCAGTGTTAGCTCCCCCACCAAGAGAAAGGTTAATAACATCCATTTTTTCTACTACCGCAGTATCAATAGCTTTAATGATACCTGAAGTAGATCCACTTCCGTAAGCACCTAATACACGGTAAGCATATAAATCTACCTTTGGAGCAATTCCCTTGATTCCGAACTCATTAGCCCCGATCGCTGCGATTGTACCAGCAACATGTGTACCATGAGATGTATAGAATGAGCTCCCATTCGCATTAAATTCAGGAGTTCCAGCAGGACGTTCGGAAGGTAAAGTTTCCGATGCATCATCGTCTGCACGAGGTCTTGTATACGTAGATGAATTAGGTATGAAATTCTTTCCGCCCTTGTAGATGTTAGCAAACTCTGGATGGTCTGCATCAATACCCGTATCTAGTACTGCAACCTTAATGCCTTGCCCTTCTATTCCTTCATTCCAAAGTCTTTCAATGCCAAGAAATGAAATGCTTGTATTCATCTTTGCATCTATTTTTCCCTCTTTTTTAATAGAAGAGGAATTAACAGTTTTTGTTTTTTGAGGTGCTTCCGATGCATAAACGATTGCATCAGGCTCTACTAGCGTTACACCCTTAACTTCTAATAGTTTTGGTAGGTCTTCCGCTTTAACAACCGCCGCAAAACCATTTAAAACAGTGTCAAATGTATATCCTTGTTTCATTGATATCTTTTTAAGGTTAATCTCTTTCTTTACAGCTGTTTGTTGAGCTCGTACATTACTTCTTATCTTACTTTCTTGAGCAGCAGTGAACGATTTTCCTTTTAACTCATTAATTCCTTTTTCAAGCGCAACAGGTTTCTCTGAAAGATGAATAATTACAGCAACTTCCTGATTGCCTGAAATATTTTGTAAATCTTTGTGAAGCTTCGGTCCATTAAGCGACAAACTTACTTGTTCTGCTATTGCCGCCTTTAGCTCCATAGTACTTTCACTTGGAATGTTTGGCTTGAACGGCTTTTTCTCCCCATTTGCGGATGCAGTCATCATTGGACTGAACATCGTCAAGACCATAGCTAGTACTAAAAACACTTTAAAAAACTTATAAACTAGTTTTTTCCCCACTAAATTCCCCCCTATTAGTACAAATGTTTTTTACTTTTAAAGCGCAATTTTAAATTCATCTTTAAGCTACTGTCTTTTAATGAGGATCGCACACTTCCTATTAGATAGATGAGGTATCAAATTGTACTTAATACTTACCAATCTATGTGCTTTCAAGTATGAAAGAATAGCTATCTACCGCTGGAATAAATATTTATGAGAGAATTGTTTGTTACGGGGTCAAGAAAAACCTTTTTACATTATTGACAGTAATAATTAGCAAAGCTTTACAGAGGTTGCTTCAAATCCGTATTGAAGATGCGGTAATCGTTTTGTAGAGTATTTTTAAGAACCATTAGCCAGCTTAATTAATACCACTAGCAACTGTTTCCGACCCTGATGGCTATTGCGCTACTAATGGTGCATATCGTTAGCACTACAATTAGACCCAGCATATAGCACATCTATTTTTTCACCTCCTATCCGCTCTGTTACTAAACCTCTGCAATATCTTCTAAATCAGCATTTGTGCAACGTGTAATTCTATTGCTACATTATTTGCTTCGTATACCACAATCTTCATATAGCAGCTTTGGATTTAAACCTCCACTGATTAGAAGACTTTAATCGCATACATTCTGTGTCAATAGTAAATCTTTTTTTCCTAATTCTCCCTATTAAAATATACAAATATTTCAAGGAAAAATAAATTGTATTATTCCGACAATTAATTACATTTGAATTCTTATTCTTGTAAATTATTCTTTATTCCATCTTTATCGACAGCATTCTCTGTCATATTATGTGAAAAAAGGGAGGAAAGTTTTTCATTCTACTATTAATTTATGGACCCTATTATAAAATTTTGAATGCGAATAATAGTCACTATCTTTATCCGGAAAGATTTTCAACACAGTTTTTTAAATATGTGTAACACAGAAGTAGAAACGAAGAAAAAAGCAGCCTGATGTGGCTGCTTACTGGAATGAATTATAAGGGAATTACGTGGGACACAGGGACAGCTCAAACAAAACTCTCCTCAAACTCATCATCATATTTATGACAACTAACATACCTACCTTCCGCAACATTAATCTCTCGAGGAACGACCATTTCGCATATGCTTTGTTTAAAGGGACATCTAGTGTGAAAAGTACAGCCGCTCGGCGGGTTGGAGGGGCTTGGTACGTCACCTGTTAAGATAATCCTTTCTTTCTTTACATCTGGATCTAATGAAGGAACTGCCGACATGAGCGCTTGCGTATAAGGGTGTAGTGGATTTTGAAATAACCCTTTTTTATTGGATAATTCTACTATTCTCCCTAAATACATCACACCTATTCTATCGCTGACATGCTTTACGACACTAAGATCATGCGCGATGAATATGTAAGTAAGACCAAGAGACTCTTTTAAATCTTGAAATAGATTTAGTATCTGCGCCTGGACTGAGACATCTAAAGCAGAAACAGGTTCATCTGCGATTATTAGAGAGGGATTCACAGCAATAGCCCTAGCAATTCCAATTCGCTGTCTTTGTCCGCCGCTAAATTCATGTGGATAGCGGTCGATGTAACTTGGACTAAGACCTACATTCACTAATAACTCTTGGACTTTTTTTGCTCTTTCCCTAGAGCCTTGTCCAATTTGGTGGGTTTGTATTGCTTCACCTAATATTGCACCTACTGTCATTTTGGGATTAAGAGAAGCAAAAGGATCTTGAAAAACTATTTGCATCTCGCCTCTCATTTTTCTTAGGTCTCTTTCGTTTAAGGAGGTTATCTCCTCCCCTTTGAACGTAATTCTTCCTTCTGTTGGTTCAATCAGACGAAGAATACTTCGACCCATTGTTGATTTGCCACAGCCACTCTCTCCTACTATCCCTAATGTTTCTCCTCTATTCACATAAAAATTCAGTCCGTCTACGGCTTTGACAAACTGCTTTTTTTGTTTAAAGAAACTTTTTTTAACGGGAAAATGAGTTTTTAAGTTCTCTACAATCAACAGAGGTTTATTCAAGATTTCACCCCCTGCTCTTCGTATAACCAACACCTTACCCGCTGAGCATTCAGCTCGAATAAGGGGGGATTATGTTCTTGGCATTTGGCATGTACGTGCTGACACCTAAAGCGGAACGGACAACCTTCCTTAATTGCCCCTATATTAGGGACATTTCCTTCGATTGGAGTGAGACGATTATTACTTTCACTATGGATATTCGGAACAGAATTTAACAAACCAATTGTATAGGGATGTTTTGGGTTCTTAAAGATTGTCCTAACATCTGCTTGCTCAACAATTTGTCCATAATACATGACGATGACCCTGTCTGCCATTTCCGAGATTACCCCTAAATCATGGGTTATGAGTAAGATTGCTGTGTTATATTCCAGCTGCAATTGCTTCATCAGCTCTAAAATCTGTGCCTGAATCGTTACATCTAATGCAGTGGTAGGCTCATCTGCAATGAGTAGTTTAGGATTACATGCCATTGCCATTGCAATCATGACCCTTTGTCTCATACCACCAGAGAGCTGATGGGGATATTCTTCTATGATGCTTTCTGCTCGAGGAATCCCTACCTTTTTTAGAATTTCAATTGTTTTTTCCTTGCTGTTTGATTTCGTAGCAAACCCATGTAGAAAAAGAACCTCGCTAATCTGCTTTCCTATTTTATGGACTGGATTCAAAGATGTCATAGGCTCCTGAAAAATCATCGAGATTTTATTGCCCCGGATATTGTGCATGTCTTTTTCCGAAAATGTGTTTAAATTCTCTCCTTCAAAGACGATTTCACCTTGAATAGAGCTCGTATTTTCTTCAATTAACTGCATCAATGATAAGGCAGTTACACTTTTCCCACAGCCTGATTCTCCAACTAAGCCTAGCGTTTCCCCCTGTTGAATATAAAACGATAAATCTTTGACTGCTGGTATGACTTCCGATTTATGATTTGTAAAAGATATATTTAAATGATCAATCGTTAATAAGTCCTCTAAAGGTTGGATAGTCAATCGATCTACCTCCCGCCTAAGAAATATTCATATGCTAATTTAGAAATTTGAGCAATTGGCTCGTCTCCCTCATATTCTAAAGAATTGCCATTTGAGAAAACACAAATGACATACTGCCCCTTATCTTCTGGTAAATAGACGATCCCTGCATCATTGTACATCGTTCCAAGGCTACCCGTTTTATTAGCTACAGGCGTATTACGAGGAAGCAGCCCTCCAATACGTTGCTGGTAATGCTGTCTAGATAGGATATCTACTATTTCACTTGAACATTTTGTTGAGACAAACTCTCCTTTAGCAAACAGTTCTAGTAAAAGGGACATATCCTTTGCAGAGCTCACATTGCTTTCTTTATTGTGCTGATAAACGACACTTTCCCAATCTACTTCCTGTTCTTTTAAGCGTCTAATAATTTCATCAAAAAGCTCTGCACTGTATGGCTGATAAGGTATTCCTACACTCAAGCTCAAAAGTTCCCAAATGGAATGCTTGATATAAATATTTTTAAGCCCTAATCTGTCCATTGCTTCTTTCACCGGCTTAACTCCACCAAGAATTTTCAATAATTTATCGGTAGCAAGGTTATCACTCACAATGATCATCATGGTCGCTAAATCCTTAATAGTCGGCTTTATCCCATACTCCATTTCCTGAAATACTCCAGAGCCAGGTACATGGTCTTCTTCGGTGAGCTGTATCCTCTGGTTAAGTTTAATCTCTCCACTATATACCTTTTCATATAAGGCTGCTAGAACTGGAAGTTTGACCACACTTGCTGTTTGAAATAACTTGTCTTCCTGTATATTAACCTCTTCGTTTGTTTGTAAATGCTTAATATATATTCCATAGTCCGCTTCCAAATCCTTAATATAGTCCTCTATTTTTTGCTGTAAAATCAACTGAGTCACTCCTTGTTTGATAATTATTTGGATTTAGGATCTAATGCATCTCTAAAACCATCGCCTAGCAGGTTAAAGCCCAGTACTACGAGCATGATTGCTAGTCCAGGAAATAATGTCATCCACCATGCTTGACTTAAAAATGATTTTCCTACATAAACTAGTGCTCCCCACTCTGGATTAGGTGGCTGAGCCCCTAGTCCTAAAAAGCTAAGCGATGCAGCAGAAAGTATGGCACTACCGAATTCTAAAGTTGCTAAGATGATGATTGGAGAGGTAACATTCGGCAGGATATGTCTAAATATTATTTTCCCGTTCCTTAGCCCTAGCGCTCGAGCAGCCTCTACATATTCCGTTTCTCTAATCATTAAAACTGCTCCTCTGACAACTCTGACAAAGGAAGGAACAGCCGATATAGCTACTGCAATCATTGCATTTGTTAAACCTACTCCTAAAACAGCAACAATCGCAATAGCCATTAGTAAGGATGGGAAAACCATTAAAATATCAATGAACTGCATGATATAAATATCTGCTTTTCGGTAATATCCGGCAACGACTCCTAATAGAACGCCAATTGTTCCTGAGATAACAACTGCGAACAAGCCCATCAATAAGGAAACTCTACCTCCGTAAAGAATACGAGTCCAAATGTCTCTTCCAAATTCATCTGTACCCAACCAGTGATCTATACTTGGCCCTTTTAAGCTATCTTCGAAGTTCATTTCGTTTACAGGATATGTTGCAAACAATGGAGCAAAAGCTGAAGTAATGATGAAAAATAGTAATATGCAGGAGCCAATGACGGCTCCTTTGTTTCTCTTCATCTTTTGAATAAAGGTAGTTTTAGAAGACTTCCATTGAGTAGGTTCTAAAGTTAAAGTATTGGTATTATCTACAGGTTTCAGCTTTCTCTCTCCTCTCACACGACTCTTTATTCGTATTGAATACGAGGATCTAACTTCGTATATAGCAAATCAACTATAAAATTTACAAGAATGATAATAGAGCCCATAAATAGCAATAACCCTTGAACAGTTGGAATATCACGGGTAGATATCGCTGCAATGATTAGGCTGCCGAGTCCCGGGAGTGCATATACAGTTTCCGTTACTACTGCTCCCGCCATTAAATAACCGAACTGCATACCAATCAATGTGATGACCGGTATTACCGCGTTTTGTAAACAATGTTGGAAGATTAATCGGTATGCCCCGGCACCCTTCGCTCGAGCAGTTCGTATATAATCCTGTTTAATCACGTCGAGCATGCTGGAGCGAGTCATTCTCGCTATACTTCCCGCCGTCCCAAGCCCTAAAGTAATGGAAGGAAGTATGAGAGAGTAAAACCCGCTATATCCTGAAATCGGGAAAATACTTAACTGGTAAGAAAATAACAGGATTAAAAATAGTGCAATCCAAAAACCTGGTGCAGAAATACCAATTAGAGCCAAAGTCATCGCTAGTTGATCATAGATGGTATTCTTTTTTACAGCGGCTAATATACCAATACTTATCCCTAAAACCGAACCAAACAAGATACTATAGAATGCTAATTGTGCAGTTACCGGTATCCGATTCATAATCTCTTCCACTACGGTATAACCAGTTATAAAAGAGGTTCCTAAATCTCCTTGAAATGCACTCGCCATGTAGGATAAATATTGAACAGTTATTGGCCGATCTAATCCAAGTCTAGATTCTAATTCCTGAATAGATTCCTCTGTTGCATAGTCACCGAGTATATGATTGACTGGATTACCAGGGATTAAGTGAATAATCATAAATACTAAAATGGAGACCCCAATAATGGTAATAAACATTGTAGTGATTCTTTTTAGCAGATAGGATGACAAGTTGACGCCTCCTTTTGTACAAAGTATGTTACTTCTATTTCTTAACTTTTACTTCTTTCCATTCGATACTTCCTTCAATTGGATGGACTACAAAACTTTCAAAATTACGAACTGCCGTAATATTTTCTTTTACATATAGCGGCACAAATGGTGATTCCTCCACGAGCATTCTCATTGCGTCTTCATAGAGCTTTAATCTAGCGTCTTGATCCATTTCAATCGCAGCCTGATCCAAAATGCTGTAAATTTCTTCGTTTTCATAATGAAGCCGCTTGGATTTTTCTTTCCCAAACAATAAGAAGTTCAATACGTCAGCATCTGGCCATCCGAAGCTCCAAAGCAACATTTGGTGTGCCCCTTTAGGAGTTTGTTCAATTATAGTTGCAGATTCTTTTACTGAGATGTTTATTTTAATACCGATATCCATTAATTGATTTTGGATAACCTGAGCTGCTCGTTGGTTGGCCGGGTCATCGTCTACCCATAAATCCACAGCAAAAGGCTTGCCATCCTTCATCGCTACTCCATCTTTATTCGTTTCCTTCCAGCCTGCATCCGCTAAAAGCTTCTTTGCCTGCTCAATGTCTCTTGTATATTTTTCTTTGGCCATTGTTTCGATTTCCTCGCTATAGCCAAACGCAGCTTTTGGTAATGGTCCAAATACCGATTTTGCCTCTCCATTTAATGTATTATCTATAATAGACTCTCGATCTATTGCCATTGCAATAGCTTGTCTAACATTTTTATCTTGGAAAATAGGAAGCTTATTGTTCCAGCCTAAATAACTTAGGACGTCCCCAGGTACACGTTCAATCGTCACTTCGGAATCCTTCTCTAAGTCCTCAATATATTGGTAAGGTACATTTAATAAAACATCTAGATTCCCTTTCTTAAACTCTAAAATTCTAGTTTCTTCATCTGGTATAAATCTAAATTTCACACTATCAAACCCTGGACCGCCTTCGTTCCAATCAAAGTCTTTATAAGGCTCATAAATTAGAGAGTCACCACGGTTAATCTTCGTCAGCTTCAGAGGGCCAGAACCACTAGGATTCTTCTCAAACCCTTCTCCTTTTTCATCCAAAACAGAACTATCTAACGGGGACAAAAAGTAAGTAGTTGCATTGATAAAAAATGGTGCAAACTGATCCTTCCATTTAATCTTAAATGAGAATTCACTGACCACATCAATGCTCTCTATATCTCCAGCATTCGTACTGAAAGGAGAGGATGCAACCAATCTTTCGAAGGAAAGCTTAACCGCCTCCGCGTTAACCGGCTTCCCAGAATGGAATTTCTCTCCCTCTTTCAAATTAAAAATAACCTCTTTACCGTCCCCTATAATTTCGTAATCAGTTATTAAATTTGGTACGATATTCCCCTCATTATCCAGTTTCAGTAACGTATCATATAATGCAGTATTCGCTTCACCAGTCGACGATGTTCGATGAATATCAACAGAATCAGGCTCCGATACTAAACCTACTACGACCTCTCCAGCTTCCTCCTTAGAATCCGATTGCTTCCACCAGTTACATCCGGATAGTAAGAGTGCTAGCACAATAAACATACCGACGAAACCTAAACGTTTTCCTCTCATATCTTTCCCCCCATTTTCCTATGGCAACTTGTCCATACCGGAAATTTGTATTACCAACAATATATTCATTGAGGTGGGTAGATATGCTTTAGGTTAGAAACTATTGAATGTTAAACATGAAAAAATCCCCCAAAGAATATCTCTTTGGAGGATTTAGATCAGTTTAATATTTAGTTATTAGTAATTTAGGGATTATATTTATATTATTATAGGCATTATTTATTCCTTCAACAGCTATTACTTCTAAAGGCCCTGATAAACCTGGTGTTTTACCTACTGCAATAACTTCTCCAGATAGTTTATCGTCCTCATTAGGTCCAAACTTCACTTTAAATCCATTAGTAGTTTTAGAGAAAAGGTTACTATTTTTATTGTTAGTGTATTGAACGGTTGTACCATCTTCATCCTTTAAGGTAATATATGCAGAATTAGAAATTATGGCATTGTCTCTAAATACTATTGTATTGGCACGAGAAATTGGTGCAATTGTGAATTCTAGTTCTTCATTAGTAATATCTTCATCAGGAGTTTTCCCATCGCCTACAGATTGGATATTAAAAGGTCCTTCAATTACTCTAAAACTAGTACCACTATTATAAGCTGGAGTTAATTTCCCAGCAGGTTGTTGAACTATATAAAAATCATTTATAGCATTTTGTTCAATACTCGTTTTATATTTCCAGGTTCCATTAGAGCCTATTCTCACTTTACCAAGGAGAGCTCCTGTATTCTTAAAGAAGAATACTTCATAATTAGGTTGGCCTGTCCCTGAGAATTCGAGCTGGTTTCCTAACATACGGTAACCATAGGCGTTTTTATAACCAAATTGTGAATCTAACAGTAATGGCACTGAGTAGTGGTTAACTGAGATATTGAAAGAAGATGATGAATTTGTTTGATAATTTCCGTTTACAATATCTTCAATATTCAATGCAGCTTTAAAAGTATCTAAAGATACCGCTACATCTTCATTTTTATAAGTATCTGAGTAACCCTTTAAAATATATTTGAAGCCGTCTGAAGTGACAAAATAATTATTCGTATTGTCTATATAGCGTACTGCTTTATTTGATATAGTACCTGTTTTTGCAGGCGCATAGAAGTTTAAAGTAGGTGATGTTTGTGTGTCAGCCACTCTATTATTTTCTAATCTATTAAAGGTGATTACTTTGTCTAATGCTGGAGTATTTACATTGCTCGCCGTAAATGTAATGTTAATAGTACCATTTTTGTCAGGCAATACATTCACACTTTTGGATCCAGTAATGTTATTTTCTATTCCGTTAATGCTAAGTACTTTTAATCCAGCAGGAATATCAATTTTTACTGAGCTATACCCATAACCAGAAAAAGTGCCTGTTAATGCGAGTACTTCCGAAGTGTCTCTATGTTGAACTGTGGAATTACCCATTTGAATAGGAATGATAGTTCCTGGTGCAATGAAGCTAGCCGTACTTCCTTTATACTTTACTGAATACTTCACACTTGGAGTTTGAGCAGATGTGGTTAAGGTTACCGTTAATCCATCTCTACTTAAAGTTGCATTCGTGATTAACAAAGAATTATCGACAGTAAATTCTGAAATTTGAACTGATGATATAGCTCTATTCAACTTTAAATTAAGTGTTGTATTATCTATTCTGGAAATGGAGCTAATTTCGATAGGCAAAGCATTTGTCACTGAGGTTAAGCTACTTTGCAGTCTACTTTCCCATTTTAGAGCATTAGCATCTAATATCGCTTGAGCTTCATATATCTTTCTAGCAGCCTCTGCTTGTCTAGATAATCTAATATCTTCAGCGGCTCCTTTAGTTTTCATATGAACCGTAACATCATTTTTCAATTCATTAATCAGCTTCTCAGCTGGACCCTTAACTACGTTTCGAATTCTATCTCGAGTAGATTGTCCATACACTCTATCTAATAAAATGGTTTGCTTCCGAAACTCTGCAGTCATTTCATGATATGTTTTTTCCACTAAATCAAGATTATTTGCTGAAACAGCTGCAGAAAGTGCAATTGTTTTATCGTTAATTTTGGTACTAGCAGTAATGGCATCTAAGTACCCTTGTGCTCTTTTTAATTGTGTTTTTGCTTCTGTCAATCTAAGATCATACTTCAACTGTTCGGAAAAGCTTAGCTTTTTTATTTCTTTCTCTGCATTTGCGATAGCAGCTTTCGCTTCATTAAATTGACTCCATGGCTGAGTTACCCCATCAGCCGATCCTTCTATTGAGATTGCCCATTTTAAAACAGTACTTGAATTTTGGACATTCGTCATTAGTTGGTCAATGTTACTAGCTGCGTCTGCTTGGTGTGGTGCGATTGATACAATTGCTGATGCTGCTACTGCGGTAGCTACAGCAATTTTTTTAGTTTTGTTGTTCATGACATTTCTCCCCTTTATTTTTAATTACCATTAGACTTAATAATTCATTCTTTTCTAAAAATTACTAATAACTATATTATAACTTTTTATTTTAAATTTTCATTAACTTTCGAATACTTTTCCGTATTGTATTACACTTACACAGGGACGACTTCAACATTAGCGAGAAGCATATCCCAAAGTGGAATTATTATATTTACTTGTTCTTAATTTCAAAAGTCATGCCAAAGTCTTTATACAGATTAGTGGATTTTATAACTTTCAAACTATGTCTATAGTTCATACAAAAAGAGCAAATAAAAAAAGCATCCGAGTTAACGGATGCTTTTATAATCATTTATAGTCACTAAAGAAAATTTGTACATTTTTATCTTTAGCTTTTTCTTTCGCTTCAAAGCCAACTACTGCACTTCCAGTATTATAAGTAACTTTCCAATTAACTAAATCTTTGAAAGCTAAGCTTACTTTATAAGCGATAACTTCTTTAGAATCACCTTTAGCTACGTTGATTACTTTAGAAGTACTTGTGCCATCATTAAAAGTTACTGTGAATTGACCATTTCTTGAAGCAGAACCCTCTATAGTTAATTCATTGACTTCAGACTGTCCTACTATAGCTGCATTGCCTAAAACTTCTTGCTTCATTTCACCTTTAATTTCAGCACGGTTTTCTTTCTCGTTAATGTTAAATACTGCATCTGGGAAAGCTTTATTGTCTTTTGAAGTAAAAATCAACTTACTTCCTTCGGTAGTAATATCCCATTTGTCTGTTAAATCTTTATAAGAACCTTTTTGTGTTACGTAAATATTTTCATGCAAAGCTTTCGCTACTTCTTCAGCAGTTCTTTTTGAGACTTTACCGCTTACTGTTTTCTGGGTAGATCCGAATAAGTTATTTTTTACAATGCCGTCTCCGTCATTAATATAAAATTTAAAGTTACTTGTTGCATCTGGGAAATTGTCAAAGAATTCAAAAGTAACAACCGTTTGTGCTCCTTCTTTTGACTCGACTCCCTTAGCTATTTCTTTAACTGAACCATAAAAGCTATTCCCGTCTTATACTGTTAATTAACAGCTTTCGTTTCGGGCCTACACCGCACGTGCGACTTTCATCGCATACGGCGTGCCATCAAATGGATATCTATATTCCTATATCCTTATTAAAAATCCAAAAATTACTATTAATATCAAAAAAATATTACTGAATATTCAGATAATTTTAGACAAAAAAATATAACCATTTGACTGGGTTCCTTCGCTCCTGCTAGTTTTCCCCTCCTTATATGTTACCATATAAGTTCAATCGGCTAGCTATCCACACTACTATTAACCCGCTGCCATTCTTCTAACTTCATTGGTGCTGATTCACCTCTCCTAGAAGAATTTCAAACGTTCCATAACTTACCATCCCTCTTTTTAATAACCTTAGGCCTCCACTAATTAAAATGAGAACAACCAGTTTGACAGTCAATTATACAGGTTGCCTTTAAGCTATTGCAAACTTAAGGATAAAAATTGAACCCCTAGCAATTTTCTCAATAATTATTAACTCATCTTACCTACATGGATTCGTTTTCCTGACCATAGCTATTTTTTAAGGAGCCCCGCCTCATTAATGAGTACGTCTTCACCTGACTTAACCCTAGTTGTTTATCAGTACAGCTTAGGATCCAGGAGGATTAGGCATCTGCACGATGACTGTTATACAGATATAGGAATCACACCTATAAATTGGAAGTTATAGTTAGAAAATAATCCAAGTCTGATAATTTCTTATAAAAGATTTAACTGATATAAGAAACTATAGACTTGAATTCATTTCCCGCTTATTTCATCAATAAATTGACTTATAAAGCAACGTTTCGTTTATTTTTATTAAGGAGTAGTAGTTGTATCTAATTTAACGTCAACTGATTTAGCTACGTTAAATACTAGGTTATCTTGGTTAGAGATACCTTCAACTTTTACTAAAGTATTACCGAATAAAGTTTTGTATGCATCAACTGGTGTTTTAGTTTCTACGCCAGTGATAACTACTTGGTTTTTAGAACCAGTTACTTTAGATACTGTGTAGTAGCGAGTGTAACCTTGGTCATCTTGAAGTGTAATTTTCGCACTTGCAGATACTTTTAGTTCATTATTAGCTAAAGTAGAATTTTTTACATTGAATGTAACAATGTCTCCAATTCCAATGTTTCCGTTACCATCTACGTCAGTAGCGAATAATCCACCTGCTTCAGTAGCAAAGAATTGTTGGTAAACAGTTACACCAGAAACAGTAGAAGTAGCTGTATTAGAACCTACTGGTCTAGAAGTAACTACGAAGTCATTTTTAGCACCTTCAGTTAAGTTTAATGAGTTAACAACCCATGATCCATTAGAAGAAACAGTTGTAGTTGCAACTGCATTTCCTGTAGCAACTGTACCTTTGTAAACTTCAATGATATGTCCTGGTTGTCCAGTACCTTCTAAACGAGTTGCATTAGTATCAGCTGTAAGAACGTCAGATGGATTAGTAACTTTTAATGCTGCATCTGCAGTTACATCAGTATCAATTGTAAATGTAGATACGTTAGCTTTAGTTGCACTGTAGTTAAACACTACTTTATCTTGTGCAGAAAGAGCTTTTAAGAAATCAGCTGATGATACTTCTACATTTTTGAAGAAGAATTTGTCATTAGCATCATATAGATATTTTAAACCATTCATATAGATAAAGCCGTTAGTAGTGTCAACAGTTACAGAAGATACATCTGCAGTAACTTGACCATCTGCTGCTGCTTTCCAGAAAGTAGTTTTAGGAGCTAATTTATAAGATCCGTCTTCAATACGAGTTACTCTTGGAATTACTGAAATAGTATCGTCATTGTTAACTACATCTTGCACGATGAATGTTACTTTACCGTTTACTGCAGAAACAATATACTCATCATCAGCTGCAACGTAGCCAGTAGTTGTAGAACCATTTACTGATTTAACTCTAACTTTTGACTCATCAGCATATACTGCAAGAGCAGCATCTAGAAGTTCAAGTTTAACTGCACCAGTATATGGAGTTCCATCAGCTTTAGTTACGTTAACTGTATAAGAGCGTTCGCCACCATTATCTAAGTTAACTGCATCTGTTTCAACAACACCGATTGTAGTGTCAGTTGCTTTTGCTGGAGTTTTGAATGCTTTACCAGTAGCTTTACCTTGGTAAGACAATGCATACTCAGTATTAGAAACTTGGTCAGTAGTTGTTAAAGTAACAGTTTTACCGTCTGCAGCTACAGAAGCAGCTTGAACGATTAATCCGTTAGAGAATGTAAATTGTCCAGCTGGAAGTACTGCTGCACCAGGTTGGATTTTAGTAGAAAATTTAACTGTCACAGTGTTTTTGTTATCGCTAACAAGTGAAAGTACTTGTAATGGAATTGAAGCTTCTACATCATTAACTGATTTTTGTAGAACTGCTTCCCAAGTTAATACTTCAGCATCAAGGATAGCTTGTGCTTCAGTTAATTTTTTAGCAGCTTCTTCAAATTTAGAAGCTTTAACATCTGTAGCTGCAGCTTTAGTTAACATGTGAACTGTTACTTCAGAAGCATACTCTCTTACTGTTTTTTCGATTGGTAATTTATATACTTTTAAGATTTCATCACGAGTTGATTGTCCATAAACACGGTAGTTAAGAATTGTTTGTTTACGGAACTCTTCAGTTACTACATGATATTCTTTTTCGATTTGATCTAAGTTTCCTGCTTTAACAGCAGCTTCGAATGCAGCGTTTTTAGCAATGATTTTTTTACCAGAAGTAATAGCATCAATGTATGCGCCTGCACGAGAGATTTGTACTTTTGGATCTACTAATTTAGCTTGAGCAGATAATTTTGCAGAAGAATCTAATTTTGCAATTGCATCCTCAGCTTTTTTCAATGCGTTTTTAGCATTGTTGTACTCAGTCCATGGTTCATTTTTGTAGTCAGCAGTACCTTCTACTGAAATAGCCCATTTAAGAACTGTACCTGCATTTTGTGCGTCTGTGATTAATTGATTTACATTTGTTGCTGCATCTGCTTGTTGAGCTGGTGCTGCTGCAACGAATGCTGAAGCTGCTACTGCAGTTGAAGCTGCAATTTTAATAGCTTTTTTCTTCATAAACTTGTGATCTCCCTTCGCTTGTGTGTTGCTTTTTTTGTAGTGTGTAAATGCGGTCGCCTGATCGCGTCCATTATCATCACCCTAACAATATATGAGTATACCCAACTCTTATACTAAAATCAACCAATAATATAGAAAGTTTACCAGTTTTTTTAAAGAATGATGTTATGAAAGCACCAGTGACTCATTACACTTTCCATAATACAGTAATATTACCAAATAGGCTAGTCTTTTTTAGAATTTTTTCTTTTTACAATATAGTTTGATATATTATTGCTTATCTCCATTTATTAGGATAAGTCTGATTTTAAAAATAATTTTATATTTTTTAGAAAAAGGCGTGCATTTTTCCAAATATATGTTATGATGTACAGTATAGAAGGTTACTTATAAATGTGTAACGCCGTAAACTTGTTTGTACATTAATTAGTGTGCAGCCTTCTACTTCCTTCGTTTTATCGCTCAAGAAAAGAAGCATCTGATCTTCGGATGCTTCTTTTCTTATTTTATGAAGAGAATTTATAAATGGAAATTAACTTAGCATCGTCTCATTCATGGGTCGATGTTTTTTATCGTTTTCTACTTCTTTTTTTAAATATCCAAATAGAATTCGTTTTACTTATACTTCCTTTTTAGGTTTATAATCTCTGAATTCCTTATCTTAGAATGATATTTTTATGACCTATCATGCATAGTACAATAGCACTTGTCTATTACCTTATAAACCTAATCACAAACTTTTTTCATTGTAATATCTCTTTTTACGTTGTAAAACTCCTGTAAAATACTTGAAACACTAGTCTATTCAGCATAGGAACTAAGTTTTATATCTTTGGAAAGATTCAAAGAGAATTTGCTATATTTATATAATGTCTGCCTTTAAAACTGTTAATTATTACAAGTGCCAGGCACCTGTAATACTATTGAAATCTAGCTTTTCTTCTATATAAAGGAGGAAACACAAAAAGAACCCCTCTATTAAGAGTGGTCCATGTTTGTGAATAGCGGTTCGCTGAGCGCTTTAATTCAAGTATGTTTAGTTTAAGATTGTACGTAAGATTTCTACTGCTTGATCGATTTCATCACGAGTTACTGTTAAAGGTGGCAGGAGACGAATGACGTTGGGTCCTGCTCCTACTAATAGAAGTCCTGCTTTTTCTGCTTTGGTTATGTATGGTGCCGCTTCGTCTTCGCAGACGAGTCCTAGTAATAAGCCGGCACCAACTATCTTGTAGGATGGCAGTGTTTCGTTTAGTTTATGCATAAAATACTCGGACTTTTTATTAACCTCATCTATAAACTCCGATTCAAATACATTTTCTAGGACTGCTTGAGCAACTGTGACTGCTAATGGGTTGCCTCCGAACGTTGTGCCATGTGTTCCTGGACTGAATGTTTCTCCTAGTTCACTTGTTCCTATCATTGCGCCGATTGGAAAACCACCTCCAAGACCTTTTGCCAGTGTCATAATGTCTGGCTTTAATACGGTTTGCTCATAGGCGTAACGGGTACCTGTTCGGCCGATGCCTGTTTGAACCTCATCTACAATCAATAGTATTCCCTTCGATTCACATATATTAGAGATTGCTTCGGCGAATTCAGGGGTAACTTTGTTGACTCCCCCTTCTCCTTGGATTACCTCCAGCATGATCGCACCGACCTCTTCATCGATAGAAGCCTCTAGCTGCTCCACATTATTGAATGGCACAGTTTTGAATGTCTCTAGCACTGGACCGAAGCCTTGACATACTTTTTCCTGACCAGTTGCGGACATTGCTCCAAATGTTCTTCCGTGGAAAGAGTTTTCGAAGGTAATGATCGTGTGCTTGCTAGTATGCTTACGCGCTAACTTAATGGCAGCTTCATTTGCCTCGGCTCCACTATTGCAGAAAAAAGCATGAGAAAAATGAGTTTCTTCTATTAGAGTGCTAGCAAGCTGCTCCTGCTTTTTACTTTCGAATAAGTTCGATGTGTGCCATAGCTTTTCGCTTTGCTCTTGGATTGCTTTTACAATGGCGGGGTGCGCATGCCCTAGGCTGAGCACCGCTATGCCACTAGTGAAATCCAAGTATTTTTTGCCCTGATCATCGGTGACGATTGTGCCCTTTCCTTCTATTAAGTGTACTGGGCGTCGGGCGTAGTTTGGAAACAAGGAACTCATGCAAAAACCTCCTGATGAACTATCGTTGTACCGTTTAGCTTTTCATCTACAATTTTGACAGATGGAATACCCTCTTTTAGGCAGTCCATAGCTGCAGTGACCTTAGGAATCATCCCACCATATATGTCTTCGGTTGCGATCCATTCCTTGATAGAGGATGTTTGCACGACCTCTTGAACTTCTCCGTTTATCTTAATACCTGGTGTGTCTGTTACTAGCAGCAGGCAATCTGCTTTGATTGCTAAAGCGATTTTACTTGCTACTGTGTCTGCATTTATATTGAGTGGCGTTGCGTCTGGTAGGCAGCCAATACAGGAAATGACTGGTGTGATGCCATTTACGAGCAGTGTTTCAAGAATGCCTGTATTGACGTGTTTTATTTCTCCGACAAAGCCGTAAGTCTCCTTGTCTAAGAAGTCGCATTCGAGTAGATTACCATCATAGCCGCTTAAGCCTACAGCTGCAATCCCATTTTGATTGAGCTGGAGCACTAGAGCTGGATTGACCTTGCCGACGAGCGTGCATTGGACAATGTCTACTGCTTCCTCGGAAGTTACTCGGAAGCCATTAATAGTAGTCGAAGCTACTGCCTTGTCAGCTAGTGCTTTGTTGATAGCCGGACCACCACCGTGGACGATAATGATTTCATTGCCCTCAGATTGTAGCTTCTTAAAGTTCTTGAAAAACTGTTCATTTAACCCTTCCAGCATACTGCCTCCAAGCTTAATAACGATGCGATCAGGAACGATAGGTTGCATTGATTTGAACGTAGTCATAAGTCAAATCACACCCCCATGCAGTTCCTTGGCCTTCCCCTTGGTTCAGTTCGATTAAAAATTTCACTTCTGCCTGCTTCAAATAAAGCATCGTTACTTCTTCAGAGAATGGGACAGGCTCCCCATTTTCTACAACCGGTGTTGGACCGATTGAAATCTTAATAGCGTTCGGATCTATCGTTGCACCACTGTAACCAACAGCACAAATCAATCTTCCCCAGTTGGCATCACTGCCGAAAACCGCAGTTTTAACTAGCGGTGAGCCTACGACCGTCTTGGCAATTTTACGCGCCTCCTCATCGGTGACCGCACCCTTAACTTCTACCTCAATCAATTTGGTAGCTCCTTCTCCGTCTTTCGCAATCATTTTAGCTAAATCCAATGCGACTGTATGAAGCGTTTGGACGAAGTTATCCCAGTCTGGATGAAGTGGAGTCAATGGATTGTTTTCTGCTAAGCCGTTTGCCATTACGACTACCATGTCGTTCGTGGATGTGTCGCCGTCTACTGTTATGGAGTTGAAAGTAACATCTGTGATGGATTTTAGTGCATCCTGCAGATGGTTTGATTCGATATTGGCGTCTGTTGTGATGAAGGCGAACATTGTCGCCATGTTAGGCTCGATCATACCGGAGCCCTTGGCAGTTCCTGCAATAATGACTTCCTTGCCATCGATGACAGTTTTGTAGGAAGTGTCCTTAGTGACCGTATCTGTCGTCATGATTGCCTGAGAGAAATTGATAGCTCCTTCTAGCTCATCGATTGGCTCGAGGTGTTTGATTCCCGCTAGGACCGGCTCCATTTTCATCATTTCACCGATGACGCCGGTGGAGGCAACTCCGACTAGGTTTGGGTTAATGCCAAGCTTTTCCGCTGTTTTTTCCTGCATCGTGTAGGCATCGATTAAGCCTTGCTTTCCTGTGCAGGAGTTTGCGATTCCTGAGTTCACGATGAGTGCTTGCATTTTCTGTGTGGTGTATACGACTTCTTTCGTTACAATAAGTGGCGCCCCTTGGACTGCATTCGTCGTGAAAACCCCAGCAACGCTAGCGGGCACCTCACTTGTGAGTAGGGCTAAGTCTTTTTTCTTGTGCTTAACGCCGCAGTGGATGCCGGTCGCCTTGAAACCTTTTGGTGAAGCGATGTTTTTGTAGGTGATGCGCTTCATCGTCATTGTTTCTGTCAACATGGGGTTTCCTCCTTTTAAATGAATAATGGAACGAGCGAGAGTCCTGTCGTTTGGTTGAGATTGAATTGGACGTTCATGTTTTGAATGGCCTGCCCGGCTGCTCCTTTAACTAGGTTGTCGATGACCGAGACGATTGTTGCTCGGTTCGTGCGCGGATCTACTTTCACGTGAATATCGCAATAGTTAGAGCCATACACTTGGTTTGTGCCGAATTTATTCGTATCTTTTATAATTCGGACGAACGGATGGTTTACGTATGTTTCTTGTAAAGCGTTTACTAGGTCTGCTTCTGTGACGCCATCGTTTACCGGTGCGTAGCTTGTTGCCAGGATTCCTCTTTTCATTGGAACAAGATGCGTCGTGAAGGTGATTGGTGCCGACTGGTTCGCAAACATTTGAATGGCCTGCTCGATTTCTGGAATATGCTGATGCTCATGGAGCTTGTATATCGCAGTGTTTTCGTTTGTTTCACTGTAATGTGTCATTTGGCTCGGCTTGTTGCCTGCTCCAGAGATACCACTTTTAGCATCAATAACGAGATGACTTGCGTCAATTAAGTTCTCTTTGATAAGAGCCAGCAAGGAAAGCAGGACCGCTGTCGGGTAGCATCCGGGGTTTGCGATAAGCTGAGCTTCTGCGATAGCGGCTGTGTTCCATTCTGTTAACCCGTATACGCTTTGTTCTACCGCATCCGCCGGGGCTGGTGATTTTTTATACCATTGCTCGTATGCCGCTAAATCCTTTAGACGAAAATCACCCGATAGATCAATCAGCTTCGGCTTTTTGCCGATAAGTGCTGGTAGTAGATTGGATGAGACCCCTGAGGGAGTGCTCGTAAACAATACATCGTACTCTGCTAATCTATCAGACTCAATTTCTAAAAGTGGTTGGTCATGAATATTCATTAAATGTGAATATTTATCCGAAAAATGTATACCCTGTTCGGATGAAGAGAACAGATCAACGACTTCCACTTCAGGATGATTATGTAAGAAACGAACTAACTCAAGCCCACCGTACCCTGTTGCTCCAATAATACCTACCTTCATGCACTCACCTCTTACCATTTGTTAGCAATATTATAACTATGTATAAATATAAAGTCAATTGTATTTTTATTTGTTTTTATGCTGATTATTTTAGGGGAGTGTTAGTGGTTGATGGTTTGTTACAGGTGCCTGGCACCTGTAACAAACAACAAACTAGTTTGAGAGAGTAATTTTGCTAGGAGATTTGGTTTTTGAAGTTTCTCAAGAGAACCGACCGATTATTCGTTGAAACCGACCGATTTTTCCTTCGAACCGACCGATTATTTGGGAAAACCGACCGATTCTGTTGCTGGACCGACCAATTATTGAAAACAACCGACCGATTCTCCATTTATACGAAAAAAAATGCCTCGTCTAATAAGACAAAGCATTTTTAATGGCCCATGAGTCTACACATACTCATTACAAAGTAGAAGCTCATGGCCTATGGTTGTTATTCTTGTCTCTATGGTGGTTGCCTTGATTGTTGCCATTGTGATGATTGTCTTTCGGTTTGTCGTGCCCTTTATTATTGTCTTTTGGACCTACACCTTTGTGATCGTTCCTGGATGGGTGTTGTTTTTCATCCTTGTGTTTACGGTCGTTCGAGTGTTTCGGTTTATCTTTTGACTGGTTAGGGTTCGGTTTGTTTTCGGGATTATGAGTTTTATTTTTTGGTGCATTTTCTTGTTTGTTTGGGTGTTCCTTTTTCTCTTTCTCCGGCTTCTGGGTGGCAGCTGGAGGTGGAGCTGGAACGACTGGTCGTTGCTTTTCTACACGTTTTTTTTGTTTTTCATCTACACTGGATTTTTTTTGTAGCTTTGCACTGGAATTATTTTGTTGTTCTACACTGGTTTTATTTTGTTTATCTACACTGGAATTGTTTTGTTGTTCTACACTGGTTTTGTTTTCTTTAACTGGTTGTTGTTCTTTTTGTTTGTACTTTTGAATCGATGTGTTATTTTCGTTTGCTTTTTTACGTTCTTCTGTAGAGCTTTCTGTTACATTAATATGCTGCTCTGATTGTACTGCCTTTACTTCTTTTACCGCTTGGTTTACTTGAGCTTTTACTTCTTGATTGGTTTCATTCTCATAAACGGTTGTGATTACTAATTCATCCTGAGCTGCTCCTACCTGCTTGACTGCGTGGACTAAGACAGCAGCAAGAGCTAGGTCCTCCCAATTATTAATATCGATAGGAGTGTCTTCATCGAGAGAACGGAGTGAAATAACCTGCCCGTCCTCATCTACACCGATTTCGACAGCATGCTCACCTTCTAATTGTACGTAAGCATAAGCGCTCGTTTGCTGAGGGATCAAAGATGCGACACAAAATATGAGAACAATTGCCGCGACAAGTATTGGGGCTAGAATTTTTGGCTTTATTTGTGTCAGTAAAAATGGAGCTTTTGCTTCTAGCAATTGAAATTCTGCTTCGGATCCGATCATTGGGTCATCAACCAATGGGGTACCGCGCAGAAATTCGCCCTCACTTGTGAGAAAGACATAGTAATCATCTTTCTTCTCACAGACAACGCCTCGAAAGTTGCGCATCATATGATTTCTCCCTTCACATAATCTTTTATATAAACGAAGTCACTGTTGAGTAGCAGTACGACGGCAATCATATATTTGCGATGCCGTTCCAATGTTTTTCGTGATACATCAACAAGTGCTTCGATATTCTTGAGCGGAAGCTTTTTATGCTGGATAAAGGACTCGTAAAGCTCTTCGGATTCGGAAATAATTTGTGCCACTAGAAAGGCAGTTTTCCGTGTATCCTTGTGCTTTGGTGCTGAAGCCGTCAACTCGTCAAATGACAAGTTATAAGTTGCTAGCAGCTCCCCATACCGTACTAGTTCCTCTCTCCTTGCTTCCGCTCGCTGTTCTTCTGTGTATGATTCAATGGATTGCTCGTTCCATATATAATGCTGCTCGTCTATTCTATCCTCGGTAGCCCCCGTTTGGAGTAGAAGCACCTTTTCCTTGCGGGTAGCTTCCTTTCGAATAAAGTCAACAAGTCGCCTTTTTATAATAAGATGTGCAAGTGTTTGTAAGGATGCATTTTCTTCAGGATTGAATGCAAGGACCGCTTCATGAAATCCATTAAGCGCGATACTATACTCTTCATCCTGTTCATCGATTGGCCGCTTGCAAATGTAAGCGGCCGTTTTCTTTATAAAGGAGGTATTGGCTAAGAGGAGGTCATTGATTGCCTCCTCATCGCCAGCCATTGTCCCAAATTCTAGCTTTCTTTTATTCTGTTTTGATTTGAAGAGGCCATGAATGATGGACAAAAGCATATATACCCTCCGTTCCCATTAGTTCCGTATAAACCTGTATTGTATCTGTCTATCCGGGAAATGAAAAGCGGTAATCTGAAATATGATTAATTTCTATCATTTTTTCCTTGCCCATGATGACCATGTTTGTGGTCATGTTTGTTATGGTGATCTTTATGTTTTTGGTGCTTATCATGTTTTGGTTGTTGATTGTGCTTTGGTCCCTTGTGATGACGATTTTCATCTTTACCATTAGGATGCTTTGGTTTCTGTTCAGCTTTCTTTTGTTCCTGAGCTGCTTTTTTTGCAGCCAATTCAGCGGCTTTAGCTTTTTTCGCCGCTTCTATTTCAGCTTGCTTTTCTGCTTTTGCTGCTTCGCGTTCAGCCTTTTCTTGTGCTCTTTTTGCTTCAGCTGCCGCTTTTTCTTGCGCTCTTTTTGCTTCGGCCGCAGCTTTTGCTGCTTCCTTAGCTGCTTTTTCTTCAGCCTTTTTCTTTTCTAACTCTGCTTTTTTCTTATCTCTGTCTGCTTTGTCTTTGTCTTTATCCTTAATTGGAGGAACAATGACTGGTGGTGTATTTTCTTTAGGGTCCTCTTGTTTAGCTAAATAATTTTGCAGCTCCGTAACTACAGTTTTTACTTGAGCGATAATTGCTGCTTTTTTGTCTGCATTAGGTGCTTGCTGATAGTCTTTGAATAACACGATTAATCGATCGATTGCAGCCGTAAGCTCTGGAGCTTTCTTTTGGTAGATATCTTTTTGAGTCGTTTCATACTCTGCAATAACTCGATTAATCACGTTCAAGATTGCTGCTTTTGCGTCATCATTACTAGCAGTTTCATATGCCTTCACCAATCCAACTAGCTTTTCGGTTGCCAATTCCACGGGAAGATCCTTGTTTGTAGTCGTTTGTGCTGTTGCTGCAGTCGTTGATGCTGATGCAACCGCTTGAGTCGGCGTTACCTGTGCTGTCTCAGAAGCTGACGATGTTTCCTGTGTGTTTTTGTTTACGTCATTAATGTTTACGGTGTCGTAATTACTGTTCGCCCAAGCATAGCCTGCGCCTGATACTGTCAAAGTTGCCACTAATAGAGCAGCACCAGTCTTCTTCCAATTCTGCATATAATCACCTCGTATAAATTTTTGTCCAAGTAATACCCGGACATCTAGTTATTCGAAGGCTCACTCATTTTTGTGGGGGTCGCTCGGAAACTTTTTATATTTTTTTAGTTTGTTTTATTACAGGTGCCTGGCACTTGTCATAATGTTAAATACATTACGGGTGCCAGGCACCTGTAATACTCACGCAACAATGAAAAAGCAGCTACCGAATATCAGGCAGCTGCTTTTTTCTTTTTATGCTTTTTCCATAGATCCTCTGCTGCTCCTGAGCCGAGTATTACCCCGGCTATGATGAAGATTAGGCTGGCCAGATGATTCCACCCTAGCACTTCGTTTAAGAAAATGGCAGAGAATACTAATGAGAAAATAGTGTTTAGGTTCATGAATATCGCTGATTTAGTTGCACCCGCTTGACCTATCGAGTAGTTGTATAGCATGTGACCAACTGCTGTGCCTAGGATCGCAGAGGCAAAGAAAATCAACCAGAATACTGGATCTACTTCTGTAAATTGAACAATTGCTCCTGGCTCCTGTATAAAGCTGATAATCATTAATATAAATGAGCCGATTACAAGCATATATGCTGTCAGCAGTCTTGGATCCAATGTTCTTGCAGCCTTACTTATCACCATATAGCTCATGACCTGTGCAAGTATAGCAAGGAATACAAAGAAGTCTCCGATGGCAGAGCCCCCTAAGTCACCACCGCCTACTACAGAAAGGCTTACCCCAATTATCCCTAATACCAGACCTAGCCATTGAATCAAAGAAGGAAAATACCTTAGGATAAATGCTCCTGCTATCGCTGTAAGCATTGGCCCTGTCCCTAGGATCAGTGCTCCGTGTGTTCCACTTGTAACCGAAAGCCCTATATTCAGGAAATAGTGATGGATTACTACGTTAGTCAAAGACCCTATCGCAATATATTTCCATTCCTGCTTCGAAGGCTTTCGAATCATTTTCATTTTCCATAAAATAAGAAAAACTGTAACACCAGCTGTAAAAATACGGAAGGCGGTCAGGGTTACTGGGGACACCTCTGCGATCAAATATTTAAGCATCGGAAGATTAGCGCCCCATATTAACATAACGAGTACGAGTATACCGTAAATTTTCCACTGGTTGTTCATATAGTTATTCGCCTTACTTTCAATTTAGATTAATCTTTAGTATAGCGAAGTAATATTAATATGTTAAGTATTAGTAATCGTTTTTGATAGATTAAGATAGCAATCAAACCCAAGCATCGGTCGGACGAGAAAAATTTACGACAATCTGAGGGTAGTTTCCTACAATCCATAGCTACTTTACTACAATCACCCAATAAATTATTACAGGTGCCAGGCACTTGTAATAATCCCGCAACGGGTCAACCACTTTTAATGAAAAAAAGAGAATGTATGCTCACCTAGTGAACATAAATCCTCTTTTTAGTTTAATAGAATACCATTATTTATACGTCAGGTATTTAACGTAATCCTTCCAGCTAACTGCCTTGATGCTCGTCCATGACGGTGTTTCCAACGGGAACGGTAGGAAGGCTGGGGCTTCTGGTGTTTTTGGTTTATCGTCTAGGACGATCATGCCATTTTCAAGTCCTGTTGATACGACAGCATGCTTGTTTAAATGGAATGGAGTATTTACTGCAGTTCGTGTAATCTTCCCTTCAGGAGTTAACACGTAAAGCTCGGCTTGTTCCTTTGTGGGGTTTAAAAGCCATTCTCTTTTTATCGTTACTGCGTTCTCTGCTTGCTGTGTCGTTATTGCAGAGTTCATGTTTGCGGCAAACGGTAACTGTTCTGGCTGCTCGTTTAGTTGGATCATTACCTCGTAAAGTGGCTCCTCTGATTGCGCGTCATATTCTTTATATGCGGAAAGCCAAGGAGAGCCATTTGCAGGGACTTGTGTGATTGTTGCAATCGTTCCCTCTGCCATAGATTCGCTATGTGAAGAATAATTTCGTACGAGCATTCCTGCTTCTAGCTTATGCCATTCTTTCTCAGGCACGAAGGTAAGCAATGATTTCTCTACGGAATATATCTCGATAAAGTATTTACCGTCTTTATTCTCAATCGATCCAACGGTTCCTGCGATTGGGCTAAGCAGTGACATTGCACCTGGCTCCTGGTTTAGCTGAGCTTCCATGATCTGTAGCTGACGGTCTACCTCCGCAAGCTTTTGCTTTGCTGCTCCAATAGCCTGTGAATAGCTTCCATCTTGAGAAAGCTGAACATCCACCTGGACATTGACATCTGTTACCTCATCGTTCGTATTGCTAGTAGCTGTGTCTGTATCCGTGTAAGACCCTTCTGTATTCGATCTTTCATACTCTAGGTCACTTATAATTTGATTTAACTGCATTTGTTCCTGTCTATAGGCCTGTACCTCAGTTTCCCATATGCCTCGTTGCTCTTCAGCAAAATCTGGCTTTAGCTGGGCCAGTTCGGTATCAGCACCTATTTCTTCACCTTCTGAGACCGCTAAATTACTTACTCGTTCCACATCGACAGTCACCGTGACTGCATCGGTCGGTACTACAACCGATTCTTTTTCTAGCTCCTTGGAATATGTATTCGTTTGAACAGTTTCATGATCCTTTAAGTAGTACGTTCTCGCAATCTCACTATTTTCCTCGAACAGCAGAATTGCGTTTGCTGCTATAAACGTAGAAACAATAATAGAAACTCCTATTACTAACCATTTATTCATACGGCTTGCCCCCCTTCAATCCATGTTTCAATAGGAAGAACTTCAAAGCCTGCCACAAGTAATGCCAATACTATAGGAATTGCTATTAAGATAATGATTAGATTTCGAATAGACAATTCTGTGTAGTTACGCAGGAACTGAAACTGAATCGCAATGATTAAGCCAGTAATTAGACTTAATTCATTAAAGAAGTAAACAAAGAAATCATTATCTAAAAACACCGCTGCTAGTGGTCCAAACGATAGTACTGAAAAGTCTGTTGTATAACCAACGATTGCGTATATAACAAAGACAAATGCCTTTTCCAATAAAAGAAGTCCGACTACAAATAATTGCAGCACTGCAACTTTAGATAAGTCTACGCTCGTTAGCTTATGAAGCACGTAAGAAATGAGGAAAAAATAAAATGCCATGTAAACAAGCGACCAAAGAATAGCTCCAATTAAGGAGACAATTCTAGCAATAATATAGGTTTCACCAAATCCCTTTGCAAATAAAGTCGTAAGTCCTTCTGTGTGCATCCCCCAGATATCGCGAAGTGCAAAAAGAAGCACGCCTAACAAAGCGACCATCCATACACGTCCCTTAAAATCGCGCACTGTCGCATCCTTTAATGAATTCGCCAAGTCTTGCTGATGGAAAAGATATTTCCAAAATCTAAATTCAAAAAACACCAAGTGTTCCCCCTCTTATTGTTGAACAGTTACCTCGACGTAAGCACCTTGTTCCATCTGAATGTCTTTCGAAGATTGGAAGGTAGGGTGGATCAGTAGTAAGTAGGCTGCTCCTTTTTCTAGTTTTGTCGGTATTGCTTTAATTTGATTGGTAGATTTTTGTTCTACTTTCAAAGGGATTTTCTTGGTATCACCTAATGCGATCAATTCGATTCCCTCTTTTTTATTCAGCTGAACAGCTTCTGAAAATGTAACCGTGAATTGTTTTGTCTGCGCTACATTTTCTAGTTTAGATAATCGTTTATAAGATGGATAACTTTCTAAAATCGTATCTAAATGGGCCTTTTCAAGCTCCATCCCCTCTTTGGTCACCACCTGTGGCTGCACCCCTGTTTTATTCACAACAGTGCCTTTAGGTCCTGCAAATTCGGCCACCGTCAGTTTTAGATAAGACCCATCCGACAATGGATAAAACGACTGCATGGAGCCCTTTCCATAAGTTCGTTGTCCGTAAAGAGTAGCTGATTTGTGATCTAATAGTGCAGCCGCAGTCATTTCAGATGCACTCGCACTATAGCCATTGATCAGTACCTTTGTGTTATTAGGAAATAAATCCTTTTGCGGTATCGATTTTACTAAACCTACCTGATTTTTTAGCATTAGCATATACGCATGAGGACTATTTGGAAATAAACCAATTAGCTCCTCCGCAGTGTTTACGTAGCCCCCGCCATTATTGCGCAAATCTAAAATATAAGAGGTCGCTCCTTTTTTTGCAAGTCGCTCCTTTGCTGCAATGACTAAGGAAGCGCCATCCTCTGAAAAGGAGTTGATGCTTATATAGCCAACGTTTCCATATAACATTTCATTAGAAACAACTGGAACCTGAAAGCTTTTTCTTGTTAATATGTATGACTGTTTTTTTCCTGTAATCTTTAACACTTCTATGTTAACCTTTGTACCGGCTTTTCCTGTGATCAGTGAGGAAGCCTGCTGCACAGACATGCGCTCCGTAGAATTCCCATCCACAGAAAGAATAATGTCTCCCGGCTCAATGCCAGCCTCCTTTGCTGGAGCACTGTCAAACGTGCTCACTATTTGGATGCCTTTTTCATGTTCTTCAATTGAGATCCCGATACCAGTGGGTTTATTGTTTATCGAATCTGTGTATCTTTCAAACTCTTCCTTTGTAAAGTAGGTAGAGTAAGGATCTAACTGCCCCACTATGGATTCAATGGAGTCCAGTTCTGTTATGTTAGATTGGAGCTCTCCCTTGTAATATTCCTTGACCAGTTGCCTGACTTCATCAATTGGAGCTGCCCATGTGTACATAGGTGCAAGTAATAATGTTAATAGGAATACGAATGTAGTTAATCCCGAGACCTTCCTCATACCTTTTTCCCTCTTTCTATAATCTATAAACCTATCTTAACGTAAAAAATTGTGAAATGCTAAAGCTTCTTGTATATATTTGGTTACAAAGCTTCTATTTTAGAACAAAGTAGATGGCAAAATAAGAAAAGCGTAACCGCCTATCTCTGCCCCGACAGGCAAATGGAGAAATGCGAGGAGGCAGCTCCTCAGCCACCGGAGCTTTATCCATTTGACCCCGAGGTGCAAGGCGGTGGAGCTAGACATCAAGAAAAGCGCAACCGCCTATCTCTGCCCCGACAGGCAAATGGAGAAATGCGAGGAGGCAGTTCCTCAGCCACCGGAGCTTTTATCCATTTGACCCGAGGGGCAAGGCGGTGGAGCTAGACATAAATTTACCCACAGGTTCAAGATTTTATAATTTCCAGTACAAAAAAACAACCGTGAACAATGCGTCACGATTGTTTGTGCGAATTTAATAGCTGTAATACGGATTGAGCCTGTTGCATATGCATGCTTAGTACGTATTGACTGGCCTGCATTAGTATATTAGCTTTCACTAATGCCATCATTTCCTTTGCCATATCTACGTCACGTATACGAGATTCCGCTGCAGTTAAGTTTTCTTCCATGTTAACCGCGTTATTGTAGGCGTGCTCCAATCGATTCGAGTATGCCCCCATCCGAGATCTTTCCCGAGAAACCTTGTTAATAGCATCGTCTAACCCACCGATTGAATCTTCTGCATCAGCTCTTGAGGAAATCGACAGATCATTCAAGCCAAGGCTTCCTCCTGACATATCTCCAAAGAGGAGCTCAATAGACTGTCCTGCATTTGCCCCTGCCTGAATGTTAATGGAGGTGTTAGTGCCATCAAGCATGGTTTTCGTATTGAAATTAGTATCCTTGGAGATTCTAGTGACCTCTTTTTTCAATTCCTCAAACTCAATATTAAGTAAGCTGCGATCCTCATCCGTTAAAGAATCGGTTGCAGCCTGCACTCCTAACTCACGCATACGTTGGAGTATAGCATGTGTCTCATTAAGTGCTCCCTCAGCTGTTTGCAACAACGAAATACCATCCTGAATATTACGAGCCGCCTGACCAAGACCTCTAATCTGCGCCCTCATCTTCTCCGAAATAGCAAGACCAGCCGGGTCATCCGCAGCTCGGTTAATCCGATAACCAGAGGAAAGACGTTCCATCGACCGATTAGCAACCGACCAATGCTGATTCATATTGCGAAGAATAGATAACCCCATCGCATTCCACTTACCTAGCATCCCCTAACCCCCCATTCACTCTACTAACCTTTATATCGACCCACCCACCTAGAATATCAACAAAAAAAAAGAAAAGCGCAACCGCCTATCCCTGCCCCGACAGGCAAATGGAGAAAAGCGAGGAGGCAGCTCCTCAGCCACCGGAGCTTTTCTCCATTTGACCCCGAGGGGCAAGGCGGTGGAGCTAGACATCCAGAAAAGCGCAACCGCCTATCTCTGCCACGACAGGCAAATGGAGAAAAGCGAGGAGGCGGCCCCTCAGCCACCGGAGCTTTTATCCATTTGATCCCGAGGGGCAAGGCGGTGGAGCTAGACATCCAGAAAAGCGCAACCGCCTATCCCTGCCCCGACAGGCAAATGGATAAAAGCGAGGAGGCGGTTCCTCAGCCACCGGAGCTTTTCTCCATTTGACCCCGAGGGGCAAGGCGGTGGAGCTAGACATCCAGAAAAGCGCAACCGCCTATCCCTGCCCCGACAGGCAAATGGTTAAAAGCGAGGAGGCAGTTCCTCAGCCACCGGAGCTTTTCTCCATTTGACCCCGAGGGGCAAGGCGGTGTAGCTAGCCAACAATTGATACTATGAAATTAACGCCTTCCTAAACAACAAAAATATTTTTAAAACACTGTCTAACCTCCTAAACATTGGGTATATATTACACATGCATTACAGATTTATTGCAGGTGCCAGGCACCCGTAACACACAAAGCGTGGGAGGTTTATGTATATGGCTAAGTTGGGTTTTAATTGGGAGGATATTTTGTTTGGAATAGTAGGTTCAAGTACATTTGTTATTCTTTTTCATTTGTTTTCATCCTTTCAGTAATTTAGCCATAAAAAAACACCTTAGCAGCAGATAACTTTTGCAAGGTGTTTTCAAGGTATGAAATTAGTCGACATGATGTCCTCCGTACGTGTCTTTGTATTGTTGTAGTTCTCTAAATAGAGTTGCATCTTTATGAAGTAAGGCATAATCTATCATTCTATCAAAATTTTCTTTTTCTAAATGGTCTATAATTTCCTGTGTTCCTTCTAATAGCATCGAGCTAGACTCGTCTACATTGTTTGCATTAATAATGGTTTGAAGGTGTACATGAATATCAGAGACTAATAGGAGTTGGTATAGAGGAAGTCGAATAAAACGATTTCCTTTTTGGAAGACAAATACTTCGGACAGGTTCTCGACTTGTAACGAGTTAGCGTTAACTATGATCTCTTTTCCTTCTACAGGTATGAAGTCAAAAAGCTCATCGTCCTTACGCAAGGAAAAGTATTGATAGGCGAAGACCAGCTTGATCCTATCCCCTTCCAGCTGAGTATAAAAAGGCTTCATTAATTGTACAAGTAACATTCCATCCCCTCCTATCCTTTTTGAATTTTCTGATTTATTGTAGTATATCATAATATCTTTTTTTCGTGTAGTGTATTTAGCCAAAAAAGCGAACGCTAAATGCATTCGCTATTAAAATATTTCTATTTAATTTACAATGCACTCTCTATCTTCCTTTTTCCTCTAGGGCATATAAAAAAACCATATCTTTCCGCACTATATTCTACTAAAATAGCATCAAAAATCCTTTGTAGGACTTCCTCTCTTGATACCTCTTTCACACAATTTATATAGAACAGAAGCATATTTCGGTTAAAGTCCAGCTGAAGATCATAGATGCTGAAATATTCCGAGACGATTAAGGGTATATGCCTCATATCTTTTTTAGGACTTTCTACAATGTATTGTACATTTTGCTTTTTTACTCCAATTAGCTTCACATGATTTAAACCATTCTTCGAATAACCATCTAAAGAATCAAACAACAAAGGGATAAATACTTGGATTCTTTCTACTACTTTCCTCTCCTCTCTTAAGTAAATTGTCCTATAATACTTTTATACTGCATTACATCAAAATAATTACATTAATCTCCAATTTGGCGATTTTTAATCTAACCTTCTCTCTTTTCGTTATTCTTGTGGCATTGTAGAGGAGGAATTATATGGCCTTTTACGAGCATATCCGTGCGTACCGTGAACAATTAGATATTACTCAAATGGAAGCTGCGAAAAGAATGGGCATTGATCATTCTGCTTTGTCTAAGTATGAAAAAGGTGATTTAGCAATCCCTATCACCTTACTGGGAACAATCCAGGAGGTTTATGCCATACCTAAGGATGATTTTTTACATATGCTGATGGGCAAGCCTTCTAAAAGTAAGAACCCTGGGCTAGAGGCGCGAGAAAGCCGAGCAAGATACTTAGAGTCCTTTTACGAGGAAAACATCGCACCGCTACAGCATCTGAAAGAGTTCCGTGAGTTAGTGATGGATATTAAATCACATTCTAACGACGACAAAGAGCTCAAGCGGTATATAAAGAAATTAAAAACAGAGTAAGGTCCTCACTTTCTTCAATACTAGTGAGGCTTTTTATTTTGCTTTTTTTCCTCGGAAACAGTTTTGCTCTCCCTTTGGCTTTTATTCGAGCAGGTTTAAACGTATAATGGAAGGAAAGCCTTTTTTATTAGGAGAGATTTGTTTGAACCTAACTTCGTATCAAAAATTAGCTCGTCATTATAAAGAATATATAGATACATCGATGAGAAATATAGAAGAGAAATTAAATCCGACAGTCACAGAAGATGAGGAACTCGTAAGAAGAGCAACCTTTTTTGTACGTAATGGTGCGGTATCCATATCAAATTATTCCCTATCCGAAAACAGGGTAGATTTTGTTATCCGAGACGTAACGAATATTGAGGTTAAATATTTGCCGATGGTAGACCTCATTCATTGTCCTTGCCAAATGCAAAAGCCATGTAGACATATTGTTGCAGCCGTTTTTTACCTATATCAACAAAACTTTTCCTTATCGGATTGGGTTTCTAATTGGAAATCTAACTCGGAGCATCTACAACTATCGTTACTTTCCAATGAAAGAAATCCGAAAAACTGGGATTTAATTATCGATAATTTTTTCCGGAAGTTTATCTCAAGTTACCCGCCAACAAGCTTCTATTTGTTAGAATTTGCAATCCATGACCTTGAAGCACAGGTTCGAAAATCTCGACCATTTGAGCGAGAATGGCAACCTATTTTTGATGTGTATGTCAAGCTAGGTATTCTGCAACGTGCCTGGTTTTATTTTAATGAATATGCCGAAACTAATATGCGCAACCGAGTGTATCAGTTTTTAACAAACTATACGGAGGATTTAGATGAGAGTCTGTCCCAGCTAGCTGCAAAACCTAGAATGTTCGCAGCAGATCCGTTTTACGATCGAATGATGAGAATTATACGTTCCTTTTACTATGAGGAGGAAGGGCTGATCTATTACCGAAAGCACATATACTTGGCTTTCTGGGATGCCCTAGTAACGGATAAGGCTACTCGTATGCAAGAGGTTAAATACCTGCAGGAGCTTACTATAGAAGAAGATGGACTCATGTTAAATATGGTGCTGCCATATTTCTATCTTACCCTATCTATGATTGATGAGCTTTTGGAAGCAGCGGAGAATATGGATAGAAACCAGCTACTAGAGTGGGTAGAGGTTAGTGAAAAGGCTCTACATGCGTCCAACAAGGATTTAGTAAATGAGCTGAGTAGAAAGCTATTGCCTCATATCTCCTATTATTTAACGGAAGTCATTCAACATCCAGCAAAGGTTATGCTCATTAGAAGACTGCAAATACTATTCAACCAAGTGGACTTAACAACAGAGGAACTGGAAAAGCTATATTTATCTTTTGGTTTATACGGGATCCAGGCATACTCCGGTTTACTAATCGAACAGAAGCGGTATAAAGAATGGATGGCGCTTCACCAGGCTACCAACTCTTCACTAGAGTATACGGAGTCCTGTGGTTTAGCGGTTGTAAGAGAGGAGGCTCCTGAAGTACTTCTTCCACTTTATCATCATTATGCCATGCGTTATATCCAAGAAAAAAACAGATACAGCTACAAGCAAGCTGTTCGCGTTTGGAAGAAAATGAAACAGGTGGCGAAGAAAGCAAACGAAATTGACTATTGGAATGCTTACGTAGAAAGTGTTCGTGAAAAATATCGCCGACTTCGCGCCTTGCAACAAGAAATAGAGAAAGGAAACCTGCCATTATGAATAAGCCTTTATCTATTACAAAAGAATTTTCTCTGTATATCGAACAAGCAGCAAATGGAAGCTTTCTTTTATCTACAAATGCAGCTTCTATTCAAGAATGGGTGGAGGCTCTCTACTTAAATCATCGTGAAAGCTTTTTTGGACTCAATGCACAAATTGAGGATAACGTATTAGTAGCTTCTCCAGTAGAGGTAATGGAGATTTTTTCTTCCGAAGGGCATCCCTTTATCACCTTTTCTGCGGCAAATGAGTCTGCTCAAGAATGGCTAACGACGTTTAAAGAAGCTGGAGGCGTTTGGAGTTCACCTGACCTTTGGAACACAGTCGAGCTAAAGGAGAATAACTTAGAGGTTTCGGCTCCGCTTGAAGAACGAGGAAAGCAGCTTGTCCAGCATGCCATTCAGCAGAAGCTGTTCCAGGCTGGGCTGACGATGGAGGATTTACCTGCCTTAATACCTTTCTTCCAGCAGGGCGGCTGGCCGATAAAGTCCCAATCGACACATCCGAATCTATTGGTTGCCTTACGTCTATCCGAGCCAGATGAAGCAGATGACACTTGGTTAATAGAGACAGTTGTTCGCGGTAAGAAAAGCAGTGTCTATTGGACGCCTGCCTATCGTAAAAAGACATCACCTATTAAGGAAGCACTGCCAGACAAATGGAGAGATCATAGCACCTACATCGAGGAAACTCAGGATAAAATATTTTCCCTTGTTTCCTCCATTGATGCTGTAGAATTATCTACCTTTTTCTCTTCACCGTTAACTGATGAAGAAGTGCGTGTTTTTTTACGTGATGACTTGATCAAATTACAGGCCCTTGGGTTTGAGATTGTCCTTCCGAGCTGGCTGAAGAGCCTCAAGGAATCCAAAATGAAGGTAAAAACAATCGCAAAGACTGCTAATACGTATAAGACAGCTGCTGGTTTAAATGAAATTCTTCAGTTTAACTGGAACTTTTCTTTAAACGGTCACGAAATTTCTGCAGATGAATTTCAAAAAATGGTCAATGAAAACCGTTCTTATATTCAAGCAGGAAATGAATGGTTCCGAATTGACGCTGCATGGATGCAACAAATCCGAAAGTTGATGAAGCAGTCCGAGGATGAAAATTGGACGGTTAAGGAGCTATTGTTCCGTGAGATTCCTGAAGAAATTGCGTTAGCCATTGATGATGACGAGCAGTCCGATGAGGATCCACTATTTCAATTTGAAATGCAGCAATCTCTTAAGGTGTTAATGGAACAACTTTCAGAGAAAAAAGGTTATCCTACGGTTGATGTCTCATCCAACCTATTAACCTCACTTCGTCCATATCAGCAGCTAGGATTAGACTGGCTTGTCTTTATGCGCAATGAAAAGTTTGGTGCCTGTCTTGCAGATGACATGGGGCTTGGAAAAACTGTTCAATTAATCGCCTATCTGCTCCATGTTCATGAAAGCGGTGAACAAAAGACACCATCTTTAATCATTTGTCCGACCTCTGTTCTTGGAAACTGGCAGAAGGAGCTTGCTAAATTTGCTCCATCGTTAACTGTTCAAACTCATTATGGGACAGCACGAACACGGGAAATAGACAAAGAAGCAGATGTTGTCATTACCACTTTCGGTACTGCAATGCAGGACATTGAAGCATTACAGGAAATCGAATGGTCTAGTATTACACTCGATGAGGCTCAGAATATAAAGAACATGCATACCAAACAATCACGTGCCATTCGTAAGCTAATTGGTAAGCATCATATCGCTTTAACTGGAACACCGGTTGAAAACAGACTATCCGAGCTATGGTCCATCTTCGACTTTATCCATAAGGGATATTTAGGTTCTTTCCGTAAGTTCCAGGAAAATTATATAGCACCAATTGAGCGAGATAACTCAGACTCTGTAAAGCATAAGCTACGTGTCAAAATTCAGCCCTTCCTATTAAGAAGAACGAAGCAGGACCCAGAATTATTGCTTAACCTACCTGAAAAGCTGGAACAGCGAGAATACTGCGGCCTTACTACAGAGCAAGCGGCTTTGTATGAGTCTCTCATACAAGAAACGGTCAGTAAGCTGGATACGCTTTCCGGCTTTGAGAAAAAAGGACTCATCTTAAAAATGCTTAGTAAGTTAAAGCAACTATGTAACCACCCTGCCCTATACTTGAAGGAGCCTTTTGATGACGCAGATGACATGCTTGAACGCTCTGAAAAGCTAGCACGAATTGTGACGCTAGCTGGTGAAATCGCTGCCCGAGGTGAGCAATGTCTCATCTTCACCCAATACATTGGAATGGGCCATTTACTACAGCATTGCTTGACGGAGCTGTTCCAAATTGACGCTCCTTTCCTAACAGGAAGTATGCCAAAAAATCAGCGTGACCATTTGGTTGAAGCATTTCAGGCCAAGGAATTCCCAGTTTTCCTTCTATCATTGAAGGCAGGGGGAACAGGACTGAATCTTACAGCTGCTAGCCATGTCCTTCATGCCGATCGCTGGTGGAATCCTGCGGTTGAAAACCAAGCGACAGATAGAGCTTATCGGATCGGACAAACGAATTTTGTTCATGTTCATAAGTTTATAACAATTGGTACCATTGAAGAAAAAATTGATAAGCTACTTGAAGAGAAGCAGGCATTATCTGAGGAACTGATTCATTCTAGTCAATGGATCACGGAAATGTCAGATGCAGACTTGAAGGATTTACTCACCCTTTCCATTTAAATTTTTTAGCAAAAACCTGGCCAGCGATTGGTCAGGTTTTTTCTCTCTTGTATCATTTGATTTGGTTGCGGCCATTCAAATTTTTACACTGGAAGTTTTTTTATTTGTTCTGCTGGAAATTCAAAATCACTTTCTACTTGCTTATTTTCTTCTTTACTTTGTTCTGTTTCGTCACGATTTTTGGTAGCTAAAAATCGGATATCCTCCACTATAACCTCTGTCACGAATACTCTTATGCCCTCTCCTTTTTCATAAGATCTCGTATTTAAGCGGCCAGTAATTCCTACCAAGGAGCCCTTTCCACAGTACTTCACAGTTGTTTCAGCTAGTTTCCCCCAAATCGTGCAAAGGACAAAATTTGCTTCTTCGCTCTTATAGCCCTTGCTTACAGCAACTACAAATCCTGTTTGTACTCTCCCCTCGGATAAGTGTTTCAGCTGTGGAGCCTTCGTCATTCTTCCAATTATCGAAACTGTATTCAATCTGTCACCTCCTTTATTAGCCATATCATAAGCTTTACAAGCATAATTGGCAAAGTCGCATTTTAGCATTTTGGGGCGTTATTCTAGACTAAAATTTAAAATTGAAAACCTCTTTTTCGACAACCCCTTTCTCCCTCTCATTCCTAAAAATTAAAAATAGGAATTTGCTAGTTTCATAATTATTTTTTTCCATAGAATCGCTATGCTATAATGGAGAATAATTAGCCAGACTAAAGGTGGATTGTCTATGAAAACTTTTAAAATGATTTCCGTATCCCTTATTCGTAATAATGAAGAACTGCCGATTCTATTAGAGGATGGTATTGTGATTAACCAAGAGAATACCAGTCGATCTTGGATTTTAGAGTTATTTATCGACCAAAAACATGAGGATTTCTTTAATGAATTAAAAGCATCGAATGAATTGTTTAACGCAAAGGTTGTCATCTCTTACCCGGAAAATGAACCCGCTCATTTTGAAGTAGCGACATACTCCGTGAAAAAAATTGGTGATCACCTTTCCGTTCTGCTTCGTGGAACGTTAAAGCGTGTACGTAGAAAATATGCCGAATCGTTACTTGCAGAGCTAATTGAAGATGGGTTAATCGGAGAAGAATTATTAACCCAATTCGAAAAGGATATGAAAACTAGACCTTCCTTAAAGAAAGATAAAGAAAGCTGACTCCATTTGGAATCAGCTTTTCTTTATGTGAAGAATTTCTTTATCGGTCATTGCCATCAACAGTAGGTTCTTCTACCCATGTTCCTTTATCTCTGTCTAGAGTTGAATTACCATTACCATTGTTTCCACCCATTGTACCGTTGTCATCACCATGATTTATACCACGGTTACCGTCATCTTGGCCACCCATACCACCGTTCATACCATCAGTAGTACCAGTACCAGCTCCACCGCCATTACCTCCAACACCATTGCCAGTATCTCCACCCGGAGAAGGAGTAATGACACGATCACCGTTGTTTAACTCTCCCATCGGTGTTTCGTTGTTTGAAGGTACTGCTTCATCGTTATTACACCCAACTAATAAAAACGAACATAATGCAATAGTAGGAACAGCTTTTTTCCACATAAAAAAATTCCTCCTTTCTTGATATCGTCATCACAATCTTCATGTGACTTACGATAGGTTATCCAAGAGAAGAAGGAACTATCCTATGGTATTATTACCTCTTTTTTCAATGAAAAATAGGAGTAATAGTTTAAGCTTTTTCAAAAATAAAGTGCAATTGATAAGCCATCACCCGTCGCTAAGGCGCTCGATTGTAATGTCTTATCTGTATCATTCATCCCACAGGAGTCGCCGCCTGCCGCTCCAATCATTTACTTGGAAAAATCAAAATTAACTCATATAAATAGTTAAACGTGGAAGACTACGATTAGTTCTTTTCTTGTACAGGTCCCAGGGCAAAAAGAATGTCCGTTTCACAAACAAGCTCCCCATCTACTGTCGCAATACCGTGTCCTTTACCCATCGGCCCGCGAAGCTTAGTCAGCTCCACTTCAAGTTTCAGTTGATCGCCTGGTTTCACTTGGCGTTTGAAACGACAGTTATCTATTCCTGTAAAGAAAGCGAGTCTTCCTTTGTTTTCAGGAATTTGTAATACTGCCACTGCTCCAACTTGGGCTAGCGCTTCCACAATAAGAACGCCTGGCATTACAGGATATCCAGGAAAGTGACCATTAAAGAATTCTTCATTAATCGTTACATTTTTTAATCCTACCGCTCGTTTACCTTCTTCTATTTCTAAAATACGATCTACCATTAAAAATGGATATCGATGAGGTAGAATAGCTTGTATTTGCTCCGTTGTTAGCATGGAATCGCCCTCCAATTATTTACCGTCTTTAATGTCAAATATATGCTGGTACGTTTCCCATTTGAGCGCATCCTTTGGCTCGCCTTCACCTATTACTCCGTAGCCGACCATAAGTCCAGCAGCTACTGCCACTGCTATAAGTGCCGCAACAATTAGGATACGCAACCAAATTGGAAACATACGAATTTGAACCCACTTAGTTTGTTTCGTTTGTTCTGTTGATTCATTTACTGGTTCTTTCTTATTAGCTTGCCCTTGTGTTTTTTCTAGCCTACGTTGTTGTCTGCTAGAAGATTTTACTTCTTCTGTCATACAAATTACTCCTTACTAGCGTATCCCATTAATTAAGCCCATCATTTGATCTGCAATGGAAATGGAACGTGCACTAAACTGATACTGCCGTTGAGTGGTCATTAAGTCTGTCATCTCTTTGGAAACATCCACATTAGACATTTCTAACACTTGGTTGCTCAAAGAAATTTCTCCTCTGGCCGCTCCCTGTAAATCTACCATAACATCCTCAGCATTTGCACCTAACTCATCTAAATTCTCTGGTATAACAATATACGCAGCAGACAAGTGTTCCATGAATTGAGGCTTTTGCAGTACAGAAACCGCTAATTCTCTTTGATCAGTTGTGCCATCTGGATACTCTGCTACTAAGACACCGGATTCATTGACAGAGAATCTGGAAACACCTTCTCTTAAGGTAATCGCTTGTCCTTGGGCGTCGGCAACTGGATATCCTTCCCCGTTAACGAGCATCAGCTGACCATTCTCTACCGGAGAAACATAAAACGCTCCTTGACGAGTATAAGCTGTTTTTTCACCATTCTGACCGTCTGGCATAATGACTTGAAAATATTGCTTAGGCTCCTGGAAAGCAAAATCTAGGTCTCTACCAGTAGATTGGATACTCCCTTGCTTCCAATTCATCTGCGACTGAGCAAGCGCTGCTCCCACCCCGTAACGAATACCTACAGGGGACTGTCTGTCAGCTTTATCTAACTTATCATTGTTAAATTGCTGATACAGTAATTCCTGAAATTTAACTTCTTTTGATTTATAACCATGCGTATTAGAATTGGAAAGGTTATTCCCTATAATATCTAATTGGCTTTGTAATTGGGACATCGTGTTGGTTGCTGTAATCATAGTACGTAGCATTTACTGCACCTCCTTCATTAGTTAAACTCGGCCAACCTCGTTGACTGTTTTTTGCATACTTTGATCATATGCTTGAAGTATTTTTTGATTTGCCTCAAACGTTCTATACGCAGACATGAGTTCTGTCATGGTCTTTGCAGTGTCCACGTTAGATCCTTCAATATAGCCCTGCTGCATCGCAAAGCTTACTTCTCCATTGTCATATGCGGAAGGGAGCTCATTGCCATCTTCGGTTCTAAATAAACCATTGTCTTGTTTAACTAAACGATCAGGTGTTGCTGCAAATGAAACACCAATTTGAGAAACTGACTCGTTATCCACATAAATCTGTCCATCATCGCCTACGCGGAAGTCATCATTTTGCATTTGAATGCGTTGTCCGGAAGAATTTAATACATATAAACCTTGAGCATTCGTCAGAAAGCCTGCTGCGTCTAATGTAAAGTTACCGTTTCTAGTGTATGCCTCTCCACCTGCAGGATGCTCGAGTCGGAAAAATAATGCACCTGCTTTTCCTGATTCAGCATCCACTGGAAGCCCACCATCTATTAAAGCAAGATCTGTATTTAAGTCTGTTTGCTTTAGTTGTCCTTGTGTTTGCAAGGCAACAATCTCAGACATATACACGCCTGTACTAATTCCACCAACTGTAGAAAGAGATTTTCCGCTTATCGGATTCTCTGTTGGAATTTTAGTCGGCCCTAAACGTGACATTAACATATCAGGAAACGAACGAATAGTTGATTGGTCTGCTTTAAAGCCTGGTGTATTCGCATTTGCCATATTATTGGTTAATAGCTCGGTTCTTCGCTGTTGGGCAATCATTCCGGATGCTACTGTATTAAATCCTCGAAACATGATAAAGCCTCCACTCTTATCTTCTACTTATTTTATCGATATTATCAAGCATAATTCCAGTGCCAATAGCAACACAATCCATCGGTCTTTCTGCAGTAAACACAGGAACCTTCAATTCTTCCATCAATAAAGTATCCATTCCATGCAATAATGCTCCACCACCGGTAATAATTACGCCACGGTCAATAATATCTGCAGATAGCTCAGGTGGAGTCTTTTCTAGCACATTTTTAGCCGATTGTACAATAACCGATACAGACTCTCTAAGTGCATGTTCAATTTCATCGGACTTGATCATAATCGTTCTTGGTAAACCACTTACCATGTCCCGTCCGCGAATATCCATTTCCTCATGACGACTGTCTGGAAAAACTGTTCCAACCGCAATTTTAATATTTTCTGCAGTTCGTTCTCCGATCAGCAGCTTGTACTCTTTTTTAATATATTGAAGAATATCATTATCAAAAACGTCTCCAGCAACCTTGATGGATTCAGAAGTAACAATATCACCCATAGAAAGTACCGCGATATCAGTAGTTCCACCACCAATATCCACAACCATATTCCCGCTAGGTTGGAAGATATCCATGCCTGCTCCAATCGCAGCAACTTTTGGCTCCTCTTCTAAATAAACCTTTTTCCCGCCAGACTTTTCTGCTGCTTCACGAATTGCCTTTTGTTCAACACTTGTAATGTTTGTAGGACAGCATATTAAAATACGAGGCTTGGATAAAAAGCCTTTTACATTTAATTTATTGATAAAATGCTTAAGCATCGCTTCTGTCACATCAAAATCAGCAATTACTCCATCTTTTAGTGGACGAATCGCTACAATATTTCCTGGGGTTCTACCTAGCATTTGTCGAGCTTCTTCTCCAACTGCTAGTACTTTATTCGTATTTCTATCTAAAGCAACCACGGAAGGCTCATTTAATACAATTCCTTTGCCCTTCACGTGAATTAACACATTTGCTGTCCCTAAATCAATTCCTATATCTTTTGCAAACATTACTAGTGTTTCCCCTTCCTCACTAAAACTTTTATATGTAAACTCCGTAATGTATCTAACATCTAATTTTATCATAGTTTTGTCAGAATAACAGTTTTTTTCAATAGCATTTTGGACAAAAAAGTATAAAAAAATAGAAATTTTTGACGAATTAGAAACTATTATCACTATTCCTGTCTAGGTAAGTGTTCATATACTTATATTGGGACTATCGGATTGAATTGTGTCTGTCCCTGTGTCACACACAATTTCCACACAATTCGCTTCTGACTGGGGGATCGCTTGCATAGTTGATTTCGATTGGAAAGAGTAAAATATCACCGCTCACAGAGATTTATCACCGGTGTTCCTTTGGGTCTGTCCCTGTGTCACACACAATTTCCACACAATTCGCTTCGTACTGGGAGACTGCTTGCATAATTGATATCGATTGGAAAGCGTTTTTGAAAATATCACCGCTCACAGGGATTTATTCCGCAAAGCAAATCAGCTCAAAGTGTTGCGGGAAATCCAAAAGTGTTGCGTCTTTTGATCAAAGTGTTGCGTTAACCAAATAGAGTGTTGCAGTTGCGGAAACTACTCCGCAACCTAATTTTAGTATGCGTAAGTTTGCATATGAATATGTTATATTCGTCAATTGAGCAAAATAAAAAGCACCTCAATTAGCTAGCTACTGAAGTACTTTCTAAAATACGTGATTAATCCAGTAATAGTTTGATCGTTTGCGTAAAATCTTTACTTTGAATTACATAACTATCACTTGTTTTTTCACTGAAAACTATTATATTTTCATCGAGGAATACGTACACTTTTTGCGAGTAATTTGATTTAGGAGCAATTATATAATCCGCATCGAGGACGGGATATCTTTCGTCGGATTTAATTAGCTTTAAATCCTCGAATAACTTCACTAAACCCTTCTGTTTATCATCTGAAATTTGAATGGGTATTATTTTTCCATCTTTTATCTTTTGAACGGATATTGCTGCCTCTTTACTAAAGTAATTTTCTTCTAAAACGTCTCCTACTGTAAGTTCCTTGGAAAAATAATTGTATAGAAGAATGCCTGCGAATAACAATATCAATATCACGCCTCCAATAAAAATATTATTCCTTTTCAACTCCACACCCCTTTCAAATATCTTAACTTCCACTTACTAATTTTGGAAAGTATATTTTCCTTTTTCGTATGTATAATCTTTTTTTATCCAACCATACTACCGATACATAGAACACTTTAATCCATAAGAAAAGGCCGTGAAATAGTTCATTTCACGACCTTACCTATCATCTTTTTTGGTCTTCCATTTTTGCTTCGTAGCTTCTCCACCACGTAGATGCCTGACTGACTTGTGGTAGGCAAGGATTTCCTTTACCTCTCTTGCCAGTACTGGATCCACTAGATGGAGTCTTTCCGTTAGATCTTTGTGTACGGTGCTTTTGGAATGACCTGTTTTGCTCGCGATGGCGCGAACTGTTTTCTTTGTTTCAATTACCATTTCACCCAATCGTATGCATCTATGACGAATCGTTTCGTGCACCAACTCTTCCTTTCGTTAGTAAAGGAACTTTTCACCATTTTATGCATACGGGTGGGCTATTATGAATTAAAATGCTAGTAATGATTCCGGGTTAACAAGGACTCCATTTTCAAGTACTTCAAATTGAAGGTGGATACCTGCAGTAGGATTCCATTCATTTTCAGCTGCAGTTCCAAGAGCTTGGCCTTGTTCAACCTCGTCTCCTGCTTTTACTAGAATGCCAGCGACAGAACGATATTTTGTTTGCATACCATTTGCATGAGAGATTACGATTTCGTCTCCTAGGAATGGGTCTACGTTTACTGCTTCCACTTTACCGCTTAATGCTGCTACAACTTCAAATGGCTCATTGTTCATTGTTAAAGATACTCCAGTGCTTGCTACGTAAGTTTGGTCAAAAACAAGCAATGATTTCTCACGAGTTGCTTCGTCTGCCTCTAAATCATAATAGTGCTGTACAATTTCCACGTTATCTAGCATAGCTTCCTTAAAAGGATATTTCATAGATTCCGCTTTTGCATTCGTTTCAATTGCAACTTTGTCTGGATTACTTGCGTCTGTCCATTCTGATTCTTCTGCAGAATCATCGCTGACATACACATTATAACCCCAAATCATTCCGACAAACGCTACCGAAAAACCTGCATATACTAGTGGCCAAAACCAAGGTTTTTTCGGGTTCTTACTCTTCTGCTGAGAAGGCTTTTTAGATTGTTCTTCTCTCATTTTCATCACCTCTAATTGCATTGTTGGCATATTAAGGAGATTTTAAACATGGAGAAAAACTTTTTATTTTTGTTCCTGTATAGTAATGCAATAATATGTCATGTGCTTTTTTGGAATCGTTTGCTAGAACCTCGGCACCGTATTGGCTCATCCCTACTCCGTGTCCGTAACCAGTAGTTTCCACTATCACTTTATCATTTTGAAAAGCTATCTCGAAATCAGTAGAAGGCAAGCCAAGTAATGTTCTAACCTCTCTGCCTGTCCAGCTTTTACCGTTCATTTCGATAGTCTTTACTCGATTTGAATCAGTATGTGCTATTTTCACATTGCCTACGATATTATTAGACCATTTGATCTTAAACGCGTCCGCCCACTCTTTATGAGTGAACTCAAACGTTTGTTGCACCTTCTTTGAATACTCTTCTTCCTTCTGACTTGGTACGGATACCAAATAAGGTATTGCATATCCACTATAGTTTTCGGCGCTTTCTGTTTGACCATTGCTCGTAGAAAAGAACATCGCAGTTATTAGCTGATCCTGATAGACAATAATTTCACCTTCTGTAGAAGCTACGACTCGTTGAAGCTTGTCCTCGTATTCCTTAAAGGAGTCCCCCCAGCGTTTTTTCCTTTCTTCTGGACCTACATACACTTGCTTTTGTACTGTCTTATCAATTGACTTTGATCCATAATCAGTTTCTCTTAAAACGTAGGTTCTCGCAGCAATCGACTGTGCTTTTAATGCTTCTTCATGGAATGTGATTGGCATTTCTGCAGCAACTACCCCTAACACATACGTTTCAAGAGGAATTTTCTCCTTTACCCCTTTCACCTCAATTAGTATTGGACAGTCAACTTCAATTTCAGGTACGACTTCTGGTACAGCCTTTTCTTTCACTTTGTCTTTAATCATAAGAAAAGGCAAAATCATTAGACCGATGCAAAGGATTATTAAGAGAATGTATTGTTTCATAGGATTACTATATGCAGTACAAAACTATCTCATGACGGACAAGCTTCTATGCATCTTCCTAAAAGAATAGTAGTCTTCAAGATAAATACCCATTTAAACGCATTTTAAGGGGTATAGAACCCATTTTTTATAAATAGTTGAGGGAAAATATCTTAAAAGTATTACTCTTCTCAAAACGGCTTAAAATACTAATTAGGAAATTAAACAAGTTTTCCTTATGCTTTATACACTTAAAAGCATTTTAGCTAATGAAGGAATAGATTGCTCTTCTATTCATAAAAAAGCTCGCGAAGATACAATTTCGCGAGCTACCCGCTATTCGTTAGTGAAATCCTTGCTTACTTTCTATTGCCCTTAAAACCACTCCTGATTTAATGTAAAAAAATCCACAAAAAAGCACAACGCAGGAATAAATGCATTGTGCCTTTCATATGATTAAACGAGCTGAGCCGCTTTTTCGGTATTTTCTGTTCCAATACGCTCAATGTCAGCGCCTAAAGCAGCTAACTTTTTGTCAAAATTAACATAACCGCGATCTAAATGATAAAGCTGTGTTACTCGAGTTACGCCCTCAGCCACTAAACCTGCAATAATTAGAGCTGCAGCTGCACGAAGATCCGTAGCCGCCACCTCTGCACCTTGTAGGTTAGATGGAGAATCCATCATCACAGAACGTCCCTCAATTTTCATATTACCATTCATACGTCTAAATTCTTCTACGTGCATAAAACGGTTTTCAAAAACTGTTTCAGTAATAATACCTGTACCGTGAGCTGTCATCATCAATGCCATCATTTGTGATTGCATATCTGTTGGGAATCCAGGGTGTGGCATTGTTTTAACATCCACTGATTTTAAGTTTCCATTAGAGCGCACACGAAGACCTTGGCCCTCTTCTTTAATCTCAATGCCCATTTCCTGCATTTTAGAAATAAGAGCTGTCATATGCTCTGGTACAGCATTTTCAATCAATACATTGCCTTTTGTAATTGCTGCAGCAACCATAAAAGTTCCTGCTTCAATACGGTCCGGAATAATGTGATGCTCAGTACCGTGTAATTCTTCTACACCCTCGATACGGATTGTATCTGTACCTGCACCTTTAACTTTACCGCCCATTTCATTGATAAAGTTTGCTAAATCAACAATTTCAGGTTCTTTCGCAGCGTTTTCAATAACTGTAATTCCTTCAGCTAGAGCTGCTGCAGTCATGATGTTTTCTGTCGCTCCAACACTTGGTACATCTAGATAGATTTTAGCACCTTTTAAACGTCCAGTTGTTTTAGCTTCGACAAATCCATGTCCAAATGAAATTTCTGCACCCATTGCTTCAAAGCCTTTTAAATGTTGGTCAATTGGTCTAGAGCCAATAGCACAACCACCTGGTAATGCAACTCGAGCAAAACCATTACGAGCAAGAATTGGTCCCATTACAAGAATGGATGCTCTCATTTTACGCACATACTCAAACTGCGCTTCACTTGATAACTTTTGTTGAGAGTCAATTATTACTTCGTTTAGTTCGGGGCTATATGAAATTTCTGTATTTAAACTTTTTAGTACTTCATTTATCGTCAAAACATCTGCAAGTGTTGGTACATCTTTAATTACGTTCTTACCCTTTGTCGCGAGTAGAGCTGCTGCTAATACAGGTAATACTGCATTTTTAGCACCTTCGACCCGTACGTTACCTGTTAACCTTTGGCCGCCTTTAACAACAATTTTATCCACTTAGTTCCCTCCGCGTTCATAATCCTCTTTAGCTGATATATAAAAGAAAAATATGTATGGTGTTGTTTATTATTTCAAAACAATATCATCATACAACGTATTTCGACTATATACAAGCACCGAAAACCCTATTTTCATGTCCTCTTTTGGTAAATTTTCTTAGTCTATTATACGTAGTACCCAGTCTTTTCGTGTAGATATTTATAAATTACCCTACATGTTTTGTAATAAACATCTTCGACAGCATATTTCCCAGGAAATATGAGGAGATTCTACATGCTCATACAAACTTGTCCATAATTTGCATGAGCATGTAGGATCTTCTACTAAAATAAGTACTGTAACTGGTTAGACCAGGAAGTTAAATTTAAGAAAAAGTTTGCTACTGTAGAACCTAACATAATGCTTGCCAATATAAAGAAAAGCTGGGCTTGAAATACATGATTCTTTTTAATAAATTTGTCCACCATAAGAGCTTGTAAAGCATAAAACGAAATACCAATAAAAAAGATATTTGCAAGTATGGCAATTAATGCTTGCTCTGAATTTAAAAGACCCATATTTCCCCTCCACTTTAGCTAAATCTTTCGTTTTTATACTTTTAAGAAGAATGTTCATCAAATTCTTCCATGTTTTCATTTGATCAAAATGTAAATAATACATGTATAGTCTATAAAAAAGTATAAATGATCAAAAGACTAACTACCTGTTCATTTAATAGCCGAGAAGGTTACAGTTCCAATTAGTCAATCAAAATTCTTACTGAAATGCTCTCCTGCCTTCTAAATAAACATTTCTTTTTATACCTTATTTTATGACGAATAATCTGTATTATCCACTGGAGTTCGTAAATTATAGCTGATTTGCAAGAAAAAAAACGGACAGAAATAAATCTGCCCGTTTTATGTTTCGTCCAAATTAAATGTTACCCTCATAAACGTTGATACGATTCATCGCACGCTTCAAAGCAAGTTCAGCACGAACATAGTCTGTCGTGTCTTGTTTACTTTGAAGTAGTGATTCTGCACGTTTCATCGCTTCTTTTGCACGAGCTACATCAATTGTATCGGCAACCTCAGCAGATTGAGCTAAAATCGTTACCTTTTCAGGACGTACTTCAACAAATCCACCACTTACTGATACATATTGAGATTTACCATCTTTTTTCAATTTAACTGCACCAATACGAAGAGGTGCAACCATTGGAATATGGCCAGGTAAAATACCAATTTCACCCGATGCTGTATTAGCGATAATCATGTCTACTTCAGAATCGTATACCGGGCCGTCGGGAGTGACAATATTGACTATAAGTGTCTTCATATTTTTACCTCCTGGTCCGATTTATTATACTTCTACGCCCATGCTTTTCGCTTTTTCAACAACTTCTTCAATGCGTCCAACTAGACGGAATGCATCCTCTGGTAAATGGTCATATTTCCCTTCAAGAATCTGTTTGAATCCTGCAACAGTTTCTTTAACTGGAACGTAAGAACCTTTTTGACCTGTAAATTGTTCTGCAACATGGAAGTTTTGAGATAGGTAGAACTGAATACGACGAGCACGGTTAACTACAAGCTTGTCTTCGTCTCCTAATTCATCCATACCTAAGATTGCGATGATATCTTGAAGCTCTCTATAACGTTGTAACGTATATTGCACTTGACGTGCTACTTCGTAATGCTCTTGACCAACTACTTCTGGTGAAAGTGCACGTGAAGAAGAAGCTAAAGGATCAACCGCTGGGTAGATACCCATCTCAGATAATTTACGCTCTAAGTTTGTTGTCGCATCTAAGTGAGCGAAAGTTGTAGCTGGAGCTGGATCCGTATAGTCATCGGCTGGTACATAAATCGCTTGGATAGATGTTACAGAACCAGTGTTAGTTGACGTGATACGCTCTTGTAATTGACCCATTTCTGTAGCAAGTGTTGGTTGGTAACCAGCTGCTGATGGCATACGACCTAAAAGGGCTGATACCTCAGAACCTGCTTGTGTGAAACGGAAGATATTATCGATGAATAGAAGTACGTCTGCACCTTGCTCATCACGGAAATATTCAGCCATTGTTAAACCAGTCAAGGCAACACGCATACGTGCTCCAGGTGGCTCGTTCATTTGTCCGAATACCATTGCTGTTTTCTTGATAACGCCTGAATCGCTCATCTCATGGAATAAGTCATTTCCTTCACGCGTACGCTCTCCAACACCAGCGAATACCGAGATACCGCCATGCTCTTGAGCAATGTTATTGATAAGTTCTTGGATAAGAACTGTTTTCCCTACTCCGGCACCACCGAATAGACCGATTTTACCACCTTTGATATATGGAGCTAAAAGGTCTACTACTTTAATACCTGTTTCAAGAATTTCAACTTCTGTTGAAAGGTTTTCAAATGTTGGTGCTTGACGGTGAATTGGATCACGACGCTCTGTAGTAGGAATTTCTTCTCCTAAGTCAATAATATCACCAAGAACGTTGAATACACGTCCTAGAGTTACATTACCAACTGGAACAGAAATTGCTGCACCTGCATCTATTACCTCTGCACCACGTTTAAGTCCATCAGTAGATGACATCGCAATTGTGCGAACAGAATCATCACCTAAGTGTAAAGCTACTTCTAACGTTAACGTAGTAGGAGCTTCGTTTGGACGTTCAATAGCTACAGTTAATGCATTATAGATAGCTGGTAAGTGGCCGTTGTCAAACTTTACGTCAACAACTGGACCCATTACTTGTAGTACTTGTCCTTTGTTCACTACTGTTCCCTCCTGTCTTACTTTCTTCCTATTCTAGAGCCGATGCTCCGCCGACGATTTCCGTAATCTCTTGCGTAATCGCTGCTTGACGTGCTCGGTTGTATACTAATGTTAAGTTACTAATCAAATCAGATGCGTTATCTGTTGCAGATTTCATCGCAGACATACGCGAAGCATGTTCACTTGCTTTACCGTCGAGTAATGCACCGAAAATTAGGCTTTCTGCATATTGAGGAAGTAACACTTCAAGGATTGCTTCACTTGAAGGCTCGAACTCATATGAAGCAGTTGTAGCTGCGCCAGTTTCTTGTGCAATATCCGTAAGTGGCAGTACCTTTTTCTCTGTAACTTCACTAGAGATGGCACTGACAAAGTGGTTATAGTACATATAAAGTTCATCATATGTACCATCCGTGAACATACCAACAGCTTTGCGAGCAATTTCTTTAATATCAGAAAAAGCTGGTTGGTCAGGTAAACCGATAACTTCTCCGATTACATTAGAACCACGTTTTACGAAGAAGTCACGTCCCATACGACCAATTGCTAAAACAACATACTCATCCTTCGATGCATGACGACTAGCGATTGCATTTGCAACGGCACGTATAACGTTACTGTTGTATGCTCCTGCTAACCCACGATCAGAAGTGATGACAAGATATGCAGTCTTTTTTACAGGACGGTTTATTAACATTGGGTGTCCACTGTCACTCGTACCTGAAGCAATTGCACCTACTACCTCTTGAATTTTACCCATGTAAGGAACATATGCTTTCGCATTTTCCTCCGCACGGTTCAACTTAGAAGCAGAAACCATTTGCATAGCTTTTGTGATTTGACTCGTTTTCTTAGTTGACGTAATTTTATTTTTAATGTCGCGTAAAGATGCCACTGGTATTTCACCACCTTATTGTTTTTTTCACTTAGACAAAGATATTATTCAGATTTAGCAAAAGTTTTTTTGAATGCAGAAATTGCATTGTTTAAATCCTCTTCTGAAGGAAGATCTTTTGTCGTGCGAATATGATCTAAAACGTTTGTGTGGTTTGTATCTAACCAGCTGCTAAGCTCTGCTTCAAAGCGAGAGATATCTTTAACTGGAACATCATCTAAATGACCGCGAGTAAGAGCGTATAAAATAATAACTTGTTTTTCTACTTTAATAGGAGAATTCAAGTCTTGTTTTAGTACTTCTACTGTACGAACACCACGATTAAGTTTCGCTTGTGTTGCAGCATCTAAATCTGATCCAAATTGAGAGAATGCTTCAAGCTCACGGTATGCAGCTAAGTCAAGACGAAGTGTACCCGCAACTTTTTTCATTGCTTTAATTTGAGCTGATCCACCAACACGGGATACTGATAAACCAGCGTTGATAGCTGGACGTACACCAGAGAAGAATAAATCAGATTGTAAGAAAATTTGACCATCCGTAATTGAGATTACGTTTGTTGGAATGTAAGCAGAGATATCCCCAGCTTGTGTTTCAACGAATGGTAATGCAGTGATTGAACCTGCACCTAATGTTTCGTTTAACTTCGCAGCACGCTCAAGTAGACGGCTGTGTAAGTAGAATACATCCCCTGGATATGCTTCGCGACCTGGAGGACGTTTAAGAAGTAATGAAAGCTCACGGTATGCAGCCGCTTGTTTAGATAAATCATCATAAACGATTAATACGTGCTTACCATCGAACATAAATTCTTCTGCCATAGTTACACCAGCATAAGGAGCTAAGTATAATAATGGAGCTGGAGCAGATGCAGATGCAGTTACAACGATTGTGTAATCTAAAGCACCTTTTTTACGAAGTGTTTCTACTACGTTACGAACAGTCGATTCTTTTTGACCGATAGCAACATAGATACAAATCATATCTTGGTCTGCTTGGTTAAGGATAGTATCAATCGCAACAGATGTTTTACCTGTTTGGCGGTCACCGATGATTAACTCACGTTGACCACGTCCGATTGGTACAAGAGCGTCAATCGCTTTAATACCTGTTTGAAGTGGTTCATGTACAGATTTACGTGCCATAACCCCTTGTGCAGGACTTTCGATTGGACGTGATTTTGTTGTTGCAATAGGGCCTTGTCCGTCAAGTGGTTGACCAAGTGGATTTACTACACGGCCAATCAATTCTTTACCAACAGGAACTTCCATAATACGGCCTGTACGACGTACTTCATCGCCTTCTTTGATGTCTGTGTATGGCCCAAGGATAACGATACCAACGTTATTCGCTTCCAAGTTTTGTGCCATACCTAATACACCAGTCGAGAATTCTAAAAGCTCTCCAGCCATGACGTTGTCGAGGCCATGAGCACGCGCGATACCGTCACCAATTGTAATAACCGTACCAACGTCGCTAACTTTCATCTCAGATTCATAATTCTCAATCTGCTGTTTAATCAAGACACTGATTTCTTCAGCTTTGATGCTCATGTATGTCACCTCTCATAATTCATAATATTAACCGATCAAGTTACGTTTTAAGCGATCTAATTTTGTACTTAGAGTGCTGTCGTAAATGCGGTTTCCGATTTGAACGCGGATACCACCAATAATAGATGGATCAACGATGTTTTGAATACGTAATGATTGTTTACCTACGTTTTTAGCAAATACAGAAGAAACGTTTGCACGTTCTACCTCTGTTAGCTCACGAGTTGTATAAACCTTTGCATCTGCAACACCTTGTGCTTCATTAGAAAGGGTCATAAACTCTTCAACGATGTTTGTAACTTCGCTTAATCTTTTCTTGTCAATAAGCACTAGAAGTGTATTGATGACGATTGGATTAGCGTTTGAGAAAATTTGACGTACTAGCTCTTTTTTCTTATCTATAGAAAGCTTAGGAGATGTAAACAATGTTTTCAAATCTTTATTGCCTTTCCAGACTACATTAAGCTCACGTAAATCATTTTCTACTGCTTGAATTTCGTTTTTTTGTTGTGCTAGATCGAACAAAGCGATGGCATAGCGTTTTGCTACAGTTGAATTACTCAATTAACTTCGCCTGCCTTCGCAATCGTTGCCTCGATTAGCGCACGGTTATCTTCTTCCGACACTTCTTTTTCAAGAACTTTAGCTGCTGCAAGTACAGATAGTGAAACGACTTCTTGTCGTACCGCTGCAATCGCTCTTTCTTTTTCTGTATCGATTTCACGGATAGCAGATTCTTTCAAACGCGCAGCTTCAGAGCGAGCAGTTGTGATAATTTCTTCACGTGATGCTTCCCCTTGCTTCTTCGCATTTTCTACAATCGCTAACGCTTCTGTGCGTGCTTCTTTTAGTAAGTCACGTTGTTCTTCAAGTAGACGCTGAGATTCTTGACGGCTAGTTTCAGCTGCTTCGATTTCGCTCGCGATCAACTCTTCACGCTGTGTCATGATTCCCATTAAAGGACCCCAAGCCACTTTCTTCAATAGGATCATCAATAAGATGAAGAAGAATAATGTAGCTGCGATATCCCAAACATTTAACCCATTATGAGTATCACCAGCACCAAGTACTAGGTATTCAAAAGACACGATTGTTTCACTCCTTTCAAACGCTATTAAGAGATCTTGCTTCTATAATGTTTAAACTTGTGTTTATTATTTTCTAATTCATGTTTTTTCATAAAGAGAATGGCGGAGTTAGTTTCCGCCATTATAGACTTAAATATAAATACTATTGGTTTAATACGATAAACGCGATAACTACTGCGATAATCGGCACGGCTTCAACTAACGCTACCCCGATGAACATAACTGTTTGTAAAGCTCCACGTGCTTCTGGTTGACGAGCGATACCTTCTACTGTTTTTGAAACGATTAGACCATTACCAATACCTGCACCAAGTGCACCTAAACCAACTGCTATAGCTGCTGCTAAAAGACCAACTGAACCTACCATTGTTTAATTTCCTCCTTGGAATGTTGTTTTTTTTTATTTTCTGCCTAGTTTCCTAAACAGTTATATTAATGGTCTGCTGACACTTTATGTGACATATAAACCATTGTTAACATAACGAAAATGAATGCTTGGATTCCACCGATAAAGATAGAGAACCCTTGCCAAGCCATTGCCGGAACGATTGCTCCGAAAAAGCCAAAAATACTAGATGTTGCTAAACCTGCGATTAAGCCTAATAATACTTCCCCCGCATAGATATTACCGTAAAGACGTAGACCGAGTGTCAACGTATTTGCGAATTCTTCTATAACTTTTAATGGGAATAATAGTGGCATTGGCTTCAAGTACGTATCAATATTGTACTGTTTGAAACCTTTCATCTTAATACCGTAATAGTGAGTTAAAACGATAATCATCACTGATAGTGTCATAGCAACTGTTGGATCTGCTGTCGGTGATTTCCACCAAAGCACTCCGTCATACGTAATTGCAAACGGTAGACCTAATAGGTTGGCTATTGCGATAAACATGATTAATGTAATTCCAAGAATATGGAATCTTCCGCCTGTTTTCCAGTCGAAATTACTCTTAATAATTCCTTTCACGAAGTCCATTATCCACTCCATGAAATTTTGCATCCCAGTTGGTTTAAGCTTTAAGCTTCTCGTTGCAAAAAATGCAATTAAGAAAACGATCAGAGAAGTTACAAACAACATAAGGATGTTTGACCAGTTCCCCGTCATACCCCAAAGCACAAATTCTGGATTTGAGTGTCCCACGATTCTTTCACCTCTCTTTCACATACTCATGGCTGATTTCTAACTAACAAAATTCGTTCTACTATAAGTAGAACATAGGGAATCATTAATCCGATAACCGTACTAATTAGATGAATATCATCTGGGAAAATAAGTGCAATTGCAACTGCAGCAATACCTGAGGCAAATCGAAAACTTGTCCCTAAGCCTGCTCGTCCCTTTTCACCTAACATCACACGATCAAATTTTTCCATTCTACGTACTAGTATCCAGAAATTGTACAGACCGAATAAGGAACCTACTGCTAAGCCCGCAAAAATAGCAGGATATGGCGTAAATGCCCATCCAAGAACACATATCGCAAGCAAAAAAAATATGTACTTTTTTTGCCTCGTAAAAATACGTTGCATTTCTAGCATTGGTCTAATCTCCTGAATCATATTTTCGAATGGTAGCGATTCTCGCTGCTCTAGTCATAAGACCTGGCATAAACAAATCACTAAAAGATTGGAGTGGTTCCAAAAGTATGATCAATTCACTAAAACGTGAACGTATCGTCTATAGAACCTACAAGCTGTGAGAGAATCGCTGAAAATAGAGCTATCCCTTGTAACGGACGTCAAATTGACGCATAAAAGTGTACTCACGTTTCCCCTAATATAAGTAAAAACTGTGAATCTAGTAGAAAGTTGATACATCAAGTGTTTCACGCATGAAACCCCTATCATGATTTATCCTTTGTAAGCATACAATAGGGGCAATTTGATGTCAATTGCTATCAGTGAAAAACTTCACGTAGATGACTAGATTGACAATTTATCGACAAATTTAAAAGAAAATTTCGCAACTTTTTCAAAACAGGAGTATTCCTTGTTTAAATACTACCTCCGCTTAGTCACACCTTTACAATCTTACCATACATTTATGCAGTATGTTGACCCTTACAGTTGAAAAGGCCAACTTACTGCAAGCATTACCTAATTATCCTAATTTTACTCTCGATAGAGAAAATGCCCCTATTTTACTTTGTTCCAAATAAACGGTCTCCAGCATCTCCAAGACCAGGAACTATATAACCGTGGTCATTTAGCTTTTCATCTAATGCAGCGATATAAATATCAACGTCTGGGTGAGCATCTTGAAGTGCTTTTACACCTTCAGGAGCAGCGATTAGACACATAAACTTAATGCTCATTGCACCACGCTTTTTCAGAGAGTTAACTGCTTCTATGGCAGAACCGCCAGTTGCAAGCATTGGATCTACTAGGATAAAGTCACGATCAGCAACATCCGCTGGAAGCTTAACGTAATATTCAACCGGTTTTAATGTTTCTGGATCACGATAAAGTCCGATATGTCCCACTTTTGCAGCTGGAATAAGATTTAACATACCATCGATCATGCCTATACCCGCACGAAGAATTGGAACTAGTCCTAATTTCTTTCCTGCAATTACTTTCGATTTTGTAACCTGAACAGGAGTTTCTACTTCCACCTCTTCTAAAGGTAAGTCACGTGTAATTTCAAAGGCCATTAATGTCGCTACCTCATCTACTAATTCGCGGAACTCTTTCGTACCAGTTTTCACATCACGGATATATGTAAGTTTATGTTGAATCAGTGGATGATCAAATACGTATACTTTTGCCATATTACATCTCTCCTTCTTGTTTTTTTTCATCTTTGCCATTATAACAAAAACGGTAGTAATCATACTAGTAATCACAGGGACTTAATATTGCGTCTATTTCATTAGTAAAACAAGGCTATGTTAAAGAGTAGGTTTTATTTATGATACATAGAAATCTATAAATCAGAAAGTAGAATTGATTTCCGCGCCAGCCGGACGCTTTCCTCGGGGTGAGCGATAAGCCATCACCCATCGCTTGCGCGCGTGGTTGTGATGTCTGATCTGTCTCACTCATCCCGTAGGAGTCGCCGACTGGCGCTCCAATCAATAAATGGGAACAGCTTTAATGCATCAATAATTATTTATAAATTTATTTGCACAAACAAAGCCGAAAAACTGTACCAAACTCCAATTTCATAGTCCATTTATAATCTTATTAGTCATTTGAATGTCCCTTTTATAATATTTACAGTCACTATAAAAAAGAATTGGTAGACAAAATCAACCAATAACTTTAACAAAGCTTAAAACAACTCCCTGTTGGTTAATATTCAGTTAAATAATCAATGCTTACAAAAACCATCATTAACTGGATAGGTAAAACCTTTGATAGGAACTATTTTTCTTTTCTCGTTTACTTCCAGTCTTTCTCATGGAGCAAAACTATATGCTTAAATAATCACTTTTTTAGTCACAGTTAAGGGAGGCTTATGACACAGTCATAGGCCTCCCACACAACAGTTAGTTATATAGAGGGAATTGATCAGTTAGAGCTTGCACTCTTTCTTTTGCTTCAGCAATTACTGTAGCATCCTCATGATTCTTTAATAGCTTAGCAATAATAGAAGCAATTTCTTTCATTTCTTCTTCTTTGAAGCCACGTGAAGTTACCGCTGGTGTTCCTACACGAACTCCTGAAGTAATGAATGGGCTAGAAGTATCGAAAGGAATTGTATTTTTGTTAGCAGTAATTCCTACTTCATCTAGTACATGCTCTGCTACTTTACCAGTTAAGCCTAGTGCAGAAACATCTAATAGCATAACGTGGTTATCCGTACCGCCAGAAACAATACGAACTCCTTCTGCTGTTAAGCTGTCAGCTAGTACCTTAGCATTTGCAACTACTTGCTGTTGATATTCTTTAAACTCAGGTTGAAGTGCTTCACCGAAGGCAACCGCTTTTGCAGCAATTACGTGCATTAATGGACCGCCTTGAATACCTGGGAAAATAGTTTTATCAATTTTCTTAGCGAATTCCTCAGTAGTTAAAATCAATCCACCACGTGGTCCACGTAACGTTTTGTGCGTTGTAGAAGTCACAAAATGAGCGTGTGGTACTGGGTTTGGATGAAGACCTGCAGCTACTAAACCTGCTATATGAGCCATATCTACGAATAAGTATGCTCCAATTTCATCCGCAATTTCACGGAATTTAGCGAAGTCAATTGTACGTGAATATGCACTTGCACCAGCAACAATCATTTTAGGCTTGTGTTCTAGAGCGATAGAGCGAATTTCCTCGTAATCTATCATTTCAGTTTCTTTGTTTACACCATACTCAATGAAATTATATTGAATTCCACTAAAGTTTACAGGAGAACCATGCGTTAAATGCCCACCGTGTGACAAGTTCATCCCTAAAATAGTGTCACCAGGCTGTAAAGCTGTCATATAAACGGCCATATTAGCCTGAGAACCAGAATGTGGTTGCACGTTTGCATGCTCTGCTCCAAAAATTTCTTTTAAGCGATCGCGAGCAATATTCTCTACTACGTCTACATGCTCACAGCCACCGTAATAGCGTTTGCCAGGATAGCCCTCTGCATATTTATTTGTCAGAACAGAACCCTGTGCTTCCATTACAGCTTCTGAAACAAAGTTTTCTGATGCAATAAGTTCGATGTTTGATTGTTGACGTTTTTTCTCTGATAACATTGCCTCAAATACTGCTGGATCTTGTGATTGAATCTTTTTCACTTCTAGTTCCTCCTCTAAATTCATCCGTAAAATGCTCGTACCCCGCCAATAAGTTTCGGTCGAGTAGTAGCGATCGTTATAATCGCTTCCCCTACCATTTTGGTGGATACACGTATCGGTACAGCAACTGGTTGCAGCTGCATGCCGATCATGGTTTGACCAATATCAAGTCCTGCTTTAGCCTGCACATGTTCCACCACTACAGGCTCCTGAAATTGGGTATATGCGTAGGCAGACATAGAGCCTCCTGCACGAACAACTGGAATAACTGAAACCTCCGGCAGTCTATATAGCTGCTGTGTGGCTCTTTCCATCGTTAATGCACGATTGATATGTTCACAGCCTTGAAAGGCCAGAAGTATTTTATTGCGCTCGGCAAATGCTCGAATCGGTTCAAATAAAACCTCTGCTACCTCTAACCCACCGGCAGTTCCTATCTTTTTCCCGATTACTTCAGAGGTAGAGCATCCTACAACGAACAAATCATTTTCATGAAACGTTATTTGCTGCTCCACTTCCAGGAGAAGCTGTTCCATTTGCTGTTGCCACAAATTTTTTGCTTCCATCTGAAATCCCTCTATTCCATGTTATTTTTCTAAAGCTGAAATTTTTTCAATACGGCGTTCGTGACGACCGCCTTCAAATTCTTGAGCTAACCAAGTTGCCACGATTTCTCGTGCAAGGCCTGGACCAATTACTCGCTCTCCCATTGCAAGAACGTTAGAGTCATTATGACAACGTGTTGCTTTAGCAGAAAAAACATCATGCACTAAAGCACAACGAATTCCTTTAATCTTGTTGGCAGCGATGGACATTCCAATACCTGTCCCACAAATTAAAATTCCACGATCAAACTCTCCACTTGCTACACCTTCTGTTACTGGTGCTGCATAGTCAGGGTAATCGACAGAATCATTTGTCTGTGGACCAAAGTCCTTATAGGAAAGTCCGAGTTCTTCAAGCTGTTGAATAATTTCTTTACGAAGGTTATTGCCTCCGTGATCAGAAGAAATTGCAATTTTCATCTTGTTCCCTCTTTTCTGTTTAGTACTCAAATTCATCATACCACCTTTTTGAGCAAAAAAATACAACTCAAATCGTTTGAGCTGTATCCGTTTTTGACATATTCATTTTATAACATTATCGGGCAGTACGGTCAAACTGAGAGATCACCTGGAACAAATCTTCTGACTGACGTTTCAAGTCTTCTGTTAAAATATCAACCTGTTCAATAGAGCGAGCTTGTTCATCCGTAGCACTTCTTACTTCCTCTGCTCCTGCTGAAGTTTCCTCTGCAATCGCTGCCACATCCTGAGATTGTCGAGCAGTGCTTTCTATATTAGAAAGCTGTTTTTCTACAAGAGAAGAAATCTCTACTACTGATTCAGCCATTTCATGAACTTTTGTCGACATGCCTTCTACTGCTGCATTCGTTTCAGATACACGTTTGGCTTCCCCAACAGCAAAGCTTACCTGGTTCGTCATCTGTTGAACTACTGTTTGAACATCACTTTGTATCGCTAGAATAAGAGTAGAAATACCTTGTACCGCCTTCGCACTTTCATCTGCAAGTTTACGTACTTCCTCTGCTACTACTGCGAAACCTTTACCATGCTCTCCTGCACGTGCAGCTTCTATAGAAGCATTCAGTGCCAGCAGATTAGTTTGTGCTGCTATGTCTCCAACTAACTGAATAATACTTTCAACCTTGCTGGCATTCTCTTCTAACTGATGAACATTCCCTAAAGCAGATTCACTGCCAGAGGCAATTTTTTGTATGCCACTCACTAAAGATTGTATGACCTTAGTAGTTTCTGATAGCTCGGTAATCATTTCTTTTGACTGTACAGAAGATTTTTCAGCACGCTTATTTACCTCCGAAGCAAGTACTCTAACATCCTCTACTGACTCAGCTGTTTCTTGCACAGCCATAGCGGATTGCTCTGCTCCTTCGGAAATTTGAGCTATAGTAGAGGCGATTGCCTCTGCCTGATCAGATGCAACGGAAGCTTCTTCTGCAAGCTTTTGTACACTGTTGTTTGTTTTATCAAAGTTTTCTTCTATTCCTTGGACCATTTCACGAAGATTTTCTAACATCGTTTGGAAGGCAATAGCTACGGATTGAATCTCATCTTTAGAGTTTGGAACTTCTACATCCACGCCAATTTTACCTTCTGAAGCAAGTGTTGCAACCTTCTCCAAGTTAAACAGAGGCTTGATGATTAATCCACTGAAAAAGTAAGCAAGAAGGCCTGACCAGAATATACCTAAAGCATATGTAAGAATTTCAAATGGAAGGGCTCCTATATTTATATCCATCGTTTGTAAATAAGGTTGTACATAATTGATAAATAATGCACTTGTTGAATACGTAATAATTGCAAGAACCGTTACAAAAAGCACAATCTTCTTTTGAAATCCAAAGGCGTGCTTCTTTCTTTTCTCTTTCATCCATTTTTCCCCCTATAGCTTCTTGACTAATCCCTCTGTTAGCATACTAAGTTCTTCGTAAGTCCGTTCGTATATACCCAGGTTTCCTCCAAAAGGATCCATTACATCCTGTATATCGTCCGGAGTTACAAATTCTTTATACATATAAATCTTAGAAATTGCTTCGGGAAAAGCAAAAATAAGGGCCTGTTTGTGAGCAGCAGTCATCGTTAAAATTAAATCTGCCCACTCAACTATAGACGGCTGTAGGGAGGAGGATTTATGGGTAAAAGGAATGTTGTTGTCCATTAGAACTTTTTGACTATTTAGAGACATATTTTCTCCATCCATTGCATAAATACCTGCTGACTTCACATTTACATTATCTAACTTCTTTGCTTTTAAAATTGCCTCTGCCATCGGACTTCTACAAGTATTTCCTGTACAGACAAATAAAATATTCATACTAGATCATTCCTTTATGTTAGTGTGTATAGGCTGTTTATTTTGTTATATATTTTGAAGAGTAAGCAAACCCATGACTAATAAAACTCCACCGGCCAGTTTCATAATCATACCTCTGTTCATCACAGTGTTTTTATATATAATTTTCTGTGCAACAATTACTCCAACAAAAGCGAAGATGCCTGCACTTAGAATAAAAATGAACTTTTCTACTTGGAGCATACCAAAGGAAATACTTACGGAGAAGGTATCTAGACTCGCTACTATAGCCAAGATATACGGTGGCATCATCGGTATTTCTTTTGGAGATTTTGATAATACCATTTGAAGACCTACCAAGGTTAGCAGAACTCCTGATAAATAAGGGCTTGCCTGCTGTAAATAGGTTTGTACCAAAACACCTGCATAATAACCTATCAAGGGGAAGAGCATATGTAAGGATGCAACCCAAGCAGCTAGAGTCAAAACCTGTTTTCTATATGATACAAGAGAAAATAAGATAAGTACATCTACCGACATTAAGAATCCTGCTAATATTTCTGTCCACAAAAAAATCTCTCCCGTCTATTTGCATAATTAAATGTATGCAAATGGACCGGAGAGAATACAAAATATAGACAACCTTTTTTAACTTGTTTTACTTTTCGAAAAACCATTTACCATCTGCAGCTTTTTCTAAACGATTCATAATTGCTGCTCCAACGCCATCCTTTTCGAAAACAGGGGCAAGCACGATATCTGCATCTGTATCATCGCAGCTTCTAAGTGCCTCATATAACAAATGAGCAGCTTCTTTTACTTGTTCATTGTTACCAAGTGAAAAATAATAGTTGGCATCTACTACTTTCAATTGATCCGTTGCAATGAGGGCAACCTTTTTATCTTCCTTATGTATACTAGCGATAGCTTCTTGTATCGATTGTACAGATGCCTCTATTAAATAGACAGGTGCATTCGGGGCATAGTGAGCATATTTCATGCCAGGTGCTCTTGGAGCTTCTGATTTATCTACAAGCTTTGTTTCATTGACCTTGCCAATAACTTGTTCAAGCATTTCCTTTGTTACTCCACCTGGTCGTAGAATAGTTGGAATCTCGCTAGTACAGTCAAGCACCGTCGATTCAAGTCCCATCCCAGTTGCTCCGCCATCTATTATAGCAGGGATTCTACCATTTAAATCCTTGTGCACGTGTCTTGCTTTAGTTGGGCTAGGTTTTCCACTTCGGTTTGCGCTCGGAGCAGCAACCGGAAGTTTTAGTTCACGTAAAAGTTTTAAAGCTACAGGATGATTAGGCATTCTTACCCCGACAGTATCCAAGCCTGCGCTAACATTGGAAGCCAAAACAGTTTCCTTCAGCGGAAGTATTAACGTTAATGGTCCAGGCCAAAATGCATCCATACATAGCTGAGCCTTTTCCGGGATGTGAGAGATAAAATCACTAATTTCATCCTTAGATCCAATATGCACAATAAGAGGATTATCCTGGGGTCTGCCTTTTGCTTCAAAAATTTTCGCTACCGCTTTTTCATTCGTTGCGATGGCCCCTAAGCCGTAAACAGTTTCCGTTGGGAAAGCTACCACTTCACCCGAATGTAATAATTGGACGGCCTCTGTATAACTTATTTCTTCTGTGGATAAGTTACCCACAGATAAAATTTTTGTATTCATACGTAACTTCTCCTTTTTTAGAACCTTATCCACAAAATGTTAATAACTTTCAGACAATTGTGGAAAACTATGTGGAAAATTTCTTTTTTAACCATTCCCAAACAAAGAATTTAGGCTTTTCTTCTTTTACTTCTTCTTTATAGCATGCTTTAGGAAATAGACCGCACCACCAATTATCTCCTCTTCCACTACCGATAGAAACTACAATCGCCTCCACCTGCGTCTGAGCTGCAATTCCACTTTCCCATTCCTTTGGCGGAAAGATCGTTTGACCTTGTGTGATTGTCATCTTCTCCTGCAAGCTACTGGATAGACTCACAACTGTTTTCTCTAGTTCTATTATTGTAGCGTCCGGATCCTTTTCATAATTTACTAAGATTGGCGCTATTTTTTCCTGTACTTCCATTTTCACCTGCTGATCATAAGCGGTGTTGCTGTTAGCAACTAATCGAAAGCGCATCGCCTCCGTTTGTTCCGCATTATGAATAAAAACAAATAAAATCGTTTGAATAACCAATAGCATCCATACAAAGAGAATAACTGCATCTATTTTTTGTCCTACTTTACCTGCTCTTTTTATCTCGTAATCTGGTAACATGTAACATTCCTCCCTTAGGAACATTGTTACCAATAGATTCATATCTTATTCAGCATTTGTACAAAAAACAAAACGATTTTTTCCATTAATGTCTTGAATAACCTCTACATTCCCTTTAGGAAAGGCTTTTTGAAGCATTCCAGCAACAGCTGGCCCCTGCTCATAGCCAATCTCAAAACCTATTAAACTAGTTGAATTCATCAAGGAAGGAAGCTGCTCTGATAATTTACGATAAAGTAAAAGACCATCCTCATCTGCAAATAAAGCCAAATGTGGTTCATAATCGATCACGGTATCTGATAAGCTTGGCGCCTCTGAATGTGCAATATAAGGTGGATTCGATAAAACAATATCCCACTTTTCATGTGATATAGGCTCTGCCAAATCTCCCTGCTTAAAGTCGATAAGTGCGGACAGTCTCTCCGCATTTTTTGTAGCCACCTGTAATGCTTTCTCGGATATATCTGTAGCCGTCACCTTGGCGTTTGGTACTTCCTTTTGAATAGTAATAGCAATGGCCCCACTTCCTGTGCCAATATCGGCAACATATAATGGGTTTTTATCCTTAAATAGGAGCGGCACACGCTTTCTTACCTCTTCTATTAATTCCTCCGTTTCAGGTCGCGGAATTAAAACAGACTCGTTCACTAAAAATTCTCGATCATAAAAGGTTTCCTGACCAATAATATATTGATATGGTCTACCGGTTGCATGCTCCTCCACATAGCTCCAGAAAGTATTAAAAGAATCTGTTGAAATCTCTTCATACATGGCCATCATAAGCTCAGAGTAATTTTTCCCTAGGACAAATTGTAAAATATAACGAGCTACTTCTTTTTCACGGTTATTTTCCTCTAAAAAAGAAGAAGCCCGGTTCAGGGCCTCATAAATGGTCTTAGACATTTGTATCATTCATTCTTTCTAGCTTTTCAGCTTGATCCTCTAAAATCAGTGCATCCACCACTTCATTTAGCTTACCTTCTAAAATTTGGTCTAGCTTTTGAATTGTTAAACCAATACGATGGTCAGTCACGCGATTTTGTGGATAATTGTATGTGCGAATTCGTTCCGAACGGTCACCAGTACCAACCGCTGATTTACGGACAGCATCATACTCTGCTTGCGCTTCTTGACGGAACTTATCCGCTACACGTGCACGAAGAATTTTCATTGCTTTTTCTCTGTTTTTAATCTGAGATTTTTCATCCTGCATGGAAACAGTGATCCCTGTAGGTAAATGGGTCATACGAACAGCTGACATAGTCGTGTTAACCGATTGTCCACCAGCACCTGATGATGCAAAAGTATCTACACGAACTTCTTTTTCGTGAATCTCTACGTCTACCTCTTCCGCCTCTGGAAGAACTGCTACTGTTGCAGTAGATGTATGAATACGGCCGCCTGACTCAGTTTCTGGAACACGTTGCACGCGGTGTGCACCATTTTCGTATTTCATCTTCGAATAGGCATTATTCCCATTAATCATGAAGATAATTTCTTTATATCCGCCTAAACCAGTTGGATTCGATTCCATAACCTCGATTTTCCAGCCTTGTGTTTCCGCAAATCTGCTGTACATACGGAAAAGATTTCCTGCAAATAAGGCTGCCTCATCTCCACCCGCAGCTCCACGAATCTCCATAATAACGTTTTTGTCATCATTCGGATCTTTCGGGATCAACAAAATACGTAAACGCTCTTCTAGCTCAGCAATCTGACCTTCTAGCTCGTTCACTTCTTCCTTTACCATTTCACGCATATCTGCATCTAGCTTCTCATCAAGCATTTGCTTTGCATCCTGGTATTGGCTTTTAACATCCTTATATTCTCTATACGCATCCACTGTCGCCTGTAGATTCGATTGTTCCTTTGAATACTCTCTTAGCTTGTTCGTATCATTCACTACATCTGGATCACTAAGCAATTCATTTAAATTATTATAACGGTCTTCTACCGATTGTAATCGATCAAACATCGTGCTCACCTCGTTCATTTATATGTCTAATAGTACTATTATAAAGAAAAAGCGGAGTCCTTGCTACTTTTTCTATTTTAAACGGCCTTTATGCTAATGAAAGAATATATACCTATTCTATTCAGTAAAGGGCTCGCGAAGATACAATTTCGCTCGCCATCCGCTACTTTACGGATTGATAGCTCAACTGCACAGGTGGGAACCGTTTGTTCAAAGTTTCGCTTCGTCTCCGAACGGTTTTCGGCTTTCTGCAAGGTTCTTGCCCATTTCCGCAAGGTTAGTCCCTGTCTCTGCAAGGTTCCACGCCATCTCCGCAAGGTTCCGCTTCGTCTCCGCAAGGTTTTTGGCTTTCTGCAAAGTTCTCGCTCATTTCCGCAACGTTATTCCCTGTCTCTGCAAGGTTCATCGCCATCTCTGCAAGGTTCGGCTTCGTCTCCGCAATGTTCCGCGCCATCTCTGCAAGGTTCTCTATATTGTATTAGAAATACCTACTCGTTCACTGAGTAAGCGGTGGATTGGAGTGGCATTTGCGGCAAACTGGATAATAGGAGTCATTTCCACCGATTTGAATTTGTTCTCCTGTATATACTGGTTGACCGCTCTCATCCACTCGTAAGTTCATGATTGCTTTACGATGGCAGAACCAGCATATCGTTTTCATTTCTTCGATTTTATCAGCATAGATCAGCATATATTTACTGCCCTCGAACATTTCGTTTTGGAAGTCATTCTTTAAGCCAAAGCCCATGACAGGGATATTTAGTTCATCTACAATTTGTGTAAGCTGAAGAACATGCTCTTTTTTTAAGAATTGCACCTCATCGATTAACACACAATATGGTTTCGGATCTATTTCTTTTACTACTTCATATAGGTTCGTTTCATCATAAATTGCAGTGGCCTTTCTCTTCAAACCAATTCGGCTAGAGACGTGTCCCACCTCATCACGAGTATCAATACCAGGTGTGAAAATAACGACTGGTTTGTTTTGTTCTTCATAATTATGTGCTACCTTTAGAATTTCAATTGATTTTCCACTGTTCATCGCACCATGCTTAAAAAATAGTTGAGCCATGATATATCTCCTTACTTATCGACTATGTATTTTGCTTCTATCTATTTATATCATACGGGTGTATTCCCCGAAACTATTTTAATGGAATTGTCATAAGAAAAGCGCAACCGCCTGTCTCTGCCCCGACAGGCAAATGGAGAAAAGCGAGGAGGCAGTTCCCCAGCCACCGGAGCTTTTATCCATTTGACCCGAGGGGCAAGGCGGTGGAGCTAGACATCAAGAAAAGCGCAACCGCCTATCTCTGCCCCGACAGGCAAATGGAGAAAAGCGAGGAGGCAGCTCCTCAGCCACCGGAGCTTTTATCCATTTGACCCCGAGGGGCATGGCTGCTTGCGCTAGACACTATCCACAGATTGAGAATTTTATAATTTCCTAAACTATAAACAAAAATACCTGCAAAGCACTAAGTGCTCTGCAGGTATTTTGTTATTAGTCTTGAGTTTCTTCTTTAATTCCGTATTTTTTGTTGAAGCGATCAACACGGCCATCCGCAGCTGCGAATTTTTGACGTCCAGTATAGAATGGGTGACATTCGTTACAGAACTCGACTTTAATGTCTGATTTTACAGAACCAGTTGTGAATGTGTTACCACATGAACATGATACTGTTGCTTCTTTGTAATCGGGATGAATTCCTGCTTTCATCTCTATCTCTCCTCTCGCCCTGAACCATCTGGAACAGAGTTGGTTATGAAACTGATACCTTACACGATCCGATTGATGTCAATCGCATATGTAGCAGAAATGTATAAACTTACGTTTCATATAATAACATGTCTTCACGTTCTAGACAAGTCATTAGTTTTTGTTTAATGACTTGTCTTAGAAGTTATTTTGGGAACGTGGAGTGTCTGTACAAAGTGTTTTCGTCTATACACGCTAAGAACTAAGCCTATTAAGAAAGCATTGAGGACGGTTGGCATAAATCCATAGCTAAAAAACGGTAGTGATATCGATACAATTGGAACTAACCCAAGTGTCATTCCAATGGCATAGATGAATTGTGTTGAGAAAATTGTAATACATCCTGTAATGATTAATCTTCCGAAGGAGTCCTTCACGGAAGAAGTAATGTGTAAAAAGCGCATAATCACTAAGCTTAGTATTATAAATATTCCAATCGCCACAGCTAAACCATAGGATTGAATGAGATGTCCAAACACTAAATCTGTATGTGCTTCAGGTAGTTTATAAGTCGTTCCTGCCCCAAACCATTTAGCTCCTTGTAGTAAATCTGTAAGCAATACATTCATATATCCTACACCTTCAGCGTAACCTGCTGGATTCAAGAAGCCCAATAGACGGTCTATCTGGTATTTTGCGATGCTTCCATTTTGATAGCTGAACCATGCAAATATAATGTAGCTAATGATTAAAGCTGCCACAGCTCCAGTAACTATACTTTTTTGCTTTCTTGAAAACTTACTTTTCATGAATAACACTGCAACAAGAGCTCCGTATATTAATAAAATTGACAAGTCCGCATTAAAGCTAAATAAAATAAATGAAATCCCTACTAGTACAGTCGCTTTCCATAAGGCAAAGTTCTGTTTGGAAAACAATGCTGCCCAGGCAATACAGTAAAGTGGGATCGCCATCCAAACCTTTAAACTAATAAATCCAACTTGGATCATTACTTTTCCGTTTATTTGTGCATTGTAAAAACTATATAAAAATATTATAAATAAGGAGGCAATGCCGAAAAAAACATAACCCAATTGTGCAAACTTTCGATAATCCAAAAACATTAATCCAAGAGCAACGCCAAAGCCTAAGATAATATGAATTACATGATTAGATAAAAACGCAGGAATCATATGACCATATCTGTACTCATAATGCGGTTGATTCAAAGCAATAATCGGCAAAAAGCTCAGTAATAATATACCGATGAGTAAGGAGAGAAGCAGCCAATCTATTTTGGGCTTGTGGATGTCATTTAATGATTTACCAAGCTCGGTAGGACTGCCCATTTCTGAAACAGCTTTAACCTCTGCTTCCTTTTCCGTATATCCTTTTGTCATCCAAGACATCTTCGAGTGTTCCATATGATTAGCTAGCTCAGCTTCTACATAACTTTTTGCCTCTTTGGAGCGAATATGTGCAATTACTGACTGTAAATACTCTTTAATGCTCATCTGTAATCACCTCGTGAAATAACTGCCTTAGTGAGAAACGAGTTGCTGTAGAAGAATGCTTTTTCTGTAATAGCTTATGTCCTTTTTTCGATAATCTATAATACTTTTCTCCTTCAGTCCAAAAGGATTCTAGCTCACCGTTTTGTTCCGCCAGATGAAGTGAGGTATATACAGCTCCTTCATTACATCTAATAGATTTTTCTCCTCTTACATGCAGAAGCTCTACTAACTCACTACCCGTCTTAGATTCTACTAAAAGAGGTAAAATCTCTTCTGTTAAAGCAGCTGGAGAGAGTTGTTTAATTTGGTCATTTACTTTTTGATGTACTTCTGAAAATTGCAGATGCTCAAATGTAGTACTTTTCATAGCTTTTTTTAAGCCCTTCAATCGTTCTTCCACTCAGACCCCTCCAATATATTCTTTAATAGAAGTTTTCCTTTGCGCAGCCTCGTCTTAATGGTGTTTTCATTAAGCAGCAAAACGGCTGCTGCTTCCCTCATGGTCAGTTCTTCAAAATAAGCTAAGTAAATTACTTCACGATATTTAATAGGTAAGCTCATGACTGCCGCTGCAAGCGATGCATCCTCATCTTGCTGGACAATGATTTGTTCTACACTTGAAGACAATGTAGCTCTATTTAGAAACGCATCTTCTGTTATCCTAACATTTTGGTTATACCAGCTTTTTAAATAGTCCTTGGCATGATTGATGGCAATGCGCCATAACCATGTTTTAATAGATGATCGGCCTCTATAGCTCGGTAACCCTTTGTAGCACTTCACAAAAATCTCTTGTGTTAAATCCTCAGCAATCGTTTCGTTATGTACGTAAGCATAGACTAGCTGCAATATATCCTGACCATGTGTACTCATCAGTTCATCGATGAGCTGCTCATAATTCTCGGATTTAGTATCCCCCATTAGCATTCGCTCCACCGTTGTCCCCCCTTTTGCACATTAGACGAGTGTGCAGTTAGAAAAGTTTTCATTTATGAAATCATTATTTAAAAACATCAAAAAAGGAGACTCAGGACTGTTGTCTTGAGTCTCCATTTAAAGTTATTAGTTCAATTATAGTGACACTTTACCACTACGATGTGCTTTCATTTCCTCGCTCAATTGCTCGAAGAAACCTTCGTTCGTTTTCGTTAAACGTAGTTTTTTCAAGAAACGCTCTCCAAAATCGGAAGAATCAGAGAAAGTTTTGCGAATAGCCCATAGTTTATCCAATTGGTCTTTAGGAATTAACAATTCTTCTTTTCTTGTTCCTGAACGACGGATGTCAATGGCCGGGAAGATACGACGCTCTGCTAGACTACGGTCTAGGTGAAGCTCTAGGTTTCCTGTACCTTTAAATTCTTCGTAAATAACTTCATCCATTCGTGAACCAGTATCTACTAAAGCAGTGGCTAAAATAGTTAAGCTTCCACCCTCTTCGATATTACGCGCAGCACCGAAGAAGCGTTTTGGACGATGGAATGCAGCAGGGTCAATACCACCTGACAAAGTACGCCCACTTGGCGGTATTACAAGATTGTAAGCACGTGCTAAACGAGTGATAGAATCCATTAGGATAATAACATCACGCTTATGCTCTACAAGGCGCATAGCTCTTTCCAAGACAAGCTCTGCTACCTTAACGTGATTTTCTGGTACCTCATCAAATGTGGAGCTTACTACATCAGCTTTTACAGAACGCTCGATGTCTGTTACTTCCTCCGGGCGCTCATCTATTAATAATACAATTAGCTCTGCATTTGGATGGTTCGTTGTAATAGCATTAGCAATTTCTTTTATTAATAATGTTTTACCAGCCTTCGGTGGAGCAACAATTAAACCACGCTGACCATAACCTACTGGAGCTACTAAATCCATAATTCTAGTAGATAGCTTCTCTGGAACAGTTTCCAATTTAATATGGCGATCTGGATACAAAGGTGTTAGTCCTGGGAAATGAACTCGCTCTTTAGCAATTTCAGGATCTTCTCCATTTACTAGCTCTACATGCAGAAGACCGTAATAACGTTCGCTTTCCTTTGGTGGTCGTACTTTCCCTGTTACTTTGTCTCCATTACGCAAATCAAATCTTCTAATTTGTGACGCGGAAATATAAATATCTTCGGAGCTAGGAGAATAGTTAATCGGTCGTAGGAAGCCAAAGCCCTCCTGCTGAATGATCTCTAAAACACCTTCCATAAAGAAAAAGCCTTCTTGCTCTGCACGAGATTTTAAGATTGCAAAAATAAGTTCTTTTTTTGATAATTTACTATAAGCAGCTATTTTATACTTGCGCGCAAGAGTATAGAGCTCTTTTAAGGTCATATTCTCTAGCTCATTGATCGTTGTTTGTGTCATTAGCACGCACCACTCTTTACTATATTTTGTTGTTTACTTATTGAAACTGGATAAAAGGAAAGAAGTTTTATTAGAGGATACCCGATAGAGAACTATCGGGTATACAAAGAAGTTTAGTTTTATAGTACTAAATTCGGTTTTTTGTTTAAGCTGTGACGGCCTTCTACGAAACGAATAGTTCCGGATTTGGCGCGCATTACGATAGAATGCGTGGAACCAAAAGCGCCTTTGAATTGTACTCCACGAAGAAGCTCTCCATCTGTAACTCCAGTTGCAGCAAAGATTGCATCATCGCCTTTAACAAGATCCTCCATACGTAAAATCTTGTTAACATCTAGTCCCATTTTTTTACATCTTTCAAGTTCTGCCTCATCCTGAGGAACAAGCTTCCCTTGAATTTCTCCACCTAAGCATTTTAATCCAACTGCTGAGATAACTCCTTCTGGAGCTCCTCCCATGCCGAATAAAATATCAACACCAGTATTATCAAAAGCAGTGTTAATCGCCCCAGCTACATCGCCATCGGTAATTAGCTTGATGCGAGCGCCTGCTGCTCTAATTTCTTCAATAATTTTTTCATGGCGCTGACGACCTAGGATAGTCGCAACAACGTCTTCAATATCTTTGTTTTTTGCACGAGCAACAGCACGTAAATTATCAAGTACAGACGCATTTATGTCCACTTGGCCAACGGATTCAGGTCCTACTGCCAGTTTTTCCATATACATATCTGGTGCATGAAGTAAATTTCCGCGATCTGCAATTGCTAGAACTGCTAAAGCATTCCAGCCACCAGAAGCTACAATATTAGTACCTTCTAAAGGGTCTACTGCTACATCTACTTGAGGACCTCCTGTGCCATGGCCAAGCTTTTCTCCGATATATAGCATCGGTGCCTCGTCCATTTCACCTTCCCCAATTACTACAACACCCTCCATAGGGATAGTGTCAAATACTGTACGCATTGCAGTAGTTGCTGCATCATCTGCTTCATTTTTTAATCCTCGTCCCATCCAGCGAGCAGATGCAATAGCGGCTGCTTCAGTCACTCGGACTAATTCCATTGATAAACTACGTTCCATTTCGTTTGTGCCTCCCGTATTACGGATTGTATATAAATACATACGAATTTGTTTCTTCCGATATCATTGTAGCATATTTGTCAAATAAGAAAAGCGCAATCGCCTGTCTTTGCCCCGACAGGCAAATGGAGAAAAGCAAGAAGGCAGCTCCTCAGCCACCGCTGCTTTTATCCATTTGACCCCGAGGGGCAAGGCGATGGAGCTAGACAAATAGAAAAGCGCAATCGCCTGTCTCTCGATCGACAGAAATCACCTAAGTTATGTCTAGTTTCTAAAAAAATGGAGAAAATACCCTCCATTTTTCTAGCTATTATTTTGTTCGATTTCCAGTACTTCCACTCTTCTAATATCTGCCCCTATACCTTGTAGCTTCTCGATTAATGAGCTATATCCTCGGTCTATATGGTAGATATCTTGAATTTCGGTTTCACCGTCTGCTATTAAGCCTGCCAGTACAAGAGCAGCCCCTGCGCGAAGATCACTCGCTCGAACGGTTGCAGCCTCTAGCTTAACAGGTCCAGTTAGCACAGCAGTTCTACCATCTACTCTTCCATTTGCATTCATGCGGCGTAACTCATCAATATGTTTAAACCGCGCTGAGTAAATAGAATCAGTAATGACCGAAGTTCCGGTAGCTTGTGTCAATAAAACAGAAAAAGGTTGCTGAAGATCCGTGGCAAACCCAGGATAAACAAGTGTCTTAACGTCAACAGCTTGTAAATTTGTCGTTTTAGGAATAAATACCTTCTCTTCAAACTCTTCTACAGCTACTCCCATTTCTCGAAGCTTTGCAGTTAAAGCTTCCACGTGAAATGGAATGACATTATCAATGGTTACTCCATCACCGGCAAGTGCAGCCATAATCATAAAAGTGCCAGCCTCTATACGGTCCGGAATAATCGTGTGCTTTGTACCGTGCAGCTCTTCTACCCCATCAATACGAATCACGTTTGTTCCTGCACCTTTAATATTAGCTCCCATATTTGAAAGTAACGTTGCCACATCAATGATTTCTGGCTCTTTTGCAGCGTTTTCGATAATAGTTCTACCTTTTGCTAGGACGGCAGCAAGCATGATGTTAATTGTGGCGCCCACACTTACAACATCTAGATATATTTTTGATCCAACTAGCTCGTCTGCTCTCAAATAGATTGCTCCGTGCTCATTGCTCACTTCTGCACCTAACGCTTCAAACCCTTTAATATGCTGGTCAATTGGTCGAGGGCCTAAATGACAGCCGCCCGGCAGCCCAATAGCTGCTTTTTTGAATTTCCCTAGCATAACACCCATTAAGTAATAAGATGCTCGTAACTTTTTAATATTACCATTAGGCATAGGCATATCTACAACATTTGTCGGATCTATCACCATAGTCCCCTCAGAGAAGGTTACTTTTGCTCCAACCTCTTCTAAAATTTCCTTTAGGGTGAAAACATCCAATATTTCAGGTAAGCCTTCTATTGTAACGGGAGAATTAGCCATCAACGAAGCGGGAATAAGAGCTACTGCACTATTTTTTGCCCCACTTACTTTAATCGTGCCACGGAGGGTGTTTCCTCCTTTTATTTTATAAACTTCCATACCGTTCTCCTTCGTGTTGGTTACTCGCTTTTTCTATTGTTCCAATCCGCTAGGAAACCTTCAATTCCTTTATCAGTTAAAGGGTGATTGAATAATTGTTTTAAAACTTTAAATGGAGTAGTAGAGATATGTGCACCATTTAATGCTGCATCTGTAATATGCTGTGGATGTCTGATTGAAGCAGCGATGATTTCTGTGTCAATGTTATGGATAGAGAATATAGTTGAGATTTTAGCAATCAATTCCATACCGTCATGGCCAATATCATCTAAACGTCCTAAGAAAGGAGAAACATATGTAGCACCAGCACGCGCTGCCATTAATGCTTGGTTTGCACTGAAGATTAAAGTTACGTTAGTTTTAATACCTTCTGCACGGAAAACCGAACATGCTTTTAAGCCTTCTGGTGTCATTGGAAGCTTAACTGTGATGTTTGGTGCAATTGCAGCTAGCTCTCTACCTTCTTTAATCATACCTTCTGCATCTAAAGCTATAACCTCTGCACTTACTGAACCATCTACTAAAGCTGTGATTTCACGTAAACGATCGTGAAAAGAAATATTTTCTTTTGCTACTAAAGATGGATTTGTAGTAACACCTGAGATTACTCCCCATGAGTGTGCTTCTTTTATTTCGTCAAAGTTTGCTGTATCGATAAAAAATTTCATATTAATAATATCCTCCTCTTGATGGAAAAACAGGAGAAGTCCCTCTTGTCACTCTACTTAAGAGCCAAAGAGCACTTCTCCTTTATAGCTATTTATATTACTTATGCTTTATTAGAACTTCCGAATTCACGCATTTTTCCAATCACAGTTGCTTTTATTGCATCACGTGCTGGGATTAAATACTTACGTGGATCGTATTGTTCTTCGTTAGCTGCTAGGTATTCACGAATTGCTTTTGTTGCAGCAATTTGGTTTTCTGTATTTACATTAATTTTAGCTGTACCTAATGAAATAGCTCTTGTAATGTCTTTTGTTGGAATACCAGTTCCGCCATGTAGTACTAACGGTAAATCAGCTAACTTAGAAATTTCTTCCATTTCTTCAAAACCTAAGTTTGGTTCACCTTTATACGGACCATGAACGGATCCAAGAGCAGGTGCAAGACAGTCAATTGCAGTGCGTTTTACAAGCTCTGCACATTCTGCTGGGTCGGCATAAATAACGCCATCTGCTATTACATCGTCTTCTTGACCGCCAACAGTCCCTAGCTCTGCTTCTACGGAAACACTGTGAGCATGAGCATACTCTACCACTTTTGAAGTAATTTCTACATTTTCTTCGAAAGGATGGTGTGATGCGTCAATCATGACAGAAGTAAATCCAGCATCAATTGCAGCCTTACATTTATCAAAGCTTGAACCATGATCTAAATGAATTGCTACCGGAACTGTAATATTATAGTCCGCCATTAATCCTTTAACCATATGTACAACTGTTGTAAATCCGCCCATGTATTTTGCAGCGCCTTCAGAAACACCTAGAATAACTGGTGACTTTTCTTCTTCAGCTGCTTGTAAAATAGCCTGCGTGAATTCCAAGTTATTAATGTTGAATTGTCCAACTGCATAGCCTTCTTTTTTACCTTTTTCAAGCATTTCTTTCATAGAAACTAAAGCCATTTAAAAGGACCTCCTATATTTTAATTGGTACATCGCAAATAATTAATCAAATGCTTAAGCAGGACATACATCTAAACATTCCACATAATAAAATACCCTATATTTTGTCCAAATAAACTGTTTAGAGTTAGCCTACTCATTTCCTACACAATCATAACAAAAACAGGCGATGTTTTCCACTGCCTGCTCATACCCTCATTATTTTAGTAAATTGTTCACAGCATCCCTTACTTCAAAAATATCAAAGGGCTTTGTAAAATAGAGAGATGCGCCTAAGCCCATCGCCTCTTGTATGAGATTTAACTCACCATAAGCGGTCATCATCATCACTGGTAATTCAGGTGATTGTTCTTTTATTTTTTTTAAAATTTGAATCCCATCCATACCTGGTATTTTCATGTCCAATAATACACCAGCAATCGGCTTTTCTTCTAATTGCTTCAATGCCTCATAACCATTTGATGCTAGGCTAATCTCGTACCCTTCTTGAGCGAAAACTTCTTTTAAGAGCATCCGTATCCCAAGTTGATCATCTACAATTAGTAACTGTTTCATGAAGGAAGACCCCTTTTTACCGTATTTTCTAGTAATGTAATATTCGCTACAAACATTCCTCTTTCCTCCTTTTTCTGTTGAAAATATTATGATAAAAAGGATAAAATTCCTAATAATTGACACATTTTTTATGATTGCTATACAAGTTACTACAATGATTATCCAAATTCTTATATAATAATTTAGAGGTGAAAAGAATGAAAATGTTAACAACACAACTTTCCGGGCTGCTCCAAAGAATTGCTAGCTCCGAGGAAGAAAGCATAGAAGAAACTGCTCGCCTCCTTGCACAAGCGGCTGCAGGGGAAGGGAAAATCTATTTTGCAACGTTTGATGAAATGCATAGCATTGCGATAAATGCACAGTATGCTACTGAGCCATTTCCAAAAATGGAAAGATGGAGTCCTGATGTAGAGTTTACTAGCGCAGACAGAGTTTGGATCATTACTCGCTCCGCTCTTAATGATGAGGCAATTTCGCTCGCTAAAAGCTTAAGTGAGCAGTTTATCCCTTTTGGCGTTTTAACTAGCGAGCCGGCTGGGGACGATAATTTGTTATTTGACCTTGCATATACATATATATCCTTAAAGATTTCTAAAGGACTACTTCCTGCTGAAGATGGCTCTAGAGTAGTTTTCCCACACGCACTCGCTGGATTGTTCGTATATGAGGCTGTTAAATTACAAATCGACGAAATACTTAAAAGTGAGGAATAAATATTAGGTATAAAGCTAGCTGCCAAAAGCTAGCTTTTTTTAATGATAAAAATATACAAACATTATTCACTAGAATTAATGTCTGCCTCGTGACTTTAACGGTTGTTTGTTTCTGAAAGAAACTTTCTTCCTTCAGCTAGTTCGCTCTGACTAGTTTTACGACAATAGAACGGTATTTTACTACAATCACCCGCTACTTTACGACAATGAGCCCACTTTTTACTACAATCCCTTGCCTGCTAACTCGCTCTCACCAAAAAAACCTTTATGAATAGTAGACTTATTATCTTACATCAAAGTTTCATATGTAATTGGAATATTTGAAATTTATATGATTTATAATAGAAATTTCTCTTTAACACTTCTTACCCCACTTCGCTAATCCTATTATAACCTATACTGTATAATAATTACATCACTGTTTATGTGAAAGATTATCACTTTTATGTACAAAAAAGCATCGAACATTTTACAAAAGAGTAAAGTGCTCGATGCTATCTTTTCATTTTTCTATCTTCAATTATTCTCCAACGGAAGCTTTAATGAATTCACGGAATAATGGTTGTGGACGCTGCGGGCGAGACACAAACTCCGGATGGAACTGAGATGCTACGAAGAAAGGATGCTCAGGAAGCTCAACGATTTCGATTAATCGACCATTTGGGCTTGTCCCAGAGAACATAAATCCAGCAGCCTCGAATTGCTCACGGAACTCATTGTTGAATTCATAGCGGTGACGGTGACGCTCATAAACAAGCTCTTCGCCGTATGCTTCTTGTGCTTTAGAGCCAGGAGTTAATTTACATGGATATAATCCTAGACGAAGTGTACCACCAAGGTCCTCTACGTCTTTTTGTTCTGGCAATAGATCAATAATAGAGTGTGGTGTGCTTGGATCTAACTCAGTTGAGTGTGCTCCTTCTAGGTTTAACACGTTACGAGCATATTCAACTGTTGCTAATTGCATACCTAGGCAGATTCCGAAGAAAGGTACTTTGTTTTCTCGAGCAAATTTAATCGCTGCAATTTTACCTTCTACTCCGCGATCTCCAAATCCACCAGGAACAAGGATACCATCTACGTCAGAAAGAATTTCAGCAACATTTTCATTGCTTACGTGCTCTGCGTTTACCCATTTAATCTCTACATCTGCATCAAATGCATATCCTGCATGTTTCATTGCTTCTACAACAGAAATGTATGCATCTTGAAGCTCTACGTATTTACCTACTAGACCAATACGAACTTTTTTCGATAATGATTTTACTTGATCTACTAGTCCTATCCAGTCCGTCATATCTGCTTCTGGCGTAGTAAGCTGGAAGTGATCTACAACGATTTGGTCTAAATGCTGAGCTTGTAGGTTTAAAGGAATTTCATATAAAGAATCAGCATCGATACATTCAATTACTTCTTCTGGTTTGATATCACAGAATAACGCGATTTTATCTTTCATATCTTGTGGTACAGGCATTTCAGAGCGAACAACAATGACATTTGGTTGAATACCTAAGCTTCTAAGCTCTTTAACACTGTGCTGAGTTGGTTTTGTTTTCATCTCACCAGCAGCTTTGATAAATGGTACTAGCGTACAGTGGATGTACATGACATTATTACTTCCAACATCGCGCTTCATTTGGCGGATTGTTTCTAGGAAAGGAAGTGATTCTATATCCCCTACTGTTCCACCAATCTCCGTAATCACGATGTCCGCTTGAGTTTCTCTCGCAGCAAGGAATAATCTTTCTTTTATTTCATTTGTAATATGAGGAATGACTTGTACAGTTCCGCCGTTATAATCTCCACGACGTTCTTTTCTTAAAACGGACGAATACACTTTACCTGTCGTGATGTTAGAGTATTTGTTCAGATTGATGTCGATGAAACGCTCATAGTGACCTAAGTCTAAGTCTGTTTCTGCGCCATCGTCTGTTACAAAAACTTCCCCATGTTGATATGGACTCATTGTTCCAGGGTCTAGATTGATGTAAGGATCGAATTTTTGAATCGTTACTTTCAATCCTCTATTTTTTAATAAACGTCCAAGAGACGCAGCTGTAATACCTTTACCGAGCGAAGATACAACCCCACCAGTAACAAAAATAAATTTAGTCATTGTCGTTCCTCCTATTTATCGTGTTCCAATAATAAAAAGCGCTCCTCCTGCTGGTTTTAGCAGGGGAGCGCGTATGCACATGAGTATGTCTCTTCAAAAAGAGCCCAATAAAATCTTATAGCGTTTGCTAGTAGAAGTCAAGAATTATTCTTCTTCGTCTAATTCTTCATCATCATCTAGATCTTCATCATCAATGATTTCAAAGTCTTCATCGTCTTCGTCGATTAAATCTTCCTCGATTACGTCTACTTCATCAATTTCCGCTTCCACGAAATCGATTGCTACTACATCATCGTCATCGTCGTCGTCGTCATCTTCATCGTCGTCATCTTCAATAAATTCATCGAATTCTTCTTCAAAGATAATTTCATCCTCATCCAAATCATCCAAATCGTCTAAATCATCTACTGCTTTTGTTTTCTTCTTACGTACTTTTACAGTTGGAGCAGTTTCTTCTTCAATTTGTTCCACTGGATACCACTCTCTAAGGCCCCATTGGTTTTCAGCAATTGCTAGGAAACGTCCATCAATATTCATGTCTGTATAGAATTGTGGCTTACGATCTGCCATCTCTTCATCTGTAAAGCCGTTCAACTTTTGAATCTCATCAAATAATTCTGTTAATGTTAAAGAATTTTTCTTGTCTTCTAGTATGGCAAATCCAAGATCTATTAGTGATTCTTCTTGTAATTGTGCTGTTGTCATTTCACGAAAATTCAAATCGTGCACGTCCTTTCTATGTCCGCTTGCATACTTTCCATTATATACAAACAATTAAGTTATATGCTACATTCATTTATTCTTTTTGAAAAGAGATATTTTCCTACCAACTATAGAAAATAAATAAAAAGAAAGCAAGAGTAACGGTATGGAAGCGAGTCTTTTATTATACAACCAAACTGTCGTTAAAAGGAGAACAATTATAACCATAATTTGAACAGGCTTTTTCATCACACTTCTCCTCTACGACTTTATATATACATTATACAAAAAATATAATAAAAAAGTGCCTCTAATATACATAGAGACACTAATATTTTTACATATTTCTTCGATATTGACCGCCGACCTCATAAAGAGCATTAGTAATTTGACCTAAGCTAGCAATTTGGACTGTGCTCATGAGCTCTTCAAAGATATTGCCACCACTCATTGCAACTTGCTTCAAGCGCTCTAATGCATGCTCCACTTTAGTTTCATGCTTAGCTTGGAAGTCTCTTAAATTATTAATTTGAGTTTCTTTTTCCTCTTTGGATGCACGGGCAAGTTCCATATTGTCTATATCATCTTCAGAAGCAGGGTTTGGATTTAAGTAGGTGTTAACTCCTATAATCGGAAGTTCCCCTGTATGCTTCTTCATCTCATAATACATAGACTCTTCTTGAATTTTGCCACGCTGATACTGAGTTTCCATGGCTCCAAGAACACCGCCGCGGTCATTGATCCGATCAAATTCGGTTAGAACCGCTTCTTCTACAAGGTCAGTCAGCTCTTCCACTACATAGGAGCCTTGTAAAGAGTTTTCGTTTTTTGATAAACCATGCTCTTTTGTAATAATCATCTGGATAGCCATGGCACGACGTACAGATTCCTCTGTAGGAGTGGTGATTGCCTCGTCATACGCGTTTGTATGGAGCGAGTTACAGTTATCCTGCAATGCCATCAAGGCTTGAAGCGTTGTACGTATATCATTGAAATCTATCTCTTGGGCATGAAGACTTCTTCCCGATGTTTGTACATGGTACTTTAACTTCTGGCTTCTCTCATTTGCCCCATACTTTTCACGCATAACCACAGCCCATATACGACGGGCAACGCGACCAATCACCGTATATTCTGGATCTAGCCCGTTTGAGAAGAAGAATGATAGATTAGGTGCAAATTCATCAATATTCATCCCACGGCTTAAATAATACTCTACATACGTAAAACCGTTTGCCATCGTAAATGCCAGCTGGGAAATAGGATTTGCCCCTGCCTCTGCAATATGGTAACCAGAAATAGAAACAGAATAGTAATTTCTAACCTTATGGTCGATAAAGTATTGTTGGATGTCCCCCATCATTCGAAGTGCGAATTCTGTCGAGAAGATACACGTATTTTGTCCTTGATCTTCTTTTAGGATGTCTGCCTGCACGGTACCTCGAACGACTTGCAATGTTGCTTCCTTCACATGAGTGAATTCTTCTACCGTCAATGTTCTACCTAGCTCTTCTTCCTTTAGGCGTACCTGCTGGTCAATTGCCGTGTTCATAAACATTGCTAAAATAATCGGAGCTGGACCGTTGATGGTCATCGACACAGACGTGGATGGCGCACATAAGTCAAAGCCAGCATATAGCTTTTTCATATCCTCTAATGTACAAATGCTAACACCAGATTCCCCGACCTTGCCGTAAATATCTGGACGATAATCCGGATCTTCTCCGTAAAGCGTTACGGAGTCAAACGCTGTAGACAATCGCTTTGCGTCGTCATCCTTAGATAAATAATGGAAACGACGGTTAGTACGCTCTGGAGTTCCTTCTCCTGCAAACTGACGCTTAGGGTCCTCTCCTTCTCTACGGAAAGGGAATACCCCTGCAGTATAAGGGAACGATCCTGGTACATTCTCTTTATAAACCCATTTCAAAATCTCCCCGTAATCGACAAATTTCGGTAGAGCGACTTTTGGGATTTTCAAGCCAGACAAGCTTTCCGTACGTAGAATTGTACGAATTTCTTTATCCCGAATTTTTGTGACAAACTCATCGCCTGCATACGCATCTTTTAGTGCCTGCCAGTTGTCTAGAATACGTTTTGATTCTGCCGTTAATTCATCTTTAATGCCCGCGGCTAGAGATTCTAATGATTGAATTAAAGCATCGTCTGCTGTTTTTTTCTTAACCTCATCAATTGCACCCTCTAGTTGGAACAATCGTCTTGCGAACTCTACCTGCTCTTGAGACTTGTTATGATAGCCTCTAACTGTGTCCGTAATTTCACGAAGGTAGTACCTGCGATCGTTAGGGATAATGACATTTTGCTTTTGCGTTTTCACAAACTGATCGTAAGAAGTTGCCCAATCTGTGCCCAATTTTTTATTCAGCGTATCGATTAACGCTGCAAATAATGAGTTAGTCCCTTTGTCATTGAACTGGCTAGCAATTGTACCGTAAACTGGCATTTTGTCCAGCTCCACATCCCATAGCTCCCGGCTGCGTTGATACTGCTTTTGCACCTGTCTTAATGCATCCTCAGAGCCTTTTCGTTCGAATTTATTGATAACGATTAAGTCTGCATAGTCAATCATATCAATTTTTTCTAGTTGAGACGGTGCTCCAAACTCACTAGTCATGACATACATAGAGAGGTCAGAAACATTCGTAATTTCGGCATCCCCTTGACCGATTCCACTTGTCTCTACAACAATCAGATCATAGCCGGCAACCTTCACAACATCTAATACATCTGCAATTGCGCCTGATAATTCTGTCCGTGATCCACGAGTAGCTAAGCTTCTCATAAATACTCGTTTATTGAAAATAGCATTCATACGGATACGGTCTCCAAGCAGAGCCCCACCAGTTTTTTGCTTTGTAGGGTCAATCGATAAAACTGCTATCTTTTTATCTGGCAATTCCTGAAGAAAGCGACGGATCAATTCATCCGTTAAGGAGCTTTTCCCTGCACCACCTGTACCCGTGATTCCTAGCACCGGAGTATTCTTAGACAGGCCTTGTGCCAGCTCAAGCATACTCTTTGTTTCGGAATCCTTGGTGTGATGTGCCTCTTCTGCTAGTGTAATCAGATGAGCGAGTACCTCCGGATTTTCAGTTGTAACTTTCTCGATTGTTTCTTTTGCTCCTGAAGGCTCTGTTGGAACGTCGCACTCCATTAGCATTTTGTTGATCATCCCTTGCAGTCCTAACTTTCGACCGTCTTCAGGTGAAAATATTCCGGAAATACCATAATCCTGCAGCTCTTTAATTTCTTTTGGGATAATTACTCCACCGCCACCACCATATATACGAATATGAGGTGCTCCCCTTTCGGCAAGTAAGTCCTTCATATATTTAAAATACTCGACATGTCCTCCTTGATAGGAAGAGATGGCAATCCCTTGAACATCCTCTTGTATAGCAGCATTAACAACCTCTTCAACCGAACGATTGTGGCCTAGGTGGATCACCTCTGCTCCGCTCGCCTGTAAAATGCGGCGCATAATATTGATGGATGCATCATGACCGTCAAAAAGACTCGACGCCGTTACAAAACGAACATGATTTTTTGGACGATATACTTCTATCTTAGACATGTTGTTCCTCCTTGTTTGTGTGAACATTTATTCCAAACCCTGGACTAATTTAAAGAACGTCCTTCGCTTTACCCATCCCACTGAGTAATAACTGCACTTGTAGATCTGTAAATTGCTCGATGGTAAATTCCTTGCGCAAGGCCCATCTTCTAAATGCCCACATTTGCCCTTGGACAGCCAAGGTATGAGCATAGAGTTTAGCCTGCTCCGCAGTTAGCTTCAGCTCCCCAGCCTCAATACAGCCAACCATGATTTTATGGAATATATCCACCATTTCTAGCTCTTTCGTTAATACATATTCGAGTGCTTTTTTTGGTAACGATTTGGATTCCTGGTACATGACGACAAACTCATCCGACATATCATCTATCACCCCATAATAGTGATATATCGCATTTTTCAAATCCTCCATCGTCGTGCCTTTTTCAGGCTGAAATTCTGAAAGCCTTCCATGAACCTCATGATAAATACTATCGCAAACTAAATAGAGTACATCCTCTTTGGTGCGGATATATTCATAAAGCGTGCCTATACTAAAGCCCGCTTCCTTCGCGATCTCTCTTGTAGTAGTACGGTGAAAGCCCTTTTGTTTGAATAAAGTGACAGCTGCTCGAATCATTTGCTGACGTCTTTTTTCAATTAAGTTTCCGTCCTTTACAGAGGTCAATACTTCGTGTTTTTTGTCCATGTTACTTAGTAAGCATACGAGAGATAACAAGACGTTGAATTTCTTGTGTACCCTCATAAATTTGAGTTATTTTAGCATCACGCATAAAACGTTCCACTGGATAGTCCTTCGTATACCCGTATCCACCATATACCTGCACTGCTTCTGTTGTAACTTTCATAGCTGTATCTCCAGCCATTAGCTTAGCCATTGCAGATTCCTTCCCGTAGGAAAGTCCATTAGACTCTAACCAAGCTGCTTGATAAGTAAGTAATCGTGAAGCTTCAATTGATGTGGCCATATCTGCTAGCTTAAAGGAAACTCCTTGGTTCGCAGCAATTGGCTTGCCAAACTGTACACGCTCTTTCGCATAGCTAACGGAAGCATCCAAAGCACCTTGAGCAATACCGACCGCTTGTGCAGCGATACCGTTACGACCGCCATCTAACGTTTTCATAGCGATGATGAATCCTTCGCCTTCTTGACCTAATAGATTTTCCTTAGGCACACGGCAGTTTTCAAAGATGATTTCTGTTGTAGGCGACGAACGAATTCCTAGCTTTTTCTCTTTTTTCCCAACTGAGAATCCTTCAAATCCAGCTTCTACGATAAATGCACTTGTTCCTTTATGCTTAGATTCTGGATCTGTTACAGCAAACACTACATAAATGTCTGCAATCCCACCGTTCGTAATAAAGATTTTAGAGCCATTTAGCACATAATGATCTCCATCTAATTTAGCAGTTGTTCTCATGCCACCTGCATCGGAACCAGACCCCGCTTCTGTTAATCCGTAACCACCAATTTTTGTTCCTTCTGCCATTGGACGAAGATATTTTTGCTTTTGCTCTTCATTTCCATATTTGAATATTGGCCATCCAGCTAAAGATGTGTGTGCAGAAAGCGTTACTCCTGTAGATGCACAAACTCGTGACAGCTCTTCTACTGCGATACAGTAAGCTAAATAATCTGATCCAATTCCGCCGTACTCTTCAGGCCACGGAATTCCTGTTAGTCCAAGCTCTGCCATTTTATCGAAAATTTCACGATCAAAACGCTCCTCTTCATCACGTTCAGCAGCTGTTGGTGCTACTTCATTCACAGCAAAGTCACGTACCATTTTACGAATCATTTCATGCTCTTCTGTTAGTTGAAAATTCATTTGTACATTCCGCCTTTTTGTCATATTTATTTTTGTCTGCTATAGATCGTTCTGATAGACATATCTCTTAATTCATCAAATGCTTACTAATAACGATTCGTTGGATTTCACTTGTGCCCTCGTAAATTTCGGTAATCTTTGCGTCGCGGAAATAGCGTTCTACTGGATAATCCTCTGTGTATCCATAGCCGCCAAATACTTGAACCGCCTCAATTGCTACGTCTACCGCTGTTTTAGAAGCGAATAGCTTAGCCATCGATGCTTCTTTCCCACAAGGAAGTCCTCTATCTCGCATATTGGCTGCTCGGTAAACTAGTAATCTAGCTGCCTCTACTGCTGTCCCCATGTCTGCAAGCTTGAATCCAACTCCTTGGTTTGCAGCAATTGGCTTACCAAATTGGACGCGCTCCTTTGCATATCCTACCGCTGCTTCGAAAGCAGCTTCGGCTATACCTAGAGCTTGAGTTGCAATTCCAATACGTCCCGTGTTTAAGTTGGCCATAGCAATCTTAAAGCCCTCGCCCTCTTCTCCAAGAAGGTTCTCTACTGGAATTTTCATATCCTCGAAGGTGATTTGGACTGTTCTCGATCCATGCAAGCCCATCTTGTGTTCGTCTTTTCCAATGATAAAACCTGGTGTGTCCTTCTCCACGATAAAGGCGGAGATTCCGCGAGAGCCCTGCGAAGCATCTGTCGAAGCAAATACGATGTAAACATCTGCCTCTCCACCATTTGTAATAAACACCTTGGATCCATTCAGCACATACTGATCGTCTTTTTTGATTGCCTTCGTTTTAAGAGCACCTGCATCCGACCCGGCAGATGGCTCTGTTAAACAAAATGCTCCAAGATACTCGCCAGATGCAAGCTTTGGGATGTACTTCTGTTTTTGATCTTCATTACCAAAGTAAAGAATTGGATTCGTCCCTACCGATGTATGTACAGAAAGGATAACCCCTACAACCGCACTTACCTTGGATAATTCATGGATGGCAATCACATAGCTAGTAAAGTCCATCTCCGATCCACCGTACTTCTCTGGTATCGTGATCCCCATTAAACCTAACTCACCCATTTTTTTTATAATTTCACGCGGGAACTCCCCTTGCTCCATCCGTTCAATAAAAGGCTCTATTTCGGCTTTTGCAAAATCACGAACCATGCTGCGCATCATTAGCTGCTCTTCAGTGAATGTTAACTCCATTAATAAATCCCCTTTGTTGGTTATTCGTAGATATAGAAGCCTCTTCCAGTTTTCTTCCCTAGCCATCCAGCCTTCACGTATTTACGCAATAACGGACAAGGTCTATACTTGCTGTCACCAAATCCTTCATGAAGCACTTCCATAATATATAGACATGTGTCTAGACCAATAAAGTCAGCTAGCTGAAGAGGTCCCATCGGATGGTTCATACCCATTTTCATGACATCATCGATTGCTTCTTTCGTTGCTACCCCTTCGTATAATGTATAAATTGCCTCATTGATCATTGGCATTAATACACGGTTTGCAACAAATCCTGGGAAGTCATTTACTTCAACAGGAACCTTACTTAACTTTTTCGTCATTTCCTCAATCGCTGCATAAACTTCATCATTAGTTGCAAGACCTCTAATAATTTCAACGAGCTTCATCACGGGAACTGGATTCATAAAATGCATGCCAATTACTTGCTCTGGACGATTGGTAGCCGCTGCAATTTCTGTGATTGGAAGTGATGACGTATTCGTTGCTAAAATAGCATGAGCTGGTGCAATAGCATCTAGTTGTTTAAAAATAGATTGTTTGATTTCCATGTTTTCTACAGCTGCTTCGATGACAAGATCTACGTCATTTGCATCGTCAATTGATAGTGACTTACTGATTTTATTTAAAACCGCTTGTTTGTCGTCCTCGGTCATTCTTCCCTTTTCTACATTTCTAGAAAGATTTTTGGAGATTGTTTGAAAGCCTCGGTCAAAGAATTTTTCTTCTCGATCATTTAGCTTCACTTCATAGCCTGCCTGTGCACAGACTTGTGCAATTCCAGAACCCATTTGCCCTGCGCCTATTACCATTACCTTTTGAATGTTCATGCTAGATTTCCCCCTGTTTTTGGAACTTCAATCATGATGGCATCTCCTTGGCCTCCACCTGAACAGATGGCAGCTATTCCGATGCCTCCCCCTCTACGCTTCAATTCATACGCAAGCGTAAGTATAATTCGTGCACCAGATGCTCCAATTGGATGACCTAATGCAACAGCCCCACCGTTCACGTTCACTTTGTCCTCTGATAAACCAGCAATTTGACTGCTCACTAACGCAACTGCTGCAAAAGCCTCGTTGATCTCAAACAAATCAATTTCATCAATAGTTTTCCCTGTTTTCTCAAGTAGCTTGTTAATAACTAGCCCCGGAGTTTGTGGAAAGTTTTCTGGCTCAATTGCAATGGCAGTGTGGCCAACTATATATGCTAGTGGCTCTTTTCCAAGCTCTTTTGCTTTTTCTTCATTTGTCAGTACAAGTGCACAAGCACCATCATTTACCCCAGGTGCATTTCCAGCTGTAATAGTGCCCTCTTTACCAAATGCAGGTTTCAGCTTAGCAAGTGATTCAACCGAAGTATCCGTCCGAGGAGCCTCATCCTGAGTCACAACAATCGGATCACCTTTCCGTTGGGGAATCTCAACCGGAACAATTTCTTCTGCAAATATTCCAGATTCAATCGCTTTCAACGCACGGCTGTGACTTCTATATGACCATTCATCTTGTTTTTCACGTGATAACTCAAACGTCTCAGCAGTCGAATTTCCGTAAGTTCCCATATGAACACGCTTCGGATGGAATGAACAAGAAAGACCATCGTAAATCATTCCGTCGACCATTTGGCCATCTCCCATTCTTAAACCAAATCTACCTTTCGGCAAATAGTATGGAGCGTTGGACATAGATTCCATTCCCCCAGCTACGATTACCTCTTCGTCCCCTAAACGAATGATTTGATCTGCCATCGTTACACTTCTCATCCCTGAAGCACAAACTTTGTTGATCGTTTCTGTTTGGACATTCCAAGGAATTCCAGCCTTGTTAGCTGCCTGTCTAGAAGGAATTTGACCTTGCCCGGCTTGTAGAACTGTCCCCATAATCACTTCATCTACCTGCTCGGGATTTACACCTGCTTTTGCAAGTGCTTCTTTTATAGCAACTCCTCCCAAATCGGAAGCTGTTAAGTTACTAAGTGCTCCACCGAACTTACCAAAAGCTGTACGTGCCCCATCCAAAATTACTGTTTTCGTCAATACAGTCACCCCTTTGATTTGTATACGCTTTCAAGATTATTTAAATAAAATATTACTGACTGAACGCTCGCTCGATTCATACTGTTAATAAAAGGGAGTATTTCCACTCCCTTCCTCACTAGTTTAAGTTTACTTAATGTAATTTGTGATTGCAATTATTATTGAACATTCTGTTCTTCGTTAACCTCTTCTATTTCAGTCACTGACTCACCGAAGATGGATTTTTCTAGAAGCTCAGCAATATCATATGTTCCTACTGTATCTTCTACTTCTTTCGCTTTCGTACCATCTGACAGCATCGTTAAGCAGTACGGACATCCAGAAGAAATAACGGTTGGTTTTACTTCTAACGCTTGTTCTGTACGAGCAACATTTACGCGGTTACCAACATGCTCCTCCATCCACATCAAGCCTCCACCAGCGCCACAGCACATCCCGTTTTCACGGTTACGCGCCATTTCTACTAGCTGAACTCCTGGGATCGATTTTAATATTTCACGAGGTGCATCATACACATCGTTATAACGTCCCAAGTAGCAGGAATCATGGAAGGTAATTGTTTCATTTACCGCATGCTTAGGTTTTAAGCGACCCGCCATTACTAAATCATATAGTAACTCTGTATGATGAAGAACTTCTCCATTCCAACCAAAATCACCGTATTCATTTTTGAAAATATTATATGCATGAGGATCGATTGTAACAATCTTCGTTATCTCTGCTTTTTCAAATTCTTTAATATTTGCTGCAGCTAATTCTTGGAACATAAATTCGTTTCCTAGACGTCGCGGTGTGTCTCCAGAATTCTTTTCCTTATTTCCTAAAATTGCGAATTTGACTCCTGCTTCATTCATCAGATGAGCAAACGATAAAGCAATTTTTTGAGAACGGTTGTCGAAGGATCCCATAGACCCAACCCAGAATAGATATTCAATTTCTTCCCCAGCTTTAGAAGCTTCTTTTACAGTAGGAATATGAAGATCTGGGCGAGCATCTCTCCAGTTTTCTTTCTCTTTACGGTTAAGGCCCCAAGGATTACCTTGACGTTCAATGTTTGTCATTGCACGCTGTGCATCCGGGTTTACTTTGCCTTCTGTCATTACTAAATAACGGCGAAGGTCTATAATTTTATCTACATGCTCGTTCATAACTGGACATTGGTCCTCACAGTTACGGCAAGTCGTACAAGCCCAAATCTCTTCCTCAGTGATTACATCTCCGATTAATGAAGGACTGTAAATATCTTCAATTACTGCACCTTCTGCTCCAGCTGCCATCGCTAGTTGATTTCCTTTTGTTCCTTGGAATGCTAGTGAAGGTACCCATGGTTTTTGTTTCGTTTCTACTGCTCCAGTAAATGTTAAGTGATCACGAAGCTTCACGATTAAGTCCATTGGAGAAAGCATTTTACCAGTTCCTGTCGCTGGACACATATTCGTACAACGACCACATTCTACACATGCGTAGAAGTCTATCATTTGTGCTTGTGTAAAGTCTTGGACGCGACCGACACCGAAGACTGGCATTTCCTCTTCATCCGCTTCCTCGTCCTCTTCTTCTTCAAAATTAATAGGACGTAGTCTACCTACTTTATCTAGACGGTGAAAATATACGTTTGCAGGTCCAGTGATTAAATGGAAATGCTTAGATTGTGGTATATAAACTAAGAATGATAATAGGAACAATAAGTGAATCCACCACATAACAAAGAATACAGTGATTGCGGCTGCCTCAGGTATCCCTTGGAAAACGGTTGCAACAGCAGATGCTACAGGCTCACTCCAGGTTGCCTCATGTCCATGCCAAATCATTCCCATACCGTTACCGACTAATACAGACACCATTAGTCCACCGATGAAGATCAGTACTAGGCCATTTTTCCATCCACGTTTTAAACGAACTAGCTTTTCTACGTAACGACGGTAGAATGCCCAGATTACTGCTACTAAAATAACTAATGTTACGATTTCTTGGAAGAATGTAAATGCTGGATATAGTGGTCCTAGCGGTAAATGTGAATCAGGTGCTAGTCCCTTCCAGATAAAATCAATTGCTCCAAATTGTACTAAGATAAATCCATAAAAGAACATGACGTGAATAGATCCACTCTTCTTGTCTTTTAATAATTTCTTTTGTCCAAATACATACACCCAGATTTTGCGAAGTCTTTCCTTCACATTATCTTCAAACTCAACTTTTTTCCCCAATTTAATGTATGCGTATCTCGTTCGTAGTAGATATACAAATAGATATACCGCATACAGTACAACACCTATGAATAACACCCAGTTTGCGATTAACAATGGATTCATCCCTTTTCCCCCTCTAAGATGTGCCTAATTACTAATAGAATAACATTATAATAGAATTATATGAATTAATACAATATTAAAACTGAATGAGCATTCAGTCAATAGGGAAATATATATTCTTTTCAAAAATGTTATTTTTTTAAAATAATTTAAGCTTCTACGCTTTGCGTTAAAGTATTATATTAAATGCAGATGGTATTTAGGAATTATAGATATAAATTTAATAATGAAACTCGCATTGTTAAGTAGATTTAGAAATGACAGATTTCCGCTTTTGGCGGGCGCTTTCCTGGGGGCACGGGTCGAGCCTGTAGTCTCTCCCTCGTGCTGTTCCCCTAGGAGTCGCCGCCTGTCGCTTCAATCATATAGGATGGGGAAAGGATTTTAGATATTGGAATCGAGTTTTACATAGATTAATTAATAATAAGTTCCACATAATTAAGTAGATTTAGAAATCACAGATTTCCGCTTTCGGCGGGCGCTTTCCTGGGGGCACGGGTCGAGCCTGTAGTCTCTCCCTCGTGCTGTTCCCCTAGGAGTCGCCGCCTGT
>NZ_JABAFC010000001.1 GCF_012843435.1 Psychrobacillus sp. BL-248-WT-3 | reverse complement strand
TTAAGTACGATTCGCCATATGGAATCCCAAGTCAAACGTTTGGATAAGGAAATCGAGCGTATGATGAAAGGTTTCACCCAAACATTAACTTCCGTAAAAGGCATTGGACCCGTGTACGCAGCCGGCTTGCTCGCCGAAATTGGAGATATCAAGCGTTTTGATGACCACCACGCATTAGCGAAATATGCTGGACTCGTTTGGACACAGTATCAATCTGGCGAATTTGAAGCCGAAAATACTAGCCGGATGCGAACCGGCAATAAATACCTACGGTATTATCTTGTACAAGCAGCAGATGCGGTACGTAAATATGACACTGAATATAAAGCCTTTTATCAAAAGAAATACCAAGAAGTAACCAAGCACCAACATAAACGCGCTCTCGTCTTAACCGCTAGAAAACTAGTACGCCTCGTGCATTCGCTACTACGCACGAATCAGCTGTACATACCACCAGAAAGGAGAGACTGAGTTAACCAACTCACAACCTTTCACCCGTTAAATAACTTCCATTTTTTTCTTTTTTAAAAGCAGAAAAATGAGAGGTTTATTTGGTATGCGCAAAAAGTGTTCATTTGGAAAGTATCACTTAAGTAATTTCCAATTCATTTCTTTTTTTCGCTTGACATATTACCACTGGGCTTATGTTCTTATAAAACGATTAACCCCCTACACACGGGATTAGTATTTTACTAATTCGATGTGTAGGGGGTTATTTCCTTTACTATGTATGGCAGAAACGACATTTCAGTAAAAAAGGCTAGTCAAAATATGCTAATTTACCTACAATTAATTGTTGAAGTAGGATTATTTTTTTATATGTAAAGTAGAATTGATTTCCACTCATATCTCGGACGCTTTCCGTGGCTGATGGTTTTTTTGTTTCAAGCAATGTTAAAGTTAGGTTTTTAGCATATAAACTATCATGACATTCCATGCACAATTTTCGAATTCATTCGTTTTTCACCACTAATATAAAGCGATGTTGTAGACTTTCTATATATCCTTGACTTTCCTTCATTTTCTCTAATTCTATTAATCGCTCCAGACAGGAGTCGACTGTAAATCCTGGAAATTCCCAATCTATAATTTTTGCATAGTACACAATTGCTCCGACATCCCTAAATTTCAACGAATGATATGATTCGTTTTTATATAGAAGAGAAAATCCTTCAGCTATAAACTTTTGGGCTTCGTTCTCGAGAGAAAAATTAGGATATAGAGACTTGAAGTTAGGGATTAAATTGTTAGAAAGCCACTCATTATCCCTTCCCCCTACCTGCTGGGTTATAAAGATGCCTTCTTTTTTAAGAACTCTTCGAACTTCCTTCAAATTATAGGATTCATGGCGATTAATAATAACATCAAAGGTTTGGTCCTCAAAAGGTAATAGATTGTCATCAAACACCTGCTTAACACGTATCCCTAATGGCTCCAAAGTCTCCTTGCATAAATTTATATTGGGTTCCCACCCTTCTGTAATGGATGTATTTTCATAGGGATGACCTAAGGTGAGCAGGAACTCACCTCCACCTGTTCCCATATCTAGAAGAGAATGCTCATTAGATAAGTATTGATCTATAATTTTTCGATAATCCCATGGTGTCGCTTGCTCTTCCCAACGGTTTTTTAAATGAGAAAAATCCCATCCTTTAAAGCTTTTCGCTTCTTCCATTAGCCACTCTTCTTTTAGTCTTATTATATTCATCTAGACCATACTCCTAAATTTATTTGCTAATAAAAATGTCTTATGATATTTCAAGTGGAGAGCTATCTAATCAAGTGTTTGGATCACGAATTTATGAAATTTTTCTGCTTCCTCAGAATATGGAAAGTGATTACTTTCGTTAAAAGAAACAAACGTTGAATTAGGCAATAATTGAGCTATCTCTTCTCCATACTTGTATGGACATTGTGTATCAAATCTACCAGCATAAATGTACGCAGGTATAGAGACACTTTTCAATTCTTCTCGAATATCATATGTAGCACATTCTACTTTTCTAAAATAATCAAGCCTTGGTCCCACTGTCTTTCCACTGTTAGGTGTCTTTAAGGCTTCCTTTAAGTTTTCCTCTTTATGATAAGACATCAAAGTCCATTCATAGCTTATGTTTTGGCGAATTTCGATTGGAGTTTGTACATCGTTTAGTAAATCCATTATTTCTATTATTCTTTTAAAATTAGGGTTTTGTTGATTATAAATACTTTCTTCATCCTGACTATAAGCAACACTAGCAGAAGCTCCACCTGCTACTATTTTGTCTAATGACTTCTGAGCTAATGTAGCATATTTTAAAGCAAGCATGCCCCCTGTGGAATGTCCACCAAATGCCCATGTATCTATATTCAAGGCTATCCGTATTGCCTCTAAATCTAATACCGATTCATCCATGCTATATTCCGATTCCTCTTTAGCCTGTACGGAATTTCCGGCGCCTCTAAGGTTTATCAAATAGACATGGTAATGGTCTGTGAAAGGATTTGCAAAATGATTTCCTCGACTATCAAACGCACTATAAAGGTGTGTAATAGCCATAGGTGGTCCAGATCCTTTCTCAAATAATTCAAATGTACCTCTAGTCGTCTCAATAAAACCTTGCGTCCACATACAATGCCCCCTATTTTCGATACTGCTAATATCCTACTTTTGTAAATCATACATTTCAGCCTTCTACCAAAGCTATAAGAATAGCCATAAAAAGAAATATCAAAATGACTACGATGCAAAATTAATTCAAGGTAGACACCCTTATGGAAGATCCTATATTAGTATTCCATATCAGAATAGTTAACTCCTTTAAATTGAAATAACTACTCCTAATATTTTGTAAAAACATGAACAATAACAGAGAGAATAGTATTTCTTTGAATTGTAAAGTAGAATTAATAGGCTATGTTATAACAAGTGGACTAATTTTCGATTGAACGCTTAACCATATATGTTGATTAGGCGGCGACGCTGGTTAGTTTAATAACAATAAACGAAACTTTAACTGAAAATTAACGACTTATTGGGAAAAGGAGGAAAAGCGTATTAGAATAAAATACTTTTTCTTTTCATTAATAGCTATTGCTATCTTATCGGGTTGCACTAACGATTCATCAGCTATTAGTAACAATTCATCGGAGAAAGAAACTACTGAAGAGCCTGAAATTAGCGAACCTACTCCACTGCAATGGATAAATTATGGTGGTGAGAAGTATGTTTTTAAAAGGATTATTCCTAAAGATGAAGTGGATATGAGTCAAATTGTCTCAACAAACACATTAACAGCATTAGGAGATGGTGCTGAATCTGGGAATGAAATTTTTCTTTATAAGAAAGACGGTAGTTTATTCATAATAGATAACACAGGACCTACTAACCAATGGGTTAATTTCACTAAAAATAATTAAAAGGAGCTACGTTTCTTGTTGAAATAACGGTGTGCTTTACTTCGAGAAGGAAATATTTATTTGGAATCTATTCATGTTGACTTTCGTATATAATCCGAGGGGGAATTTCTTTGAAAAATACAAAGTTAAGAATCGCATGGATTATACCTAATGTATTTTGTTACTTAATGCTATTTGGATTATCCATTTGGACAGTGGCAAACGGCGAAGGCTTACTAGAAATCAATAGACTTTCGATTTACGTTATAATTATGCTTTTACTTTTCTTAGCATCAGTGTTCGGAAGTTACCAAAATCGGACATGGATAAAAGAAGGTAAAATATAAAAAGGTCTTATCAAGCTAGAGGGTTCGTTAATCAAAATAATATTAAAGTAAAATGAGCCTAGAAAAAATATCCTAGTTCATTTTTTATGTGTATTTAAAATCAACCTTTACCTGTAACCTAGTCAATTGATATTAGCACAGGTTCCGGTCTCTTCCCGTTCTATGAAATACATCCCTGCAAAAAAGAAGTATTGCTAAACGTTTCCGTTGCAATACTTCTTAATAGTTTTAATTTATTTATAAACTAGTTTCCCATTGCTTATCCTTCCAATACACAGTGATCACAAGCCCCACCAACATAACAAGTCCGGCAAACAGGTAAGGATAATGAATATTCACATCGAAAAGAATACCTCCGAGTGCTGGTCCTACTATATTACCTAGGCTCGTATAAGTGGAATTCATGCCCGCAACAAATCCCTGCTCTTTTCCTCCCGCTCTTGATAAAAATGTCGTTAAAGCAGGACGCAGTAAATCAAATGCTAGAAAAATAAAACTTGTGACTAATAGTACCATGAGGAAGCTTGTAACCATTGTAGAAACAAACGCTAATAAGACCCCAACTATTAAACAGATTTGTATTAACTTTTTTTCTCCTAGCCAATCGACAAGCTTGCCAAACATAAATATTTGCACGACTACACCGAATATCGAGCTGATAGTTATAATGAGAGCAATGTCCTTTGGAGTGAAGCCAAATTTATGATCAGAAAATAAACTGAACACAGTTTCGTAAGCAGACAATCCGAATGCTAACACAAATATAATAATAAAGGCTATGAAGTACATTGGTTTAAATGATTTTTTCAAGTCGCCTATAAAATTGGTTTGCTTACTGTTAGCGGATATTTCTGCAAGCTCTTCTTTAGAGAGTGGTTCCTTTAGGATAAATAAAGAGGTGATACAAGCAATAAATGCTATACCTGCTGCAAAGTAAAAAGGTACTCTTATGCCAAATTCAGCTAAAAACCCTCCGATTCCTGGTCCAATGATAAAACCAGTACTAATAGCTGCTGAAATATAGCCCATCGCCTTTGGACGTTCCTTAATCGTAGTTATATCTGCTATATAAGCAGTTACACCAGGCATTATAAAGGCTGCACTAATCCCACCCAATGCTCTTGATAAGTAAAGCACCCAAACATTTGTTCCAGCTCCAAAAATAAGCTCGGAAATAGCAAATAATAATAGTCCTAGAGTAATCATTTTCTTACGGCCGATTTGATCAACCCATCGACCTGCAAAGGGGGAGGTTATCAATTGGGCAACTGCAAATACCGCAACTAGATACCCCATTGTACTTCCTGTAAGATTCATGATATTCATAAATGATGGCATAACAGGTATTACTAAGCCTACTCCTAAAAAAGCAATGAATATATTGCTAAGAAGTATAATAACTACGGATTTTTGTTCTTTTAATGGTTTGTTCATCCTACGCACTTCTTTCTTTAACTTTAATGATTAGATATACCACGACAAAATACCTTCCAGGAGGCATCTAGTCTCTCTGATAAACGCTTCTCATCGTTGTTATAGACAAGTTCAAGCATCATCGAATCTATCATGCTTAAAAAAGCATATGTCAAAATCAATGCTGACTCACCGTCAACTAGCTTTGCATCTATCCATTGTTGAAATTTTTCTTCTAATACAGCTTGTACTTGTTTCTCTATATCAAGTACATCTTCTTCGATATCTTTAGCTAAGTGCGCTGGAGGAAAAAATGACATCCTTAGCCAAAATTTTAAATGCTCGTCTTTTTGAAAAAGATTAATAACCATTTTTAAGAAGCCATATAAATCCTTTAAAGGATCTTCAGCATCAAGAGGACGAAAATAATGAAGCTTTGTGTTCAGCTCGATTTGCTTGGCATCTCTTAAGACTTGAAGAAAAAGGTCATCTTTTCCTTTAAAGTGTGCATATATGGACTGTTTTTTCATACCCACTTCTTTAGCAATTTGAGATAATGAGGCTCCTTCATATCCATGAATCGTAAAATACTTGAGAGCAGCTTCTTTTAATTCTATATGTTTCACACCTATCGCTCCTTTTAACGAACGTTCGTCAGTTATAATATCAAATGTTCACTTAGGAAGCAAACAATTTATCTCAAAATAAAAAACGTGTCCGGAGATGGTACCCGGACACGTTTTATTTACCTATTGATAAATCCTTTACTTCTTCTACATCTGCTTTATATGTAGTACTAACTAGATTGGATTTTAGCTGCTCCCCGACTTTACTAAGTGAGTCTTCTTCTGGAACAAAATACCAAAGGTCCAGTCCTGCTTCTTTACTGTAGATCATTTTACCACTGCCATCTAACTGTAGATGCTCAATAGGACTGTTTTTAAATTTTTGATACATTTTGGCTAGTTTTAAATAATCTGAAGACGGGATATTCGTTTTGACATTATCCCCTACATCCTCTATTAAATCATCAATTTTAGTAATCATGCCCACATTGGTCATCTTGTTTAATAATGATTCGATAACTTGCTGTTGCCGTTCATTACGGCCCTTATCTCCCTCAGGATCTTTTTTTCGCATTCGTACATACGCCAGTGCCTCGTCACCTTCTAAAAACATAGGACCTTCCGTAAAAGTTTTCCACTCAAAGTTAGCGAGTTGAATTTTAAATGTAAAAGGTACATTTACCTCAACGCCTCCTATGGTATCGACTATATCTTGGAAGCCCTGAAAGTCAGTGGAGACATAATAATCGATAGGTATACCTAGCATGGTCTCTATTGCTTCTGATACCCAATCAATTCCCCCGTTTGCATAAGCATGGTTAATCTTATCTTCCCTGTCTAATCCTTCGATATGAACTAACGTATCTCTAGGGATGCTAACCATAGAAATTTTGTTTGTAGACGGATTAACAGTTGCTACAATTAGCATATCTGAACGACCATATTTTTCCGTCTTTCCTCGCTCAACGCCTGTTAAAAGAATAGTAAAAGGTGAGTCATCCGCCTTTGCTACTAGCTCATTCTTAATCGAAGTGTCTTTAAGGTCTTTTTCCAATGGCACAAACATTTTATTGTTTGCATGCTTGGCTTCCCAGGATAAATTAATCGCGAAGAAAATTATAGCCGAAGTCAATGCCATTAAACTAATTAATACTATATTTTTAATCTTTCTCTTTTTTGAAGAAGATTTCTTCTTCAACCTGCTTTGAGAATTTCCCATCCGTTCTTTTCTCCCTTGAACAACAATATATGTATTTGCTTTATATAAAATCGCTCACTTTTTCTAAATTATACCATTTTGGATTAAAATTACAAGTTGAGGTAACTTCTATATTTTAACCTACTTTAATTTGTTCTGTTAGTGTTCTTAACTGTTCTGCTTGAGTAATATTCCGTTTAAGGTAATCTGGAAACTCTTCCCCATTTAAGATTTCTTCCGTGGTCATCCATATTACTTCATCTAATTCTTCTTTGCATTTCACGTATGGTTCCCCAAAGAAGTGGTCACAAACGAAGACAATATCTACAACAGGTTTTCCTGTATCTGATATAAAGGTCGAGCTATTCACATATTGAAGATTTGTTACTTCAATGCCTACCTCTTCATCAATCTCTCGAATTAGCGTTCTTTCGAAAATATCACTTGAATTCCCTTCTTGATCTACCTGACCACCAACAAGAGCCAGGCCTCCCGCACCATGCTCCTCCTGCTCACTTCGTTTCACTAGAAGCCACTTTCCTTCTTTATATATAGCACCCTCCACATTAACGATGAACATGTAACTCCTCCTTAAAGGTATAGACTTTGAACTCTCCATTATTTGAGGAATAGCGTAAGATATTTTTATCTTTCGGTATACCTTCAAAATAAGCACCTATACAACCTGTCGTACAACGGTGCCCAGAGATGAGTATATTTCCTTGAAACTTGTTGTATGTCTTTTCTAGGTGAAACATGAAATCAAATACTCGTGTAACATATATAGTGATATCTTCCACACCCTTATAAATAGTTGGATCAGGTATCGCACCTGCCAGCTTCACTTCTTCTTTTTTTACTCTGTCTGCCCCACCCAAATCAAAAACATCTAGCCTGGAATCTATGGTAGCTGTTCTACCCGTTACAATTTCTGCAGTTTGTATTGCTCTTTCCTGAGGGGAAGAAAAAACTAAGTGAAAAGGAACTTCTTTTAAAAGTTTTCTTACGTATTCAGCTTGCTGTTTTCCTTTTTCATTTAACGGGAGGCCGTTTCTACCTTGTAAGCGACCTTCCTTGTTTAAATCTGTTTCTCCGTGTCGTACTACATATATCATCGGCTCATGTACCTCCATACGTTAATCGAAGATCGTTTCTTTATCTGGATTAATGAGAAATTCAAACATAGTCTTAATCTGAGATTCTGTATTTCTGTTAGTAGATAGTGTAGGTAAGTTAGTTGGAGAAAAGAATTGAACATGATTTGTCTCCACTCCGCTAGCAGGTGCCCCTCCAGTAATTTCACAACGAATAAAAATTTTATAGTAATGGTAAGCCTCAGGTGGATGGGGATGCTTGTCCTTATCCATTAATGCAAGCAATTTTACTGGCCTTACTTCATAACCAGATTCCTCTTTTATTTCCTTTACGATATTTTCCGCTGCTGATAATCCGATATCACAAAAACCACCCGGTAATGACCATTTGTTGTCCAGGCTTTCACGAACCATTAAAATTTGATTGTCCTTAAAAACTACCCCACGCACGTCTACTTTTGGGGTTTGATATCCCTTATCTGTAGCAAATAAATCACTTACCTTTTGAAATTCTAAACCCGTTTGCTCCGTCAAAATTTCAACACTTATGGCTCTTAACTCTTCATATCGCTCGATATCGTATATATCCTTTGAAAAAGCCAATCCAGATTGTGATAATGCTTGTATTCGTTTGGCCCACTCCAACCATTTTTGGCTCACTATTAAACACTCCTATTTCCTATTAATTCATACTTTTTTAGAGTTAAACTCATTGTAGAATTTTTAAGTTTTTAATACACATTTTTAAAATTAAATCTGAATGATGATAGGTTAGTCTTCTTTTTATGTGGAAAATCTACGAGTTTATGAGACATATCTAGATTCTTAGGGACTTTTTCTAAGTTTATGGATTACTAGTCCTCTTTAATAGCAAAACGCTCATTGATTGTAGAGACAGGCGGCGACTCCTAGGGGAACAGCACGTGAGAGACTACAGGCTCGAGCCGTGCCCAAATAAAGCGCCTGCGTGAGAGCGGAAAACTGTGATTTATCATTCTACTTCATAACCTTCTTTTCCCTTTTCTACAACAGGCGGAGCATGTTATACCGTAATTCTGTTGTAAACAAAATAATCAAAAAACTTATAATTAATATATCATCTAACTAGTTATAAATATATATAAATTAAAAAAACTACCAACAATCTGAGGGATTGTAGTAGTTTTTCATGTAATTATTTATTTTCCAGTTCAAAGATGTTAATTAATTTCTTCAGCAATTGTATTTGTAAATCGTATTGACTATACATATTTTCAAAAATGAGCTCTGTAACTTCATCAATTTTCATATGTTCTTTTTTTATTTGGATACCTTTCTTTTGCATCTCTAATTCTTTTTCCAGTATTGTTGTTTGTTTATAAAATGCTTCTAACACATCTTCTCTTGGAAGGTTTTGTATAAAGCTTAATGCAGTATATAGATTGCTTGGCAGGTTTACTGATAGTTCTTCTAATGTATCTTTCAATAATTTCTGAAATTCTCTTACGCCATTCTCGGTTATCTTATATATTGCTTTACTTCTATTCCCAGTCTGTTCAATTGCCTCAACCTCAACTAGCTGTTCCTTCTCCATTTTCTTAAGAGCGTGATAAATAGAGCCAGCTAATATACCTGCCCAACGATCTGCTTCACTAATTTGAAGAGTTTGTTGAATTTCATAACCACTCATTGGCTTCGTTTTTAATAGTCCTAATACCATCAATCTTGTCATAATAATGTTTCTCCCCAATTTAAAATAAACAACATTGAGTATTATTATAGCACAAGACAATAAATGTTTAGTTTGAAAAAACCTTATACTCTGTTTTAAGTTTTTCCTCCCACTTGAAAGTAGCTGTTGCTAGTAGTACGCTGATCAACATGTAAAGCAATAATATTAACATAGCAGATCCCATTTGGAGTATTGCTTCCTCCATCCCTGCATTTAATCCTTTTACATAGTGATTAAATGGTGATAACTTACTTAGAAATTGAATCCATCCTGGTGCATTGCTTAAGGAATAAAACGCTTCACTAAACAATATAAATGGAATTTGGAACAAATTTGAAATCATATTAATGTGCCCCTCATTATTAGCCAGGTTAGCGATTAGAAAGCCGATGCTAGTAAAACAGAGTGTTGCAACTGTAACTAAAAGTATAGTTCCTACTATTAGTGAAAAACTTAATGATATCTGAAATAACAAGACTCCGAAAGTCCAGACAGCCATATTCAACCCTACACCCAAAGCTGTTCTGGCAAGCACCATAGAAATGATAAAGTGTGCAATTGGTAAGGGAGATATTTTGAGCATTTTATAAACACCTTTATTCCTTTGATAGAGGACTTGAAAAGCAACTCCTTGCATCCCCCAAAATATAGTTCCAATTGCAGTCACACCTGTTAATATACGTTCATCCATATTATCCATGTAAATGCTCAAACCAATCATCACTACTAGTGGAAATAGAAGAGAATAAAATACGGTAATCTTATCACGTAGAGAGCTAATAATCATAGAGCGAAAGATAGTTAACATTCAACTCCCTCCTTAGAAACCAATTTTATATAAAGGCTCTCTAAATTTGTTACTTCATGTTCAGCTATCAGTATTTTGGGCTCACCCTCACAAATAATTTTCCCTTTATTAATAAATATAATTCTATCTGCTATGTGGCCTACCTCTTCCATGTCATGAGAGGTAAATACAACTGTTCTTCCTTCATTATTCACTTGGCGAATCAAGGCTTGTATTTCCTTTCTAGAAATTGGATCTAATGCTGCTGTTGGTTCATCTAAAAAAACTAACTTAGGTTGATGAATTAGAGTAATGGCAATTGCTAGACGTTTTTGCTGTCCACCGGAGAGCTTGGAGGCTTCAGTATTAGCACTCTCCGTTAATCTACATTTTAAAAGTATATCGTTCAGTTCATACTTGTTTACATTCCTTTTGTAAAAGGCTCCAAATAGCTTTAAGTTTTCTGAGACAGAGAGCCCTGGGAAAAAGGAGCTTGCTTGTAGTTGAACTCCTATATTTTCTTTAAAATCCTCCAAGAAATATTGTATGGTCCCTCCATCTCTTTCCTTTAATCCTATTAGTAACTCTAAGCAAGTAGACTTTCCTGCCCCATTCGGGCCGATAACACCTAATATTTCGTTATCTTTAATTTCCAGATTAATACCCTTAACAATGTGTCGATTACCATATTTCTTTTCTAAATTTGTAGCTTGTAAATACAGCATTACATCACTCCTTCTCCCTTTATACTCAACATTGACTATTCAACGTTAATTAAAATTTATAGTAGCGCTAGATAATTGTCAATACAAAAATAAAAAGGTACGGAATTTTCACCATACCTTTGAAAAACATTAAAATATTCAACGTTCAATCCATCCTATTTCCCCATTTTCATTTTTAACAAGGAGATATCCTTCACATGTGTCATCAACTACCCAAACCTTTTCTCCTCGCTTTACCGAAAGGAAGGTAGTGCTTACATCTGTTTTACATAGGATGGAATCATTTTTTTCTATAATATATTCATTTTTAATCCATTGTTCTGTTCCTAGGATGACATTTTTACATCGTGTAAAAAATGCCCCCCTTTTCATTATTTTTAATTCATAATTAGGATAAGTGACTGTACCAGTTCTGTTTAAGCCAGCCTTATGATCATGTTCTATTATTATGTAATGATTAAGACTGTCCACAAATGTATAGGAATATGTTCCGTCCTGAATGATTAAAGCATTCAACTGACCGTCTTGTTTTAGTTGGTTCCCACCATCAATGGCTATTATATTCTTCTCTAAATCTACCAAAGGGTTATGGGAGCTTACAGCGGTTGCTCCGTAGTTAATCACTGGCCAATGACCAACAATTACTGGCTTACCTGCCTGATGTGATTTATCTAGAAAAGAGGAGGTATATAAAGCAGTTTTTTCGTCTGTTTGCTTCCAATCTGTTTTAGGATCAATTCCTGCATGAATGATGATAAAATCATCGGTTTCATAAGCGACCTTTAGAGCTTCTAGCCAATCAATTATGTCTTGAAAATGTGCTTTATAATACGTTGACAAGTGTTTTACGCTATTAAATTCCTCAACACGCTTGTTATTCTGTGCAAGCATCTCATTTAAAATAGATTTTCGACTTTTCATGTAAGGAATTATTCCTTCACTTTCTTGAAAAACGTACCGATGAACAACGTCACAATTACCTTTGACAATAAAAACGTTGCTTGAGCTCTTTTGAAGCGAGCGGACAAATTCCACAACCTCTAAGCTGTTATCTCCTTTTTCGCATAAGTCCCCATTAATAAATAGATAATCATCCAGCTGGTAATTCACTCTGTCTAATAACTTTTTAAATAGCTGTAAGTTTGCATGGATATCCGAGATCACTATTACTCTTTTGCCAGGCTCTAAACTAATTTTTTTTATATCTATCATTTTCGTTGTCTCCTATAAAACGCTAATTACATAATACCCTCTTAATCCTCTTGATTTATAATCGCTAGAATGAGATGGTCCTGCCATTTACCGTTTATTTGTACATTTTCTTTAGCAATCCCTTCTTTATGAAAGCCTGCTTTTTCCAACACTTTTATTGAAGGTGTATTGTGAGGCATAACTCCAGCCTCAATTCTATGTAATTTTAATGTTTCAAAGCCATAAGCAACAGCCATCTTAACTGCTTCCGTCATGTAGCCCTTCCCATTTTGCTGGTCGTCTAAGGTGTAACCAATCATACAACTTTGAGCTGGACCTCGAGAGATATGTGATAGGGCAACATTGCCAATTAATTCATCTGTTTTGGATAAAAAGATGCCGAACGCATACAATGTATCATTTGTTGCACCTGTTATCCCATTTTCAATGCGTTCCTTTATTTTTTCATATGTGTAAAAATCTGGCTCTCTTAAAACTGAATAGTGCTTGAAAAATTCCTTGTTTCTTATTTCTAAGTCCAGTGCCGCTTCTGTATCTTTCATTTGAAGAAGACGAATATATATTCTTTCTTGAGTGCCCATCAGTAACCTCCTCTATTTTATTAAATTATATGAAAATTCCACCAAAAATAAAAGCCCTGTTATAAACAGGACTTTAACATGAATTTACTTAACTACTAAAGCTGGGCATTGAACTCGTTTTATTACCTTATGACTGACGCTTCCTAAAACCATTTCTTGTAGGGAATTTAAACCCCTGCTGCCTATAACTAAAAGGTCCACATGGTTGTCATTAGCAAATTTCACAATCTCAGGACCAGGGATACCATGCAGTATATTGACTTTATAGCTAATTTCCGATTCCTTTAATAGTAGCTCAACATTTTGTATTTTCTTTCGACGTTCTAATTTTAAAACCTCTGTAGAGCCTGCATGCAGTACCTCTGTTCTTGCTTTTTCAAAATCTGCTACATAAACTATTTCCACCAAACATTGCTTATTTAAAGAAGCAATTTTGATTGTCTCCTTCGCTGCTCGAACAGCATTTTCAGAGCCATCTGCTGCTAAAACAATATGGTTATACATGGTGCGGATTCCCCCTTTAATGAGTGGATAGAGCATCTATTTGAGCAATCATTTTTTTACTATATGAATCTAAGCCGATTAATTCTACTTGAAGTCCTCGCTCACTTAGTAAATCCTTCACTTTAAATAATGCTCCTACCCCGGAATCATCCCAGATCCTACTATTAGTAAAATCAATTTGTATAGTATTCGATAGTGTAGTGGACTTTTTAAAGTAATCTACAAAGCTATCAGTAGAGGCAAAAAATAGCTGCCCTTCTATAATGTATCGCTGATCCTGTTCTATAACTTTTAGGGTAGAAATTTTTACAACAAAGAAAACCGCGCTTAATATAACTCCTGCGATAACTCCCTTTGACAGGTCGTGTGTATACACTACAATTATTACAGTAGTCAGCATGACCAGTGCATCTGTTCTTGGTGCTTTTACTAAATACTTAAATGAGTTCCAGTCAAAAGTACCGATACATACCATAATCATGATTCCAACTAATACTGGCATTGGAATTTTAACGACCAAGTCACCTAAAACAATGATTAGGAATATAAGGAACAAACCTGCTACTAGAGTAGAAAGTCGACCTCTTCCTCCTGATTTAACGTTAATCACTGATTGTCCAATCATTGCACATCCTGCCATACCACCAAAGAATCCTGTTACGAAGTTAGCAATACCTTGACCTCTAGCCTCTTTATTTTTATCACTTTCGGTTGCAGTCATATCATCTAAAATTTGAGATGTAAGTAACGACTCTACTAATCCCACTATTGCAAGTGCTATAGAAAATGGGAAAATTATCTGTAGCGTTTCTAAATTTAGAGGAACATTTGGAAGCAAAAAGGATGGTAAGGTTTGTGAAATATTTCCTAAATCACCTATCGTTTTTAATTCAAATCCACTGTAAATAGCAACGATAGTTAATGTGACGATCGCTATTAACGGTGCCGGTATTACTTTGATGAAACGTGGTAATGTATAAACAAGAATAAGTGTAATTCCTACAAAAATATACGTCATCGTTGAGATCCCAATGAAATGTGGGACTTGAGCCATGAATATCAGTATCGCTAACGAATTGACGAATCCAATCATCACTGCATTAGGAATATACTTCATCAGCTTAGCAATCTTAAAGACACCAAATAGTAGTTGAATAATCCCTGTCAAGATGGTTGCTGCTAATAAGTAATCTAATCCGTATTCTTTAACAAGAGGCACCATAACTAGAGCCATTGCCCCAGTCGCTGCAGATATCATACCTGGTCGTCCGCCTACAAAGGCAATAATGACTGCTATACAAAAAGAAGCATATAGTCCAACCATCGGATCAACTCCAGCTATGATTGAAAAAGCAATGGCTTCAGGAATAAGGGCAAGAGCAACTACTATTCCGGATAAAATATCGCCCCGTATATTTCCAAACCATTGTTGTTTTAAACTTTCCATGATAATCTCCTTTGAAAAAAATTCTTCGATTATCATATCATCTTCTTTCCGTTAAGGGAACCTTTGCTCTTAAAGATGCTAATTACTTGCTGAAGAGTACAAGAAGATTGGAGTTAAAGCTATAAGACCTATCCAAAATATTTATATGTAGATATAAAAGAATGAGAGAGTAACATACGAATATGAGTGAAATTTTGTTTTATATGTTAATATTTAACTAAAAGTAAATATTTACAAGTTAATGGAGGTGGCTTCTTGCAAAAAAATAATCTTCTATATTTTTCCTTGTTTTTCTATTTAGCATCTACTATACCCTTTGCTTTGATAATATTTCTTAACTCTTCAGACTATTTTACTTAAGGAATTGATGGAAACTTAGGATTTTTTATGCCAATACTTTTGGTGCTTGTAGCCCTATTACTTGTAGCATTGGGTAAAAGGAATACATTTAGAAATTATTTAGTTTTTATCATAGTATTTAGTTTGATAAATTATTCAATGATAATATTTGCTGGACTCTATGGTTTTAAAAACCCCTAAATAGAGTATTATTAAACAACTCAGGGAGTGATTAATTGAATCTTAAAGATACTCAAGATACTAAACAATTACGTAACCTCAGTATTCTTATTTTTGGATTCTTGGCCTTTTTGTTAATACTATCTATTTTCAATGTTTATCCTGGTGGATACTCCATTGAAAATGAGACGACTGAATCATTTTCTATTGAAAAAACCAGTTTTCTAAAAAAAGAAAACATAGAAATTACAATCACTCATGATAACGAGCTAAGGGCTATCTTACTAAAAAGTGAAATTACCAGTTTGAAAATACTTTGGATTGTAAGCTGTATGGTCATTCTAGGATTTATATTTGATATCGTTTCATATATAAGCAAAAATAAAAAGAATATGTTATTTTATATAACCATAGTTTTATTAATCATAATTATACCTTTGAGTGTATATTTATATTTATCTAAACTAAATAATATAGAATCATATCTCTCTTCACTTAACTTGAGTTAATGTCATAGCCCTTAACAATCAATCAACCAATCAATAAACTACCTTCTTAATTGGTAAAAAGCAAACCCGTGTTAAAGGGTTTATTCCTTTAACACGGGCTATAAGTTAGCTTAATTTACTTTTAGCTTCTTCTATTTGTATTTTAACTTGATCGAAACCTGTACCGCCTAATGAATTTCTTCTTCTAACTGCAGCTAATGGGGACAAGACATCATAAATGTCTGCTTCTATTAAGCTACTAGCTTCTTGTAAATCACTTAATGGAAGATCCAGAAGGAAATATCCTCGTTGTATACAAAGGAAAACTAGTTTACCTGTTACTTCATGAGCTTCACGGAAAGGAAGTCCCTTTGCAGCTAAGTAGTCTGCAAGCTCCGTTGCATTAGAGAAGTCTTTGTGTACTGTTTCATGCAAACGCTCTGTGTGCACGGACATTGTTCGAACCATTCCCTCAAAGATTTTAAGGGACCCAACAATTGTTTCTACTGTGTCAAACATCCCTTCCTTATCCTCTTGCATATCCTTATTATACGCTAGAGGCAGTCCTTTTAATGTTGTTAAAAGACCCATTAAATTCCCATAGACACGACCCGTCTTACCCCGTATTAACTCTGCCATGTCAGGATTTTTCTTTTGTGGCATGATGCTTGAGCCTGTTGAAAAGGAATCATCCAATTCAATAAAGTTAAACTCTGAGCTAGACCATAAAATTATTTCCTCCGCAAAACGAGAAAGGTGCGTCATAAGTAAGGATGAGTTGCTTAAAAATTCAACGATAAAGTCGCGATCACTTACAGCATCCATGCTATTTGAATATACGCTAGTAAACCCTAGATAATCTGCTGACAGCTTGCGATCTATTGGAAATGTTGTTCCTGCAAGTGCCCCAGACCCAAGAGGAGAAATATCGATACGTTTCATGGAATCTAAAAAGCGTTCCTTGTCTCTCTCTAGCATCCAAAAATAAGCCATTAAATGGTGGGCAAAGGAAATGGGTTGTGCACGTTGTAAATGTGTATAACCAGGCGCCAATGTTTCTATATGCTTCTCAGCTTGGTTAACTATTGTTTCTTGAAAAACTCTTATCAATTCAATGATTTCGTTTACTCGGTTCTTTAAAAACAAATGCATATCTGTTGCAATTTGGTCATTACGGCTTCTTCCTGTATGGAGCTTTCCACCAACCGGACCTATTAGATCAATGAGCATTTTTTCTAAATTTAAGTGAATATCCTCATTAGCAACTGAGAATTCAAGCTTGTGTTCAGTAGCAAGCTGCTTTAGCTGGAGTAAGCCACCAAGAATATCCCTTACATCTTCATGGGGTAAAATATTGCAATCGAAAAGCATTTTAACGTGTGCCATACTACCCTCGATATCTTCCATTACTAGTTTTTGGTCGAATTCAATAGAAGCTCCGAATTCATCCACCCATTGTTCGGCAGATTTCTGAAATCTTCCACCCCATAGCTTACTCATACTTGCACCTTCTTTTCTCCTTTGTTTACCATTGCATGTACTTTTGTTGGAAGTCCCCACAGTTCAATGAACCCAACAGCAGAAGAATGGTTAAATTCGTCATCTGCAGTGTACGTTGCAAGTTTTTCATTATATAAAGAGTTTGGAGATTTACGCCCTTCCACAATTGCATGACCCTTAAATAATTTCACACGTACAGTACCATTTACATATTGCTGTGTTTCCTTTAAAAATGCCACAAGAGCAGTCTTTAATGGAGAGAACCAAAGACCCTCATAAATAAGTTCTGTCAATTTCTTTTCCATTACTGGCTTAAAGTGAGCTAGCTCTTTCACTAACGTAATGTCTTCAAGCTCCTTATGTGCCAGAAGCAGTGTGTGTGCCCCAGGTATCTCATAGACTTCACGAGATTTTATACCAACTAGGCGATTTTCTACATGATCAATACGTCCAACCCCATGCTTACCAGCTATATCGTTTAACTTAAGAATAAGTTCATGTAATGGATATTTAACTCCGTCTATAGCTACAGGAACCCCTTGTAAAAATTCAATTTCAATAATATCTGCAACGTCTGGTGCATTTTCTAAAGAAACTGTTAAATCGTATGCATCCTCTGGTGGTGCTGCCCATGGATCCTCTAGAATGCCACATTCGTTCGCACGTCCCCAAAGGTTTTGGTCTATAGAAAATGGACTGTCTAGGTTAATTGGAATTGGAATGTTTTTCTCTTTGGCATAAGCGATTTCTTCCTCACGGCTCCAGCTCCACTCACGAACAGGGGCAATTACCTCTAACTCCGGATTTAAAGCATTGATAGAAACTTCGAAACGAACTTGGTCATTTCCTTTACCAGTACAACCATGTGCAACAGCAGTCGCACCAGTTTTCTCTGCAATTTCTACTAGTTTCTGAGAAATTAGCGGTCTTGATAGCGCAGATACTAAAGGATATTTATTTTCGTACCATGTGTGAGCTTGCAAAGAAATCAATGCATATTCATTTGCAAATTCTTCTCTTGCATCAATCATATAGCTTTCAATAGCTCCAACCTCTAGGGCTTTGTTCTTCACAAATTCTAAATCTTTGCCTTCTCCTACATCTAAACAAACAGCTACTACATCATAGCCCTCATCCTTAAGCCAAGTAATTGCTACAGAAGTATCTAATCCACCTGAGTATGCTAAAACAACTTTTTTGTTCATTAAATATTCCTCCAATGTATTTATATACGATTATTTTGTATTAATATACATAATGTAACACTCAAAATGCATAAATACAACTATAAATTTATTAATTATACAAATATATTAATTATTTATAAAAACTATTACTCTCTTAACGCGCATTATTTGAATCAACGGACAAAACAAGCGATAATATGAAAAAGGAGTGATTCAAAGAAATGTCCAAATTATTTACACCATATAGCGTAAAAGGCTTAAGCTTAAAAAATAGAATAGTAATGGCTCCTATGTGCCAATACTCTGTCGAGGCCAAGGATGGAACTCCTAATGACTGGCACTTCGTCCATTATGTATCTCGCGCAGTAGGCGGCACCGGCTTAATCATTGTAGAAATGACAGACGTAGAGCCTGATGGAAGAATTACCGATTATGATCTAGGCTTATGGTCAGATGAACAGATTCCTGCTTATGCAAGAATAGTTGAGGAAGTACATAAACATGATGCCAAAATAGGTATACAAATTGCTCATGCTGGAAGAAAAGCAACAGATGCTAAACAACCAGTTAGTTCTTCCAACATTCCTGTTGAATCTGATGGCACATGGAAGGAACCAAGACCCTTAACAATTGATGAGATAAACGAAATGGTTAATAAATATAAAGAAGCAGCTCGCCGTGCAGTAGAGGCCGGGTTCGATACAATAGAATTACACGGAGCCCATGGTTATTTAATACACCAGTTCCACTCACCTTCTATTAATAACCGAACTGATGAATACGGAAAGGATTATGCTAAATTTGGTGTGGAAGTTATAAGAGCAGTGAAAAGCGTGATACCAGAAGATATGCCTCTCTTGTTCCGTATATCCGCAATTGAGTATATCGATGGTGGCTATGGCTTGGAACACTCACTGGAAATAGCAAAACAGTACAAAGAAGCAGGAGTGGACGTTTTCCATGTTTCCAGCGGTGGTGAAGCAAATCCAGGGAAAGTGAAGCCGGCAAATACCCCTGGTTATCAAGTTCCATTTGCAAGAGCTTATAAACAAGCTTTAGATTTACCGGTCATTGCTGTAGGAATTTTAGAAGAGCCAGTTTTAGCTGAAAAGACTTTGGCAGAAGAGGATATAGAATTGATAGCAATCGGTCGAGGTATGTTAAAAGACCCTTATTGGGCATTGCATACGGAAGAAGTATTAGACGGAAAAGCAAATGTTCCAAAGGCATATAAAAGAGGATTCTAAAGCCTTAAAAGCAGAACCAAAATTGAAAACAAATATAAAAAAGCTATGGAAATTTTACGACTGTAAAATCTCCATAGCTTTTTTGATTATATCTTGTTTGTTTGTTGAATCTCTATACCTTGAGAAACAACCTTAACACCATTAATTAAAGAGTCGAGTGCGGGACAATGATCCTCTACATATGTAATGAATTCTTCAATTTTCTCAGGCGATTCATTAGATTGAATATTAACTTTATATCTTACCTCTAAAAAACCAGGACGAATATCTGAAAGTCCAAGGAAACCATCCGTATCAATATCGCCTTCTAAATCAACAGATATATGATCGTACTGAATGCCAAATTTCTTTGCTGACATTTGCGCAACAATTGTTTGACAGGCACCTAGCGATGAAAGCAATAATTCTAAAGGATTCATACCTTTGTCTGTACCACCTAAACGTTCCGGTTCGTCGATGATAACTTGATGTCCGCGTGTTCCAACCTCCACTTGAAGCTTATCCACTAAATTTGCAGTTGAACTCATAGTAGTAATTGCCAATTATATCCTCTCCATTTCTAATGATATTATATTACAAAACTATTAAAATAGAACATTAAATAACAAATTTAAAATTCCGTTTTAGCTTTTACTTTCTATGCTCTCCGCTATCCTTTTTAATTCCAGAGAACGATGTTTAATAAAATTTGTCATGTATTTTTCGAGGAATAATAAATCTGCCAACCTCCCCAGAATTCCCAAAGGAGAACGATACACAAACTCATCCCTTACCAATGTACCATTTTCTTGTCTTTTAAATTGATGGTTGTGTGTAAATGAATGGAAGGCTCCGCTTACCATAACGTCTCTAAAAGTATGAGGCTTGTCCATCTCAATAATTTTTGCAGTTAACCTTTGCCGAACACCGAAGTGTGTAGCTTCCCATGTTACACTATCTCCTTTTTCTAATAACCCTTTTACTTTACCACCAACAGCCTTTTCCTTTGTTTTTCCAGTCGTTTGGGTGTGTATGGCTACATCCCGTGATAAATCAAAGCAAAGATCTATTGGAGCATCTATTAAAATCTCATATATAATAGTTGGCATTATTTTTCCCTTTCGTAAATAGGTTAACTCTTAATTGAAGGCGTAAATGTCATTGCTTCATTACAGCTGATATAACCTTTACGTTTATAAAACTCAATACTATCATCACTTGGCCAAACGATAACAAACTCGTACTCGTTCGATTCCACCCATTTATTCACTACTGTAAGAAGATTAGAGCCAATTCCTTTGTTTCGTTCCGCAGGAATAGTGTAAACATTGGTCATATATACAAATGGATGAGTAATTCTACCTGGACGAGGAACCTTATGAATAAGCTCCATATAAATATGAGATACTACCTGTTCATTTATTTCTGCAATCCATATAACCCATGAATTACTTTCGATTGCTCGTTCCAAAAATTGTCTACATTCCATTTGAAATTCCTCTAGATCATGATCAGCCGCTTTTTCATTATGCTCTATTGTAAAATCCCAACGCATTTGAATTAACTGAGCTATATCTTTTTTCTGCGCAAGCCTGATATTCATAGCATCCTCCGTTTATGCATAATGCATTTTCCAGAAAACTACCTTTAATAAGTTACATGTAGTTTCTCCTACTCTACAATTATAACAAGAACAGTTGCTTCATTGATTCGATTTATTAGGTAAACTTAGGTCTTGGAAGAAAAACTTATTATTTAATAATAACTTTTTATGCAAATTGGAATAAAGAGATTGCTTTAATCCTCAACTTCTCACAGCTTGTAATCCTTCATGTTCCTTGCATTTACCTCAAATTCATACTATACTAAACCCTAACGTTACGGTTAGGAGTGATACTATTGGGACAGAGAAACTAAGAATTGGCGAGTTAGCTGAAAAAAGTGGCATTACTAAGCGTACCATCGATTATTATACTACTCTAGGGCTATTAGATGCTGAACGTTCTAGTTCCAACTATCGTTACTACCCTTATGAGGCTATTGAAAGACTAAGAGTTATAGAAGAGAAAAAGTTAAAAGGTATGTCACTTGAAGAAATAAAAAGAGAGCTTGCCAAAGATAGCATAGAAGAGATTGATATCCAGGAAATACGATTACAGATGCAATATTTAGAAAAAGAAGTTTCTCACTTATTGGAACAAATAAATGAGAAGGAAGATAACACAAAGCATTCCATCAAACAGAAAGTTTCATCAGAAAGTGTTGCTCTTATGCAATCCTTATTATTATTAATCACTTAGGAGGTGAAGTCTTACTTTCGAGTAAGACAACTTATTGACCGCATTGAATTTAACTATTTTTGTCATATTAATCGCTTTAACCGCATTCTTCGTAGCTACGGAGTTTGCTATCGTAAAGGTACGTCATTCCAGAATAGATCAGTTAGTAGCAGAAGGTCGTAAAGGTTCTAAGGCTGCAAAACAAGTTACATCGCGCTTAGATGAATACCTGTCTGCCTGTCAGCTTGGTATTACTGTAACTGCTTTAGGAATAGGGATGGTTGGTGAATCGACATTCGAATTTATCCTACATCCATTGTTTGAAACAATTGGAATTAGTACGGACAACATTCATTACTTTACGATTGGTGCTGCATTTTTAATCGCTACTTTTTTACATGTCGTGGTCGGAGAGTTGGCTCCAAAAACAATAGCTATCCAAAAAGCAGAAGCAGTAACCCTTGTTTTTGCTAAACCGATAATGATTTTCTACAAAATCCTATATCCATTCATTTGGTTCCTAAATGGCTCTGCTCGCTTGCTCGTTGGGCTTTTTGGTATGAGACCAGCATCAGAACATGAACTATCTCACACAGAAGAAGAGCTTCGATTATTACTTGCGGAGAGTTATAAGAGCGGGGAAATTAACCAAAATGAATTGAAGTATGTAAATAATGTATTTGAATTCGATGACCGCATTGCTCGTGAAATCATGGTACCTCGTACTCAAATTATTGGTTTTGAAAGAAAAGCTACCTTTAATGAGGTATTAACTACGATTTCTGAGGAACGTTATACACGCTACCCTGTTTATGAAGAAGATAGAGATAATATCATTGGATTTATTAATATTAAAGATTTCTTAACTCTAGGTATTAATAATCGTATAACATTGGAAAACTTCAATATAGAGGATTTTGTTAATCCTGTGATTAATACTATAGAAACTACTCCGATTAACAGTCTGTTATTGAAAATGCAAAAAGAGCGTATTCATATGGCTATATTGTTAGATGAATATGGTGGTACGTCTGGGCTTGTAACCGTTGAAGATATCTTGGAGGAAATTGTAGGAGAAATCCGAGATGAATTTGATGACGACGAAATAGCAGATGTTCGGAAAGTCAAAGAAGACCACTATATCATTCACACAAATGTGTTACTTGATGATGTCGCGAAATTGTTGAAAATAGATCTTTATAATCCTGATGTAGATACAATTGGTGGATGGTATTACACTCAGGACATAGAGTTACACATGGATGAACAAATTGAGTATGGTGGTTATATATTCTCCATCAATGAAAAACAAGACAATCATATCCAATTTATCGAAGTACAAAAATTTAATGCTTAATTTAATATATAAAACCCATTTTGATATTTCAAAATGGGTTTTATATATATTCGCTCAATCATTGTTATAGGACTTACTTAGCATATTTTCTTAATGATTAATTTATTAATAGATTTAATGCCTTCTCAACTATAAGTTCAGCACTATTCTCTTCAGGTGGCATCCATAAGCCAGTAACAGGTCCATATATAATGGGATTCACCTCAACTTCGTAACCCCCTGCTATTCGACTCTTTAGCATCTTTTCAATTTTCTAATGTAATACTATGTTCTATCATATTAACGTTTTTACCTGCTTAAAATCATAATTTTAATCTCTCTTGGTTATAGAATATTCTACTTTAACAAGAGAAAGCTTGACTTAAAAGAAATGAATTTTTATGATGAGATAGAAGGCAAAAAAAAGGGAGAAGAAATATGAGCCCACTTATTAGTATTTCAGATTATATCTTTAATAATAAAGAATTGTTGGCTAGTAATATCGTTGATGAGGTAATCAATTCTCTAGATATGGATATACCTCGTTGGGAACAGGAACAAGCTAAAAATATGTATATTGAGTTTGTTACCTTTATTGGAGAGTATATTTTAAGTGGTGAGGAGAAAATCCCTGAATCCTTATTAATATGGAGTAAAAAGAATGCAGCAATGGTTTCTCTTGATGGTAATCTATCTACCCTAGTAGTCAGATATCTCCCTACTCGCAATGTAATTACTGACATACTGACTAATTTAGCAATCACATTCGATCTTAATTTGAAAGAGCTAAGTAAATTGATTAAACAAGTTAACAGAATGTTAGATATGAGCCTTAACGAAACGGTTGCCAATTATGAGTATCTAGCAAGCGAATACCAAAAGATGTCCCAAATGGAATTAGCAAAGGTCGGAGCACCAATAGTTCCTGTTAAAGAAGGAATTATAGTTTTGCCATTGGTAGGACACATTGATACATATCGGATAGACTATATGATAGAAAATTTAACTCCTAAAATTGCAAGTGCTGGTGTATTTTACGTTATAATTGACTTTTCAGGGGTATATAAAATCGATAAAGGAAACGTTCAATATATAAACGAATTGGTTCAAATGATTCGTATAATGGGAATTAGTGTTATGGCAACAGGGATTTGCCCTGATTTAGCTAAAATGACCATTAATGAAGGAATAGATGTGGCTGCAGATGTCATTTACCCTAATTTAAAGATTGCATTAGAAAGCATTAATTAATATTATTACTTCAGGAAAAGTACCCATTATATACCACTATGTTATAGTTTGCTAATCCTACAAGTTGTTCTGTATGATTGTGTACAAATCCTTGTAAGGAGCTAGTAACTATGATGTATCTTTTAGCTATTGTTTTACCACCAGTAGCAGTTTTATTCTCCGGGAAGCCATTTCAAGCTTTTCTTAATTTACTACTATGTTTTTTAGGTTACGTACCTGGAATTATTCATGCTATCCTTGTAGTACATGACCATAAAGCAAATAAACGAACGCTTAAACAAACAGAGCTAATAAAAAGGAATAATAAATAATCGAATATTTGCAGGGAATAAAATTGCCCCTCTAAAAAGCTCCAAAAATTTTGCGCAAAGCAAAATTTCTGGAGCTTTATTTTGAATTAGACATTTATAGCTTTATGGGATTCATTTATTATTACTCCTAAAAGTCCTTCATACTTTCTCCAAGAATATAATGTGAATTTTGTTTCCCCCTTGTAAAGGTAATCAATCTATAAAAGCCATATTTTCCCCTGTTCCTTGTCCTTTCTGTTATCTCTTTAACCTCATTAATGTACTACCATTCACATCGGTAGAAAATCCAAATTGCTCATAGTAGGAAACTAATCTTTCAGGACAATAAAGCTCGACTCGCTCTACATCCTGAATGACTGAGTGATTTAACAGGCTGTTCATTAGAGTTAACCCATATCCTTGTTTCCGACCGTTTTCTTTTACAATTACATCAAAAATAAACGCCCTGTATACTCCATCTGAAATTGCTCTTGCGAAGCCCACTAGCTCATCTGAGACCTGATCAACTAAGCCTATCGTTACATGACTCAAATCAATCATTGTTTTTATATCAGCTAAGCTACGCTCTTTTGTCCACCATTCATTTTGAAATAATTGATACAAGTCTGTTAAATGCTTTTCAGTAAAATGATGGATTACTTTTATAGACATTTTAACTCCTCCAAGAAATATAAAATTTATTATAATGTGTAATCATTTTAGTAGGATAAAAGGACTTAGCTTACTTCAAACAAACTAAGTCCTTTTAAAAATCATATAGTTATTTAGATATTCAACAAAAACCCAGTTACCTATCCTAGAACGGCAGGCTTTGAAAAAGGGAAATGGTTAACCCTAATACCAATACGGTTCCTACAGAAAGTAAGCTTATCATTTTCCACCAATTTATCTCTTTTGAGGGTTTTACAGCCTCTTGGGAAACTACCATCCAGATCACTACAGAAACTATTGATATTATGGCAATAAACTCTTTAGACATATTTAATCCCCCCTTAACCCTTATGTCCCTCAGTTTCTAGCGTTAATTATCAAAAAATGTGGTGTTGTCATCAGCTTGTGATAACCTTTAGGATCTATCTTCTTAAATTCTTCCGTAGGCTGTGGCTCTATAAGACGCTCTAATTTAAAATATTTTAAAGTTTCGTTTAAGATGGCTTGCATAGGTCTCCTATAAAAAGGCACTTCAATTATTTTCCCATCGCGCTTCCACTGATCTATTATAAATTCATGTGAAAAATAATCTCCTTCCTTAGCCAATCTTATATCCATAGTTGGGTGGTGTACCGAAAATATGAATTGACCGCCTGGCTTTAAGATTCTTTGAAACTCTTTAAATGTCAATTCCCAATCATTGATATAATGAAGGACTAATGAGCTAATAATGAGATCAAAACTATTGTCTTCAAAGGGAAGTTCTTCTTCTAAGCTTAAGCAAAGAACATTTGCTTTGTCCTTTACTCTTCTTTTCGTTGCCTCTACCATTTTAGGACTGATATCGATTGCTGTAACCGTTGCCCCTTCCCGTATAAGCTGGGAGGTATACCATCCTGCAGCACAACCCGCATCCAAAACGCTTAGATTATTTAAATTAGAAGGCATTTGTTTGACCATTTCTGGTCTCTCATATTCCGTGTTATATATACTTCTTTGATCGACGTTAAATTCATAATCATCGGCGAGCTGGTTATACGCCTGAATGACACGATCCTTCATGTTAGCCCTCCTTGCTGACTTGTATATACTGGTCTAACCAATCCTCTATCTCTTCCGTTTTTAATCGCTGTTGCACTTCTTTTTCAAATAATGGAGGATCTAAAAGCTCATCCAAATTCCCTAGAACACTCTCTACATTGCTTCTGTTAACGAGAAAATTTTCATTTGGAAGTCTTAACTCTATTTGTTCCAAATTCTTAATAAGTACAAAAGCAGCTGTAGTATTATAAATGACCGATTGTTGTACTTGACGAGGAGAAACGTCACTTAAATCTTTATAATTCACGATTAACAAAAAACGATCAGGGTCCTGTTCAAAGCCATTCAAATAATTTTGTAAAGGAAGTGATTGAAACAAATGTGCATTATTTGAGTTGTTTCCCATATATAGATTTTCATATACTAGCACCTTGCTAAAATCATGGGTCTCTGGATCAAGCTGCCGTAGCATTTCTTCCGCTTGTAAATTTTCTTTTTCTGGTAGGTAAAAAAGGTTCATCCATCCAAAAAGTATAAGCCCAGTAATGAATAATCCAATTATTAACTTATTCTTCATAGTTCGCTTCATTACCTCCTCTGATAACTATGTTTTTAAATCTGTTAATTAATAAAGGTACAATGATGGAGAAAAATGGAGCCAAATAGGCTGCTATAGTCTGACCGAATTGATAAGGACCTTCAATAGAGATATTACGGCCAAACCATAGATCACTACCAAAATGGATGGCAGTAATCATTCCCCACTGCGCTACCATAAACAATGCCCAAATAATCCAAATCCATTTTTGCCATCTATTCATAAAAGCTAATTGGATTGTTCTTTCATTCGTTAAAGAACCTGCTATGATTTTTAACACGATATAAAATACGCCAATTATTAATATGATTATTAACAACAGCCAGCTCGTAGCCCTTAAGGAACTAAAAACATTAAACGGAATAGAGATGATCCATGCTATCAATAAATAAATCAGCGACCATTGCGTAAGCTTGACCAACACTTTACTTAATTGAACTGATTGTACACCTTCGATTACACTATCCAGTTTAGACATCTTCTCTGTGCTAATCCTAAATGCTTGTTTAGAAGTTATGCCCTTGTTCATAACTAAGTCTTCAATTTCAGCCTCTAAATTTCCGATTACTTCTTCTTTTAACTCTAATGTTTCTTCATTTTTTGGGTATCCAGCAAACATTTTATTAACATAATTTCGTACCTCATTCATCTTAATCACACCCTCCTAAAACTAATCGATCAATGAGCAGCTTTGCTCGATTCCATGCTCTTACATTTTCTTCGTAGGCCGCTAAGCCTTCTTTTGTAATCGTATAATATTTTCGTCGGCCACCTTGGGACTGATCACCCCAGTAGGCATGGATAAGTTCAAACTTTTCTAATCGTTTCAGACTGCTATATAAACTCGGCTCTTTCAATATATACTCTCCATTGCTACCGACTGAGATAGCCTTCATAATTTCATATCCATAATTATCTCCTGCCTTTAAAACCTTTAAAATTATGGTATCGATATGACCTCTTATTAAATCAGCACTTACTTCATTTTCTGACAAACTTATCACCTCTTATTACAATGTATATCAAATTACTATGTCTGTCAAAGTACTATGTCATAAATAAAAAAATAATTGCTTCCCCGCCCTCTCATCATGACAAATCAAGAAAAGTAGGAAAGATAATAGGGGCTTTCCTAAAAGGAAATCAAATAAAAATAAACAGCTTATGATTTTAAAATCAATAAGCTGTTTATTATCAACTGAACTTAAATTATTTGTTATCCTTTTCATTTCCATGCTTAAAATTTCCTGTCGCTTTGGCCATTAGCAATTGTGCTTCCTTGAAGTCTGCAGAATGGATCTTGCTCAAAAATTTTTCGCTAGCTTTTCCTACGAGCGTGGTAACATGTCTTCCTTGAAAAGAGATAAATACTTTTTTATCTTTCGTAATTCTATACGTAAAGACTTCCTCGCCCAATCGATTCCGTTTATCAATGTTATCCATTAATTCACCTCTTTACATTGCCACTAAACTGCTTATCTTTAAGCACTCACAATTACACATTTCAAGTAAAGGTATTTTGATCATGAACCAATAACCATTTTTCATTATTTTTTTTAAATATTAATGTAAGGTAATAAATTTTGTTATATGGATTCCCATTCTGATCCACGTCCTTATACTCAATCTCCACAACAGCGTAGCCCATCTCGTCTGTACACTCTTCTTTAATGATTTGATAACTTAAACTCCAATCGATATCAGCAAACCAATCTTTATTAAATTCAGCGACATCTTTATACCCGCTAATCAAGCGACCGTTAGGCATTATTACACTTATATCTTCTTGTTCAGAAATAGTTTGTAGAAAAGGAATAATATCTTTATTTTGCATTAAATCTAAGTGCTTAATCAGCACAGTGTGAAAACTCTCTTTAATCATACGGTTACTCTCCTTCATAAGTTAATTGCCAGTTGATAATTCATACTTACTTAAAATTTTTTATATTTTCTTACCTACTTTGCTTACGTATTGTTAGAGTTGTAGTTAGCGCTCTTAAAGAACGACATCTTGCTTAAAGCTAAGATTATATATATATATTTGTATATGAAGACATACCCATACTTCTAATCCAATTCAAGTTAACCTATAGCTTCCGTTTCTTTGGACGTGCCATCACTCTAATAAATGCTTAAGGACACGCTAAGTATTCCTCTTCCACACGTAATTCTCAAAACAAGTATATTTAATGACTTTCATCATACCGCCCCCTTTTTAAAAAATAAAAATTCAGACTATTTAAATTTAACATTATTTACCTTTCCTTTCAAGGAAATATGTAAAAAAGGAATAACGAGCACAAAGGAGTGGGAATTTTCCGGTATAAAGAAACTTCTAGGTAGAGATAGAGAACATTTCTTACCGTCCTCTTTATTAATTTAAAATAAATGTTTATGACCACTTAAAAGTAGGTATAATAGAATAGATACTTTTGACTAATGAAAAAGGAGGCATTTATAATGAACCTCATTTATATAGAACTAGTTAGACTAGTAGATGATTACTATAGATGTGAAAATGACGCTTTTAAACAAGAAATTCTCTATGATATACAGTTATTAACTAAGGCTGTTTGCCTTACCGAGTAGTTTTAATTAATAACTTAAGAGAATAAGAAAAGTCCTATAAAAAAAGACTCCACAATATGGAGTCCATTTAATATATATATTTTTACTATATATTCTTAATAGCTTCTTTAATGGATTGTGTCCCATTAACGACATTAAAACTTTTTTGATAGGTGCCTGATTCTTCTAAAGATGCTACAAGTATCTCCGCTACATCCTCGCGAGTAATTGTACTTGGCTCTGCATCCACCCCAACCGTCACTTTTCCTAGTGCTTTTTCATTTATTAACCCACCAGGTCGAACAATAGTATAGTTTAGTTTACTTTGCTCAAGCATTCGGTCTGCATAATGCTTTGCAACATAGTATGGTCTCATTTCAGCGTTCCAATTTTCACGCTTGTCAGCATCAAATGCACTAACCAAAATATATCGCTCAACCCCAGCCGCTTCAGCCGCTTCCATTGTTTTTACTGCTCCGTCTAAGTCAATAAGTAATGTCTTATCAGGACCTGTATGTCCTCCTGAGCCTGCTGCGAAAATGATTGCATCAGCTCCAGTAAATGCTTCGGTTAATGAGTCTACCTTACCCTCGAGATCAAGTAATGCTGCTTCTATCCCTTTTTTCTTAAATTCATTAACCTGCTCCTGTTTTCGAACTACTGCTGTCACCGTATGTTCCCTATGATCTTGTAATTTTTCCACGACCTGTTTACCAATCTGACCATTCGCTCCTACTACTATTACTTTCATTTATATACACTCCTTTTGATAATTGAAATAAAGAACCCCTTCATTTAAGTGAAGGGGTTTGAAATTATTAGTAAGGTTTAGATTCTCGACCAACATCTTCTGCTTTATCCGCAGCAGCATTGGCACCCGGAGAACTCTCTTGTTTTTGTTGTTTTTTTAAGTCTTCCATTTCTTTCATCTTCATCTCGATACCTTCTTTTACACGACGACCATAATCTTCATCTGCTTGTGTAAAGTGGTAGACCATAGCCTCTTGGATTCGAGGATCACAAATAGAAAGTGCGGTAGACAGGTTGTTTATCAATTCATCGCGTTCCCAATCTTCAAAGCTACGATAAGTCTCGCCAGCTTGTCCATAGTTATTCTCTCGATCTATTGGTGCACTTGTAGCCTTAGCATTATATTGTGGCTCATGTTTAATACGCTCTGTTTTTTCAGCCTCCTGAAGTCCACCTATCATGGATGGTTCATAATTGATATGTGGATTTCCACCAGCTTCCTCTGGTCTATGCACATCCATTTGACCACGATGTTGGTTTGTTCTTACAGGAACCTTAGGGGCATTAACAGGTAGCTTTAAATAGTTAGCTCCTACACGATAACGTTGTGTATCTGAATAAGAGAATGTACGTCCTTGAAGCATTTTATCATCTGAGAAATCCAAACCATCTACTAGTACACCAGTACCAAAGGCAGCTTGTTCAATTTCTGCATGATAATCTACTGGATTTCGATTTAATACCATTTTACCAACTGGTAGGAACGGGAATTGTTCCGGTGGCCATAGCTTTGTATCGTCTAATGGGTCAAAATCTAATTCAGGATGCTCATCATCGCTCATAATTTGAACAAATAACTCCCACTCTGGATATTCTCCTCGCTCAATGGATTCATATAAGTCCTGTGTGGCATGAGCAACATTTTTTGCCTGAATGGCATCAGCTTCATCTTGAGTTAGGTTGCGAATACCTTGCTTTGGTTCCCAATGATATTTTACTAATACTGCTTCGCCTTTATCATTTACCCACTTATACGTGTTTACACCAGATCCCTGCATATGGCGATATGTAGCCGGAATTCCCCATGGGGAGAATAGGAAAGTAATCATATGTGTCGCTTCAGGTGATTTAGAAACAAAGTCAAACATACGCTCTGGGTTAGGGATATTAGAAGCAGGGTCTGCCTTAAATGCATGAATCATATCTGGAAATTTCATCGCATCACGAATAAAGAATATTTTTAAGTTGTTTCCAACTAAATCCCAGTTACCATCTTCCGTATACATTTTCACTGCAAAACCACGAGGATCGCGGGCAGTCTCTGGAGAATCCTTAGAGCCTGCAACTGTTGAAAAGCGCACCATCAAAGGTGTTTGTTTTCCAGCACCTGAAAATACTTTTGCACGAGTATACTTTTCTACGGGCTCGTCCCCTACTTTTCCGTAAGTTTCAAAATAGCCAAAAGCACCAGCTCCACGAGCATGAACTACTCGCTCAGGAACTTCTTCTCGGTCAAAGTGTGAAATTTTTTCAATGAAATGATAGTTTTCAAGAGTAGCTGGACCGCGATTTCCTACAGTTCGAATATTTTGATTATCCGTTACAGAATGACCTTGTCGAGTTGTAAGCGTCTCTTTTCCTTGGTTACTTTCGGTTGAACCATTTCTCATTTCTTTTTCTTCTGCCATTATGAAATCCTCCTTCGAAATAGTGCATTCCTTATTTGTAATTCCCTGATATATCACCTTAAAACCTATTTATCAGTTGTTTTTCGAAAAATAATCCAGTTAAACAAAATAAAAAAGAGACATAGGTAGTCTCTTTTTTATCAGTTCCTATTATTTTTAAAAGAAGGACTTAATTCGCTCCATACATCAAATTTGTTTTCATCAAGATCCTGAAATACAAAATTTCTACCAGCATGTCCTCTATCTTCTATTTCCCCAACCTGCAATCCTTTTTCTTTAAATTCTTTGTGTAATAATAGGAGATTATCTACCCCATCTACTTCAAATGTTAAGACAAATTGCTCTCGGCCATGGAAATCTTTAAAGTTCAGACTTTCTTCTTTTTTACTTTTAATCAAAAAGACACTTTGATTGGCTAGGTCCAAAATGGCCTTATCCTCGTCCTTATAATTCTCGACAGCGCCGAGTTGCTCCTGGTACCAGTCGCTTGCGAGAGAAACATTTGAAACTGGGATATAAATAGTTCCAACTCTTATTAATTTCTCATTCAAAGCCTTCCCTCCAATATTGTCCACGTAAGTCCACGTATTATAAAAATATTATGTATTAAAAAACTACCAAATCTTCTTTGCTGTGTCGAATTATTTCTGGTAACTTAAGTTAAATCCGTTAAAATTCACAAATTCTCCGACTGGTTTTCGATAACCTCTTGGCCTAGTATTGTCTACACTTTTACCTATAGTAATCATCATATAAGGTTGTAGATGATCAGGAATATTGAACTCTTTCCTCATTTCATCTACATTATGCACATGCATTGGACAAGTATCAAAACCGAAATGTTTAGCGCAAAGCATAAATAACATTGCATGGATCCCAACATGGAGCGCTAACTCAGTATCTAGTCCATTAGAATTTAAACGCAAATTATCATTATATTTCTTTATATTTTCTATAGTATTTTCATATTCCAATTCACTCATCATTTTAAGCATTTTCATAGGACTAAATATTCTTTCTGCCTCGGATTTTTCAGCACTATTTTTATTACCCATTACGATAACAACAGCACTTGCTGTCTGAATTTTATGCTGATGGTGGTTTAATTCCTTTACTTTTTCTTTTTTCTTTTCATCCATGATTACCAAGTAATTCGCAAATTGAAGATTGAATGCGCTTGGTGCAAGTTTTGTTAAATTGAAAATTTTCTTAAAGTCATCTTCTGTCATTTTTTCTTCTTCAATAAAGTTAACTGCTGAATGACGAAATTTTATTAATTCTTCTATATTCATGTTTATTCTCCTCAAAAAATAATTTGTATTATAAAAACAATAGATTAGTTCTTTCGACTGATACTCAATAGGACTAATTACACTTTAACATATATTAGTAACTAATTTCAACAATTTTCTGAAAATTATATAAATATAATATTAAGAGTTACTTGAAATTCCAATAAAAACACTTGGTTAGAGCAAAGATTGGTGACTCAGTTAGTATATCGCAAGCCGAAGACCCTAGTAACATCAGAAAGAGAAGCAACTAAAGCCTTTCCTTGGAAAAAATACCGCTGATAGCGAAAGTGAAACTTCCTCACTTAATTTCTATATAAAAGATGAAAGACTATAGGTAAACACCAATATTCAAGGTGTCTATCTACAGTCTAAAAATAACATCTGCACTAATCTCAGATGAATCCATATTTATACTAAAATTTTCGGTTTTCGTTGCTCAAGCTTTGGTTCTTCGCTATTTATTTCTTCGCCTGTCTCAATATCAATAAATGTGCTAGTTTCATTGAACCATTTGTCTGGTGCCTGATGTCCCCAGAATGTTTGACGTAGAGGATCATTTAAATCCCAACGCTTTGGCTTCATATCTGGGTCGCAAGTCAAATAGTCTCCTGTATATAACTCTATACGATGACCATCTGGATCTCTTAAATATAGAAAGAATGCATTAGATAATCCATGTCGACCTGGTCCGCGCTCGATACAATCCGCATAGCCCATACTAGCCAACACATCACAGCAGTCGAGTACGCTCAACCGGTCAGATAAAGTATACGCAAAATGATGGAGCTTAGGCCCTGGCCCACTCATGAACGCTTGATCATGAACTGTAGGCTTTCGGAATAACCAAGCAGCCCAGAGGTCTCCATCCTCCGTTTCTGTATATTCGGAACAAGAAAATCCTAAACTCTTCACATAAAAGTCATAGGCTTTTTGCACATTTGGTACAGCACAATTGACGTGATCTATTCGCTGAATTTTTGCACCACGATATAGGTCGTATTTTTGAAGCATCCGATCCACGGTAGGCATTTCTGCAAAAAATTCTAGCGGAATACCCGAAATGTCGTGAACTCTAAGCGTTCTACCGATAGCATACTGATTTCCTTTAGGCATCCACTTCGTTTTAAGTCCTTTAGCCTTGAATAATTTTTCAATGTGCTCCAAATCTTCTTCCTTCATCACCTTGTAGCTTAGCACTTCCACAACTGATTTTTCGGCTTTTTTTAGTAACAGACTGTGATGACAATGCTCTTCTAATCCTCTTAGATAGACATGCCTATCATCTCTCTCAGTTTCTATCATCCCCAACCCATCTACATAGAATTTACGAGATAGCTCTAAATCCTTAACATGTAGCACTGTGCGAGCGATACGTATAATGGAAAAATCCAATGGCCTTCTCCTCCTTTCTATTGTTTTCCGAATTGCTGGATATGATGGTCAGCAATTGATACGTGAATAATTTTATGCTCCGTGTAAAAATCAAAGCTGTAATGCCCACCTTCTCTGCCTATGCCAGAATACTTCGTCCCTCCAAAAGGAGTTCTAAGATCTCGAACGTTTTGGGCATTTACCCATAGCATTCCTGCGTCCACTTTATGTGCTACACGATGTCCACGTTTAATATCGTTCGTCCACACATAACCTGCCAATCCATAATCAGTGTCATTCGCAAGCTTAATGACTTCTTCTTCATTTTTGAACGACATAGCAATTAGAACAGGGCCGAATATTTCTTCTTTAGCAACCCGCATTTGGTTATGAGCATTTAAAATTAATGTTGGAGGCACAAAATTTCCTTTGGAAAATTCAGCTGGAATATGTCCTGAGATTACCTCAGTACCTTCTTCACGTGCTATGTCTATATAGCCACGTACCTTGTTATAGTGACCTCGATCAATAAGAGGACCAACCTCCGTCAGGTCATTTAAAGGGTCTCCCACTTTGATATTAGCAACTCTCTTTTTTAATGCATCTATAAATCTGTCTTTTATGCTTTCTTGGACGAATAATCGAGAATTAGCCGTACAGCGTTCTCCATTAAAGGAAAATATACCCCATACACAGGCGTCTAGTGCTCGCTCGAAATCAGCATCCTCAAAAACAATTATTGGAGATTTGCCGCCTAGCTCCATGGAACAGCTCTTCAAGGTGTCTGCACTATTTTTTATAATAGTAGATCCAGTTATAGTCTCCCCGGTAAACGAAATGAGCTGTACGTCTGGGTGCTTAACTAAAGCATCACCAGCTACCTCTCCCTTACCGTGAACCACATTAAAGACTCCTTTTGGTAAATCTGCCTTATGAATAACCTCTGCCAATAGATTTGCCGATAAAGGAGAAAGCTCTGCCGGCTTTAGGACTACTGTATTTCCTGTAGCAAGGGCTGGAGCAATCTTCCATGTCTCAAGCATGAAAGGTGCATTCCATGGAGTTATTAAGCCGGCTACACCTACAGGGGCATGTATCGTATAATTGACAAATTCGTCATCCACCTGATAGACATCGCCTACCAGACGACTCTCAACCATTCTTGCATAAAAGCGAAAGTTTTCAGAGGCACGGTTTACCATTTTTCTTGTTTGGCTTATTGGCAAACCGGTGTCTAAAGCCTCTAAATATGCGATTCGTTCAACCTCCTCGTCAATAAGGTCTGCAATACGATAAATATAAGACAACCTTTTACTTAACTTCATTGTTTTCCATGGACCATTGTCAAAAGCATCACGAGCTGCTGCAACGGCTTTATCTATATCTTCCTTTTGACCTTCCGAGACTGTATTGATTTGCTCGTTCGTAAAAGGATTCATGTTGATGAAGGTGGCACCACTAGCTGCAGACGTAAATTCACCGTTTATATAGAGGGAAATGCTTTGTTGGGTTTCATGCTTGAGTGACATTAACTCATGAGAAGACACCATGTTCATCACCTTCTTTCATTAAAATTGTTGGGCAGTTTCTTTCGGCAGAATATCTAATTCTATTAAAGTCTGTCGCACTTCATCCTTTACAGCTTGTGAAGGTGGACCTAATGGAAGACGCAGTTTAGGGTTTATCTTCCCCATCATCCCTAAGGCTACCTTTGCCGGAGCAGGATTCGTATCTCTAAATAACGCATCGTTCAAAGGCATTAGTTCGAAATGTAGACCCTGAGCCCTCTCCACATCTCCAGCTGTCCAAGCATTGTAAAGCTCCGCTACTTTAGCAGGCTCTACATTAGCCGTCGCGCTAATAAAGCCTGCACCGCCAATAGCAAGCATTGGGTAACATAGAAGCTCTATTCCTGAATAAAGAAGAAAATCTCTTCCACAGTTTAATAGGACTCGATTTACATGCTCAAAATCCTTATTGGCCTCCTTTACTCCAACAATGTTTGGACAAGCTTCAACTAGTCTCTTCATCGTACCGACTTCCATATTTACTGCAGATCTGCCTGGAATGTTATAGATAATAATTGGGATTTTCACAGAGTCTGCAACTACTTTGAAGTGTGTATATAAGGCTTCCTGATTTGGCTTATTATAATAGGGAACAATTACCATAGCAGCATCAGCGCCTAATTCCTCTGCATACTTAGTAAGCTCCATTGTTTCGTCGTGGTTGGTTGAACCTGTACCAGGTGCAAAAAATACTCGCCCAGCAATTGTTTCACTGGCTAGCTTCATTACTCTTTTACGTTCATTAATGGTTAATGAGCTTGGTTCCCCACTTGTACCCGTCACAGATATACCGTGACTCCCACTTTCTATTTGCCAATGGATAAGGTTCTTAAAGGATTCCTCATCTATTTCTCCATTTTCTGTAAAGGGAGTAACTACAGGACAAATAGAACCTCTTAGCTTCTTTTTTTCTTCTTCATACGCCATTTTATTCGACTCCTTTCAACCCTTTATTTTCTTCCTCCAACTATTTGTTTAACTCTTGGTATTTACCTCCAAAAAACAAGAGAGGCTCACTTGGTTCGTGCTTTACCCCTATTACTTTTCCGATGAAAATAGTATGATCGCCTGCGTCTATTTGGTTAAACAACTCACATGTGATAACTGCAAGTGAGTTCTTTAAAATAGGGTGCTCCTGATAGTAATCAAATGCTACTTCCAGGTTCGAATTCAACTGCCCGGCAAACTGCTTCGAAAGCTCCAGTTGGTTAGCAGTCAAAATATTGATGGCAAATCGTTTAGATGAGTTTATATAAGAATGCATTTTAGCTTGGTCTCCTATGCTTATAGCCACTAGCTTAGGCTCTAGAGAAACTGACATGAATGCATTCGCTGTCATGCCATAAACTTCGTTCTCTACTTGTGTAGTAATTACCGTAACTCCAGTTGCAAAGCTGCCCATTATCGTTCGGAATAACTGATTATCTATTTCATTTTTAAGCTGTTGCATGGATACACTCCTTTATGAAAATCTTTACTATGAAAGTATGCCTGCTTCCTTTTTGGCTCTATTTAGAAAGCTAGTCACCATATCCTTATACGGTTGTTTATTGAAGTTATCATAATAAGCATTGGACATACGAACCGGATCTCCAAAGAAATAATATTCATATAGAGCTTGTCGATTTCCAAATGCACTGATGGATATATCCCAGCCTAAACGGAACAGCTGCACACGTTCTTCCCCATTTATATTTGCACCCTGAGTATAGCGATGTACTAAAGAACCTACATCATCGTTGCTAAAGTCTGCTTCAGTTGGCAATGCCATTAATCCTGAGGCACCTAAAATTTTGATAATTTCATTCATACGCTGGTACATTTTAGGGAACCAGTTTCGAGCGGCATTCAACGGTTCGAAGTCTGGAGTCATATTGCCATATTGGTCTATCTTTGCGTTATGCTCTGCTCGGTATAAGTGAGAGCGCATCACCTCTAGAATCACCATGATTTCACTAGCCTTTTCCTTTACATGCATGAACTTATCGATACCAATGGCCTCCATCATGCTAATAACTACACCTAGGATAAATTCAGTTTTCACAACGTTTTTAGAGATTACTTGATGCGTCATATGAATAACGGCATTCGTTTCTGCATACGTACGATTACAAATATCGGTGCTTTCACAAACAAAGACTCTCTCCCAAGGCACTAAAACATCCTCGAACGATATAATCGCATCACTTTCATCAAATCTAGCACCTAGTGGATGGTCCCATTTACTCTTTCCATAATCAAAAGATTCGCGAGAGAGAAATTTTAAGCCTGGCGTGTTGTTTGGAATAGCAAATGCAAAGGCAAATGGATCGTCCACTGTACCGGGAGTTCGATTTATAGTAGATGGGAAGACGACTAATTCATCCGTTATTCCCCCTAAGGTAGCTAGAAGGCGACAACCGTTTATGATAATTCCATCTGTCGTCTTTTTAGTAATACGTGCAGATAAGAAAGGGTCCTTTTGTTCCGATTGTGTCAGCATGGATCGGTTCACCTGCGGATGAATAAGTGTATGCGTAAGACTGATGTCGTTCTCTCTCGCATATTCATAATAATCTTCTGCATTTTTAGCAAATTGCTTACTCCCGCCGCCCTCCTGTGCAAAGAACTTACTTGCTGTTCCAAACGCCATAATGCTCGTGTTTAAATAATCAGGTGAACGACCCATCATTCCACCCGAAAAAGCTGCCCATTCACTATGCATTTCTCTTCTTTTAAACAAATCTTCCTTTGTTTTCGGTGCGATAAAGGAAAGCCCCACCTTATCTCCGGTAGTTGGTGATTTGTATAACATTTTCTCTGGTTTTTCATGCTGGAGATCATATAAACCCGCTACACTTTCTACCACGTTTTTAAAAGCTGGATGAGTAGTCACATCCTCTACTTTTTCTCCGTGAATCCACACCTCTGTTTGACGATCCTTCACACCTTGGATGTATTCCTTCCCTGTTCGAGCACCCATAATTACTACCTCCTAAATCCGAATTTTCTGAACAAAATAAACGAAAATATATGAAATAATATATGATTTAAAGCATGACGATATTTAAAAACGAGAATGAATATTGTTCTGTTTGTATGTTCCTGAATCACTAAATTCAACCAATTCCATAGACAGTGCTAAATATCTTTTATTCATCGTTTCATCGAAGTGAGCTTTAATAACCTCGAATATAGCGTCACATACTTCTGCCTTGATTTCTTCAGACCTACCTGCAGCAATCTTTAATGTGGCATGTACAAATGCATCATCCTCTAACCCATCAGCCACTCGATAGTCTGTTAGCTCTATTGCTCTCGACCTTATTCCTCCAATTGGGAATGTATCATTTCTAGCTATAAGTATTTGATGAACATCTTTTAATAGCTGCTCCACATTAATGTCTTCCTTTAAGTTGTCTGTGTACTCTACAATAAAATGAGGCAAATCAATTCCCCTCCCGTATTAACTCTTCATGAATGTCTCATCACCTATAATAGTATTTGCTAGGCGACCAATTCCTTCAATTTCGGTCACAATATGATCGCCCACTTTAGTATCCACCGAGCCTTTAGGTGTCCCGGTTAAAATGACATCATTTTCAGTTAAGGTCATAAAGCTACTGATATATTCAATAAGTGTTGGAATATCAAATATCATATCCTTCGTATTACCCTTTTGAACGAGCTTGTCATTAACGTACGTATATAATGGAAGATTCATTGGATCTGAAATGTCCTCCTTATCCACTAACCATGGTCCAAGCGGAGTACAGCCATCCCTATTTTTCACACGAAGATTTGGTCGGTAATAGTTCTCAAGATAATCTCTAAATGCATAATCATTTGCTATACTATAGCCTTTCACATAGTCGTAAGCGTCTTCTTTTTTTACATATCTGCCTTTTTTACCGATTACAACAGCAAGCTCGCATTCGTAATGCATGTAAGTTATATCTGATGGTCGTCTGGTAAACCCGTTATGACCTACAAATGTATTAGGTCCCTTTAGAAAGATAAGAGGTTCAGAAGGGGCATCAAAAGCTAATTCTGCAGCATGATCGGCATAGTTAAGACCTAAAGCAAACGTTGTTCGCGGGTTAAGGGGTGTTAACCATGTAACCTCATCCTGGTTCACAATCCTACCATCCTCAAGCTGAAGACTAGCGTCATATTCACTTGCATTATAAATAGCACCACCATATGCAACTCTAGCTCTTTTTATAGGAAACACCCCTCTTCCTCATCCATCATATAGTTTTCTAATGATCCTATTTCGCTTATATCAATTCTGATCTGATCTCCTACGTGTACTTTAGGAGAAGCTGTAGGAATTCCGACCAGTAGGAGGTCCCCAACGTCTAACGTCATAAACTCCGTTATTTCTTCTAGCAATCTAGCAATTGGGCGCACTAGAGTAGACGTGTTTTTTTCTAACCGGAGTTCATTGTTTATATAGACCTTTATCGTAAAGGAATTTGGATCCATAATATTTTTGGCATCTATAATCCAAGGTCCAATGGCACAAAAACCATCCCTTGCCTTGTATGGCACCGCTGGTCGGAAAATACTATCGTGTGGAATACTGACATCATTTACAATCGTGTAACCAGCAATATAAGAAAATGCATCCTCTTTTTTTATAGCAATTGCCTTCTTACCGATAACTACTCCTAACGATGCTCCAACTTCTAGTGTAGAGAACCCCTTTGGCATAGGAATAGGAGCACCATGAAAATTGATTGTATTTGCCGGTTTTATATACAAGATAGGTGCGTTAGGAGGAGCAGCATAAGGTTTTTGATGAAGCTGCTCTTCTATAGCTGTGAGATCTTCTTTATAGTTAAGTATAGTTCCGTACACTGTCCCACAAACGGGTGAAGCAACAGGGTAATCCTTTAGCCCATTTCTTTGTCCATTTAAGTAAAACGAATTAGTTACAGGATCCACCTCAACTGTTTTTAACGCGTTTAGATGACGAAGCTTTATGCTTGCTGAATTCATCTGCATACCTCCTTAAACCGATAACAATGCTTTATCACTTGTTAACTTCTCTCCCCGGATTCGTTGGAATTCATCCATAAGCTTATTAATTGTTAAAGTTCTTTTCTCCTCGGCATCTATTTGTAAAATGATTTGACCTTTATCCATCATTATTAATCGATTACCTAAATCTAAAGCCTGCTGCATATTATGCGTGATCATCAACGTCGTCAACTTATCCTTTTCCACCAGTTCCTTTGTTAAACTCGTAATGAGTTCTGCCCTGGAAGGATCGAGTGCTGCTGTATGCTCATCTAAAAGTAAAATGGCCGGCTTTGTAAAGGTTGCCATTAATAAGGAAAGTGCCTGCCTTTCTCCACCAGACAGCAACCCGACTTTTGCATTTAGTCGATTTTCTAAGTTGAGATGTAACGTTTCAAGAGAGGTCCGAAAAAATTCACGCCTTTTTTTATCGACACCAATTTTGAGACTTCTTTTTTTATTTCTTGAATAGGCCATCGCAAGATTTTCCTCAATAGTCATCGTCGGAGCGGTACCAGCCATCGGGTCCTGAAAAACTCGACCAATCATTTGAGAGCGTTTATATTCAGGCATCTTCGTAACATCTTTTTTTTCAATCTCTATTGTTCCGAAATCTGGAGATAGAGCGCCCGATATCATATTAAGCATAGTTGATTTACCTGCTCCGTTACTGCCAATGACTGTCATAAAGTCACCCGGACGGAGCTCAAGGTTAATTTGGTCTAATGCTACCTTTTCATCTGGTGTTGCTTCATTAAAAAGCTTATTAATCTGATTGAGCTTTAACAATAGCTGGCCCCTCCTTCAATAAGGATTGGTTTTCTCGAAGTCTTTCAGAATGTCGCTTTGCCTTTCTATTTTTCTCTCTTTTCTTTTCTAAAAACTGTGGTAGCACTAATGCTCCTATAACAATTACCGCGGTGATAAGCTTCATATCACCTGTATCCAAAAAGTTTAAACGGAGAGCCAGTGCAAGTACGATACGATAAATTATCGCTCCAGCTATTACAGCTAATGTTGTACGGACAATCGTTTTTGTTCCAAAAATAGCTTCCCCAATAATCACCGAAGCAAGACCAATGACAATCATCCCAATCCCAAGGCCAATATCTGCAAATTTAGCGTACTGCGCGATTAAGGCCCCTGAGAAAGCAACAAGGGCATTAGAAAAACCAAGACCTATAATGATTAAAGTATCTGTATTGGCTGATAGACTGCGGATCATTTTCTTATTGTCACCAGTAGCTCTGATCGCTAAGCCTATCTCGGTCTTTAAAAACCAATCTACGATGATTTTAATAAGGATTACTACTATAGCCATAAGAAAAATGGTTCCCCATGTAGATGGAACTCTTTCTACTCCAAGCATTTGCAAAAAGCTATTAAGAGCGGAATCTATGCCAAGCCCACTCCAAAATGATTGGAACTGAACAAAAAGGGTTTCCGCATTCAACAGTGGAATATTAGGACGACCTATAGAGTTTTCAGAGGTGAGTCCCATAATTCTTAAATTAATCGAGTACAATGCAATCATCATTAATATTCCAGATAGAAGGGGGTTTATCTTACCCTTCGTATGCAGCAACCCAGTCATACAACCTGCTATAAAGCCTGCTAATATAGCCATAGTTGTTGCCAAAACTGGATGATACCCAAGTATAATCATCGTAGCGGCAGTCCCTGCCCCTATAACAAAGCTACCGTCAACCGTCAGATCTGGAAAATCTAGCACTCGGAATGAGATATACACTCCAAGTGCCATAATCGCATAAATGATTCCTTGTTCCATTGAGCCGAATACTGCTGAAAACATAAAGAATCACCTCCTCGTTATTCGCTCATTTCAGCTTTCCACTCGTCTTTAATATCAACACCGATTGTATCTGCAGTTTCTTTGTTCATAATTAGCTTAAGCTTTTGAGGTACTTGAACAGGGATATCAGCAGGCTTACTTTCACCTTTTAATATTTTGACTGCCATCTGACCAGCCTCATAACCAATATCGAAGTATTCAAATCCATATGCTCCTAAGCCACCACGCTTAACCGAATCAAATTCTCCCACCATCACAGGAATTTTATTTTCATTTGCTACCGAGATTACCGACTCTAGAGCGGAAACAACTGTGTTATCTGTAATAATATACATAGAATCGACTTTTCCTATAAGTGATTCCGTTGCTTGTTTTACATCGGCAGTTGTAGCTACAGAGGCTTCTACAACCGTCATATCCATGTCTTCCAATAACTCTTTAACGGAATCTACCTGAGAGCGTGAATTTTGTTCTCCGGAGTTAAATACCATTCCTACTTTCGTTGCACCAAGCTCTTCTTTTAAAAATTTCATAGTATTAGCAATAGCGTCCGGGTGGGAATCAATAGTACCCGTGACATTACCACCTGGCTTTTCCATCGATTCGACTAGCTCTGCACCAACTGCATCTGTAACAGATGTAAATACAATCGGAATGTCCTGCGTTGCACTAAGTGCAGCTTGAGCACTTCCTGTTGAGTTTGCAAAGATCAAATCTACATTGGAGCTAACTAAGTTTGTAGCTATAGTTGTGTTATTATTACCGTCTCCTTGCGCATTTTGAAACTCGTATTCTGCCTCGATCCCTGCATCCTCTAAAGCCTTTTTAAAGCCGTCATAAGCTGCATTTAAGGATGGATGCTCCGCAATTTGAGTAACTCCAATATTATAGGTTTTGGACGAAGAAGCTTCATCTACCTCATCTCCACAGGCAGCAAGTAACAAGGATGCACTAGCTAATACAGTTAAAAGACTCTTCCATCTCTTCTTCACGTTTATTTCCCCCTCCGACTCTTTTAGTTATATAACAAGCTTCTGGTAAAATAGTTTACAGCCGTAATTTAACCAATTACCACTTCCTTCTTTACTGGAGCTAGATGAATCGCTTGTCCAAGCAATCCTTCCACAGATTCCAGTAGTGCCTCATTTATGCCTGGGTGCACGTAATTTGGAAATTTTATATCCTCCTCCTTCGCAGCCATCTCTAATAGTTGTAAAAAGGAGCCTGACAATTCGATAGCGCCATCGCCAATCATATGAATTCCTTGAATTACTTCGGTCGTAGAATCAGAGATTACCTTTATAAATCCATCTCTTTTCCCAGTAATTGTGGAATAACCATTACTGCCAAGGGAAAATCTACTTGTACGTACAGAAAGTCCCAGGTTATTTGCCTGTTGTTCCGTTAAACCAACAGATACTACCGGGGGGATTGTATGAGCACAAGTGGGTACGATTGTTAAGTCCACCTCTGGTTTTTCTCCAGCTATGAATGATACTGCCGCTTTTCCTTGCTTGATAGCCTTCCAAGCAAGCAGTGGACCACCTGTTACATCTCCAACTGCATATATGTTATTGATAGAAGTTTCCAAACGATTATTTACTTGGATAAATCCATTTACATCTAACTCCATGCCCAGACGCTTCAACCCAAGCTCTTCTATGTTTGAGACCCTAAGCTCAGGCACGACTAAATAAGAAGCTTCAATTGTCAATTCTTTATGCTGATTGGTTAACACCGTAACAGAGATACCGTTTATATCATTCTGAGTACCAATAGTCTCTTTTTTCTCTATTACTTTTATTTTTCTCTTTTTAAATATTCTTAATAACTCCTTATTGACCGATTCATCAAAAGGTAGCCCAGTATCGGAATCTATTAATAAGGTAACTTGTGTGCCAAGCGCTGCAAAGCATGAGGCCGCTTCTAGGGCAATATAGTCTTGACCATCAATGATTGCATGTTCAGGCAGCTTGCTTAGTTGAAAAAACTCAAACGGATATAGCACATGAGGACCCGTAGATTTTATATAGCTAGGAAGTATATTTTTACTGCCCGTAGCGATAATTACTTGGTCAAACTCATACATATCGAATTGGTGACCATTTTCCACACCAATTTTATGCTTTGCTATAAACGTAGCTTTCCCTTGAACGATTTCTACCTTATTCGCCTGGCAAAGCCTCTCTACACCTGACCTCAGCTGTCCGATTACATCCTTTTGATATTCAAGCAATCTCTGGATATCTATATCTCTTCGATCCGCACCAATACCAATCATAGCTAGCTGATCCAACTCGGAACGTTTCGAGCCTGCAAAAGTATAAACCTTTGAAGGTATACAACCCTCGTTTAAGCACACTCCTCCCAGGTTTTTTTGCTCAATTAAAGTAACGGAAAGGCCAAGCTGAGCACCTCGTATAGCCGCGCTGTATCCTCCTGGTCCACCCCCAATAATGATCAGATTTCGTTTATGGCTTATTTCTCCTACAACCATCTAAATCATCTCCAAAATTAGTTTATGTGGATGTTCGATTAAACTTGAAAAACGATTCGTGAATGCAATTGCAGTTGCACCGTCTGCTACGCGGTGATCAAATGACATGGATAGATTCATGATGTGTCCAATAACAATCTCATCCTGCGCATTAACGATTGGCTGTTTTTTAGTCTTATGAAAAGCGATTAATGCAGTCTCTGGATAATTGATAATAGGAGTGGCGGCTATGCTGCCTAAAGGTCCTACATTACTAACTGTAAATGTGCTGTTTTGCATTTCTGATGGTTGAAGCTTTCCTGCTATGGCCTTTTGTGTTAATTCTTTTATTTCTTGATTTATTTGTATGAGAGATTTTTTATCGGTATCGTGGAGTACAGGGACAATCAGTCCGTTTTCTGTGTTGGTGGCTATGCCTATGTGATAGCTTTTCTTGAGGAGTATCCGACTATTTTCTTCGTCAAGCTCGGCATTGAATATCGGAAAATCCTTTAAGGAAATGACAAGTGCTTTCAAGAGAAAGGCTGGAATACTTATGGAATGACCAGTGGCTTTCATCTGTGCCTTCATTTCTAATAGATTAGTCATATTCACTTCGTCAAAATGGGTTACGTGTGGGATGGTAAAGAGTGATTTCTTCATATTTTCAGCAATCTTTTTTCTAATTCCTTTATAAGGTATTTCATCTGGTTGCGTCTGGACAACAATCTTCTCAGGTATAATCTTCTTCTCTGTTTTATTATCTATAAACCTCATAACGTCCTCTTCTGTAATTCTTCCTGAAGGATCTGAAGGGGTCACATCCTCTAAATTGATGTTATGTTCCCTAGCTATTTTTCTTGTGTAAGGCGTAGCTAGTATTCTCTTATAAGTAAACTCTAAGGATTTATCTTCTTTTAAGGGCTGGTTACTGCTAGTCTCTACTGATATATCCTTTGAATACTGCTCGGTTGAGGAACCCCCTCCGCCCTCACTTTCTAAGGAAAGAAGACTGGTACCTACTTTTACCATTTCTCCAGCAGCAATTCGAATCTCTTTGACAATACCAGTACAAGGAGAGGTAAGTTCAGCAACCATTTTATCTGTTTGGACTTCAACTAAAGGCTGGTCCGTTTGCACCCTATCACCCACTTTAACTAAATAGTGGATAACCTCTCCTTCAGTCATTCCTTCTCCTATATCATGTAATTTCACATCAATCATTCAAAACCCTCCTTAAAAATGAATTACTTTATCAATCCCCTCCATCACTCTAGCGGGAGTAGGTAGATAATGCTCTTCTAAAGTAAAGAATGGAACAGGAACATCAAAACCTGTAATTCTCTCAACAGGTGCTCGCAAATATAAGAATGAGGTATCGTTAATAATAGATACGATGTCATTACCTAACCCACCTGTAGGATGAGCTTCATGAATGATTACTGCTCTAGTTGTTTTTTGCACAGATTTGGCGATTGCTTCCCGATCTAATGGATAAAGCGTACGTAAATCTATTATTTCGCAATGTATTCCTTTTTTTCCTGCTAGCTCAGCAGCTTTTTGGGCGATTGAAACCATTGCTCCCCAAGCAATAAGGGTTACATCTGCCCCTTCTTGGACAACCTTCGCCTTTCCAATTTCCACTTTATATTTATTTACTGGTACGTCCTCTCTCACCGATCGATAGTTCTTCATAGGCTCTAAGACAAGAACTGGATCGGGATCTTCCATTGCAGCTATTAACAATCCCTTTGCATCATATGGACTGGAAGGACAGACTACCTTAATACCAGGCATATGAGTAAATAAGATTTCGGTGCTGTCTGAATGTATTTCGGGTGCACGTATCCCTGCTCCATAAGGTGCACGAATAACCATTGGCACTGTAAAACGAGACATCGACCTCATCCGAATTCTCGAAGCATGTGTCATGATTTGCTCATATGCTGGATAAATAAACCCTAAAAACTGAATTTCAGCTATTGGTCTAAATCCATTTACAGCTAATCCAATAGAGGTTCCTATTATTCCTGATTCAGAAAGAGGAGTGTCTATTACTCTATCAACACCGAACCTTTCTTGGAGTCCCTCAGTAGCTCGGAAAACGCCACCGTTTTTACCAACATCTTCACCAAGCACCAGTGTAGATTCGTCCTCCTCTAGTAAAACGCGCATCCCATCGTTTATTGCTTGGATTAATGTCATTTGCTTTGTTGTCTCTTGTGAAGCACTTGATTGTTTTAACTGGGTCATTGATCATTGCCTCCCTAAATATGCAAGATAAGCATCTTTTTGTTCGGTTAGCTGAGCAGGCATTTCGGCAAACACATGGTTAAACACATCTTCTACTTTTGGAGCTGGAAAACTTTCCATTTCTTCTATAGCTACATCTATTTCATTACTAATCTCTTCAGTAGTAGCTTGCAACCATTCTTCATTCCAGTAACCGTAGTTTTTCATAAATAACTCCAGTCTTAGAAGGGGATCTACAACATGGTCTCCCATGGTAGCATCTCTATATTTGGATGGGTCATCTGCAGTCGTATGAGCACCTTTTCTCCATGTGACAGCCTCTATTAAGGTAGGTCCATCCCCTGCTCGTGCTTTCTCTACTGCTTTAAGCGTTTCAAAATATACAGCAAGGCTATCATTTCCATCTACTCTAACACCAGCCATTCCATAAGCCACTGCTTTTTGTGCAATGGTTTCTGAATTCATCTGTTTTTCAGTAGGAACAGAAATTGCAAAGCCATTGTTTTGATTGAAAAAGATAGCAGGTACTTTAAAGACGCTAGCAAAGTTTAAGCCCTCATGGAAATCTCCCTCGGATGTAGCACCATCACCAAAATAAGCGATTGCTATATTTTTTGTGCCCTTTCTTTTTTCTGCCCAGGCTGCTCCAGCTGCATGGGGAAGCTGAGTAGCTATTGGTACAGCAGGAGGGAATATGTTTCTATTCTTTGGGGATAAGCATCCCTCTATTCTTCCATTCCAGTATAAGAAAGTTTTGGCCATACTCTTACCAAAAGTTAAAGTTGCCCCATGATCACGATAGGTCGGAAAAACCCAGTCATCTTCCGTTAATGCAAGCGCGCTACCAACCTGAGCTGCTTCTTGGCCCTCAAATGGTGCATAGGTTCCTAATCGACCTTGTCTCTGTAGGTTAATAGCCTTCCGGTCGAACGTTCGAATGCGGAGCATGTGAAAATAAAGTTCTTTGACTAAGCTTTCCTCAATTTGTTCTTTGAATTGTTCATCTAGTAGTGTCCCTTCATCATCCATTATTCTTTTTAAAGGATAATTATGCTTCACTTAGCTTCCCTCCAAACGACTTATTTGCGAATACTCCACTTTGGCTTTAATGGTGCTGAATAAAAGTTATTGCGAGCTTTTCTGTTCTTAATACGCTTTTCACACATCGTATTTGCTGCTTCTTCCGTTGTATTTCCGGTTAGGGAAGCCTCCTTATATACCTCTAATAAGGTATGATATATTTGCTTCGTTTTAGCTAGAACTCGCTCATGGTTAAAGCCATATAGCTCATCAGCTACTTGAATCAGACCGCCTGCATTGACGATATAGTCTGGTGCGTATAGTATTCCTTTTTCTCTGAGCATTCTTCCATGTCGATCTGCTAGTAATTGATTGTTGGCAGAACCTACTATAGCCTTTACTCTCAACTTAGGAATCGTCATATCATTTATAATCCCACCATGTGCACAAGGAATAAAAACGTCGGCATCAGTAGAGTAAATTTCATCATTTGATACAATCTTTACGTTTCCTTTTAAATTTGCTGAAATCTGCTGAATGGAATGAAGGCTTTCGTCATTTATATCAGCTACAAAAAGGTTCGCTCCAGCTTCTAGTAAACTAACAGCAACTTTATATCCTACTTTTCCTAGTCCTTGAATTGCATAGCTTTTCGTTCCGAGTTCTTCATCTCCAAACAGTGTTCGATTTGTAGCTTTTAATCCATTTATAACTCCAGCTGCTGTTGGGATCGATGAATCCCCTCCACCACCATAGGCCTCAGGTAGTCCATTAATGAAATTAGTTTCCTTCATCGCATGTATGAAATCTTCCATCGTCGTGCCCATGTCTGTACCTGTGTAAAAACGGCCGCCAAGTGAATTGACAAATTGACCAAATGCTCTGAATAGCTCCGGTGATTTATCCTTTTTAGGATCACCAATAATGACTGCTTTTCCTCCCCCAAAGTCCACATCTGCTGCTGCACACTTATACGTCATACCTTTTGAAAGCCTTAGAACATCCTCGAGCGCATCTTCCACACTATTATAAGGTTGCATTCGACATCCACCGAGAGCTGGACCAAGGGTCGTATTATGGATAGCGATAATCGCTCGTAGGCCAGTAGTGGGATCATTACAAAATACAACCTGCTCATGAGAAGCCATTCGATCGAAAAGCTCAAATTCTTTTGTCATTGATAATCTTTCAGCTAGCATTAGATCAGTTCCTCCTTAGGCAATTTCAGTGTACATTCTTACGCTGTAGCCTCGTTCCATTTTGTTTTTATTGTAGCCTTTGGCAAAATAACCTGAGTTACCTCACCCAGACCGATAACACCAGCTTGACTCTCAGCTACCACTTTTGTTATTACTTTATTGTCTCGAAGCTCTGTAACAGTAGCAGTTAAAGTAACAAGACTTCCATAAGGAGCGGGTGAAACATGCTTGATCTTAACTGCAGCTCCCATTCCCTCTTGTTCAGCGCTTAAAAAAGGTAAAATTATTTTCCTAGAAACCCATTCCATATGATATGTCATACTCACCGTCGAATAGACAGGGTGTACTACTTCTCCTTCAAATGCAGCAAACATCAATTCTGTAACTGTGATTTGAATGGTCTCTTTACTCCCAATCTCTAAGCCTTCTAACATATAACTCACCTACTTTAATCATTTAGTTTTTAAGGAACACACATCACACTTTTGGAAGCGCTTACAAGTAGATGAAATGAATTACTCCTTTCTTTTATCGAGCAAGCAGGAGAAATTTCGTTAAATATTTACAAATATCATATATCATTTTATATATTATTACAATATTTTATCAGAATTTATTTTATTATCAGAATATATATTTGATATTATGTTCTACTCTACTAATAGGAAGCGTATAAATCTCACTATTTTCTATATTTAGTTCGTATCTTGACAAAATAACTGTATAAATTGTTTCAGTAATTTTTAAATAATCTATCTATTTATTGATTTCATATATTAAATGATATACAATTCGATTATTATGAAAACTAATATGAATAAACGCCAATATGCTTACAAAGTTATTCGTACAAGAATAGTAGATGGTACTTACGCACCTGGTCAACGAATCATTATCAATCAAATTGCAAAGGAGGTCGGCTCTAGTCATATTCCCGTCAGGGAAGCAATTCATCAGCTCGAATCAGAAAAGCTTCTTGAATTTAAACCTAATATTGGAGCAATCGTCAAAGGAATTGACAATCAACTATATAAGGAATCATTGGAAGTACTCGCTTTGCTTGAGGGCTATGCTACGGCTATTAGCGCCACAAGCATTACAGCTGATGGTATTACAAAGTTAAAAGAAATTAACCGAGAAATGAAAATCATGCTTGATAACTATGAATTAGATAAACTAGGAGCACTTAATAGAGAATTCCATTTTCATATTTACTCATTTTGTCCAAACGAATTACTAATAAAAAATATTGAAGAAACATGGGGGCGACTAGATATAGTGAGACAGGCTGGTTTTACGTTTTATCCTAAGAGAACCCCCCAATCCATTGAAGAACATGAGACCCTTATACAACTACTAGAGGATAAGGCGAGCAGTTCTTCTATCGAGCAGTATGCTAGAAATCACAAACTAAAAACGCTTGATGCCTTTAAAATGAGAAGTTAAATTCGCTGACCGGAGTGGTCTTCGTTTTTAGCTTTCTTTTTTTAATTGTCTAATTTCTATTAAATCATTTTGAAGTTTTTGTTCTGCTTCGATCATCATTCTATTGAACAAATCTTCTACTGAAGGCAGATCATCCAACAAACCAGCTATTTGGCCACTGTTTAAAAAACCACTTTCTAGGTCTCCCTCTATCGCTCCTTTTTTATGGTGCTCCTCCGTCGTACTTTTTAAATAATCATCGATAGTCAGCCCCTGTTTTTCTCGGTCAATCAACCGACTCGCATAAGGAGTATTTAACACTCTCCGAATTCTACCAACACTTCGCCCAAGCAATAGCGTATCTAAATCACCAGCTTGAATTACTCTTTTTTTATACATTTCATGAAAGGGAGCATCTTTCGTCGCCACTAGCCTTGTTCCTAGCTGCACCCCACTAGCACCTAGAGATAGTGCGGCCGCCAATCCTTTCCCATCACCAATTCCTCCTGCCGCAATAACAGGTACCCTCACATGTTTTACTAGCTGAGGAATTAACGTGAAGGTGGTCAATTCAAGACTAGAATTAATACCTGCAGCTTCAAAACCTTCACCAATTATCATATCTGCCCCTGCTTGTTCTGATTTTAACGCCTGTTTTACAGAAGCGACAACCGTCATCACTTTAATCCCGTTTGCTTGTAAAATAGGAATATAGGGTGCTGGGTTTCCAGCCGATAAAGATACAATCGGAACTTCGTGTTTTATAACAAGTTCTATCAGTTCTTCTACAAATGGTGAAACATTAATGGCAATATTAATAGCAAATCTTTTTTTGGTTATCTCTTTTGTTACTAGTATGATTTGTTCCACTTCTTTGGGTGTCATCGTACCACAACCAATTGTACCTAATCCTCCAGCTTCAGACACTGCAGCTGTAAGCTGAGCGTTACTTATGTTTCCCATCCCTCCCTGAATGATTGGATAGGAAATACCTAACAACTTACAAACGTATATCATTATTTATCAACCCCTATAAAAATATGTTATATTATAATTAGTAGAATGACAATTGCTAATATTTAAAAAGGAGGAAATTATTTGATTATTTCATTCAAAGGAAAGTCACCTAGTATAAGTGATAACGCAATGGTTGCACCAGGAGCGAAGATTATTGGCGATGTACGAGTGGGTGAGGAATCCACTATATGGTTTAACGCTGTTTTACGTGGTGATGAGGCACCAATAACGATTGGTAATAGATGTAGCATACAGGACAATTCAACGATTCACTTGTATGAAGATGCTCCAGTTATTATAGAAGATGAAGTGACTGTAGGACATAATGTCATTCTACATGGCTGCAGGATTGGTAAACGGTCCATTATTGGAATGGGATCTACTATTTTAGACCATTCCGAGATTGGTGAGGAATGTATCGTAGGGGCTAACACCCTAGTGCCATCAGGTAAAAAATTTCCTCCTCGTTCATTAATCGTCGGCTCCCCTGGAAAAGTTGTGAGGGAGCTTAACGATAAGGATCTTGAGCTTATACAACTATCAATTGATACTTATGTACAAAAAGGGTATGATTACCGAGAAATTTTTGAAGACACCTTGTCAGTTAAAACTGCAGATTAGTCTACGAACAAGACTTAGTTAAAAATGATCAAAGTCACTTAGAGCTTGGAGATACAGTTCCCAGCTCTTTTTTAAGTGTATCATTAAATATATGTCTACATTTATCAGTGAAGGGATTTTCAGTTTAAAATGTAAATGATGTTCTCAATAAAATGGTTTCCATTTTTATAGACACCCGAACTTGAAAGTGACAAATTTATTGCAAACAAGAAAAGCGGAATCGCCTGTCACTGCCCCGACAGGCAAATGGGAAAAGCGAGGAGGCAGTTCCTCAGCCACCGGAGCTTTTACCCATTTGACCCGAGAGGCAAGGCGATGAAGCTAGACATCAAGAAAAGCGGAATCGCCTGTCACTGCCCCGACAGGCAAATGGAGAAAAGCGAGGAGGCAGTTCCTCAGCCACCGGAGCTTTTATCCATTTGACCCCGAGGGGCAAGGCGATGAAGCTAGACATCAAGAAAAGCGCAATCGCCTGTCACTGCCCCGACAGGCAAATGGATAAAAGCGAGGAGGCAGTTCCTCAGCCACCGGAGCTTTTATCCATTTGACCCCGAGGGGCAAGGCGATGAAGCTGGACATCAATTTACCCACAGATTCATAACTTTATAATTTCATAAACAATTAAAAAAGACACCATTTGGCATGGTGTCCCCATCATATTATATCCCATCAAAAAGATTTCCTATCGCTCTACCAATACCTCGAAGTATCCAAAATACAAAACGAATTGGCAGTATAATAATATCTGCTAAAGTGAAAAAAAATCAAAATAACTCCACTTTGATACTTGGATTTTATTCTTTTTTCTTTTAATGCTTACCTCTTTTTTACGCTTCCACCATTCCATCATCTAAGTAAACCTCCATTTTGTATTCATATACTTACGAATAACTGTTAAAGAAGTTTCTACTATTTATTTATTTATTTATTTATTAGGAATAGCACTACTCCTAGAGTTCTTTTAATAGAGGGTGATAATTAACATCATATTCTTCATCTCTTCTTTTCAAATCATTATCCTCTTGGAAAACACCCTCAAAAAATTCACTTGCTAATGGTGCAAGTAATTTATAGTATTGCTCGAACAAAAGAGCAGCATGATTTCCGTTCCAGATCTCTGGCAGTAGCTCCTTCGGAAGACCAGGATCAATAAAAAGAAACTTTCGGTATTCATGGACTAACCTTGTTCGTTCTACAAAACAGTCTGCAGAGGACATTTTATTATCATTTATCATACTCTGATGCACAATATACTGATGACTATAAGCTGCTATAAATTCCTTGTACTTTGCTTCTATTTCAGTAAGTGGCCAGCTTTTTTCAACCAATGCTTGGTTCTCTTTCGGACCTTTATAGTCAGATACAAAAAAATCAACATACTCATGTGTTTCATATTTATCTATTAAAAATTTGACTTCTTTTTCTAGATTATTCGGAGAGATCCAGCAACCACTAGAAAAACTTCCAAAACCACTCCAAAGCAGCTCTTTTCGAAGCTCATCTCTTATTTGTCTTTTTTCCTCGGGAATTGTGTACATTAACATACGCCATTTCCCATCCCATTCGTTAGGCATAAGCTTAAATATTCGATTTGCCGCTTCTTCCATTCTTACTTTGCCTCGATGAGTTAGAAAATAATAGCTTTTATTACCTTGTTTTTCAGACTCAAGCCAACCTTGTTTCATCATTCTAGAAACTGCTACGCGTACGGATTGCTCATTATGTCCGAATTCCTTGAGTAGGCGAATCAGACTTCCAATCCATATTTTATTGCCGTAGTGCCTTATATAGTCACCATAAACAGTGAAGATCATTGACTGTGTATTAGACATGTTATTAATCACTCATTTCTATTTTACCTAATTAATAATATATCACTTTTTCAGAATTTTTTCTTTAATTTGTTATAAGGGTATACTAATTATTTCCCCGAAAATAATTTAATTTTCTGAATTAGTTTTCACAATATTGTCGGGCCCATATTATTGCACGAGATTCAGAAAGAACTACTACATATTGTTCGTCATTCTGTATATAATTTCTATGCCATCTTAACTCTCTTGTTGTATATGTGTAATCATACAATTTGTAAATAAGCTTTTTACTTTTTCAAAATTTAGTACACTCTGTAGGACAATCCCTTGTGCATCATGATCGAATGTTAGAATGATTTCATCACCTGATTTAAAAATTCGATTACGGCCAGTTCGTATATTCAGCTTATTTTGAGACACGATGAATGCATCGTTTTGATAGGCTAAGTAAAATAGCTCTTCGAACACAACTTTTAATTCATCGGTGTTTTTTACTGTTAAAAAGAAGCCTGGGACTTCCGCATGATACATTCCTTTTGACGAAAGGGTAAACACCCGCTGCCCGGAGTCTATATATTCTACACCATACTTCGCCCAATCCTTTTGCATTTGATACTGCTCTCCATCGTGCTTTTCAATATAGATAGACAATGGATAAAAATAAAGGTTTTCAATTGTTTCAAAAGCAAGTTTCTCAATCCAATCATAGTGCGTGCTAATATAATAAGATTTAGCCTGGTCTTGTAACTCTATTTCCCATTCCCTATCTATTTCACGGTTATAAATTTCAATTTGAATTGGTAGCTCTTTGACCAGTAATATACTATTTGCCATAGACACTTTTTCATAAAACGACACATGTCTATTAAAATCCGCAATCACATTCTCATTTTTATCATATATAACGCTTGTACATTCACTTAAATTATTTGCTAAAATCCATTTTTTTGCAGTATCATCTAAAAAGAACTTGTAGCATCTAGCTCTATGTTCCGTTCTTATTTGCTTATTTTTAAAAAGCTTCTTCATTTGCTTTATCGTCTTCTCTTCATTTAAACCTTGGTATACCAATATATCCACTGTAGAGGCCTTCATAATAAAATAATCAAAAAGCATATCTCGTTGATTTTTAATTTCGTCATTCCGCACATCAAACTCAGGTAAATCTACATCCCATTCGTTCGTTTGATCTAAAATATACACAACTTCACCTCAAGCTCGTTCATTAAATTTTTTTTATTACACCTTTTCATACCCATCTTGAAGTCATCTACCCGTAAGTTTAACAACTTACTAACCATTATGAATTTCAAAGCAAAAATACCCAAATGGCAAATGTTCTTCTTTTAACTTCATTTCTGACTTTGCTATTTTCATCATCCTCGGTAATGTCTGCCTTAAAGACTCCTTATATTCTACAAGTGCCTTTTGATATGAAGCAATATCGTTATGTTTACATAATGGATAAAGTAAGGCACCTAGCTTCACATCATTAAGTCTTCTAGGGGAATCTAGTGGATTAAGACAATCTAAGATATGTTTCTTTTGGTCTTTCTCATCAAAACCATCTCTACATTCTATATAAAACATGAATTCCTCGAATTCAATTTGCATATCCACTTCCTCATTTATGTAGAATGGAGTAATCCTAATATATTCGGTAGTTGAATCAGAACTAATAATCTCATCTAATATTCCTTTTAACTCAGTAATAGTCGGGTAAATCTTATATTTTCCATTATAATAAACTGTATTATTGTAAACTATTTCGTTTATTTCACCTTTGTCTATCCGTTTCATTTTCATCTCCCCTTTATTACATATTTCAGCCCACTTACTTTAAATCTAAAAAAAAGTTACCGAAGCAACCCCACGAACTGTACTACCGCCCTTTAGTTCAAAAAAAATATCGTTTCTTCACAATCTCACTACCTTCAAGACTGTATATGACAACGTCAGATCCCAAATGCATTTCTATCCATTAAAGCAACTATTACTACCTGTATGTTATTAAAACAGCAAATAAATTTATCTTCTAAATAGTAATTCGATTTGATTGACGATATATTCTGAGCTATGCTCCGTACCTTCTTCCAACCACCATTCAATCACCCCAAACATTGCAGAAGCAAGTATATCCAGTGAGAAACGTTCTGGCCCATCCAATACTTGTCTGTTTGTTCTCCTCGCTTTGATAAATGACTTTATTTCTTTATGCATTTTGCGCTTAAAACGGTCTTCTTTAAATAAAACGGAGAACATGATGCGATGGTTATAGAAATAGTCTAAATATGATAATAACTGAGTTCGTTCATTAGAGCTTTCTAATAGGAGTAAGGGTTTTAACTTTTCTTCTAAATCTGAAAATATGTCCTTTACTAGATCTTTTAATAAGTCATTTAAATCTACGAAATGTAAATAAAATGTTGCTCGATTCAATTCTGCCTTGTCTGCCACTTTTTTAACCGTCAGCGCTTGCAGTTCAGTTTTTTCGTTCAACAATGCTACTAATGCCTCTTTAAGCATCCTCTGAGATCGCATTGCTCGCGGATCTTTTTTATTTGTAGACATGTTTTGATCACTCCATCTATGATCTGTAACTTCTTTGACACTATGTCTATTATTGTAGTTTAAACCACATTATTATGTAAACTGTTTATGTTATTTCATAAAAATAGTTGGTATAATCAACTTCATTGACACGGTGTCGATGAAGTCAAATAGGAAGGATTTTTGTATGTCTACTAATATAAATAAGAAAGTATTAATGACAGTTTTAATCATAGGATGTTTTTTATCAACATTAAATCAAACTCTATTAAATGTTGCGCTTAGTAGTTTAATGGACGTATTTAAAGTATCCCCAAGTACAGTACAATGGCTAGCGACAGGATTTATGTTAGTAAATGGTATACTTATACCATTTACAGCTTATTTAATGAAGCGCTTCTCCACCAGACAGCTATTTATAAGCTCAATGACCCTTTTGCTGTTGGGCACCATTTTTTGCGCACTTGCTCCGAACTTTAGTATTCTTCTAACTGGTCGAATGATTCAAGCAGCTGGAGCTGGAATAATCATGCCGTTAATGATGAGTATTGTTATGTTCATATATCCACCTGAAAAACGTGGAAGTGCAATGGGCTTAATCGGTTTTGCTATTATCTTCGCTCCAGCCATCGCTCCTACATTAGCTGGATTTATACTTGAATATTTTTCATGGCGCTGGCTATTTATTGGTTTATTGCCTTTTGTCGTATTCATTATCGTACTTGCACTTAAATACTTGATCAATATATCTGATCAGGAAACCGCTCAGCTAGATTGGCTAAGTGTTATATTATCTACACTTGGATTTGGATTTTTACTTTACGGTTTTAGTAGCGCAGGCAGTCAAGGCTGGACTAGTCCAATTATTATAAGCTCTATAGTTGCTGGAATAGTCATTACCTACATTTTCTGCATGCGTCAATTACGATTAGAGGATCCGTTGCTCAATTTAAATGTCTTTACAAATAAGACATTCACTATGACATCCATAATTAATGTGCTTGTTACGATGATTATGTATGCAGATATGATTTTACTGCCCATTTACTTGCAGGACGGTAGAGGCTTTACAGCTCTTGATGCTGGGTTATTATTATTACCAGGAGCGTTAATCAACGCTTTCATGTCACCAGTTACAGGAAAACTATACGATAAGTATGGTGCCAAACCATTGTTTATAACTGGATTGTTATTCATTATTCCAACCATGTGGGTCGTGACAGATTTAAATGATTCGACGTCCTTTACATTTTTAATGATTCGAACGATTTTCTTGCGTATTGGGCTAAGCTTCATCACGATGCCGCTAAATACAGCTGGGCTAAATGCCTTACCTAAATTGCTTATAACACATGGTACTGCAGTTAACAATACGGTTCGTCAGCTTGCTGGCTCGATTGGAACAGCAGTTGTTGTTACTATTTTCACGGTTCAGTCATTAAAGCATACCGAAAATATCTCGAAGGAAATCCCAACAGCTGGTATCGATCAGCTTAAAGCGTTTGCATCCATTTACGGTTCAAGCGACGCCTATATTTTCATGACTATACTATCCATACTGGCGTTACTTATCACCGTATTTTATCCTAACAAAAGAGCGTTCCAACTAAATAATCTGGTAGTTTAATGTAGCCAAAAGACCTCGCAGATATCTCTACGAGGTCTTTTGGCTTTAAGCAATCATTTTCTTTGTTTATAACTAAGAATTACTGTATATTTTCGAATACTGCAGCTATACCTTGACCTACGCCTACACACATAGTGGCAAGACCGAATCTCACTTCTCTTCTCCTCATCTCATATAGAAGTGTAGTTACTATCCTTGCTCCGCTAGCACCTAACGGATGTCCGAGAGCGATTGCGCCACCATTCACATTCACAATTGCAGGGTCGAGTTCTAATTCCCGAATGCAAGCCAACGACTGTGAAGCAAATGCCTCATTTAATTCGACTAAGCCAATTTCTTCTTTTAAAACTCCTGAGCGCTTAAGTACTTTGTTAGTTGCATATACAGGTCCTATTCCCATTATACCAGGCTCTACGCCAGCAGTAGCGGATGCAATATACCTCGCTATTGGCTTCAAACCTAATTCCTTCGCTTTGTCTGCGCTCATTAGAAGCAAGCCTGCTGCTCCATCATTTACACCAGACGCATTTCCAGCTGTTACAGTCCCTCCTTTAAAAATAGGAGGAAGGTTGTTCAACTTTTCCAAGCTTGTTTCTGGTCTCGGATGCTCATCAGTATCAATGATCACTTCCTGACCCTTTTGATTTGTATACTTCACTGGTATTATTTCATTCAAGAAGCGATTTTCAGCCATTGCTTTTTTAGCCCTTTGCTGACTTTCAAAGGAATAGAGGTCCTGATCTTCTCTAGTTATTTTATATTTCTCGGCAACGTTCTCAGCTGTTTTAGGCATCGAATCTGTACCATACTTTTCTTCTAACAATGGATTTATAAATCTCCATCCAATTGTCGTATCTATAAGCTCCATATTCCCTCGGGGAAATTCTTTCATAGGCTTTGCCATTACATATGGGGCGCGAGTCATGCTCTCTGTTCCGCCAGCTATGTATATATCGCCTTCGCCAACTGCTATGGCTCGAGCAGCATAAACGATAGCATCTAAGCCAGAACCACAAAGTCTGTTTATTGTCGTGCCTCCAACCTCTATTGGAAGACCAGAAAGTAATGCGGACATTCTTGCCACATTACGATTATCCTCCCCTGCTTGGTTTGCATTACCTAGGACAACTTCTTCTATTTGGTCAACTGGAACGCGTTCGTTTCTTTCAAGAAGTCCCTTAATAACCATGGCAGCCAAATCGTCGGGTCTAATACTTCTTAAAGAACCATTATATCTCCCGATAGGAGTACGAACAGCATCGACTATTACAACCTCTTTCATCTTCACTCCTCCTCACCGGTATAGCTATAAACTCCCTTGCCTGTCTTCCTTCCAAGACGCCCAGCCTTGACGTACTGTTCAAGGAGGGGGGCAGGCCGATATTTTTCACCAAGCTTTTCATGTAAATATTTTAAATTGTTCAGTCTAGTATCTAAACCAACGAGATCTCCTAGCTCAAACGGACCCATTGGATAATTCAAGCCGAGCTTAATCGCCTTATCAATTTCCTCTGGCGTACCGATTCCTTCCTGAAGCATATAGAACGCTTCGTTACCAACCAAAGCACTGATTCGACTAGTTATGAAGCCTGGAAATTCTTTAACTACTACCGTTTCCTTTCCCATTTGCTCAGCAACCTGTTTAATAGCAGCAACTGTTTCATCACTCGTCTCAAGCCCTCTTACAATCTCTACTAATGGCATTTTATGTACCGGATTAAAAAAGTGCATGGCAATTGTTTTATCCGGACGATTAGAAAAGGAAGCAACTTCCGTAGGACTCATGGTAGACGTATTAGTAGCAAAGTAACATTTAGCCGGAGCATGCAATTCTAATGCTTCAAAGACGGATTTCTTAATCGCTAGTTGCTCAGGCACAGCTTCTATAACTAAGTCAGCAGTTTCCGCTGCAAAAGAAAGATCTTTTTCATACCTCAGCTTGTTTAAAGACTTTTCCGCCATCTCAGAAGTTATCTTTTGTCGTTTAATACCTTTTTCAAATAAGCTCTCAATTTCTTTTTTAGCCTGTTCTAAGGCAGTAGATTTTGTGTCCACCACCGTTACGGCAAAACCAGAAAGTGCTGCTACGTAAGCAATACCTCGCCCCATTACCCCAGAACCCACAACAACTATGCAGTTAATCAATATAAGCACCTCCATATTTTTTATTACTATACTAAAAAAGGACAGGAACCACTCTTAGCTCCTGTCCTGTTATTTTATAGTCCTAAAGGGTTCAAAGGACGGCTACCATAATATGATAAAATACTCTTCGTTTCTGAGTATAAATCTAATGTTTCAATACAAAGCTCTCGGCCAAAGCCTGACTGCTTATAGCCACCAAACGGAGTGCCTGGAAATGCAGAAAACGGACAATTTACCATTACAATTCCTGCTTTTATTTGATTAGCTACTCTTGTTGCTCTTGCTCCGTCTTTAGACCAAACCGCAGAGCCAAGACCAAAAGTAGTATCATTAGCTAGCTTAATAGCTTCTTTTTCATCTTTAAACTTCATTACCACCACAACCGGTCCAAAGATTTCTTCCTTCACTACGTTCATGTCGTGATTCACATTAGTAATGATCGTCGGCTCAAACCAGAAGCCTTTTTCATATCCTTTAGGAGAACATTTATGACCTCCAGCTAGAATCTCTGCTCCGTCCTTAATTGCCGACTGAACATATCCATTTATAGTGTCCAGCTGGGTTTGATCTATAATTGCCCCAACATGTGTCCCTTTATCAAAAGGGTTTCCTAATTGAAGCCTTTTTGTCTTTTCTACAAACTTACTCATAAATTCATCATAGATATCCTCTTGGACATACAATCGAGAACGGGCTTCACAGGATTGACCTGAGTTATAGAAAATACCAAACAACGAGCCATCTACTGCTGCATCAATATCAGCATCAGAAAATACTATACTCGGAGACTTCCCGCCTAGTTCAAGAGTTACTCGCTTTAAGCTTTCAGATGCCTTCCCCATAATATCCTTACCAATAGGCGTGGACCCAGTAAAAGCAACCTTATCCACTTGGGAATGCTCTACTAAATAGTTACCTATATCCGACCCTGACCCTGGAATGACGTTCACAACTCCGGCTGGCACGCCTGCCTCTAGGCAAATTTCACCCAGTACAATGGCAGTGAGAGGAGTTAAAGATGCTGGTTTTACAATAACTGAGCAGCCAACAGCAATTGCAGGAGCAACCTTCCAGGCAGCCATCATTAGTGGGTAGTTCCACGGTATGATTTGTGCACATACGCCAATAGGTTCTTTTTCGGTGTAGTTGTGAAACTGACCGGGTACGTTATTAACCGTCCCTCTATGACCAACAATGGCCCCTGCATAAAACTCAAAATCCTCTATCGCCTGTGTTACTTGGCCCTGAGCGGCGTGTAGTGATTTTCCCGTATCTAAAATTTCTAGCTCTACTAGTTCATTAAACCGAGATCGCATGATGGCAGCTATTTTATTTAACACTTGTGCTCTTCGACCAACGGGATACATTTTCCACTTTCCATGATCAAATGAATGACGGGCAGCAGCTATTGCCTTTTCTGCATCCTCTTTTGAAGCCTTTGCAACTTCTGCCACTAGCTCGCCCGTTGCCGGATTGTAGGTTTTTATCGTTTCCCCACTCGACCCTTTCATTTTTTCTCCATCTATTATTAAATGATAAAATTCTCTTTTAATAGTTTCTTTTTCCGTTTTGTCGTCTTTAACAGTTGTCAAAGTACCCACTCCTTATTTCCCTGTGAAAACAGGTTTTCTTTTTTGTAAGAAGGCTTCAACACCTTCATGGTGATCAGTTGTTAGACCGGCAATACGCTGCGTTTGTGCCTCTAATTCTAAGTAATCTTCTAACCTCATATCTGAAACCGCTTTCAAATTTTGTTTTATAAGAGCAATTGCTTTTGTTGGTAGAGATGCAAGATGCTCTGCAAAATTAATTACTTCGGTTTCCCAGCTTTCCATAGGTATTATCTTGTTCGCTAAACCTAGGTCCATTGCTTTTTGTGCCGTAACTTTCTCTCCTAATATAGATAGCTCTAACGTTTTCGCATACCCTATTAGTTTAGTTAAGTAATACAGGTTCCCACAATCGGGTACGAGTCCCACGTGTATAAAGGCGTTGATAAGACTAGCCTTTTCTGATATCACTCGAAAGTCACATGCTAACGCCAGACTAAAACCTGCTCCTGCCGCTACTCCATTAACAGCAGCTACTACTGGCTTTTCACATTGCCGGATCTGGAGAAGCATTGGATAATAGGACTCTCTGAGTAGATTACCATGATCCATCTGATCATCTACTTCAGCTAAATCCTGCCCTGAACAGAACGCTCTTCCTTCTCCAGTCAACACGATGCATCGTACTTCCTCGTTAGATGATGCCGATTTAAAGATAGTCTTAAGTTCTCGATTCATATCCCAGGTAAAAGCATTTAGCTTATCTGGTCTGTTAAGAGTAATCCATGCTACTCCATTTTTCAGTTCAAACTTAATCGTCTCATACATACGCTCAACACCTCGCTATTTCCCTTGATAGTTCGGTTTTCTTTTTTCCATAAATGCATTCATTCCCTCTTTTTGATCTTCGGTACCAAATAGCAAATAAAAGTTTTTTCTTTCATATTGCATACCTTCATGGAGGGAATAATCTACCGCCTTGTTAACGGAGTCCTTTATGAGACGGAGAGAAATAGGCGGTTGTTTAGCAAGCTTCTGGGCCAGCCTCGTTGTTTCTTCCATAAGCAGCTCGCTCGCTACTATTTTGTTGATAATACCATGGTCGAGAGCCGTGGCTGCTAGGATTCTTTCCCCTGTCCAAAGCCATTCTAGCGCTTTCGTTTTACCGACTAGCTTCGTCAATCTCTGGGTGCCACCAGCGCCAGGCATTACACCAAGTCCTACCTCCGGGAATGAAAACTCCGTTCCTGTAGCTGCTATCAAAAGGTCACAAGCAAGAGCAAGCTCAAAGCCTCCACCAAAAACAAATCCTTTGACTGCTCCAATAATTGGCTTTTTAACAGTAGCTATACGATCCCAATCAGAAAATTGATTTAGTAATTCAAGACTGATTGGATCGTCCTCCATCATTTCCTCAATATCAGCACCAGCCGAGAATGCCCTGCCTCTTCCTGTTATGACAATAACCCGAACTTCCTTTTCACATTCAAATGCTAACAGTGCATCCATTATTTCACTAACCATTTTTCTATTTAGTGAATTGAGCCGATCAGGACGATTTAATTCGATTAACCCTATATGATCATTAATGTTTGTTTCAATGAAGTTGAAGGACATTATGCATCCTCGCCTATCATTAGTGTAACTAAGTCTCCTGCAAATCCCATTAAATCCTTTCCTGAAGCCCTTCCTTCCGTTGATTTTAATCCAGCTTTCAAGGAATCCATATCATCATAGATCATTTCACACATTAAATAATATTCCGACTCTCCCCCCATTGGAGATCCCGTAAATTTAGTTACTTTCATTTCTCGTAAACCTGGGATTTTTTGTGTAATGGGAGCGTGGACATTAAAATAGTGTTCATCAAATTCCTTTTTGTTTTCTGGTTGCTTATACATCGCGACTAATTTAGCCATTCATAATCCTCCTTTACATAATCGTAGATATTGGTTTCATTGCTTCAAATACGTTTTTACAGCTTTTACAGTACAGAATGCTTCTGCAAGCTGTTGGACCAAAGAGATTCTCTAAAGTTGTATATGTGGACCCACAATAAGCACAGTCCACCTGCCACACATCTTCTCCTTCCTTAAATATAGGAGGAGACGCTATGCCAAACTTCCTTAGATTTACATGCCCTTGTTTTGTTATCCTTTCCGAAGTCCAGGGCGGATGAAAAATAAAATCTACCTCCACTCCCAGTACACCTGGTATTCGCTCAATTGCAGACCTAGTATTGCCTTTAATAATTTCTAACGCAGGACAGCCTAAAAAGGTAGGCAATAAATGGATCTGAACTTTCCCACCATCTATCTTTATCTCCTCCACCATACCAAGATCCATAATACTAACTGAGTCTATCTCTGGATCCATTACTTCATAAAGGGCATTGATCACTAAATCCTTTAAAACTATTAAACTTTGGGTCACTCTTGTCACCTCTTTTCATTTGAGCCTTACCAGGAAGCCGCCGGATCCATCCTATATACCTCTGAAAGAGTTTCAATCGCATCATCTAAGTCCTTCAAATGCATTCCATTGCGACCGTTTTTATTGGGGACGGTGGAGATATTTGGTTTAGCTAGCTGAAGAAATTCAAAAGTAGGAGCTACGCTTTGTAGCCATCTTTCCATTAATACATTCTCTGGTTCTATTAACTGATGCTTTTCTATAATCTCCTTGTCTGCTCCAAAGGAGAAAAAATCAGCAAAGTCATCACTTATTAGCATTATTGCATCTGTCATTTTCTTTTTAGCTAAGTCGGTTGAATTCAATAGTTGCTTAAACCATGTTTCCCAATGCAAACGGTGGTAGTAAATTTCCATCTTTACCTTTTTAGCAATTTCAGCCAAAGGAATATATGAACTAGAACACAGGGAATCGACTTTAACCTTTTTGGCAGTAATATAAAAATAGCTTCTGACTACTTGTAAAGCCCAGTCATATTGTGGAACCTCCATGTAAGAGCCTTTCCCGTTGGCTCTTTCCGTCAGTATGCTATTCTTTCTATTATTGGACTCCCTCAGATGAGCAAGATCATCAGCATTCCCCAACCCCAATTCTTCAAGTAGGCTGTAATACATGACGGCATGCCCCATGCTATCCTGGCTAATGGATGAGGAAGCGACGTCCTCTTCTATATGAGGGGCGAGGCCAAGCCACTCTGATCCACGATACGCATACATAAAGTCATCATCTGCTAACTGAAACAGCAAGCTGGCTATAGCTTCCTTATGTTCCTTGCTCATCTCAACAGTCATTTCCGATCCCCTCCCCAAGATAGTATTTCTTTTTCATCTAATATTTGCTGCTCATAGTGTCGCCATTTTTTCTTTAGGTACCCGTAGCCCTTTGTCGTTCGATAATCCTTGTTGTCTAGTCTTGCTAACGTTTCCTTCTCCTCCAGGTCAAGCTTACGGATATGCTTGCGATTGACGATCCATATGTCAGCTACCGGTTCTCGTCTCATAAAGTTTTCTTGAGCCATTATAAAAGCCATATCTTCATTCGGAGCGAGTAAACTAAATTGATGTAAAAAAGCTGAGCTTGGAGTTCGTTTGCTAAATATTTCATATTCTTGATAAAAATTTTCTTCTTTCATATTAGCTACTCCTTTCTTAGCTTACTGTCGCACTAAGTGCATCCCGGACCCATGCATTATTTTCATATGAGATTCTTCTTAAATTTAGGCGCGCCTCTGATCTAGGACCACCATTTTTAATAATTTTCTTAAATTCATTCCAATCAGGCTGCTGGTATATCCACGTATTTGTAGATTTATCGAATGTTAAGGTTGGGTCAGGAACAGTCAGCCCCAAGGATAAAATTCTAGGGATGTATTTATCAAAAAAGATTTGTCTAAATTCTTCATTTGTTTTCGTTCTTATTTTGTATTTAATCGTTAAATCCTGTTTAGAGGAGCCTGTAGTTTCCTTAGATGCGGGGCCAAAGAACATAAGGAGGGGCTCCCACCAACGATTAAGGGCTTCTTGAATCATCTCTTTTTGTTTGCTTGTACCTTCAGCGAGAGCCATGATAATCGATTCCCCATGCTGCGCGTGAAACACCTCTTCGGCACAAATTCGCTGCAATGCTCTTGAGTACGGACCATACGAGGCACCCAGCATATTTGTCTGAGTTATGATAGCCGCTCCATCTACTAGCCAGCCAATAATCCCTGCATCTGCCCAAGTTTTTGTCCCCATATGAAAGACATTGTGGAACTTTAGATCTCCTTTAAAGAGATCCTGCATCAAATCAGCCCTATTCTTCCCATAAGGCTTTAGCAAGTCCTCTGTCACCCTAAGTAACAGCTGACCATGACCCATTTCATCTTGCACTTTCGCCATAATACCTAACTTTCTAGATAGAGAAGGAGCACGTGGCACCCATTCCTTCTCTGGCAGAGCCCCCATAATTTCACTCATCCCATGCATAGAGATCAATTTAATTAATGTGACGCGATATTCCTCAGGCATCCAATCATCGGCTTCAATCTTATCTCCCATTTCAATTCGTTCCATAAAACGATCCATTTGCTGCTGCTCATCTTGTGAAGTTAGAACTATGCTCACTTACCTTCCTCCTTTATTTAAGCTATGCTTTTCTAAAATAACTCATAACACCATTAAAACGCCTTAACATAAAAGTATATAACATACTTTAACCCCCAAATAAACGAATGCTCTTAAACCCAGTAATTTTCATAAAAAATTACTATAGTAGTCTCTATGATTAATCAGTAATTTATATAACAAATATTAAACGTAAAACTCAAATTTAGTGATACTTTTATTACAGATTAATAGTATCCTTAAAATTAGTCAACTAAAAATTCAGAAAATAACAATAAATATTGGACCATAATAGCAAGAATTAAGACGATTCCTTCTCCTATATTTGTTAAAGTAGACATAAGGCAATTACAAACGAAAAAAGTTATATGATATGATGAATAAAATTTACTGAAAAAGGGAGTGAAAATTCGTGGCTAAAGTAAACCTTTCTTTTGAGGAAATGTGGCAAAGGATTATATCTTGCGATCGTAATTATGATGGATGCTTTTATACAGCTGTAAAAACTACTAAAATTTATTGTAGGCCCTCCTGTAAATCCCGAAAACCCAAAAAAGAGAACGTACAGTTTTATAAAACTAAATCTGAGGCAGAGAATGCTGGTTTTCGAGCCTGTAAAAGATGCAAGCCTGATATAGATCTTGCGCCTCAAGAGGATTTAGTAAGCGAAGTAATTTCTTTTCTGACCTGCAATTACAAAGAGGTTATTACGCTGGAGAGCCTCTCTTTACATATTGGAGTAAGTCCATTCCATCTGGAGCGAGTCTTTAAACAAGTTACGTCCGAGAGTCCACGTACGTTTTTAGAAAAAGTTCGCATAGAAAAAGCAATCCATTTATTGAAGAATACAGATAATACAAACCTAGAAATATCATTGAAAACAGGCTTTAAAAGTACATCGACTTTCTATAAGGCTTTTAAAAATTCCTTACAAACCTCTCCTAGTGAATATCGAAAACAATGGAGGAGTTCGCAAATATGAATGAGAGCCTAAAACCAAATACACTAAATATACCTACACCTTCTGACTTTTGCTTCGAGGAATGTCTAGCTCATTTAATGAGATCGGAACAAGAAACGATGCACCAAGTAATAAATTACTCTATTTATAAAGCTATTAAATTAGATGATGATGAGCCAATTTTGTTTATAATTGAATGGAAACCTGATGCTCTACATGTACGATTTTTTGAAGCGTTAGCCTGGGCCATTATCGGTCAACAAATTAATTTAACATTTGCCTATACTTTAAAAAAGCGATTAGTAGAAAAATACGGAGACTTTGTAGAATATGATGGGAAAAGATTTTATACATTTCCTTCCTTTGAAATGGTTGCTTCTTTAACAACAGATGATTTAAGAGCCTTACAATTTAGTTCTAGAAAAGCAGAGTATATCATTGGTATTGCTCAGCTGATGAAAGGCGGAAAGTTAGACAAGGACCTATTATTTAAACTAGAGACATTTGAACAAAAGCATTTGTTTTTAACGACTATAAGAGGTATTGGACCTTGGACTGCAGACTATGTGTTGATGAAAAGCCTACAAGAGCCCTCTGCTTTCCCTATTTCAGACGTTGGATTGCATAATGCCCTGAAAAAACAATTAAATTTAGACCGTAAACCTACGGTGGTCGAACTAAAAGAACTAGCCGAAAGATGGAAAGGCTGGCAGGCATACGCTACATTTTATCTATGGAGGTCCTTATAATGTATCAAGTAGACTATCAATCACCGATTGGAGTATTAGAAATCTCAAGTACGAGCGAGGCTATTGATGCGATTCGCTTTACGGAAAGAAAAGAAGTAGAACGCGCGCTTGAGGTCGATCATCCTCCTATACTTCATACTTGTATCGAGCAATTAAATGAGTATTTTTATGGAGACCGTATGGAATTTACTTTTCTCTATAACTATGAGGGCACTGCATTTCAGCAGTCGGTTTGGCAAGCACTTACACAAGTTCCTTATGCGACAACTGCTACCTATAAGCATATAGCAGAAACAATTGGGAAAAATCGTGCAGTTAGAGCTGTAGGAAGTGCTAATAACAAAAACAGATTGCCTATTGTTATACCCTGTCATCGGATCATAAGCGTTGGAGGAAAGTTGACTGGTTACGCTGGAGGACTATGGAGGAAAGAATGGCTTTTACAGCATGAACGAGCTAAATTGCAAAATATAAAAACTACTTTATAAATGTCAAGAAGGAGCCCAGGAGAAATATCCGGGGCTCCTTCTAAGGGTTGATTTATGATGAAAAGAAATCTTAGATCAGAGAGTAGAATTGATTTCCGCCCCAGCCGGAAGCTTTCCGCGGGGTGAGCGATAAGCCATCACAATCACTTACGCGCGTGGTTGTGATGGCTTATCTGTATCCCTCATCCCGTAGGAGTCGCAGTCTGGCGCTGCAATCAATAAATGGGAACCTCTTTAGCATCCATAAAGCGCACAAATTTACTCATTTAAACATAGTGAAAAACTGTCACCAACTATATATGTTCTTAATAGCTATTTGAAAGTTCCTTTGTTTATGTTTACAGTCACTTTAAAAAAGAATGGTTAGTCAAAATCAACCAATATCTTTAAGCTTATAAGATTAAGGCGATTTCTTAATTCGTTTTAGGACATATATCATTACCAGTAATAAACCTAAGGCGAGCAGACTAATATATATACTATTCATATTTGTTAAACTTTTGGGAGTTAACTGTTCTTCATCCTTGCTAGCAGTTGAATTATTTGAAACTAGTTCAATTGTTTTTTCACCTTTTCCTAATTCGGATAAATCCTTATCTGCTAAAGACAACAGAGTAGTTTTGGAACAGTAATTCACTTGAATTTCTCCATTTGATTCAATTGCATATACTAAATACTCTTGATTCAATTCAAATTCGTAGCCACAACTTTCCGTATTTCTTACAGTATAAACTGTAATTGGTGACTGATTTGGCCCTTTCCAATATTCATTCATATCAAAATGTACAGCAATAGGATCAGCAGAAGATTGTATGGACTTATTTTTGTTCCCATCTATTATTTCAACAACTTTTCCAGAAAAAACTGTGGAACTAAAATCTAATTCTTCTTTCACGGTGTTTGGTCCATCACATGAACAAGCGTAACCTGTAACAGAGAAAAAATTAAAAAAAGGAAAAAAAAGTAGTATCAACAACAAAACAATATACTTAACTTTATTGTAAATTATAGAATTGATGTTCAGGTAACCTCCCCTTTAACACTGTACAAGCTTAGAATATATTACTGTTCTTCGTTATCAAGAAAAATAAAGTTACCGTCAATAATATCCTGTAAATACTCGTCAAAGCTGTCTGCAATCACTTTGTATTCATCTGGATCGTGCAAAAATCGAACTATTTGACCGCTTACACCATCAGCTGAAGGGTTAAAGTCGATAAAGAGTCTTGATGTCCCACCGTTGTTCATACAGTCGGCAAAATGAATATATTTACCAGGTAGCAGTCCCTCTGGATTTATCTTAGGGTCAACAGCCTCCTCGTCATCTTGATATTCTAATAGATAGGAGACATCTTCTTCTTCCTTAGAACTATCGAGCATCTGTTGTGTAGATAGCAAATAGTATGGATATTCGCCATCAGCAACATCAGCGCCTAAAATACAAATCGCAATTTCATTTTCTTTATATTCCCTCCAATATGTACCGTCTATATTTTCCAGTAAACAGATTAGTGATTCTGGACATTCTGGATATTCTGACCTGAGGGTATTAAGATCCTCTTTTGAAGCCCCCTGTGCTGTATTTAATTCGTTGAGCTCAACTTTTGATAATGCTCCTCTTAAACTGATTAAAAATTCGTTAACCAAATTCATTATTTTTACCTCCTAAAAAAAATATTTGCAATCTCTATTTGACTTTATATGTATCTACTTTCTTTACTTAATCATTTGCTCCTTAATGAGACGTTCCTTATCGTCCAAGTTAAATACGCCTGGCACCCATGTCCGAAGTACTCCATAGCCCCCAATAATTTCTTTGTATACTTCGAATATCACAGCTTGCAAACGTTCTCCATTATCATCTTTTTCTTTTAACTCATAAGTATGCCGTATAACTTCTTCACTTAAATACTCACTCAAAAATGTAATTCCACTTGCTTCATAGTTACTAAGCAATTCATCGGGAATATCTAATATATAAGTTTCAACTTCAATTGAATCTTTTATCTCCCAACCTTTTTCTGATAAATATACTTCGTGACGTTCATTAAGACTTTCCTACCCACAAGCTGGAATGAATAATATTCCTACAATCATCATAAAGAGCATTCTGATTTTCATTACAACACCTCACTTTACAATCGTGGTAAAGCATTTTAACGCTTTAGGAAAATAAGATGTATTTTTTATTTAAAATATTTTTCATAGCAAACGCATTCATGAATTCGTTGGTTATCTGAAAATTGTTCAATATCTTCTCCTACATAATGAGCAAACGTATTCTGTAAGTGAAGATTAGGAATAGTACTTTGAATTCTATTTTTCATTTCATTTCCTTCGAAATAAATATGGTAATAGGAATAGACTTTTTTAAACTGCATTTTTTCATACCAATTCCGTACCCAACGATCATCTCTAGTCCACGCTTCAAATCGATTCAACCCTATATTGATTGCTCTTTTTTCTGCTTCTTGGAGAAGTTGCTCACCAATTCCCTGTCGTTGGTAATCTGGATGTACTGCAACATGCCAAACCATACCTCCTAAGCCGTGACCTCTTGAGCAAACGGTTTTTTCTTCCTTTTCATACTCTATATCAATGAGTCCAATAATTTGTCCATTTAATTCTGCCACGAGTTCGATTGCAGGATTTTCATAGTTTTCTTTTTTATTCAATACGTTATCAAAGTAGGCTGTATTTAGAAATGATAGTGTTCTACATCTTACCCAACCTATCTCATCTGAATCGTTATAATCCCGAATAAACACTTAATATGTCCCCCTTTTTTTAAATGTTGTTGAACTATTAAAATATTATTTCTAACTTATGTTATTCGACTAAGGAAATTTATATCCTCTAAAAAGGACAATCAATAAGTAATGTAGAATATGTATAAAAATACTATTAATAGGAGGGATAATTTGAAAAATCAAATTTGTGTTATAAGCATTTATGTGCCAAATTTAAATAAAGCAATTGACTTTTATACTAATACGTTAGGTTTTGAACTACATAAGCAGTATGGTCCTAAGCTTGCATCACTCGTTAACGGAAACTTACCTCTTGTTTTGGAGGAAAATGATAGTGCAAGCAATAACCAAAATGCTTCAGGAGTTGCATTGGGATTGCAAACGGAAGATATTTATGAAAAGGTTAAAATCTTAAAAGAAAAAGAAGTACATTTTATAATAGATGAACCAACTGATTGTCCTCCAGGAAAATTCATTAGTTTTCGAGACCCTTTTGGTAATATTTTAGAATACCTGCAATTTGAAGATTAATAATCTAATTAAAATAAAAATTGAGTTACGGCGTGCATTAAAAAAGAGCTAGAATTAGTTATCTAGCTCTTTTTAATTTGATAATAAAAGAGAAGTCTTTTAATAAGTTGCTAGAAGAGTTTTCTGAAATTCCTCTGTGCTTTGTCCAGTAGTTTTCTCCATGGTGCTATAAAAATCATTTAAAGACTCCGATAATAACAACTTCGCTATGACTTCTGATCCATATAAACTATCCAACTTTTTCACTGTGAAGTAGCCTTGTAAATATACTTTATAATGTTCCAGAGTCGCTGGGATGGTTTTATTTGTGTCTAGTAAGCGATAATCCACTGTTTCACCTAGGATCTGATGGTTAATCACCCTATCCTGATAACCAACGTACTCACTTAGCCCCTCTATGAACCAAAAAGGCAGATGCTCCATTTTACTACTCAATCCATTAACCTTTGCAAATTGGTGAATACGATAGTGGGTATATTCGTGTAATAATATTCGTTCCCATCTTTTTTCATCATCCATCTTCATTAGATGAATAGATTGATTCCTACGTTTGTAATAACCTACTGCTCCAGGGGACACTTCCTTAATAGCCGAAGAATCATTGTATATTTCAATCTTTAAAGGGTCCTTTAGCTCTGACCCGAAAATCCGATCTAACTTTGCCTTTTCCTTAGCTAACAGCGAGGAGTACTCCTGCACAGAAGCAATATTATCTGCTGCAAAATAATAAGAGATACTATCAATCTGCTTAGACTCCACATTTTTTTGGATTGAGTCTCCTGAAAATAAAGAGAATAATTTTCTGCTTTTCTTCTCTTCTGCTTTGGCTCCAGCAGCTAGAGGCGCTATCTCTTTATAAGGTTCTTCTATGAAATTAGACCATGCGCTACCTCCTATGTAAAAGGAGCAAAATAAGGTGGCTGTTAATATAAAGCTCACTGGAGGACGAACAATAGACAGCGAAAAGTCTCGTTTGGTATCCAAGTAATACATATAAAAGATAAAAAGTAAGCAGCTAATTAATATGCTCCACACTAGATTGCTCCAGCTATAATACATAGTAAATGCTTGCACGGTATACGCTCCAATGACGAAAGGAAACAACAGACACAAAGCTCGCTTGATGATCGTTCTCAATTTATCCTCCTATTGAATGGTTCTACGTTTACTCGTTGCTATGTTGCACTTGGCATGGTCGATTTGCTTCATGCCAACCATTGTTGATAATATGCCTTTCGTATTCATTAGGAATCGCAAGCTATCATCTTTTTTTTGTATTTCTTTTCCTAGGTTAAAGGGTGCGCTGGTCGTTACGTGTATTCCTAACTGTCTTGCTGCTTCGAGTACTGTCATTTCAATTCCAGCAACTGATTGAGTTTTCTTTTTGATTGCTTCAGGAAAAACTCTATTTACAGGTAATTGCACAAATCTAAAATGATGGTATTCCCCTCCGACATTTCTGGCTATACTTTCTGCTATTTCTAAAGAGATATAGCCTTTCTCATCCTGATCACCAATAAGTCCAAGCCATGTAGCCATTCCATAAAAGCGGATATTTTGTTTCTCTACCTGTTTCTCAAAAAAGTAAAATAAATCCTCCAGCTGGTTGTAGAATGCATCTTTTCCAAGAACCTTCATAGAAAGCTCTGGAACATGTAAATAATATATATCAATCGTATCCAAATAAAGGTGCTTTCTGCTTTGCTCTATAGCAAACCGGAAATAATTAGGAGTAAGTACATGCTTTTGATGTTCAAAAGTTTGTATATCTGTCTCTTTAATAATTGTATTTTGTAAAAGCACCGACTCTAAATAATCTTTTGGAACAAGTCCTGCATCTTTATCCCCAGGTAGGAGCCCACCTTTAGTGGAAAGGACAAATTCTGATCTGTTCAATTTTTTGTTTTCTGTTATTTCTAAAAGAACCTTGCCGATGTCTCTTTCTGATTTCATACCACGATAATTTAAGGCGGTATCAATAAAGTTTAGTCCGTTCAATAGACTATAACGAATCGTTTCTTGATATAAGGCAGAATGTGCCTCCGTCATCTCTCCTAAATGTGTTCCAAGTGCAATTGGAGAGCAATAAAACCATGGCGTTTCTCTAAAATTAGATTGATGAAGACTCAGGTAACCAAAAGTATTTTCTTTTGACGCAAAGCCTTTGATCATTTGACTGCATACTCCTTTAAAAAATCTAAAGCCATATAATAAGCATTGGCTGTGAAAAGCTGTTGAATTTCACCATTCTTTATTAAAGAGTGCATTTCTTTAAAATCAAAAGTATGAACATCTATAAATTCTGTAGGATCCAGGTGTTGGTCGCTAGTTTTATACGTATCTAAAAGCAAATAGGTGTAAACCTTATTGGTTTGAGTAGCTGGGTTTACGTAAAATTGACCCAATAAAACTGGGTCGCGATCGGTTGTATAGCCAGTTTCCTCTTGAACTTCTCTAATAATTGCTTCCTGGTAGCTTTCTTGTCCCTCTGGCTTTCCAGCTGGAATTTCTAAAAAGATATTTTGACCTGCATAGCGATATTGGCTTACTAATATAATCTGCTGTTCCTTTGTCAGTACAATGGCGTTGACCCAATCCGTATACTCATTGACATAGTAGCTTTCAATTACCTGTCCATCTGGTAGTTCACAAATGTCTTCTCTTAAGTTTCCAAATGGGGTTTTAAAAATATACGAGGAACTTAATGTTTTCCAAGCGCTCAATCATTTCACTCCTTTATCTTGTAGTTCAGTAGATAAGCCATACTAATGACTAAATACTTACATTTGCAGTGAGGTACCACAGTCGGAGCAAAAATTGGATGATCGACGAACTGGATGGCCACAGTTTGAGCAATAGGCTTCCGCTTTTAACTGTCCTTCCTCCCATCCTTGGCTGGCTGCAGCCATTTGTTCACGTATTACCTCGTTATTTAGATCTTTTAGTTTTTTAAAATTACCTACCCCAGTTAAAACAAATCCGAAAAAGATAAGGGGAGCACCAACAAAGAATAACCAAAAATACTGCGGTTCCTCAAAAAACTCCAGCGTAAAAAATTCAAACAAAGAAAACCCTATGCAGCATATGCCAACTATCATCATAAATGGACCTATTAGCTTCACTTCAAGGTCACCTCATTTTCAAAAAAATTCATAAAGACCTCCATCAAAATATTTAAATTCTTCTATTGAAATTGGTGTAGAATCATAACCCTCATAGAAAGCTTCCACTAATAATGGATTGGATTGTATGGATCTAGTAGCAAGAGCGAGGTCATACCTAGGGTCACCATGTGCTACTCCAGCAAGATCAATAAAAGCATATACCATACCATCCTTCACAAGTACATTATCAATCGTACAATCCCCATGTATAAGTGTTTGAGGTATTGGCTTAGGCTGGTTCAATTTTAAATAGGTGAGTAGCTCTTCATTTCCATCCACTTTGTAATGCTTTACGTTGTAAGCGGCTGTATGTAATTGTTTTTCAAGCCAAATATTTTTAGTTAGCAATGCACCTGGAGGTCTAGTAGTGTGTAATAATTTTAGAAGAGTTCCAAAGCTGAGAAAAAGGGATCTCTTTTCCTCGATTGAATTTGCATCGTGTAAGGCTTCTCTTAAAGGTACGCCTTCTAACTTACTCATTAGAAGTGAATTCTCTTCGGGTTGCTCTTTGTAATGCATGAATAATGGAATCGGAAGTTCTGTCTCTTTATTTAGAAGTTCCATTACCTCTGCTTCTTTTTTTAGCCATTCTCGATAAGGTAGCTCAGTTGCTACTTTCCATACAAATTGTCCTTTTTTAGTTTGTAGAAAGGTGGTAAATGATGTTCCACCTTGACGCTTTGGGAAAGACTGTGCAAGTATTTCTCCAGTTATTTTTATATCCAAACTATCATTTATTTGTTTATTCAAAATAAAACACCTCTAGGTCATATTATACAATAGCTTAATAATAAATAACTATACCTTTTTCATTATTTTGTAAAAATTGAAACTATTTCGCTATTCCAATTGATGCATGCCTCGCAATCCCTATATTTAACCTACATGCATATTCTAATAAATATGATAATTCATAAGGAGGAAATTTAATGGGATTATTCATCAACGATAGCCAGCATCCAGGTGTTTTTAAAAATAATGGCGAATTAAAAGCTAGCAACCAAGTCGAGTTTCGTAGTAACTACTTAACCGATTTCATGCTTAGCCAAGAAGCAACTAACCAGTCTTTTTTAGATAATATTATTCGATTAAATAATTCGCAACAACAATATGGAGAACAACAAATAACCCATTGGAATGAACTTAACAAAAGACTTGAGTACTTAAAGAAATTAAATATGCAGCATGAACAGGTTGAAAAACAAATACAAACTGGTTTAAAGAAATTAGAGCAACAAAACGAAAAGTTGCACCACTTAATAACAGAAGAGCAGCTTGGAAAACAATGTTTAATGGAACATATTGAGCATCTAGATGAAACACAACACCATATAAAGGTTCGATTAGACAAATCTGAAGAAACTTCCGGAGTGATTGTTCAAAAGATAGACGATCTTTCATTAAAAAATGTAGAAGTACTTTCAAGTATGGAGCAGGTGTCAGCGTTTCAACATGAAGCAATGGCCAAAATGGACGAACAGCATCATTTCCATCATACGATTACCCAACAGATTAGTGGTTTGGAAGAAGCTCAAAAGGATTTAACAAGTCGAGTAGATCTCCAAGAAGGCTTGTTGGAGAAAATAATGAGGCAGATCGACCATATTCGATTTTCATTATATGAAAGAACGAATTTCATAGAGGAAAAAATGGAGAAGCTGTATCAGGCTTCTATAGCAAGCTTTCAAAAAATAAAAAATGGGTCTAATTAATTTAAATTGCTTTGGGAGTAAATTGCAAAGATATTCATGTACAGCATGGATAATTTCAATTTACTTTCTAGCAACCTGAATAGATTATTAATTACGTTTTTAGTGAAGAGGTGATGTTTATCAAAATGATAACCTTAAGAAAAAATTAAGAATTATCGTACCATAATCTTAAAGTCTACTTGCTATGCTAGATATATCTAGTAAGGGAGTGAGACAGTTGAAAAAATTCTTCTTATTATGCTGCCTTTCAACATTTGGGTATTTGATCTTTACTAACTATACCAATGAAGACAGACAAATCTTTACAATTGAAGAAGAACAGATTTATGAAGGGAATCTTATATTAATTAATAACGAGGTAAAACTTCAACAAGAACCAACCGAAATCGAAGCGGTACCTAATGACTTTGCAAATAACGTAGAAATACAATCAGAAATGACTGTACATAAGGATTTACTGACCCCTATGCAGGAAATGTTCGAGGCAGCTGAAAAAGATGAAATTATGCATTTCAAGCTTAATAGTGGTTTCCGTACTGGTATCGTCCAACAACAACTTTATGAAGAATTAGGTTCACAGTATGCCCTGCCAAATGGCTATAGTGAGCATCAGTCAGGCTTGTCCATTGATATTGGTTCAACCGAAGGAATGATGGAATATACACTGGAAGCCGACTGGTTAGCACAACATGCACCAGAATTTGGCTTTATTTTACGTTATCCGGAGAACAAAGTGGACGTAACTGGAATCGCTTTTGAACCTTGGCATTTCCGCTACGTTGGAAAACCCCATAGTCTTATTATGACCAATGAAGATTTAGTGTTAGAAGAATACCTCGCATTTTTAAAAGAAAAAAGCGAATATGACACAACCATTGAAGGTAAGCAATATCAAATAAGATATGTAAAACAGGAACTATTAAAAAGTATGGAGTCATCCAAAAGCAATAAATTTGAAATTTCAGGGGATAATTTGGGCGGGATCATTATAACTGAAGTAATGAATTGAACTTATACTCCAACGCTAGAGTACATAGAATGACAAAAATATATTCTAATCCTATATCTTTTTTTACTTTTAAAAACAGTCAAGCATGTAGTTGAACCCAAAGTCTATTGTTTCCTTTGCAACAAATTGCTAATTTTTTTATTCGTTTCTTCATCAAAAGTATAAATCGTATGGGTATCATCAGCTTTCATTAAAGATCCGTTTTCCCTGTTCTCTCCTAACCATAAATAATAAGTTTGTTTTTTATCTTTTTTAAACATAATATCTATATAATGATCTGGATTAGACATATTAACAATTCCAGCTTGTTGTACTGAACTTGAAATCATATCTTTAAACTCTTTTATACTGGCTTCATCTTTAAAAATAATAGTGTCTTCCAAAGTTGAGCTTGATAGGATAACTTCCATTACCTCACCTTCTACTTGTTCATTTGACGATTGCTGAGGGTTATCGTGATTTGTTTCTTTGCTTTCAATTGATTGACATCCTATTAGTAAAATAGATAAACATGTTAACAGGATAATGAAATGTATTTTTTTCAAAATGTCACTTCCTTTGGATTTTAACTATTTTATAATTAGACGGCCCTTCCCTTGCTTTGTTTCAAATTTAAAAATTATTCCATTTAAAAAATACCCCGTGCATATTAGTTGGCGACTAATGTGCATGGGGTATTCGAATCACGAAATATATTATGTCGAGTTAGACTGTTTCCTCTAAAATTTTCCTCAAGTCAGACCATTGTTTCAGCCTTGGCATATCCATTAACTGATTATACGATTGATCCTTTATGAATACTTTTGTTTTTACGTTTTGGAGCGTTTCTAAAACAGCTGGCTTATCATCGAAATAATAATCTAACTCTAATGCCTTGATTGTTGCTATTTTTTCTTCATCCTGCATCCCGCAGTAGAAGTTTTCATCTGTTATTGGAAAGCCTTGTGCTTTCATCCAATCTCGTGTTTGAGCGCAATATTTTTTAGGACGAGAGGTAATGTAGTAAATCTCATGTCCATCATTTTCTAGAGCATTTAAAGTTTCCAAGGCTCCCTCAAAGGATGGGCATTCGGTAAAATATATTTCCTCCATACAATCTTTCCACATGGTGTTTCCAGCTTCTTTTTCCAAACCAAAAGCTTCATGAATCTCTACCGTTTTTAAAGCATGAAATACGTCAAGATTCACATTTTGGTTAAGTTTCTTATTGTACAAGTGAAAAGCATGTTCTCTCAAATTAATTAATGTATCGTCAATATCAAAGCCGAATTTCATTTTTTATTCTCCTACTCTTATACCATTGTTACTTTTTATTTATTTTTCTTAATACTGGATCAAAAGTTATGTAGCTCATTTATTTTTAGGGTAGGCAATTATACGAAGATCCTCTCCAAACTTTTGGAACTCGTCAAAATACAATTGCTTGGCAGCATCCATTGACTCTGGATTTTCCCCAGTAAAAGGGGTAATGGATTCTTTGCCTCCCAATACTTTTGGAGCTATATAAATATAGTATTTATCTATTAAACCAGCATTCAAAAAGGCCGAATTTATCGCCCCTCCACCTTCCACTAGTATGTCGGTTAACCCTTGCTGATATAATTCACTAAGTACCTCTTCTAAATCCAATCCACTATTTCTCTTGGAAACAAATAATACTTTTGCTCCCTTTGATTCATACTCCTTAACACGGTTTGAATCTACTTCTTTACTTGTTACTATAATCGTTTTGGCTTCCTCTGTTTGAAGGACCTGTGCATCTAAAGGAGTCCGTAGGCTGCTATCTAAGATAATTCTTGTAGGATTTTTTCCATCAAGCTCAGTAAGTCTTGTAGTTAAGGCTGGATTATCTGCTATTACTGTACCTACCCCTACTAAAATACCGTCTACTTCATTTCTTAGCGTATGCACATCTTTACGTGATACTTCTCCAGTAATCCATTTAGAATGTCCATTGTAGGTTGCGAGTTTACCATCTAGCGTCATGGCAAATTTTGAAATGACAAATGGACGCTTGGTAAGCATATTGTGTATAAAACGCTCGTTTAACTTTTGCGCTTCTTTTTCTAATATCCCGACATCAACCTGAATGCCCGCGTCACGGAGCAGCTGAATGCCTCTCCCAGCAACCTCAGGATTAGGGTCCCTAGTCGCTACAACGACTCTGCTTACCTTTGATTCCTTTACTAAATTTGCACAAGGTGGTGTTTTACCGTAATGTGAGCAAGGTTCTAAGGTTACATAAAGAGTGGAACCCTCCGCATGCTGTTGCGCCATTTTAAATGCATGCACTTCTGCGTGTGGCTCGCCTGCCTTGCGATGTAGTCCCGTACCAACAATTACTCCATTTTTCACAATTACTGCACCCACTACTGGGTTAGGATTCGTGTTGCCTTTCGCACTAGCCGCCAAGTCTAATGCAAGCCTCATATATTCCTCGTCGGTTTTCATTGTGTACACCTCACACTTTTAAACTTGGACTCTCTTCTACAATATGTCCAGATTTTTTCACTTTCGTATTCAAATAAAATTCATTTGTTTCAGTCAGTCCACCCCATAAAGGCACGTGATCCTTAGCAAGAAGACCATGGTTCTTTAACGCAGCCAGCTTCCTAGGATTATTAGTTATTAAAGTCACCTGCTTGCTTCTTAATACTTCCAACACGCGAATTGCATCTTCATAGGAGCGACTATCGTCTTCAAAGCCTAGTGCATGATTGGCTTCAACCGTATCATAGCCTTCCTCCTGTAAAAGATAAGCCAGTGATTTAGAAAATAAACCAATTCCTCTGCCTTCATGGTCTGCTAAATAAAAAATGGCTCCACAGCCATGATTTACTACCATTTTCATCGATTCATGAAGCTGGAAACCACAATCACAGCGTTGACTACCAAATATATCTCCTGTATGACAAATACTATGCATACGAATAAGAGCATCTTCCTCATTCGCGAAGTCACCATAAACAAGAACAGAGGATTGTTGGCCAAAAGCTAAATTTGATTGTGGCAATGATGTTAAAATATCCTCTTTTGATAAATTTTTATCAATTTTAACCCAGGTATACCATTGAAAGGTTGTTTGGAAATCGCCTTGCTTAATAGGCAAGTTAACTGGCCCAACTAAACAAAGATCAAGCTCCTCAACCGTTTCTATTATTTTTATTTTATCCTGTAACAATGTCAGCGTTTCTTTATTTATATTCATTTTCATTCACCTATCATTCATATTCATCATTTTTGTCTATTATATTCTAATTATTTTTAAGCACTTACATAACGTAACCTAGTATATAATTGCAACCTTGCCGTGTCAACTTTTCTTCCCTTTTCCATTAGGGAATGGTGCGTACAAACATAAACATCTTACCATAACTTTTAACCTAAGATAACATAATCTTTCTTGATTCGATCTGACCAAAAGGAATAAAAATAATAAGCATCTTTAATCGTTCCAGGATGTTCATAAAAACTAGATTCGTACAAATTAGTTAATAAATCAAAACGTATAAAGAGCAACTTGAGTTCCTGTTAAAACGTCTCTATATACTTGGCTCTGGAGTGGACGACTCTCGATGAAACAGTACTAGCTAGTTCAGACTGTTGTAGTCCTATTATTATGGTATGAGTAAAGGTTAATTTTAAAACAACTAAAAAATGAGCTAGGATATTTTTATCTTTGCTCATTTACTTTGTTATTACTTTTATGTTTTTGTAATAATTTGTTAAATTACCGGTTAGTTAAGTAATATTTCTAAACCAAGTCATCATTCTAATAACTTGAAAAGGTTCAAAACAAGTAACTAAAAATAGTAGAATAATAAAAGTAGCAATTGATATATATTTCACGCTTCCTTTTTCTCTTTTAGAGATCGCAACAAAACTAAACACTGCCCCTATAACTATAAAAATAACTCCAGTAAGTACAATAGGTTCGACGTAACCATCTATTAACCAGTTTAATATAAAGAATAGAATTCCAATAAACATTAGGACTATTGAGCTTATACTGAATCGTTTCATATATAACACCCCTATTAGTTTAACTTCTAAGTATGACTTTAAAATTTCGTAAAAGTTCCCATTCGTGTCCAGCTAACCTTTTGCATTAAGATCAATAAAAAAGGCATTACTCCAACTTAAAGTAATGCTCCCATAAGGTGTACAAAATCATTCACTTAAACCAAGTAAATATTGAATATGCTCCAAAACATTTTTTGATTAATATCATATCCTGTTGCCCGTTTTCCATACCAACTAACTCCCACTTATAATCCGCACTGCTTACTTTAGTTCAATAAGAAAAAGCCTTTACTCATTCTTGTGGCTGGCAGCTGTAGCTTAAAAAGAATTTTTTACTTTATTCTTCATTTTCTTACGATAAAAATAACGCCACAAATAAAAAACAGTCCAAACTATTACTAATACTACCAAAGGAATATACTGATATTTTTGTTCACCATAAAATATAAAGATGCTTCCTATAATAAACGTTGGTACCATCAAATAGAACCAGATTCTTACTTCCTTATTTTTAAAACTTAATTCAAATCGTTCACTCATATACTCCACCCCTTTTAAAACTTTCTTCATCTATCTTTTCCTCTAATACTTTTGAAAAGAATTAAGGTTCCTATTTAAAAAAGATAGATATAAGCAATTAGTACGGAAATCCCTATTAATATCTTAGTAATACACTTAAAGGAATTTTCCTCTCCTTTTATTAAACCTACTCCCCAAATTACAAACCAACCAAATAGTGCTAAAGCAATCCCTAAATCCCGTAAGACTTTCATGTCAGATGCTGCAACAGAGCCTGTAAGATATACGAGGAAACCAATAAAACTGGGAATAATCCCTAAAATAGATAAAGGATTTCTCAACTCTTTTATAACCTTTTTCTGTTTCTCATTCTCCATTTTCCTGAAGGAATACCAAGAACCTAGACTAGGTATTGTCCATATAAGCACTATATATATAACTTGAGTTAAACTCAATCCATCACCTCTCCTGCCACCTGCATCGCCTTACATAAAATGTAATATTATGGAACGTATTTTAAAAAACACCTTTGAAATAACCTACTCCTATACTTTAATACGGTTGAAATAATTAGAAGTTCCAATATTCAAACTTACAATATATATTTCGTAAACATGCATTTGGCATATGTCTTGTACAAAAAATCAAACATAGCCATGTATTATAGACAAATTTAATAAGAAGTATTAACGTATCAATATAGATAAAATGCTTATCTTTGACGCAAAAAAAAGACTATAGACAATTTTAAATGTGTCTGTAGTCTTAATGAGTTTACTTATGTGATTTAAAAAAGGATTTAATTATCATAAAAATGCAACCAAGCCTCATGAATTCCGCCTGCACAATTTTTAGTTGCTCTAAATAATTGGGGGTGATCTTGAATGGCTATTAGCTCTGGTTGTGCATTTGCTACTATAACAGATGGATATCCAAGACTTATCATTTCTTCATCATTCCCTGAATCGCCTGCAATCAGTATAGATGCTTGATCATCTACATATTTTTCAATCACGTATGTCAAAGCAGATCCTTTTCCACTGTTCTCAGGGAGTATATCAATATCCCTACCAGAGCTGAAGATAAATTTGTGTGGTATATTAGCTTCTAGCAATTCTTGCTTAAGCTTGTTAACACTTCCTTCATCTTCTTGTACAGTATAAGAAATCCTAGATTCATCTGGTAGCTTTTGTTGAACAATAGTTGGATAATGAGAAGCTATTTTCTTTATAGCCTCTGGATTCCAATTTTTCTTCATTAAAAGATTCCATTCTTCATCTGGTTTAAGGTCATTGCCTATATATATGCCTGTTCCCACATCCGAGATTAAAATACTCGGCATTGGAATGCTAGCCTCATTAATAAGTTCTAGGGCTGACTGCCGATGCCTACCTGTGACATAAACTAAAGTAACTTTCTTTTCAAGACCCTCATAATAGGTAAGTAAGTCTTTTAACTGTTTTTCATCACCAACAAGCGTTCCATCAAGATCGGTTGCTAGCATTTGCGTAATCATTTGCATATAACAATTCCTCATAAGTATGATCTATTTCTTTTGCAATGGAAGACCAATTAAAGATACGTTTTGCACGTTCTCCAGCTTCTCTGCCTAGTCTTTTTGCTAAAAGATTGTCTTTTAATATAGTTTTCATAGCTGAAGCCAGCTGAGACGAATCCTTGGGCTTTACCTGTAAGCCTGTTTTTCCATGAGACACTACATCTTTGAGTCCGCCGACCCCAGAAGCAATAACAGGTGTCCCACATGCTTGGGCTTCTGCTGCCACCATCCCAAAGGATTCATAGTATGACGGTACGATAACGGAAGTTGCTTTAGAAAAAAGATTACTTAATCCTTGTTGAGATTGAGGTCCTATGAATTCAATGTATTCCTCTATACCTTTAACTTGCTCCCTTAAATGGGGGTTGATAGGTAATCCTGAGTTGATGTCTATTTCTTCCTTATCACCACCAGCTAACACTAATTTAGCATCCAGTTCTGGATTTTCCTTTTTTAATTTCTTAAAGGCATCTAATAGTGTGCCGATTCCTTTTGTCTTCTCCAGACGACCAGCATATACTAGCAACGGTTTAGTTACTGATTTTTTCTTAACTTGTGATTGGAATTCTTTTGCAACTCCAATAGATATTACTTCTATATTGGTAAGTGGACCTGCAAAGTCTTGAATTATTTGCTGTTCAACTTCAGTAGTGGCGATCACCTTATTCGCAGATGTTAAAATTTTCTTTTCTGCGGCTAAACGAATCGGGTCTGCAGTTCCAGTAGCTTGTTTTTTTGCGATACCTAATGAATGAGAAGTGTGAACGAGGGGAATACCAAACTCTTCTTTTAAAGATAGCCCTAGTAACCCGGACATCCAATAATGAGAATGAACAACATCATATTTTGGTATAGATAAATTGTTTTTTATTTCATCATAGAATTGTGGTAACAAATCATATATCTTATCTTTTGCTATATATCCTTTATGACCTGCAGCAAATCTAATGACTCTTGACATATTTCCTAATTTCTCCACCTGAGGAGCACTGGGGTTACTCCAATGAGTAATTACATCTACTGCTATACCTCTTCTTCCAAGGGCAAGGGCAAGTTCTTTTACATAGTTGTTTTGTCCACCAGCCTGTTTACCACCTAAAGTTTCAAGTGGATCCCCATGCTCGGAGATAAATAAAATTCTTTTCCACATAACTAGCATCTCCCCTTTTCTTAAATAGTAACTATAATGTATTTACCCCGTTTTCAGACAATTAAACTCTAAAAATATATTTATATAGAATGTTAATTACAATGGACCCTTTTGCAGTTACGTGGTGGAGAAGAAAATACTATTTTAAAACTGTATGTTTATCACCTAAGAGGTAATTTCATAAATATCATTTTTAATAAAAATGCAAATTAAAAAGCCCAGAGTTTTCTGGACTTTATAAAATCAATTTTTATTAAATGCTCCCATAACCTCAATCGTTTCAGTAATATTTACAAACGCATTACTGTCTACTTCCTTAATCATTTTCTTTACTTCCCCTAGTTCATATCTCGTAATGACGGTAAATAGCACTTTTCTTGGTTGCTTAGTATATGCTCCCTCTCCGTCCAAAACAGTAATCCCTCGGACTAAGCTTTTAAGCATCTTATCTTGAACTTCCTCACCTTTTTCAGTGATGATCATAAGTGTTACTTTTACATGTTTGGTATGAATGACATCTACTACTTTTCCAAATACATATAGAACTAATAATGTATACATTGTTTGCTCCCAGCCTATGAAGTAACCAGAAGCTAATACAATAACACTGTTCATGACCAGCATTAAAGTACCTAAGGAGAAATCCTTCTTTTTGGTAATAACAAGCCCAATAATATCTATTCCACCAGTAGAACCATTGAATTTAATGATCATTCCGGTAGCGGCACCACCTATTACTGCTCCAAAAACAGAGGACAATAAAATATCTTCTGTAATTTGATAAACCGGAATATATTGCATTGCTAAACTCGTAAGGAAAACAGAATACATACTATATGCTACAAATTTTTTCCCAATACTTATAAAGCCAAGAATAAACACGGGGATGTTCAAAAGGAAAATTATCCAACCAATATTCCATCCGGTTAGAATACCTATTATCATCCCAATACCAGAAAACCCACCTAGAATAACTTCATGAGGCACTAAGAATAAGTTCAGTGCAACAGCCATTAATAACGAACCCAAAGTAATAACAATAATATTTTTCATGTCTTGCTCCTTAAATTTAATCGAACTTAACTATACATCATTTTATTAAAAAAACGTATATTTAACAAAAAATAGTTTATTGAGTCAATTTAAAATTTCATGGGTTGTTTCATTAATAACCATCTTTCCATAAAATTATTACTGTATTTGATGGAACTGGATTATCTAGGAACTAATTAGGATATAGATTTATAATAGAGATTCATAGAAATCTTAGCTAAATTGAAACGTTAATCCAAAACAAAAACCTTGATTCACGAGATACATCTTTAAATTCTTTTCTTTGTGTATTACTGTAAAATATCGATCCAAATTTTAATAGCTGTTGCACCAATCATAATAGCTAACAACCATTGTAGAATTTTCACATTCATTTTTTGACCAATTTTTGCTCCTAAAGGTGCTGCGATGATACTTGCGATAATCATAATGAACGCAGGCCAGTACTCAATTTGACCAGTAATAATTTTACCTACACTACCACCAATAGAAGAAATAAAGGTGATTGCTAAACTGGTCGCAATTGTAACACGTGTTGGAATTTTTAAAACGGTAAGCATAATCGGGACGAGTAAAAAGCCACCCGCTGCTCCGACGATCCCAGATCCAACTCCAACAATGAGCGCTAGGCTACTTGCAAGAACTTTATTGAATGAAATTTTAGCGTTTTCCTCTATAGTTTTACGTGGAATAAACATCATAACCGCAGCAATTATAGCGAGTATTCCGTACACAATATTAACAGCGTCCTCCGATAAAAATCCTGAACCGTAACTACCAATAAAGCTTCCAAGTAAAATTGCCCCACCCATATAAATAATCAATTCCTTATGGAGCAGCCCACTTTTTCGGTATGCCCACACACCTGCAATAGAAGCGAAGAATACTTGAATCGCACTAATTCCTGATACTTCATGGGCAGAAAATGCCACCAGTCCAAATAGTGGTGGAACGTATAATAGCAAGGGGTATTTAATGATGGAGCCCCCAACTCCTAACATGCCCGAAACAAATGACCCTATAAATCCAAGGGCAAAAATAACAACTATAAATGTAATGGAAAGATCCATAATGTCTGTCCCTTCTTTCTGTAAAAAAAACGAGTAGAAGAATATTCTACTCGCAATTTATACTGTTAAGCTTTTTGAATATAAAAGAATAACACGCCGTCTTCCTCTTTTTGTTCAACAATTGTATGCCCACCAGCTGCTGCCCACGCTGTAAAGTCATTTAACGCACCTTTATCAGTAACTAATACTTCTAGTATTTCTCCAGAATTAATCGTATCAATTGTTTTTTTCGTACGAACGATTGGCATTGGACATGCTAATCCTTTTGCATCTAATGTTTTAGTAATGTTCATGTTATATTCCTCTTCTCGTATTATTTGTTGTCAGTATAAACTTCTCTCCAAGAGACAAGTGTATGAATAATATTTCCTTTGTTATGAAAATTAACGTACTGCACAACGGTTTGGTCCGATTTCCATTTCCGTTTGTTCTTCATTACTTGGTGTAATTTTGCCCATGTTCACGTGGCGAATTTCTTGATAGGCATTTGGTTGAGGAGGCAAGTTGTCTGTTACCATTGAACGGAATACTTCCTCGTCCTCTACATTTAAGCCATGATTTTCTGCAAATAGATCTCCTAAACGTTTTGCTACAGTACCATTTTCGTTTAGCTCTTCAATAATCATAAAGTGTGCTGGTAATACGATTAGATCTTCAGCTAATGAACGATAGCGAGAGTATAATGTTTCGCGTAAATCTGCTACCCAATCCTCTGCCAGACCGGCTAAATCAGGACGCCCAATCGAATCGATGAATAAAATATCTCCTGTTAATAAGTACTTTTCATCAATCACAAATGAAGTTGAACCAATTGTATGACCTGGTGAGTAAAGCGCACCTACATCAATTTTTGTTGACCCAAGCTGTACAGTTAAACCGTCTGTAAGGGCTGTGTAGTCAAACACAACCTCTTCTGCATCTTTCGGTGGTAAATAATAGGTTGCTCCTGTTTCAGCAGCGATATGACGTCCTCCTGAAATATGGTCGGCGTGTAAGTGAGTATCAAATACATGCTTGATTTCTACACCTTTTTCCTGTGCAAAATTTGTAAATACTTCTGTGAAACGGACTGCATCTATAAGCGCTGCCTCACCTTCAGAAATTGCCATGTAGGATAAGCAGCCTTTTCCTAAACGTACGAATTGGTATAGCTCGCCACCATTTGCAAGATTTCCTACTTTAATTGGCTCTAAATACATAGACCAGGATTTCATCCCACCGGCTAAATAAGCAACTTCACGACCAGCATCCGACAACATTTCAGCAATCATAATAGAAGAGCCTTCCTTAGCACATACTACTAAAACATCTTTGTCGGTAGGAATTTGCTCTAGTATCTCTTCTACACCATCTAAAAGATCAAAATATGGAATATTTAAATACTCAAATTTATGACCTTCAATCTTCCAATCCTCAAATGCATCTGCATTTCGGACGTCTAATATAAATAATTCTTTATTATCAATTACTTTTCGAGCTACATCAGCAGCTGTCCATATATTTACTGTCATAAACAAGTACCCCCATAGGTATATTTTTTATTAAAAATTTTTAGGTCGGAAGGGAACTCCCCTCCCATTACCTAATTAAAATGTTAATGTTGGTGATGCGTCTTTCGCGAATTCTAGGAACGTAACTGCTCCGCCTACATCAATACCGTCTACAAAATCATTTTTTGTTAAGCCCATAACATCCATTGTCATTTGGCAAGCAATAAATTTTACACCTAGCTCCTGAGCCATCTCAACCAATTGCGGAATTGCTGGGACTTGTGCCTGAGCGAAGCCTTCTGCAAAATGCTCTTTGCCTGCTGGCATTTCAAGTGCGTGCATACCTTGCTTATGGATAAGGTTCAAGCCTTCAAAAGTAAAGAAAATTGCTACTTCCTTATCAGAAGCTGCCGCTGCTGTTGCAATGTTAAATACTTTATATGCATCAAATAAACCGCCGTTAGATGCAATTATTGCTACTTTGTTTGACATATTATTCAACCTCTTTCTGTAATTCGCCTTCATACCCTGACATACCAGGTAAGACATTATATATTTTTTTATAACCTGCTTTTGTCAATTGCTGTGCAGCCATATCCGAGCGAGTACCAGTACGGCAAATGACATAAATGGTTTGCTCTTGATCTAATTCAGATAAACGATTTTCTAACTCACCCATTGGGATCGATTTCGCACCGGGGATATGGCCGAATCCATACTCTGCTGCTTCACGCACATCTAAGATTAAGCCATCACCAGCGATTGCTTCTTCATTTGAAACCGTTTGTTTAAATGACTTTTCTTGTTGCTCGCTAATTTCTGGATTGCATTTTCGTATATAATGATAAAATACACCATTTTCTTCATGAGAACCGATGTATTGGTGCCCTACTGTTTTTGACCAAGCTGCTAAATCCGCGACAGAACCTTTATCTGTTGCTTGGATTTCTAAAACTTGACCTTCTTCCACTTCATTCATTGCTTTTTTAGTTTTCACTATTGGCATTGGGCAAGCTAAGCCCTTTGCATTTAATTGCACATCTGATTTAACCATTTGTTACCTCCACCTATACCGGTTAGGGTATAATTTTTTTGAAAAAATGTAATTTATTTAACTTCTCCATTCCATTCAAGCATCCCGCCAGACATATTCGTCACATCAAAACCTTGAGCTTCTAAAAACGTTGTTGCTTGGCCACTGCGACCACCTGAACGGCAAACCATAATGTACGGTTTAGTCTTATCTAATTCGTGTAAACGAAATTCTAACAAGTTTAATGGTATATGGATGATACCCGGTATATGACCTGCCTCAACTTCAGAAACCTCACGCACGTCAATTAAATTTAGATTTTCCCCTGCTTGTAGCTTTTGTTGTACTTGCTCTGGTAAGATTGTTTTCATTTTAATATCCTCCTAATATGCACTCATGCCGCCACGGACATTCGTTACTTTAGTAAATCCCAATTTCGTTAATTGCTTACACGCTTGACTTGAGCGCATACCACTTTGACAGATTACAATGATTTCCTTGTCTTTTGGTAACTTCGAAAGATCAGAACCAAGTGGTATATTTTTAAATTGGGGTATATTTCGTGATTTGAATTCACCTTTTGTTCTTACATCGACAAATACTTTATCCTTATCGTTAATAATTTGTTTTAACTGTCCGGTAGATATATTTTGAATCCCTTTTGTCGGTTTAAAGCGCCACATTAAAAACACTGCTACGACCGCTATAATAATTATTGTTTCCATATGTCACCTCTTATATGAATAAGTTTACATTGCCATTTTCTGCATCTGCTAAATAAGCTGCAACACCTGCATATTGAATACCATCTAATAGCTCTTCTTTTTGAAGTCCTAGTAAATCCATTGTCATCGTACAAGTTACTAATTTAATGTCTTGTTCTTGAGCCATCTCCACAAGCTGTGTTAGCGTTAATGCATTGTGCTTATTCATTACATGTTTAATCATTTTGGGACCCATCCCAAGCATTTGCATTTTTGATAAACCAAGCTTTTCAGCACCTCGTGGCATCATCTTAGCAAACATTTTTTCTAAAAATCCTTTTTTTACTGGAACTGATTCTTGCTTACGTAACGCATTAATTCCCCAGAACGTGTGAAAAATAGTAACTTCGTGGTCATAAGCTGCTGCACCATTCGCAATAATATAGGCAGCCATTGCCTTGTCATAATCACCACTAAACAAAACGATTGTTGTTCTTTTCTTTTCCATAATTATCTCCTTACCCGTATAGGTATATCTTATTGTAAAAATAAAAAGTCTTATCGACTTTTTACTAATAGATCAACTGCTTGCTTAACCATTGCATTTTTATCAAGAGTTTCTACATTTTCTTTAGATAAACACTCAACTAAATTATCTGTGACAATAACACCAATTGTACGATCTACAGCAGAACGAACAGCACTTAGTTGTGTAATCACATCTTTACAATCTTTTTCTTCTTCCATCATACGTAGTATACCTCTAAGCTGGCCTTCTACTTTTTTCATCCTTGCTGTAACCTTCGCATCATATTGCATCATCTCACCTCATTTAATCAATATTTGTTCTAAACACATATTACTACCCCATAGGGTATATGTCAACACAAAAGAATAGAAGCTTTGGACCTCAATTGCGAGAGACAAGAATATTAAAGTCATTATAGGATGTAGAGGGCCACATCCCATAATTTAAAGATATAAATCATTTATACTTGTTCGTTAAATTTCGTAAAACCTCTTCACTTACCGGCCCTATAATCCGTTCTAGCTCTTGCCCATCCTTATTTAGAACTACCGTAGTGGGTATAGAAACAATATTATAGGACTTACCAAACCGATCCTTTTCATCTAACAACATGGGATATGTCACTTCATATGTTTCCATAAACTCTGCTAATGCCTTCGGACCATTATCACGGTCAGTCAAATTGATCCCAATCAATTCCACTTGATCTGGTAAATCTTCAGCAAAATTTTGTAAATGTGGCATCTCTGCCTGACATGGTGGACACCAAGTCGCAAAGAAATTCACCACTGTGAGCTTCTGGTCTTTCTCCGACAAAATATATCTATCATTTGAGGTAGTATTTAAATCGATTACAACTCTGTCAGTTGTGGAAACGGTCGATTGTAAATCAGTCACTGTCATAGCCATTAAGCTAAGTACACCAATTAAAGCAATTTGCTGATAGCTTTTCTTTTTTAAAATTAAAGACAAAATGACCATTAAATGTGCTATGACTAGTGCGTTCATCCATCCACTTATCCATAAAATAATTGGCCACTGAACAATTATTAACCACTGTTTCTCTTTCATTTCGAGTAAAACTAATAGTGCTAACCATATAATTGCAATGACCCATTGCTCCATTAAGATATAGTTTACGAATTGGTGGGCTGCTACAAAGCGGATCCAATATTGCCATAGCACCTCCCACTCAATTCCCGCTCGATGCTTCACAAGTACAATTATCATCACCATGAAGGCTAATATATTTCCTTTTAAACCTCCATCAAAATATAGTATTGACATAGGTGCTTGGACAAAGCTTTCCCAGGAAAATAGGATATAACTTAATTTCCAGATTAAAACGTAAAACCAAAAAAGACGACTAATTATTTTGTCAGTACGATTATCTTTATTTTTGTTTCTAAAATCGCTGTAGAGAATAGCGATAAAAAATGCAATCCATGCAATGGGTATTGAAAATTGCCCCACAGTTATATAAGTCATAAACATCTCCCTTCATGTAAAAAGGTAGCCCAATCCGCAAATGGTGAAATCATTATTTAAAATTATATTTCGTCACGATTGGTTCACGATGTTGCTGTTGGTCATTAAAATATTCGTATAAGCTTATTCCCAAAAATGAACCCGAAATATTAAAAACTTTATCATAACCGCTATGTTCTAATGCCATGACAGCATTATAACTCCGCTGTGCTGAACGACAATGAACATATACAGGGATATCCTTTGGAATCTCATGCATACGCTCACGTAACTGACTTAAAGGAATATTCTTTGCACCCTTCACTGCTCCATTTGCAAATTCATTAGGCTCACGCACATCTACAATAAAAGCTCCCGATTCAACTAATGAACGTACTTCACTTACACGTACTTGTTTAAAACGACCTGCCATCATATTCGTTGCCACCAGTGCCGCTAAATTCACAACATCTTTAGCAGTAGAAAACATTGGGGAATAAGAAAGCTCTAAGTCTTTTAAATCTTCAATTGTTCCATTCATTGTAATTAGAGTTGCTATCACATCGATACGCTTATCTGCATTACCTTTTCCGATAGCTTGTGCACCAACAATACGTCCAGTAGGAACTTCATAAATCAATTTAAAATGTAATGGATTGCTGGATGGCATCAGCCCAACTTTATCTGGAGCAATTACGTATACCGCATCCACTGGTATACCAATTTCTTTCGCAGTACGTTCATTTAATCCTGTAGCGGCAGCTGCATAATCAAACACTTGAATACTTGAAGAGCCGATTACACCCTTATTTGCATTAGGAATACCATAAATATGATCTGCAGCTGCACGTGCTTGGCGCTGTGCTGGCCCAGCTAATGCTAAACGTGTTGGTTTATTCATTAGGCGGTGATATACTTCGATTGCATCTCCCACCGCATATATATTTGTATCATTTGTTTGGTAATTTTGATTTACTTTAATGGCACCTGTTTCACCAATCTCCAGTCCTGCTTCCACTGCAAGTGATGTCTCTGGACGAACACCAATTGCCAATACTACGATATCCGCTTCGAGTACTTTACCTGAGCTTAAAGTAATCGAGGACATATTAATCTCAGCTAAGCCATCGTCTACCACCAACTGAATACCTTGATCCATCATTTCCTTATGCAATATTTGTACCATATCTCCATCGAATGGTGTGAGAATCTGAGGTGCATGTTCGACCAATGCTACATCACGCCCAGCTAAGCGAAGGTTTTCAGCTACCTCTACACCTATAAACCCACCACCAATAATCGCAATATTTCTTGCGTCTTTTTTGACAATCGCATCTTGTAATTTTTCAATATCTACTACATTTCGCACAGTAAATACGTGTGGTAAATCTGTTCCAGGTAGCTTTGGTATAATTGGGCTTGCTCCTGGCGATAAGATTAACTTATCGTATGATTCATTAGACAGCTCACCTGTTTCCACATTTTTAATGGTTACAGTTTTTTCATCACGGTTAATTGAAACGACTTCATTGTTAACACGTGCATCAATATTGTATTTCGATTCAAAGGAATCTGGTGTCATCATAAGTAGACGTTTACTATCTTCTACGATCCCACTTAAATGAAATGGTAATGAACAATTTGAAAAAGATACATGCGGACCTTTTTCAAACATAACAATATGTGCTTGCTCATCTAAACGTCGAATTCTGGCAGCTGCCGAAGCTCCGCCAGCCACACCACCAATAACCACTATTTTCTTCATCCATATTACCTCCATATGATTATTTATATCATTAGCTACATTATCAAGAACCTTAATTTCAAACACACGATGTTTATATTCTGCTCTGGTCATCACGCATTGCTTACTTAAGCCAGTTATAATAACTTCTGCGACTACAATCCATACATGAAAATGTTCTTGATAAGATTAATTATCAGGTTTAATTTCACTTACTTTCATCATTTACATTATACCCCTATAGGTATAATGTCAACAAAAAACTATTCTTTAAATAGAATCTATTGCTCATAGATGATTGTACAGCAATACTAAACCAACATAACTTATATATATAATGAATTCCCCAAGACCAGTAGTCGTCATACGCTGTTCACATTGTTTAAATACTATGATAATATTTCATTATCTAAAAATTCTAATTACACGACTGGCATTCTTAAATAAAAATACATTCGTCTCAAAGATGTGCGGTGTTAGTAGGGGCGTCCTGTTGTATATAAAATTGAAGAGGCTGGGACATACCTAATCAATAAATTAAAAGACGTCAAATAAGCAACTTGATTTCACGTCTTTATTATTTTCGGTAACATATTTTTTAATAAAAATTCTCTATTATTGTTGTTTGGAGAGAAGGCGGCGACTCCTGGGGGAACAGCACGAGCTGAAAGCCCCGCAGGAGCAAAGCGACGAGGAGATTGAAGCCGTGCCCCCGGAAAGCGTCCGCTGGAACGGAAAACAACTATGCTTTATTTCCCAGCTTCTTCATTTGCAATCTTTTTAATATGTCAGATTCCTGAATCGTTCATGAGGACCACTCTCCACCCGTCTGGATCTTCAAATGTAACCCCATTCTTCTCCCAATATGGATTTTCTGATGAGACAGTAGGGTATCCCATATCAATTAATTGATTAACTAGAGTGTCTAGAACGAGTTTTTGAGGTATATAAAAAACGAGAAGATTATCCTTAGACGGACTAGGACATGGAGAACCGTCCTTATGAGCAGTAAATTCTAAGTGGTACAACTTGTTTGGCAAACCAATCATCACCCCATTGTAGCCGTCATGATCCTTGAAGCTTCCAATTATTTTTAATCCTAAGCCTTTATGGTAAAAATCAACAACCTGACTTAACTTATCAGTAGGTCTTGCAATTCTAATTTGAGCTATGCTATTTTGCCAATGATTAATCGCACTGTCCCCTTTTCCATAAATTGTATCATGTAATATAAAATCCTTACTTCCACCATTAGAATGAACTTATGTAGAACAATAACTATTAACCATAGAAGGAGTGTTTAAATGAGACAAATTATTGCAATGGGCGGTGGTGGTTTCTCCATGGAGCCCGACAATCCACTGTTAGACCAATACATACTAGAGCAAGCAAAGAAGCAATCACCTAAGGTTTGCTTTATACCAACTGCAAGTGGGGATCAAGATAACTACACAAACAGGTTTTACGAATCTTTTAATAAGCTAGAGTGCTCGACTTCTCATCTTTCCTTGTTCGAGCCCAACTTTAGTGACTTGGAAGCGTTTATTTTGGAGCAAGATATTCTGTATGTCGGTGGAGGAAATACTCGAAATATGTTAGTGCTTTGGCAGGAATGGGGACTAGATTCTATTCTTTTAAAAGCATATAAAAAAGAAATTATTTTAGCAGGTCTTAGTGCAGGTTCTATCTGCTGGTTTGAGGAAGGACTGACTGATCCATTAAACGGTCCGTTATATAAGCTTGACTGTCTTGGAATTTTAAAAGGAAGTAATTGTCCCCACTACGATGGAGAAAGTAAAAGAAGACCAGCTTATAAAGAAATGATTGCTGAAAACAAAATGAAGCCTGGTTATGCAGTAGAAGATGGAGTTGCTTTACATTTCGTGGATGAGCAATTACATATATCCGTCAGTTCTCGTATAGACCGTAAAGCGTATTTTGTCAATAGCATGGAGTATGCAGTTGAAGAACTTGAAATAAGTACTAAGTACCTAGGTTAATAATATCCTTATACTTGAATTTTAAAATACTAGTCAAATTCTCTTTAATAGAGTTGAAGGAAGCAACATTTCTACTACATAGATGCATAAATACAATAAAAAAATAAAAAATATTTTAGTTTCCTCCACAGTTTGACAAATTTTTCATTAATGATACTTTACAATAAAAAAAGTTCATCATTATACCAAGAAACCATTACAGTAAAAATCTGTTAAACGGAGGAAATTATCAGTGGAAACCAAGTGGCATGAAACATCTTTATTGATCTTAATAACTAGTAAAAGAAATGATATGTACAAAAAAGCAAAAAGTCTCGGGTTTACTCATCCTGTTGTAGTAGCATGTAGCCAAGAGCTCGATCAACTATTGAATGTTTATCAAGAAAATGTATCTTGATCATACAAAAAACCAATCAACTATTGCTAAGCATTGATTGGTTTTTTCGTTATTTTTTATTGAAAAAGCTTTTACCTAGTAATTCAACGGTTTTGGGAAAAACAGCATATAACTTACTAGTGAAACTCATATAAAAAGGTAAATCTACCTCTCTAACAGGCTTATCAATGACTTTCTTAATAGCATCTACGACATTTTGAGGAGAAAGCAAATGTTTGCTCATTTTCTCACGGTAGCCCCCTGTTTGGTCTGCTAAATCTAAAAATGGAGTATCTATCGGACCAGGATTAATAGTGCTCACTTGAATACCATATTCCTTTAATTCCATTCGAGCTGCATTTGCAAACCCAATGATTGCATGCTTAGATGCTGCATAAGCAGAAGCCTTAGGTGTGGCAACCTTACCTGCCTGTGATGCTACAAAAATAAAATGTCCTGTATTTCTCTCTTTCATCAGCTTAGCAAAATAGTTGGTGAGCATAATAGGTGCTTTTACATTCACACTCAGCATTTGATCTATCTGTTCTTCCGTTAAATCTGTTAGATAAGCAAAGGTACCCACTCCTGCGTTTAATATGACAACATCTGGAGTTTCCACCTTCTCAAAGAGATTTTCATAAGCCGTTTCTTTCGTTAAATCAGCAACAAGGACATGGACTCCTTGCTTTTCCAGCTGACCTAGGGCATTAATATTTCTCCCTGTTGCATAAACCTGATGACCATCCTTATGCAGTTGTAGCGCCAGCATAAATCCTATACCACTTGTGGCACCAGTAATGAGAATCCTCTTACGCTTGTTCATATAAAAGAATCCCTTCATCTGTCCGCTTTTCTTGAATGAGATCTTCGTCCATTAAATAATCTATTTGACCGATTGTTTCAGATAATGTCAAACCAAGCTCTTTTTCGTAGACCTTTGGAAACAACCTCTGAGTTAGTTCAAAAATAGTCTTTTCCCCATCCTTCATCATTTCAAGAACATGTAATGCTCTCTCCCGTTGTCTTACTAAACGAGAAGATATTAAATCAGCGACTCCAAATACCTCATTTCCATGGCCACTGTATACCTTTTGAATGCCCAATGCTTGCACTCTTTTTAACGCTTCATTATACTGAAGCATCGATTTTGGGCGAGGTGCGGATTTGTCCAACGGTGGTTCTATTAATGGATTAGAAGAAATTTTTTCAAGGATTAAATCCCCACCAATTAACACCCCATTTTGTTCGTCCCATAAGGAAATATGACTCTGCGCATGACCCAAAGTTTCTAAAACCTGCATATCTGGATGACCTGGTATGGCATCTCCTTCCTTCAACACCGCATCTAATGAACGATTACCGATGAAGTTTAATGGTCTTCTCATTTTTTCAATCCATTTTAAGTATTGTTTAGGAACACCTTCCTCGACCAGACATTTATAATAAAATTCATCATGATAAGATAAAAATGCTTGGTCTTTTCTTAGCCACACTTGGTTATATTCATGTCCTAGAATCCGGGCTTTTTCAAACGCCTCGATCCAACCCGAATGATCAGGATGATGATGACTAAGGATGACTTGTTCTATATCATCGAGTTCATAACCTGCTTCGTTTATACCATTTTTTAAAGCTACTAGTGCTTGTTCTGTTTTTGGTCCTGCATCTACTAGAGTAAGTACGTCTCCTTTTATAAGGTATGCATTAACATCCCCTACAGCAAAAGGCGTCGGAATAATTATCTTATGTATCATCTTTGTGTTTCTCCTTTACATGAATGACTATTCATTTATTTTACAGGTTAATAAGTTAGGAGTCACTAAATTAGATTGACTTTTTATAAAATGACCTCTATAATTTCATTAATTCAGATAATTCTTGCTATGAAGAAGACTAGTACATATATGATGGAGTAAAGAGAGTGAAATGCCTGCTGAAAATTTCATCTCCCTCTCATATAAGGAACCTGCTTCGGAGCAACTATGTAAACATAGTCGTGACCTTCGCGATAAGAAGGAAAAAGATGTGCTATTTTATAGCAAACTTAGGTGGTACCGCGGAAATCAAACGTTTTCGTCCTTATTTAATATAGGGACGGGAGCGTTTTTTTATATTCAAAACTAGGGGTGAGTTGATGGAAGACTTCCAAAATATGATACATGTACTGGATATGGAATTCCCTATTCAAAGCAATAAGAAGGATTCTTTTTTATCCTCTTACTCCCCATATGATATAACTCGTTGTTGATCATTGAAAGGATATTTAGATGATAATTTAATGTTATCTAATGTTTGCTTATTATTACGAAAAGAAAATTATAGATAAAACTTACTTGAAGGAGGATAAACGTATGACTAATATAGTTTTTGTAGGGGCTGGCTCCATGGCTGAAGCTATTATCCACGGCTTATTGGAGGAAAATAAAGTTTCTCCGGATTCCATTTGTGTGATGAATAAATCAGATCAGAAACACCTTCAGTATTTACAATCTAAGTACCAAATCGATATTATGTGCTCAGAAAAGCTTGCTCTGCAAAAAGCTGACATTGTATTTCTTGCTATGAAACCAAAAGATGCCATAGACGCTTGCAAAGATATCTCTTTATATATAAATAAGACGGCTACAATTGTATCTGTCATTGCGGGTGTTTCCATCCAAACAATAGAGTCGTACCTTGGAGAGCGACCAATTGCACGTGTTATGCCTAACACCTCTGCCTCTGTTGGTTTGAGTGCTTCTGCCCTTTGCTGTAATGACAAAATAAATGATTTATCTAAAAAGGTAATAATAAACTTATTAGAATCAATAGGAACTGTCATGCTAGTAGAAGAGGAGGATATGCATGTAGTAACTGCCCTGTCCGGAAGCGGACCAGCGTATCTATACTATTTTGCTGAACAATTTGAAGCAGCGGCTGTTTTGCACGGGCTAAGTAAGGAAGATGCCCGTCAATTGTTCTTTCAAACGATGAAGGGGGCAGCGCATATGCTTATGAACGGCAGTGTGGAGCCTGCTGAGCTTAGAAGAAAGGTTACGAGTCCAGGAGGTACAACAGAGGCAGGCATTGAGCAGCTCATGTCACACAAGGTCGACGAGGCTATTTTTGCATGCATAGATGCTGCTCAGCAAAAATCACGTATACTTGGGAAACAGTATGAATAGGCAATCAGACGAATATCTGTAAGAAACCATCCCTAAATCCTATATTAGAACAAAACTTGGAAAAACTAGTTCATAAATATAAAACAGTGAAATCCTCAATTTGATTTCACTGTTTTATTTCTATATGAATCCTGCTGAATTTTCGTAAGACGACATCTAACCATTCTAATTGTTTGAGGCAGTACCTCCTAGCTATTATTGTAACGGGAATTCTGACCCGCCATTTAGTTTTCCAATTTTTCTAATTGACCGTTTATATAATTGAACTCATTAAAATCATCTGCAATATAAATAGGGAAATTATAGGAAGAAACTTGATTTAGCAAGGTTTTTAAATCCTCTGCCATGAAACGAGCACTTATATGGTTGACTATTAAATGCTTAGCTCCAGCACTTTCACAGACATTTGCAGCATCAGTAATTGTCGAATGCCCATATTCTCTGGCAAGCTCCTCCGTCCCAGTGTCGAAGGTACCCTCATGTATTAATATATCTGAGTCCTTTGCTAAAAGAATAGAATTTTCGCAATGTCTCGTGTCACCTAAAATGGTAACCTTAAACCCATTTTTGGGTTGTCCTGTTACATCAGAGCTCTTGACTGTTTTCCCATCTGGTAATATAACATCCTCACCGGATTTTAATAGCCTTAATAATGGACCTCTTGGAACCCCTAGAGCATCCGCCTTCTCGATTAGTAACTCAGGAGGAAGTTGCTTTTGGGTTACACGATACCCATAACAAGGAATAACATGCTCAAGCATTCTTGCTTCTACAATAAACTGTTCATCCTCAAAGATTATTCCCTCTTCTATCTCTACGATTTGAAGAGGATATTTTAATCGAGTTTGGGACGTAGATAAAGTAACTTCTAACCAATCTTTTACACCCTTTGGACCGTATATAGTTAGCTGCTCGTCGCCAGCTAGAAAAGACCTAGAGCCTAGCAGCCCTGGCAAACCATAAATGTGATCTCCATGCAAATGAGTGATAAATATTTTTTCTAGTTTTCTCGGTTTAATAGTTGTTCGAAGAATTTGATGCTGGGTTGCTTCCCCACAATCAAACATCCAATAAGTCCCTCTTTCCTCCAGTAGCTTTAAAATCATTGAGCTTGTGTTACGTTGCTTAGAGGGCATACCTGCTCCGGTACCTAAAAACAAAATTTGCATATATATCCAACTTCCTTATTTTATATAATCTTCGTTATATATCATTTTAACATTATGAGCGCTTGGGACAATAGTATGTTCATGATTAGCACTTATACAAACATGCTATTGTTTCCTGAAATATTTATCGTAACCTAAAAAACCGTTAAATGAGTTTTAAACTCATTTAACGGTTTATGCTTAATGAATGTCACGCTTTTTGAAACTGCCACCGCGAACCTCAGCTACATCGGTAATTACTACAAATGCACTTGGATCCTTTTCTTTAATAATTGTAATTAGTTTGTTTTCTTCCATTCGAGTAATGACACACGTAACAATGTCAATTGTTTCGTTGGTAAATCCGCCTCTTCCATTCGAATAGGTTACCCCTCGACCAAGTCTATCCTGAATAGCTGCTCCAATTTCCTCTGAATGCTTACTAACAATCCTAGCAGATTTGGATTTTTCAAGACCTACTTGAATAACGTCAATGACTATTTTAGCAATATAATAAGTAGTAGCCGAATACAGTGCACTCTCTAGACCATATATGAACCCTGCACCAACAAAGATAAATGCATTTATAAATAATATAATATCCCCCACTGAAAATGGTACTTTACGTGAAACTAGAACGGCGAGTACCTCTGCTCCATCAAGTGCACCACCGTTACGAAGTACAATACCAATACCTACCCCAAGCATTACACCACCGGATAATACTACAAGTAACGGGTCTTCCGCACTTAAAATCGGATTAATATGATGTAACAAAACAGTGGAGACTGATAATGCAGCGATACCAATGATACTAAATAAAGCAAACGTCTTACCAACCTGTTTATAACCTAAATAAATAAAAGGAATGTTTAAGACAAATAGTAGGATTCCTAATGGGATTTCAAATAAATAATTCCCCATGATACTGACACCTGTCACTCCGCCGTCAATTACAGAGTTTGGGATTAATACAGCTTCTAGTGCATAGGCAGCAATCACAGCGCCTATAATTATCATAATAATTCGACCTATCGTTTCTGGTGTTTTTGTTTTCTTCATCTACTCGTAAAACCCCTGTTCTTATTAAATTGATTTTTTATCTTTCGTGGTCATCTAAAAAGTCTTTACTAAAACTTGTTTTAGATTCAAAAGAAGGCTTTTTATCCAACTTAATACCTCTTTTAATAATCCCTGCTCCAAATTTTGTTTGAAGCTGTTCCACAAGCTTTAATATTGGCTCCTCTTTTGCATGCTCTTCATAGTTAAAAATAGATAATTGCTCTACTGATTCTCCCTTATCAAATACATTGTTAACTGTGACGCCAAGCAGTCGAATAGGCTCGCTATTCCAAGCTGATTCAAATAATTGAAAGGCTAGCTGAAATATTTCATCCTCTTTAAAGAGGCGATTAGTTACAGTCTTACTTCTCGTTTTATTTTTCCAACTAGCATCCCGAATATGTATTGTGATAGAACGTCCAGCGAGGTTTTTAGATTCTAACCGTGATGCGACTTTCCCAGATAGTCTTCTGAGTACTTTTTGAAGCTCATCCATATTTGTTTCATCATATGGTAATGTAGTAGAATTACCTACGCTTTTTGTTTCAAAAATAGATTCTGGATTTACTTCACGATCGTCTATGCCATGAGAACGATTATATAACCTAGCACCAGCTTTACCTAGCTTTGATTTTAAAATTTCAGGATTGGCACTAGCTATATTTCCAATGGTTATAATACCCAATGATTCTAGTTTTTTAGAGGTGCTTTCCCCAACGCCATGCATTTCGATTACTGGTAAGTGCCATAGTTGTTGTGAGACCTCTCGTTTTCTCAGCACAGTAATACCCATCGGCTTTTTCATATTGGAGGCTGTCTTAGCTAAGAATTTATTAGGAGCAATGCCAATAGAGCAAGGTAAATCTAACTCTCGCAATATTCTTTGTTGAATGGATTTTGCAAATCCTACTGCATCATTTTGTATATCAACATCGGTTAAATCTATATAGCCTTCATCAATAGAGACAGGCTCTACCATTGGAGTATAAGACCGTAAAATATCAAACATTGCTTTTGAGGCGGCTCTATAACTTTCAAAATTAGGAGGCAATAAAATTAGTTCCGGGCATTTTCTTTTAGCCTCCCATACTGACATGGTTGTATAAATGCCCCTTGCTCTTGCCTCGTAGGAGCATGTTACTAATATTCCTCTACGTTCCTTCGGATTCCCAGCGACTGCGATTGGCTTACCTTTTAAAGAAGGGTTATGTGCTTGTTCTACAGATGCATAAAAGCTATTCATGTCTAAGTGAAAAATGATTCTGTTTCGTTTAGTCAAGTCTCTTCACCTCTTCTACATCTTTAACTCCTTCAATATAAAAAGGGAAAAAAGGTAGCCATTTAATAGCTACCTTCCACTGTCCAATCGTAAAACAGAACTTACCCATGTCTAATATTATATACTACTTACTTCAAGGTTTCCTTTATTGTCTTCTAAATAAGATTGTATATCTTGTATGCCTTCTAATGAACGGACTAAAATAGAAGGGTCTATAATTGTAATCATTCTATCTTCAAGATTAGCAATATTCGTGAAATATTTTGTCTTAGAATAATTCATAATACCCAGCTGTTTTAAAGATTCAGAAGGGATATCTAAAATCTCCTTTGCCTCTTTTACAAGAATACCAACTGACATTTCTTCCGTATGCATCGTAACAACACGGGCATTAGCATTCATAAGACCACTTTGATTATATAGAATCTGTTCAAAATCAATTATAGGCACAAGCTCTCCTCTAATTTTCATCAATCCTATCAAATAAGTCGGTAAATGAGGGATAGGATTAACTTTTTCTAGCTTTTCGATAGAAACTACATGATCAATAGATACTGCATATTCTTCATTTCCGGATTGAAACACAACTACCTTTTGAGAAGACATGGATTAAAACCTCCTGGTGCATTATTCTGCGGCAACCTTTACGATTTCTACAAGTAAATCTGCTAGTTTTTCAAGTTCCTCCACTGGCATTCTTTCATTTGTGGTATGGATTTCCTCATAACCGACTGAAAGAATTACTGTTGGTACACCAAAGCCAGCTATTACATTGGCATCGCTACCACCACCGCTTGTTTTTATATCGGCTTTTCTTCCTATATTTTCAACCGCACGCTTTGCAACCTGTACGACTTGATGATTTTCTTCAAAACGGAAGCCTGGATACATTAATTTAGTTTCCGTAGTAGCTGTTCCACCGAATTGCTCTGCTTTTTCTGCAAATGTATTTACCATATGCTCAACCTGTGCATCTAGCTTTTCTTTATCGATAGAACGAGCCTCTGATAAAATATGAACAGTATCGCAAACAATATTTGTTGCCTGACCACCCTCGAAGCGACCTATATTAGCAGTTGTTTCATAATCTATTCTACCTAATTTCATAGCTGCGATTCCTTTAGCAGCTAATGTAATCGCTGAAACACCTTTTTCAGGAGCAACACCGGCATGCGCAGTTTTTCCAGTAATGGTAGTCCAAAGCTTTGCTTGATAAGGTGCTGCAGTAACAATACCGCCTACTTCTCCATCACTGTCTATAGCATAACCGTAAGTTGCAGTTAGCAAGGAAGGGTCCATTTCCTTAGCTCCAACTAGGCCACTTTCTTCTCCAGCAGTTATGACCACTTGTATATCTCCATGCTCGATGGACTGCTCTTTTAAACGACGTATTGCTTCGAATAATGCTGCAATCCCTGCTTTATCATCAGCACCTAGTATAGTGGTACCATCTGAGTAAATATAGCCATCCTCTTTAATAACTGGTTGGATTCCCTTACCTGGCACAACCGTATCCATGTGGGTAGTAAAGTAGATGCTATCTGCCGAAGACTTATTTCCCTTCAAGGTAGCGATTAAATTACCAGCTCCATGTCCAGTTCTCTGTGCTGAGTCATCTTCCAGAACTGAAAAACCGAGCTGCTCGAGCTTATTCTTTAAAATTGGTGCAATAACTTGCTCATGCTTTGTTTCAGAATCTATCTTCACTAATTCAAAAAATTCTTCTATTAAACGATTCATCTTGTAAAAGACTCCTTTATAATGGGATATTCCCATGCTTTTTCTTAGGTCTAGTTTCTTTCTTGTTACGCATCATCTCTAGTCCTTGGATTAACTTGATGCGAGTCTCTCTCGGATCAATAACATCATCTACCATCCCCATGGAAGCTGCTACATATGGATTCGCAAATTTTTCACGATACTCTTCAATCTTTTCAGCACGAACCTGTTCAGGATTATCGCTAGAGGCAATTTCTCGAGCAAAAATAATATTTGCTGCTCCCTGTGGCCCCATAACCGCAATTTCGGCATTTGGCCAAGCAAAAACTAGATCTGCCCCGATAGATTTAGAGTTAAGTGCCACATATGCTCCACCATATGCTTTACGTAAAATAACAGTCATCTTTGGAACTGTAGCTTCCGAATAAGCGAATAAAATCTTTGCACCGTGTCGTATAATACCACCATGCTCTTGTTTTATCCCTGGGAAGAAGCCAGTCACATCTTCAAACGTGATTAAGGGAATATTGAAGGAATCACAGAAGCGAATGAACCTAGCTGCCTTATCAGACGAGTCGATATCGAGTCCACCAGCCATAACTTTCGGTTGGTTACAGATTAATCCTACAACCTCTCCTTTAATACGAGCCAAGCCTACTACTATATTCTTTGCAAACTCTTTATGAACCTCCATAAATGAATCCTTGTCAACGACCTGATCGATTACTTTACGAATATCATATGGACGAATTGCTTCAAAAGGTACGATGTCTGCTAAATCTGGGCGGTCATCATCTTCTTCTAATGGCTCTAGAACTGGTGGTTTTTCCTCAAAGCTTTGTGGAAGGTAGCTCAATAGCTGTCTTACACTTTGTAAAACTTCTTCTTCTGTTTTACCGCGGAAGTGTGCATTACCACTAATCGTATTATGTACTTTAGAACCTCCAAGATCTTCTGAAGATATCTTCTCTCCTGTAACTGTTTCAATTACCTTAGGTCCTGTAATAAACATTTGGCTTGTTTCATCTGTCATAAACACAAAGTCTGTAATAGCTGGGGAGTAAACCGCTCCACCCGCACAAGGTCCGAGAATTACAGATATTTGTGGAATAACACCGGAGTAGATAGCATTACGGTAGAAAATTTGTCCATATCCATCTAAAGAAACAACGCCTTCTTGAATACGTGCACCGCCTGAATCATTTAAACCTATAAACGGAGCACCGTTTTTAGCAGCCAAGTCCATCACGTTGGAAATTTTAAGTGCGTGCATCTCTCCTAGAGCCCCGCCGAAAACAGTAAAGTCTTGTGAAAATAGGTATATAGCTCGACCATTTACTTTTCCGTATCCTGTAACAACACCATCTCCTGGCCCCTCTTGCTTGTCCATGCCAAAGTCAACCGTACGATGTTTTATAAATGGATTCAACTCAACAAAAGATCCTTCATCTACTAGCAGTTCAATTCTTTCTCTAGCAGTCAGCTTCCCTTTTTCATGCTGTTTTTCTATTCTTTCGTCTCCTCCACCTAATTCCACTTTACGTTTACGGTCATATAGATCATTAATTTTTTCGTAGATATCCATTAGTTATTTCGCTCCCCTTGATTTATCGCATAGTTCATATAAAACTCCACCAGAAGATTTAGGGTGAATGAAAGCAACCTCAGCCCCTCCTGCCCCAATTTTAGGAGTCTCTTGTATTAAACGAACTCCCTTTTCCTTTAACTCATCTAGTCGCTCCTGAATGTTTTTCACTCCGAATGCGACATGATGAATTCCTTCACCCTTTTTTTCGATGAAGGCGTGAATGGTACTAGTCTCATCAATTGGTTCCAGTAACTCTAGTTTGACATTTCCGCTGTCGATAAAAGCTACTCTTACTTTTTCGGATTCTACTTCCTCAATATGTATAAGTTTCAAGCCTAAAATTTCAGTATAGTATGGTAAAGAGTTTTCTAAGCTTTTTACAGCAATTCCGATATGGTCTACCTTTTCCATTGTTTGCACATCCTCTATTGTTTGACTATTCACTATACTATTGTACATATATTACAAAAAAAAATCTCTACCTCTTGTGCATTTTTTCAATTTTGATAAAATAGGAGTACAAGCAAAAGGAGAGAATTTAATGCGCAATCAAACATTTCGTAAGATTATTGTATATCTCATGATATTTGTCATGGTAATGTCCACATTATTGTTCGGTCTAAGCTTCGTATTATAGGAAATAAATGAATGTAAAAACAGCGGGTAGCAATTTATGCTTCCGCTGTTTTTTTGTAGACTATACTTCCTCGCAATACTCTTCGAATAAACCTTGAAGATGTGTAATGACTGAGGTTGGGGCATGCCCTTCAATTTCATGACGACCTATTTCTGCTACTACTTGTCCATCTTTTAACATTACAAATGATGGGGATGAAGGCAAATGATCATCTCCGAACATATTACGGGCTTGTTGTGTAGCTAATTTGTCTTGACCAGCAAATACAGTGACTAAATGATCAGGACGTTTGTCATAATGCACAGCATTTGCAGCTGCAGGACGAGCGATGCCGCCAGCACATCCACAAACAGAGTTGATCATTACTAGAGTTGTACCTTTTCTAGCGAAAGCAGCTTCTACTTCTTCCGGAGTAGTTAATTGTTCATAGCCACTGTTTTCCATTTCACTACGCGCTTGTATAATCATATCGTTCATTAATAAGTTAAAATCCATATTCATTTGACAGCTCTCCTTTTTCAATTCAAACTAAGTTTATCAGATTATTTATATGAATTCGAGGAAAATAACTCCTGAATAGCATCAGAAACAGTGATTTTTTCTTCTCTTACTTGTTGTTCTAACTGTTTCATCGTCTGCTTTCTTTCAATTGAGGCAAAAAAGTCATCATACAATCGATCTACAATCATTGATTTAAACCAATCAATCGTTTGTTCTTTTCTTCTCTTTTGCCAAAAATGCTGGTAATTCATTTTTTCCTCGAAGCTCTTAATTGTCGCCCACACCTTATCTAGACCTCGGTCATGTAAGGAGGAAACCGCAAGCGCTGGGGTTGTCCAATTGGGAGCAGAGGGAGCCAGAAAATGTAATATTTGTTTATATTCAGCTACCGTTTTTTTGGCTAAGGCTTCATTAGCGCCATCTGCCTTGTTGACGACGATTGCGTCTGCTAGCTCCATAATACCTTTTTTCATTCCTTGTAATTCATCACCTGCACCCGTCAAGGCAAGAAGTAAGAAAAAGTCTACCATTCCCCTAACGATAGTCTCACTTTGACCGACTCCTACTGTTTCTACTAATATGACGTCATATCCAGCAGCCTCACATAGCAGCATGGTCTCCCTAGACTTTTTATGCACGCCTCCCAGTGTACCTGCAGAAGGTGACGGACGTATAAAAGCGTTTGGATGCTTTGCCAGCTCTTCCATCCTAGTCTTATCCCCTAATATGCTTCCGCCGGTTAGGGATGAACTTGGATCAATTGCCAGTACGGCTACTTTATGACCGGAATTACATAGCATTTTTCCAAAGGCCTCAATGAACGTACTTTTTCCTACTCCAGGCACCCCAGTTATGCCTATGCGAATACTATTACCAGTGTGAGGTAACAATCGTTTCAGAAGCTGTTGACCTATCGTTTGTTGCTCAGAGGTAGTGCTTTCAATAAAAGTAATCGCTTTGGCCAAATGAAGTCGAGAGCCCTGTTTAATCTCATCACTATACGCTTTAGTATCTATAGAAAGAGTAGTCTTCTTTGAAAACTTTTTAACCGAAGACCTACCCATACCGTCGTGCTGAGATGTTACACCGCTCTTGACATGTAAAGAAGAGGTTACCTTTTCCTCATCTGCCATTATCCTTCCACTTCCTCGTAGCCAAGTCGCTTATAAATTTCCTCGATAACTTTTTGAGCTGCGACCGGAATAACAGTACCAGGACCAAATATAGCAGAAGCTCCATTTTCGCGTAAGAAAGCATAATCCTGTGCTGGAATAACACCACCAACAACGATTAAAATATCCTCACGACCAAGTTTCGCAAGTTCTTCTTTCAATGCTGGTACAAGGGTCATGTGTCCCGCTGCAAGCGAGCTAACTCCAATTACATGGACATCATTTTCAACTGCCTGCTGAGCTGTTTCTGCAGGAGTTTGGAATAGTGGACTAATATCAACGTCAAAGCCTAAGTCAGCAAATGCAGTAGCAATTACTTTTGCGCCACGGTCATGTCCATCCTGGCCCATTTTTGCGATTAAAATTCGAGGTCGTCTACCCTCGTTTTCTTTAAAATCCTCTGCCATTTGCTTCACAGAATCAATTTCTTCTGCGTCACTAAAATTAGCACTATATACTCCACTCACTGAGCGAATCACCGCCTTATGTCTACCTGCCACAACCTCTATCGCATCTGATATTTCCCCAATAGTCGCTCTTTGGCGAGCGGCATTTACTGCTGCAGCTAGAAGATTTTCATTACCCGTTTTAGCAGCCTCAGTTAATGCTGATAAGGCTACTTGAACAGCTTTTTCATCTCTATTAGCCTTAACACGTTCCAAGCGTTCCATTTGTTTTTGACGAACAACTGTATTATCAATATTTAAGATGTCGATGGCATCCTCTTGCTCAAGACGGTATTTGTTCACCCCAATGATAATCTCTTTTGAAGAATCTATTTGGGCTTGTTTTTTAGCAGCGGCTTCCTCGATTTTCATCTTTGGTAACCCTGTTTCAATCGCTTTCGCCATTCCGCCTAATTCTTCAATTTCTTCTATTAAAGTCCAAGCCTTCTCCATCAATTCATTTGTTAACGTTTCTACATAATAAGAACCGCCCCATGGATCAATTACCTTTGTCATGTTTGTTTCTTCCTGTAAGAAAAGCTGTGTATTCCTTGCAATTCTAGCGGAAAAGTCTGTTGGAAGTGCAATCGCTTCATCTAAAGCGTTTGTATGCAGGGATTGAGTGTGTCCCATTGCTGCTGCATTTGCCTCTACAAGAGTACGAGTCACGTTGTTAAAAGGATCTTGCTCTGTTAAGCTCCACCCAGAAGTTTGCGAGTGAGTTCGTAGAGCTAGAGACTTAGGGTTTTTAGGGTCAAAGCTCTTCATCATCTGAGCCCAAATTCTTCGTGCCGCTCTCATTTTTGCTACTTCCATGAAATAGTTCATACCAATTGCCCAGAAGAACGACAGTCGAGGAGCAAATGAGTCTATTTCAATCCCTGCGTTTATGCCTGTACGTACGTATTCTAATCCATCAGCAAGTGTATAGGCCAACTCGATGTCAGCTGTTGCTCCTGCCTCCTGCATATGGTAGCCGGAAATAGAAATGGAATTAAACTTTGGCATGTGCTGCGCTGTATATGCAAAAATGTCAGCAATTATTTTCATAGACATTTCCGGTGTATAAATATACGTGTTACGTACCATATATTCTTTTAAAATATCATTTTGGATCGTTCCTGCAAGCTGTTCCGGTGTAACACCTTGCTCTTCTGCTGTAACAATGTAAAATGCCATAATAGGTAATACTGCGCCGTTCATGGTCATGGAAACAGACATTTGATCTAACGGTATACCATCAAAAAGGATTTTCATGTCCTCCACCGAGTCAATTGCAACACCTGCTTTGCCGACGTCGCCTGTTACTCGCTCATGATCAGAATCATATCCTCTATGAGTTGCCAAATCGAAAGCTACAGACAGACCTTTTTGACCCATTGCTAGATTTCTTCTATAAAATGCATTACTTTCTTCCGCTGTAGAAAACCCTGCATATTGTCGAACAGTCCAAGGCTTCGACACATACATCGTTGGATAAGGTCCACGTGTATTGGGAGCTATTCCTGGCAGATCATTTATATGGTTTACATTCTTTAAATCTTCCATCATGTATTGTGATTTAAGTTCGATTCCCTCATTAGACATAAAGGAACCATGTTGACTGTCTACTTTATTTCCAGCTTTTTTTAATACTTCTTCTATAGAAACAGCTTCATAATTAGGCGTTGTCATGTGAACCCTCCTTCTGAGCTAGTGCCAGTAATTCTTTTCCTTTTATAAGAAGAGACTGTCCTGCATAAATAGAACCAGAGAGCCCTGCTTCTAACCAATCCTCATACTCCTCGAACTTCCCTGCTACATCTAATGGCACGGAAAGCTTTTCATTCAATAGAGCAGGTACTAGTCCAGCTGTTTGGTCATCATTACCTACAAAAACAGCATATTGAATATTGTCATTCTCGATCCACTGCTGTAAATCAAATGGCTTTAAATTGGCTTCTGCAAGGACGGGAGTAATTCCGATCGCATTCAAAAAGCCATTAACATAGTCCAGTCTAGGCTTATACTCCTTTAGAACACCATAAGGAAGTATGGCAGTCTTAAGTGGAGTCTGTTTAAAAGCTTTTCGTAGGTCTTCAAAAGGTTCTGCTAAACGTTTATAGTCCGTATGTTTAACCGGATTTTCTATTACATCAACGGGGTTAGCATAATTATTCGTACCGATTAGAGATTTTTTTCGAGATGACACTGCCTTTAACTGTAGCTCCCATTTCTCTTGAGCTCGTTGAAGCAGCATACTTTCTCTCGATTCTGGGGAGCTATCTTTCATAAGCTCAATAAAATATGCCCAAGCCTTCTCAACAAGCTGTTTAGTCAATGACTCAATATAGAAAGAGCCTCCAGCTGCATCGATTACACGTTGAATATGTGTTTCTTCCTTTAGTACAAGTTGCATATTGCGAGCAATACGGTTAGAAGTTGCAGTTGTGCCAGTTAAATAATTATATGGATATGCACTTACAAAATCTGCACCACCCAATACGCAAGACAATGTACTGTTACCAGCACGCAATAAGTTTACTGTTTCATCAAGTGCTGAGAAAGACCGGAGAGAGGTTTCTGCATAAACCGGTATAGCCTTCACATTTTCTTTACCAAATGCTTCTCCAAACGCCTTCCAAAGTATTCTAAAAGCTCTCAGCTTTGCAATTTCCATAAAGAAATTAGTGTCTACTGAAAATTGTACAAAAGCATTTTCTTCTACTTTCTCGATACCATGAAGATGCACAAATGTATCCGCTTGCACTAATACGCTCGCTAATTCGCTAATTGCATCCCCACCAGCCTTATGTAACTTGGAGCCATCTAAATGTAATGTACGAGCTCCTTTAAACTCTTCTTCTGCTCCGATTATAGAACCATTTAAATGATCAAAGTGTTTTAAGAAACTTGGATCATTTTTTACATCAAGTAACACCTCATAATGTTGGAAAAGCTCCTTCAACTCCTGAAGCTGTGAATCATTCCACTTATGGTCAATCTCTACTTTATAATTAATGACATTATTTCCTTTGGAAAGGCTTTCATTCAGATCAGATAGGATTTCCTCTGATGATAACCCTACTGATGGCTGTGCAACCTTCCAGCTTGCTGATTCTTTACTTTCTCTTACAGTTTTAGTTTGTTCGACGGGGATATTTTTTAAATCCGCTAATGTGTAAAGCGGTTTCAACATAATTTCTTCTAACGTCTTAGTTTCTAAAGATTCTAACGATTTACCCTTTAATGATTTTACTGCAGCCTGCTCCCATTCCGTAAAGCTTGCTTCATTAAATTTGGTTTGCTTCATGTCGTTTATAGTCATATGAACGCTTTCGCTTCCCCCTTATATAATTATTGTTATATATCTATTCTACATGAGTGCTTCAAGGTAATAAAGTGATTTAATGACTTATCAGTATATTAAGGATAATTTCCTAAAGAGTCCGATTCTCTTCTGTGTATCAGCAATCGAACATATAATTTGAAAATAAAACAATCTTTGAATCCATTTCTCTATTCTTATAATTATTTGCTATGTTAAAGGCTAGGGTTAATTATGATGTGTTCTAAATCGGCAAGTAGAATTGATTTTTCGCGCCAGTCGGACGCTTTCCTCGGGGTGAGCGATAAGCCATCACCCAGAGGAAAGCGCGTGGTTGTGATGTCTTATCTGTCTCACTCATCCCATTGGAGTGGCCGTCTGGCGCTCCAATAAATAAATGGAGAACGGCTTTAATTTATATAGTTCTATTTATAAATCACTAGTATAAACAACGCCGTAAAAATGATTCAACACACTTCAAAAATTATTTATGAATAGTCATTTAAATTGTACAGTTTTATGATGCAAAGAAATCTTAAACCAGAGAGTAGAATTGATTTCCGCGCCAGTCGGACGCTTTCCTCGGGGTGAGCGATAAGCCATCACCCATCGCTTACGCGCGTGGTTGTGAGGTCTTATCTGTCTCCCTCATCCCGTAGGAGTCGCCGTCTGGCGCTCCAATCAATAAATGGGAACAGCTTTAGCATCGATAAAGCGCTAATAAATTTACTCGCATAAACAAAGCTAAAAACTGTCACCAACCCCAATTTCATCAGCTATTTATGTTCTTAATAGCCATTTGAAAGTTTCTTTGTTTATGTTTACAGTCACTATAAAAAAAGAATTGTTAGTCCAAAATCAACCAATAACTTTAACAAAGCGTCAATAAATTATATCTGTTTATGTAAAAAGGTATATCACATTTTTAATTATGAATTTAACTCAAATTAATGTAAAACTTTAAATCGAAAGAGGTCAAAAATGACAGTAATCTTTTTAGGCTTTATTTTATTTCTTAGCCTTTCAATAGGATGTATAGCTGCTTATATGGTTTATGGGATACTTCACCAAAAATATGAAAAAATATTCGGGTTGTTATGTGGATTATTATTAATCAGCTTACTGGTATTTGAAATTGTTCCAGAAGCTCTCGACTCCTTTGAAAAGCTAGGGTTGTTTTTAGGATTCATTAGCGGTTACTACTTGAATAGCTTAATAATTCCACATCGACACGCTGCAAAAGATGAAACGAGTACAATAAGCCCTATGATTATTGGACTATTTTTACATACGATTCCCTTAAGTCTGACCATTGGCACGTTACTTCATAATGATTCGTTCCCTTTATCCGTCACTGCTTCTACAGTCCTGCATCATATCCCAGAAGGATTTGCTCTTACAACACTTTTTCTGCTTTATAAAAAGAAAATCATAGGCTTAATGATTTGTTTTCTTTCTCTCTCTATTTGTTTTATTTCTTTCATTTGGATTGGGGAACACCTGATTGTCTCAACTAGAATCCAAGGGATTTTTATGGGGGTTTCTATTTACCTTATTAGTACAATCAGCTTAAAAGAATTTATTGTTCCTCTTTTTAAAGGTAAATGAAAATCGTATTAAATTTAAGGTTTATTAAAGTTATTATGACTTTGGCTAACAATTCTTTTTTTATAGTGATTGTAAACATAAACAAAGGAACTTTCAAATCGCTATAAAGAACATAAATAGATGATGAAATTGGGGTTGGTGACAGTTTTTCAGCTTTGTTTATGCGAGTAAATTGATAGCGCTTTAAAGCATCCGGCGGCGGCGAAAATCAATTCTACTCTCTGATTTAAGATTTCTTTGTATCATAAATCAACCCTACCCTTCAACATAGCCTAAATTTAAAATATATGTGACTTTTGTTAAGTAACCATCGTCTAATAGTAAAGGAGTTGTTGTTATGAAGAAATTCTCCGTGTTAACCATCGTAACTGGACTTGTAATAGTAGGGTGTAGTCCAGTTAAATCAAATGAAAATAACGAAAAAAATATACATGAAGTCTCAGATAGTACAAGCACACTTAGTGAAGTAACCTCTGCTATTAAACCCGGCACAGAACAGAATGTAGATGGCCCTCCTCATTATGAAGTAAAAAACAAAGGAGAGCTATCTATTCAGGATGCAAAAAATGCTTATGAAATGTGTGCAAGAGCGCTGACCGACTATTATAAGGCGATATGGAATGGTACGGATATTGAATTGAATGCTTTTATGAATAATGAAAACCTTGTACATTATACACAAAAGAAGATACAATCCCAATTTGACTTGTATTTCACGATTAAGCTTGCAGATGACTTTGTACAAAGTGTGGGTATTGCCACTCGTGATGTAGATTGGGAAGTGGAGTATACGAACGATGAGGATGGAGGTTTTCTCTATTTACACATACCTGCAGAAATCAATTATAATCAAGGTAGCTTTGGTGAAGCCACTGAATTTCTAGTGCGTAATGAAAATGATCAGCTGGTCATTGTTGATTGGTATACAGGTGGGAAGGATACTTATGATTTTATGGTTCGAGGAGAAAACGAAACGATTGACAACCCAACTATTTGGAATAATAGTCAATGGGTGAAGGAGATAAATAGTAATCAGCTTAATTTCTCAGGCTCAACTCGATAATTACATACAGCTAACTTGTAATACACAATTAAATTTAATGCTGGCTGCTACTAATTTAATTTATGAACAGCTGTAAAAAAGAAAATAAGAGTTTACAGTTCAATTAGCTACTCATCTAAACTGTTCCTGTAGAAGGTAATAAGAAGGACTAGTACTGCTTCTGTGGCAACTTCCGATATTTATTTAGTGTGGGTCTTGCTCTTCGGGAATGGTACTAAATACTAAGCTTTTATCATTTCTGACTGTCACATAATTTTCAAGCTGATGGACCCATCCGTCTTCTCCTTTTACACCTCTTCCAGCTAATATAAAGCTATCTGGATTTATGCTCTTAACGGAGAATTCTAATCTATATACGTCTTCCGAAGCTTCATTTGTATAGCTTAACTCTAGATCGTCTAAAGTAAATTCGGTTACCATGTCATCATTTTTCAAATTCTCCGTTGCTGTATCCGTAATTCGTTCTCTTAGCTCATCTTCTGCTGAACCTCCCCTTAAAAAGAAAAACCAAAAAGGAACAGCCATAACTAAAAGAAAACAAAGAATCAAAAAAGATAATTTAAGCATTAAAATTTTTTGATATGGTGTAGTTGAGATTAGCTTCACGGCTAGCTCCCCCTTTCATAAAAGTAAACGTAATTTACATAAATAACATCGATAATCCTGGTGAGGCAATAACTCTACTAGTCTGAATCATAAACCCGAGAAACCCACAATGTTTTTACTTTCCCTATTTTAATGCCCCTCCATCGGTGTAGTGCTGAATACTAGTGTCTCGTTATCCTTGACCGTTACATAATTCACTTTTTCATTGATCCAACCACTTTCGCCCTTAACCCCTCCTCCTGTCAGTATAAAATTTGTTGGATCTGTAGGTTTAATGGAGAAAGTTATTATATATACCTCTTCTGACTCTTTGTTTTTATGACTTAGCTTAATCTTGTCAATTGTGAACTCCGAAATAGTGGGATCTTCCTTCAGCAGAGAACTTGCAGCAATATGGATACTTTCAGTTAAATCTCCCGAGACATTAGTGCTGTTGCTACTTTTAAGTAACCAAACGATGCTAAGAACAATTGCAAAAATAAGTAGTATTAAAAATATATTTTTCCCATTCTTAGAGGAAGGTGATTTAGAAATTAGTTTCACCTTTAACACTTCCTTATCTACAAAAATCGTATACTTATCTTTATATATACGATTAACTTCTAGAAAACATTCGCCACCTCCCTCACTGTTAATACAAAGGAAAAATTATTAGAATTTCGGCATGTCGATTGCGGTATGACTAATTTTTCTACGTATAGAAAAGTATTAGTCTAGATATGAAGACGCGATCTTTACTATAATCACCAAAAAACCCCGAGAGATGTGACTCACGAGGAAATTCAGTAATATGATGAAACTCTTTAGGAAACGTTTCCTATTGTTAGATTCACTATTATGAAAGAGAATCCCTTTTACCAAAAGCCATGCCATCTTACTTCTACATTCCTTGCCTGCCTTTTTAAATCTACGTCCCTCATTTTACAGCTCCTGCCGTTAGCCCTTCCATAAACTGCTTCGATGCAAGGAGAAAAAGAACCATCATAGGCAATGAAGCTAATGTTAGCCCTGCAAACAAAGACCCCCAGTCGGCTGAATGCTCCCCAAAAAGAGAAAGCATACCAACAGGAATCGTCATTTTTGCCTTTTCAGTTATAAATATGAGCGGGAAGAAAAAGTCATTCCAAGCAGCTATAAAGTTTATTATGACAACTGTTCCTATAGCAGGTCGCATAAGTGGAAGAAGCACATGCCAAAGGGTACGAAGATTCCCAGCCCCATCCATCCTTGCCGCCTCCTCAAGTTCCATCGGTAACGTCTTGAAAAAGCCTGTTAAAATAAGCATTGTAATAGGGGCACCAGTAGCTATATTCATAAGTATTAAAGACCATAAAGAATTGATGAGGCCCAGATCACGCATCAAGATAAATAACGGAACTATCCCAAGCTTTATCGGAATCATCATTCCTAGCAAAAACACAAAGAAAATGGCACTATTCCAGCTAAAGTTAAATCGAGCAATATAAAATGCTGCCAAAGAACAAAATAAAACGACTAGAACTACAGAAGTAACGCTCACCATGACACTATTATAAAAATATTGGTCAAATGGAATCTTATTTAATAACGTTCTGTACGTATCTAAACTAAAGCTTGTAGGTAATCCTAAGGGATTCTTAAATATCTCCGAACTCGATTTAAAAGAGGACATAAACATTAAAAAAATTGGATATAAGCTGACGGTAGCAACTCCGAACATAATAATATAATAAAATGGCCTGGTCCAAATTGTATTTTTCTCCATACTATTCACCTCTTACATTTGTACTTCTTTTTTATTCATAAGCTTTAGGAAGATCATTGTACATATTAATATGAAGAAAAATAAAACAGTCGCAAGTGCGGAGCCAAGTCCAATTGCCGTTGAGCTAGAAGCAGTGGAGCTACCAAAGGCAAGTCGATAAAAAAATACTGCCATTGTATCTGTTGAGTAATATGGTTCTCCCATCGAGCCTTGCATAGCATAAACGAGCTCAAATGCTTCGAACGATTGAATAAAGGTCAAAACCGTCATAATCAATATAGATGGAATCATTAATGGGATGTATATCTTTCGTAACATGGAAACTCCCTTTGCTCCATCCAGTCTTGCAGCTTCGATGAGTTCACCTGGAATGCTTTGGAAACCAGCTAAAAATATTAGTACACCAAACCCCAAGCCGAACCAACAGTTCACAAGGATAATGGAAATTAGAGCTGTTTCTGGCTCACCCAACCATGCTCTTTGTAGATTTTCTAAACCAAGCTTTCCTAAAATAAGATTGAGTGTACCAAAGTTAGGATTTAAGATTAGCTTCCACAAGAAACCAACTACAATAACTGATAATAACCGCGGTAAGAAAAAAGCTACTTTGAAAAATTCAGCACCTTTTACTTTTTTATAGACTATAAAAGCTAAAAGAAAAGCAAGGCCATTCATGACAACCATTTGTATGCAAAAGTAAAGGACATTATGGGAAAAAGCATTCCTAAACATGGACCCATAAGGCTCTGTAGTAAAGAGAGTGACAAAATTATCCAAACCAACAAAGGCATCTCTTGTGAATCCTTTAAAGGAGAAGAAGCTATATGATAATGCTGCTAGTATAGGATAGAGTACAAACATCCCATAAATGATTAATATAGGGACGGGGAAAAGGTGGATCGTCCACCCCTTCCCCTTCTTTGAACGCTTTACTGGAGCTGTTTCTTCTGACATATTTCACAGCCTCCTTACTTATTTATTGAAAGGGGGAAAACCACGATTCAGCACTTTTTTGCACCTTATCGGCTACTTCCTCTGGTGTAACCTCGCCAAGATACATTCCTTGTAATTCTGTTTCTAGGACAGTTTTTGTAGTAGGATCTCCACCTGTAAAATTTATAACCCAATAATACGGGGTTGAACTTGTTTCCACCGCTTTACTTAGCTCACTAAGAAGTTCATCTTCTGAACTGATCCCAGGAATTGCACTAATCATATTAAATTCTTTCACAAAAAGCTCTCCAAATTCCTTTGTTGTTAAAAACTGAAGAAACACCTTAGCTGCTTCTTTGTTTTTAGAATTTGCATTTATCGCAAATGAACCGTCAACCCACGAAGTTACTGTTTGATTTCCTTGCTTAGACGGCATTGCGAAATACCCATAATCTAAGTCTCCGTTTAAATCGTTAACTACGGGAATTTCCCAGCTCCCAAGTGGGAACATCGCTGCCTGCTCCATAGCAAACATCGTGCGAATATCATCCATTCCTAGCCCCTCAGAGTTTTTCGGGAAGTATTTCTTTAAATCATTCATTACTTGAATGGACTCTTTAAATGCCGAATCAGTAAAATCCGTTTCCCCTTTGATCAGCTTTTCTGCAAAGGTATTTCCATCAACAACCCCTGCTCCAACTATTCCATGGGTTAACGACAATAGCCAACCTTCTTTAGTTCCCATTGCAATAGGCGTAACTCCGGCTTCTAATAGCTTCTCATTCACTTCTATAAACTCATCCCACGTTGTAGGGATTTCAATTCCATGGTCTGCGAATATCTTTTTATTGTAGAAGAATTGAGTGGAGCTAATATTCAGGGGAACCCCGTATTGCTCTCCGTCAGCTCCTCGAGATGCAGCTAGAAATTCATCGGAATACTGGCCTAACCCTTCTAAATCACTAATCGGCTCTACAAATCCAGCATCCACTAGCTTTAATCCTGCACCATAAGGTCTTAAATGAAAAATGTCAGGGCCCTCTCCTGCTTGTAGTGCAGTATTTAATACTGTATTGTATTCTGTATTTTTAGTCGGGTTAAATTCTACCTGTATTTCCGGGTGTGTTTCGTTAAAAAGTGCGATTACTTTTTCATATTTCGAAACATCCTCTGTTCTCCAGCTTCCAATGGTTAAGTTTACTGTTTCCTTATCTCCTGATGTGGCAACTTTGTCTCCATCTCCCTGTGAGCCAGTTGTGGACGAACTATTTTCCTTATCATCTGAACAAGCACCTATAATGAAGGTAACCAACATAATCAAAAAAATTGTAAGACCATTTTTAATCCAACTTTTCATAATTAGTACTCTCCTTTTTTATAAACGTCTCGTAAACGCTTTCATGGATCTCCAGTCTAAACTCTTTTTTTGGAACATCCCTCCCGTAATGTATTGCATTGGTTAACAGCACCACAAATAGTTTTTCTTTTGGATCTATCCATATAGATGTTCCAGTAAATCCTGTATGTCCAAATGAGCCAATGGACCAGTCTGTACTGATTGTAACTTCAGTATCTTTACCATTCCATACTTCAAAGCCTAGACCCCTGTGTTTAAAAAATTTTTGATGACAGTCTTGTAACCAGGCAGGATTAAATACAGTTTGATCAGATGGATGTAACCAGTAATGCACGTATTGAACAAGGTCATCCAAACACGAGAATAATCCTGCACTTCCTGATACCCCATTTAACATATATGCTTTTTCATCGTGTACTACTCCTTGGACATAGCTCCCATTCATATATTCAGTTGATGCTATAAGACTTCTAACCTCTTCTTTAGGATTAAATGTCGTATTTTTCATCCCCATTGGTATGAGAACTTCCCTCTCTACAAATTGATCGAAAGTCTCTCCCGACACTTCCTCAATAATTTTCCCTAACAAAATCATTCCTAAATCACTATAAACTACAGTTTTTCCTGGCTCAAAAATTGGATTGACACTAAATATCTCTTCTAAAACATCCCGATTATCTCCTCTTTTTACTGGTGGGGATAAATCTGCAGGTAGACCACTATTATGATAAAGAAGGTGTTCAATATTAATATTTGGATATTGGAATTGTGGAATATACTTTTGAACAGAATCCTTTAGAGATACCTGTTTTTTATCTAGCAGAACGAGAGTGGCTGGTAATGTTGCAACTACTTTGGTTAATGATGCGATATCAAAAACAGTTTCCATAGTGATTTCCTTTACTTCACCAGTATTTGTAACAAATGAGCCAAAGCTGTCCCTATATAGCACTACATTGCCTTGCTGAACATGAATGACGCCTCCAGGTATTTTCTTAGCTACCAAGTATTCATTTATAATATTCCTAAGCATAATTCCCTCCTCCATTAAATTTAATTTTCTGATAATTATTAATTACAGTATATAAAATATCATTCTAAGAAACAATCGAATTTTTAAAATACTATTTTAAGTTGCTTGCATTGCAGAACGCGTCAGCCAGATATAGAAATGAGCAGCTTTCAAATTTAAAAAAGCGAGCAACTGGACCAGTTAACGTCCGCTTACTCGCTTTAAATACTTTTAAGGACTCATAAACAAATTTCAAACGGGAGAAAAATAGATTAAACAACTACCGTTAGCTTCCTCATGAATAAACCAGTGTATAATAAACCGATCCCAATCATAAGGATAATTCCAATATATACAGACATCATGGTTGGTACTAAAAATGCCCCGATAATAATCGTGGAGCGAGCGATTAAGTCTGCTCCGCTAAATGAGAAGTTAGAAAATGCGGAGTAAGATCCCCTTTTGTCTGCGGGTATCATATTTGCTTGCTCGGCATTTCTTACAGGTGAATATATCAACTCACCAACCGTAGCAATTAAATTAAAGAATATAAGTATATACCATGTATTGGCAGATGTTATCGTTATGTATCCAATACTATATAATGCTAACCCCACTAGCAATACACGCTTATTGCTGAAACGATCCGTTATTTTGTTGATAAAAAAAGTCAAACAAACGACTAAAAGCATGTTTTCTATATTAAGTAAACTTAGCATTCTAACTCCGGCAAGCTCGAAATCTCCTATTTGGACCGACTGAAAAGTTTCCGCTAGCCTTACACCTATATAGCTGTTTAAAGAAAACTCGGCAGCAAAAATGAACATGGATCCAACGACTACCTGGACGAACGGTTTATCTTGAAAGGCAATTTTATAATTATGTATGAGATCAATAAAAACGTTTTTGTGCTGCTTTTCTAAAAGCTTATTATGTCCATCCACCAACCAAATTTTATATGCGATTGGAAGGCATAAAGAGGTAAAAGAGAGTAACATAAACAATTCAATCTGATGGTTTAAATATAGTAATCCCCCTAATGCAGCCCCTATAGCCATTGACAAATTGGTAAGCCAGTAATCCAGCGCATATACTTCTTTTCGATTATCAGGAGAAGTAGAATCGATGATGATTGCATGCATAGCAGGCCTCCCTAAACTGCTTGTAATAATATATAGCGTATAAGCGATTGCAAACATCCAAATGATATTAGATTTAGGTAGCAAGCTAAGGGTCATGCAAACGAACATACCCCCACTTAAGAGAGATGTAATTACTAATAACCCCTTTCTTGGTAAGCGGTCAGAAATATATCCTCCAATTAGACTGATAAAAAAACTTACACATACTGTACCTATTAAAAATAAACCAGCCCAGACCTTACTCATCTCTTGAGCAAAGAACAATGCCATAAAAGGCATAACAGCAGATGAAACTGCCCTATTAAAAAAAGATGTAATCAATCGGACCTTAATATTTTGTGGGTAGTTTTTCCATTTCATGTTGTACTCCTCCTCTGTATTTAGTATATTAAACTAGACTTTTTAATATAAAAATGGACAAATAGGTAAAAGTTGTCCACTTATAGAGGTGTATGACATGGATTGCTCATTATTAACCCTTTGGAACACTGTTCCCTCTGGCAATATAAAGCAGGAAGAAATTGCAACTATAATAGGCTTCAGTACTAAGCAAACAAAGCGATATTTACAAAGATGGTCTTCAGAAGGATGGATAAAATTTATTTCTGGTAAAGGTAGAGGGAATTCCTCCCAGTTAACGTGGTTAAAAAATGTAGAGGCTTGTTTCGAGGACCAAGTCATGCAGATTTTAGAAAATGAAAGTGCAGAAATAAGTAGCAAATACTTAATGTTTGACTGGTCGACAGAATGTCGCCAAAGACTAATGAAAAAATTCCAAAACAAACTTGGCTTTGAGCAACAAATAAACGATAAGCTTATTGTTCCAAGGAAAAATCCTTTTCTTACACTTCATCCACTGCAAGCAGCAGACTCCCATAGTGCTAATATTGTTGCTACAGTATACAATCGTCTAGTTTCTGTTGATGAAAACGGAGTAGTATCTCCTGAGCTTTGTCATAGCTGGGATATGACAGACTCGAAGCTTCGTCTTTACCTAAAAAAAGATATTGCTTTTCATGACGGATCCATTCTCACTGCAGAAGATGTAGTATATTGCCTTCGGAAACTAAAAGATGATCCGCAATTTCGTTTGCTCTGCGAGCCAATTAAACAAATAGAAGCAATTACTCCCCTGATAGTTGATATTACATATCCTGCAGGTTGTAGCTACTGCTTGCAGCTTCTAGGAAGCATGAATGCCAGTATTTATAAAGAGCATTTAGACTTTGTTTATGGGACAGGCTGCTACTATGTGGAGGAAAATGGTCCATCCATTACTACATTAGTCGCATTTAAAGACTTTTACGGTGAAAGACCTCTTTTAGATACAATAGAGTTTGTTCAAGTTCCAGAGGATTTCGAAAATGTATATCGCACGTCCTCCAATCAGCAAACCTATTTTCCCATCGAAAGTGACTCAGGCTTTGGGGTAGTTTTGATTAGTCCTCAATTAGATATAGAACAAAGACACTATCTTCATTACATTATTTCAAAATACCGGCATGAGATACATATGGCGGATGATAGACTTTTACCTAATGAAGAAGGATGCTTAATTGGAATAAGTACACCGTATGAATTACATAACATACCTCGACCGAAGTTCAAGAAACCTATTGTACTAAAACTAGTAAAATACACTAACAAATCTTCACACTGGTTAAAAGAAATACTTACTCAGAATGGCATTCCCGTTGATGTTATCACAGTCTCCTTCATAGACAATCTATTAAATAGGGAATTAAACCCTAAAACTGACTTATATATACATGGAGAAATCTTTGAGATGAATCAAAACTATTCATTTTTTCATTTTCTTATGAATGGCTATTCTCCATTAGCCACTGTATTAAAGGGACAAAAGAAATACCAAAACAAATTAAAGAAATACGCCATTACTCCATTTGAAGAATGGACAGCTCTTAATAAAGAAATAGATCGTATGCTAATAGAAGATTCGTTAGTTTGTCCTTTATACTATTCAAAACGGCATATCCCTTTTTCTGCAGACTTAATGAACATTAAGATCAAGCATTTTGGTTTTGTGGATTATTCTAAACTATGGGTAAAGCCTAATATTCCATTAGATTAAGGATTGATGGTTTTATACTTTATAAAAAAAACTGAAGACAACTTTTAGTTTGTCTTCAGTCCAGAGTGTAGACAAAAGGGTTGGAAATCGAGCGCAGCGAGGGAGTTTCAAGGAGGGAAAACTAAGGACGTCACATCGTGTGACAACGTTTTCCTGACCAACATCCTGTTGGCCTAAGCCGTGCCCGCGAAAAAGCGTCCGTTCGTAGCGGAAATCAACTCTTCCTCGCATTACTTCTATTTTAAAAGAAAAAAGACTGTAGGCAAACTCCAAAATTTTTGGAGTTTGTCTTCAGTCAATAATTAACGTCTTTTCATTAAACGAATCGCTTGTATGGATAGTCGCACTAATAGCACTGCACACAGAAATAATCCTACAAAGGCAGCAGCATTTAAATAGACTGCATAAACAGCATCAATGAATTGAGCAATAGCTAGTAATGAGGAGGAGATAATTCCAAAAGTGATTCCAACTAGTAATAATATAAAACGGGAAAAAAGATTGGTTACGAATTCAGCATTATTTTTGTCGGAAAAGATATCATGGTGTAATATTATTTTTCCACTTTCCACTTTTTGAACTAGCTTATCGACTCGTCTTGGAATTTTTCGTAAAGCAGGAATCATTAAGGCGAATTCTTCCTCTAGTCGCTCTTTTGTAGCACCTGGATCTCTGAAAGGTTTCTTAAAGAGAGAACTCAAGTAATGTGAAGAATATTCCTTAGCTTCTGTAAAAATATCAAAATTTGGTTGAACTAAATGTAAAGTGCCCTCTAGTGTAACGATAGAACGTAAAGCTATACCAACCGAAGGATAAAAAGATAGTCCAAAATCTCTAACAACTTTAAAGAAGGCTTGAATTAGTTCTTCTGTTGGTATTTGTTCCACATACGATATGCGAAGAAGGATTTGCGAAAGCGCCTGTTCCATTTTGACCCGATCAATATGCTCGTGATCTTCTACAAGTAAAGTAATCGCATCATAAAGCATGTCGGCATCATTATGTTGAATCCCCATTAAAAATATCTTCATACCTTCTTGTTGGGGCTCTGCCAACCTACCAACAGCACCAAAATCTAGCAATATTGGCGTTCCATCTGCTTTATCGATGAATATATTCCCTGGGTGAGGGTCGGCATGGAATATCCCTGCTTTTAATATTTGATCAAAAAAGGAATATAAAACTGTGCGAGCAAATTGTTCTCGGTCGATATTCAGTGATTGAAACAAAGAATCCCCATTTCCGACACTTTGACCATATGCATGTTCAAAAACGATGATACAGTCATTACTAAGCTCAGCATAAACATGAGGAATCTTAACTTCGTATTTACTCTCCTCTAGCGCTTTTTTAATTTGTAAAACATTTCTTTTTTCAATTTCGAAATTTACTTCTTCCTTCAAATTTTGTGCAAATCCTAAGGCTAGTTCACAAAGGCCTAGTCGCGCAGCCCAAGATGATTTATCTGTTAGCCATCGAACAAACTCTAGCAATATATTTAAATCATCCCTTATCATACTTTTAACATCAGGTCTCAAAAGCTTAACAACAACCTGTTGGTTATTATCTATTAAGATTGCTTTATGTACTTGACCAATTGATGCAGAAGCTACTGGAATCATGTCAAAATACGAGAACATATCCTCCATTTTATATGGCAAAGACTTTTCAAGTATAGATTTTACCTCTGATTCCTTCAAAGGTTCTACGTTTTGCTGTAGCTTTTCTAACTCTTTGATAAATACTGGAGAAAATAAATCTCGACGAGTGGAAAGCACCTGACCAAATTTAATAAATATTCCACCAGCCTGCTCCAACGTATTCCGAAAAGCAATAGCCATTTCATGATCATTATTTCTGTACCTTGAGTATTTCATTGCTCTTGAAATACCATTTTTCACAGCAATTTGGATGACTTGTCGCATCCTTTTTTGCCCTCTCCATTGATTTCTTATCCTCAAAAGAAACGGCCTAGGTTTTATTCCACTTTCTTTTCGCTCTCCTGAATCCATTGGACTAAATAGCTCAAAAAACAAATATAACAGCATGGATATTAATAGCATGCTACCAATCCATATAATAGTGCTCACATCCATAAATGAATAAGCAAAGTTCTCTGAAAAAACATCAACGCTCTGTAAATATGCATACCAGTAAACAAATAGCGTAAATACTAAGCTTATAAATACAGAAAGCACTCTTTTCATAAAGTTTATTTGAGAACCCATTAATTTGCCGCTCACATAATAAATAAATAAAGAAATTAAGATTATTTGTCCAATTAATTTTACATATATCAAAAAAGTCCCCCCTATTCTTTTCTTTCTATTTAGTTATACATTCCCCTTTTCTACTTATTATTAATCTTATTATTGATTAAATTTTTAATAGAGAATAATAGTACAATTCAATTATTTATATGAATTAAATAAATAAAAGAGAAATTTTTTTATCCTTTTTTTTGAGTAAACCCTTAATTGCTTTTTTAAAAGATATTAGGTGATATGCTATCATATTGACTTACTCCTGCTCGTATCATGCCGGATAATACAATCAAAAAACCTCTCAATATATTTTCTGTATATTTTCCACTAAAAATTTCGATTTTTATATGCTGCATTAACTAAATATCGAATTTCTTAAATAGTATTTTTTTACTATTTTCGTAGAAGGAAGTTTCACTTAAATTAGCGTGGGTAATTTTTAGTGTAATCAGTAAAACTTAAGGAGGTTTTTATCTATGTTTTTTAACAAAAAAGAATTAAGTTTCCATGCGGTACCGGATAAGCCAGATCCAGTATTAGCAAAACATTTACAAGAAATTATTGGCGGTCAATTTGGAGAGATGAGTGTTGCCATGCAATACCTATTCCAAGGATGGAATACTAGAGGAAATGAAAGATATAAAGATTTGCTAATGGATACAGGTACGGAAGAGCTAGGACATATTGAAATGATTGCTACAATGGTAGCTAGATTATTAGAAGGTGCACCAGTAACAGAGCAAGAAAAAGGCGCTGCAAATCCACTTATTGGTGCTATAATGGGTGGGATGAGCCCTAAGGATGTATTAGTAGAGGGTATGAATCCACAGCACGCAATTGTATCAGGATTAGGTGCAATGCCAGTTAACTCAGTAGGTGTCCCTTGGAATGCAGGCTATATCGTTGCAAGTGGTAACTTGTTAGCAGATATGCGTCATAATGTAATGGCCGAGTCTCAAGGACGCTTACAAGTTGCACGTCTCTACGGCATGACGGATGATAAGGGAGTTAAGGATATGCTATCCTTCCTGTTAGCTCGAGACACAATGCATCAAAATCAATGGTTAGCAGCTATTAAAGATTTAGAAGCAACTGAAGGCGGAGTTATTTGTCCAACTACTGTTCCACCGGAATGGGAAGCAACCGAATTCTCTCATACGCTATATAACCATTCAGAAAGTGAAGACAGTGCAGAATTACCATGGTTAAAAGGAAATGCTCCAGATGGACATCCTTTCTCGTACGACCAAGGGAAAGCATTTGGAGAAAAGCCAGTCTTAAGCCCTGCTCCACCTTCCTTACACAATACATTGCCAGCTGAAGACTTGAAATAATCATAAACGGACTATAAACAAACATGGTACATCCAAGCTTGTTTATAGTCCGTTTTTTTATTAATGCTTTTGATAGAAGGTTTATAAACTGGATTATTCTTTTCCACATTCAATACAGCGATGATCTGAATCCCCATCGCCATACATTCGTAGCTCCTTCTCCAAGCCACAGATTATACATTTATTTAAAAAAATTTGTGGTAATATACCTGACTCTGCCAAGGGCACCCATTCGTTTTCATACAGTTTTTTTGTCATCCCATAATCAATTAATATTAGATTGCCTTTATCATCTAATCCGTAATTTCCGCTATCCAAAAAATCAAAACCATCTAACTTTGAATCAATAAGATGAATTGCATCCTTCAGGTCATCTGTTAAACGACTATCATGGATAAGATTAATTTCATACGAACACCCATTTTCCAATGGTAAAGGTTTAAAATAAGGTTGTATCAGCATTTGTTGATCTAAATACGTAACCTTTGCTACGTGTTCTGCTAAGCCCTCTTTCTCCAAGAAATCATACATATATTGCTCGTTTAACCCTTGTTTATATCCTATTGGATGTAGAAATCTTTTAATCACTATATTATTATATTTATATACTTTGCGAGTAGAACCAATACCAATAAAATTATCCTCCACACATAGCTCTATGTATTTATCTTTAATTTTCATCTATTCTACCTGTCCTTAAGGTTAGTAAATCGTTTACTTCTTCTTTTATATACTCTTTAAATGCTACTAAATTTTCCCTCTTAAACTGTAAATCAGACCTCTTCCCTGTATACGTATCTATCGCAAGATTCACTAGCTGGCTTTGCTTTTCAGGTAAAAATGTTAATCCCCACTTACCAGCCTCCATTTTAGAGAAAATAGTACCATCAGTTAAATAACGGTATACTCTTAACATATTTAGTATGCAATAAACTGGTTTTTTCTCTATGTTACTCAAACAGTCCTTATAGTCTCCCAAAATTGAATCGATATAATCGGTCATAGGAATATTCGGGAATACGAGCTCTATTGATTCACCTCTAAGACATATACCTTTGTAGTTAATGATAGTAATATGGGCAGCCAAATCTGCATCCCTATTCTCTTCAATAAACCATTGTTTTCTATTTTCCTCGTATCTTTCTCTCCAGTATTCACTATAATGATAATCATAGGCTGATGGATACTCCCATTTTTCTAGCTGACTTCTATTCATAAAACTAATTTCTATTGGGAAAGGTTTTTTAGACGATTTTAAGAAAAACTCGGTTAATGTTAATTTTTCGTGTAATGATAAGGCTTTTTCTGTTACTACCAATAAATCTATGTCACTACTTAACGGATTGAATCCTCCTAAAGCTAGAGATCCGTGTATATAAAAACCGACACTATTATCACCTATCACCGTTTGAATTTCGTCTATTACTTGTATGGTAAATTCTTTGACTTGATTTGTAGCGTTATCCCACTTCATCGATTAGCTACCTCTTTCAATGGCATAAATTCCTCTGGTTTCAATTCCTTTGCCTCTATTACTATGGCAGTTAAAAAAGTATCTGTCATCGTTTGGTGTCCCTCTCCCTTTTCCCAGAAAACTGCATCTCCAGCTCTTACTTGTATCTTCGTTTGTTCTTTACCGGTTACCCATCCTTCTCCATTAACAATTAATAATAGCTGGGGCATAACGGCTTTATGAAATCCGATAACACCATTCTCCTCCAAATGCATACAGCCTATTACGGCCTCACTTCCTAATTTAGTTACTTTAGACATGATGAAATTCGAATTGTAATGATTGATTTTCTGTCCAACCTGTTGATCAAAACGGAATATTTTCATTTTGGCACTCCTCCATAACTACTTTAATTCCATTCTAAAGACAAATTTCCCTTCCTATTTAACATAATAAAACCCTTTGAAGTTTTGTATTACCTTCAAAGGGTTGATTAGACTCGATTCAATTCCATTTATTATAAACAAAACTCATTAGTTCCTTTTAAGTGAATTCATTCAGGATATTTTTAATAGTTCTTTGTCTCTTCTACCATGCAGTAAGTAATAAATAGGAATACAAATTAGTATCAAAAAGACCATGGAAAGAAAAATAGGACGATAACCGCTATACGGCACTACAAAGCCTAATAGGAATGGACCTACTCCTAATCCAATATCATATAAAATGAAATAAGTGGATGTAGCAAGACCAAATCGATGTGGTGGAGTTACCTTCACTGCTACACTTTGAGCAATTGAATTAAAGTTACCATAACCGATCCCAATAAGTGCTGCTGCAAGTAAAAGCATCCACCCAGCAGTTGCCTGGCTGAATAAAAACATACCGATAGCAAACAAAACTAAACAAGGATACGTTACAATATTAGCTCCTCTAGTATCCATCAGCTTTCCTGTAAAAGGACGAGAAAAAATAACGACTATAGCATAAATTAAAAAGAAATAACTTGCTGCAGATACTAGATTTATCTCATCCGCATAGAAGGATAAAAAGGACATGACACCAGAATAACTAAACCCGATTAATAATGCCACAAAAGAGATAGGTATAGCTCTAGGCTCTATAAATTTCGATATAAATGAGCTTTTTTCCATATCTTGATTTGGAGCTTTTGGTAATGGCACATCTATTTTAACAATCGCGTAGATGACTAAGCACACAACCGAAAGCACTGCGTTCATAGCAAAAATCCATTGGAACCCACCGTCCATTTTTAATAATAGAATGCCTAGAAATGGCCCTATTGCTGTTGCTAATATGGCACTTAAACTGTAGTAGCCTATGCCTTCTCCCTTACGAGTATTCGGTAAGATTTGAGCAATAATCGTGCCGGTAGCTGTTCCTGCAATACCAACAGCAATCCCTTGAAGTAGTCTATTAACAATAAGAAGTCCAATATTAAAAGTCGCAAAATATAAGGCAGATGTAATAGTAAAAAATATTAATCCTATCCACAATGTTTTTTGAGTCCCTATATTACCTATAACCCTACCTGCCCCTAATCTGCCTATTAGAGACCCTATTATGAAAATACTTGATACTAGACCTGCTGTGCTAGTAGTTGCTCCATATTCTGACTGAGCATAAGAAGCAATCGTAACGATTAATAAGTAAAACATTAAAGTAATTATAAAATTGATCAAGGAAATGAAAAGAAATTCCTTTGTCCACAATTTTTCTTTTATCACTGCCATCATCTTCCCTTTATATTAACAAGTAGCTTTTCTAATACTCGTTCTGTAATTTTTCTTTCTTCTTCCGTGATACCTTTTAATAGATCCATTTGAAAGGCTTCTACTATTAATTTTGCCTCCTTATATTTCAAAACACCTAGACTTGTTAAATGCATTACTTTTTGTCGCTTATCCTGACCTGTACCTATGTAGATTAGGTCTTGATCTACTAGCTTTTGAGCAATCGGAGTTACGGACGGCTTTTCTACTCTCCAATAAGCTGCTACATCCGTAAAGGTTGAAGGTCCCTCTTCTTGCAAAATACGTATCAGTCCCCACTGTATTTCTGTTAAGCCTAGAGGCATCAATAAATCATGCATTTTGCTACTATATGGTCGAGAAATCAATTTTAGAGTAGTAAAAAAAGGTTGCATTTCAATTCCTCCTTAATTAGTTAGTTAGGCTAACTAATTTTAAACGTTTAAATTATATTTGTAAAGAAAACATTTCTTGCCATTTATTATTCAAGTAATTATATTTTTTATAAGGGGGGAGTATCTATGGAAATGAGGCTAGCAAATGAAGAAGATTGGGAGCAAATCAAGTATATTTATGAAGCAGGTATCTCTACAGGTAACGCAACCTTTGAGATGAGTGCCCCATCTTCATATGAACAATGGATTTCAACAGCAGACAAGCTATGTACCTTCGTCATGTTACATAATGACACAGTAAAAGGCTGGTGCAGACTTAGCCCTGTCTCATACAGGGCTGTTTACGCAGGAGTTGGGGAAGTAGGTATATACGTTCATCCAAAAGCAATCGGTCTAGGAATTGGAAATAAGTTACTTGGAAAATTGATCGCTAGTTCAGAAGAACAAGGCTATTGGATGCTACAGGCAAGTATATTTCCAGAAAACAAGGCTAGTATAGAACTTCACAAGAAAAACGGATTTAGAGTGGTGGGATATCGAGAGCGAATTGGAAAGCATAATGGAGAATGGAGAGATAACTTACTTTTAGAACGAAGAAGCAAGTTCACTGGTAACGATTAAACAGTTGCCCGAACAATATAGTAAGAGTTCGTTATAGGTAAGCCATTCGTCTCATGGAAACCAAAAATCTCCGTAATCTCTTTTAAGTTTTCATTTATAATTTTCTCTGTCACGATTGGATGCTGTCCAAAACATCTTTTATTTATGATATCCATAGGACTGTGTAGTATTTCTATATTGCTAACCGTTTCGATTTCCCATTTCTCAAAGTTCGCTGTCTTTAATCTTTCTTGTATAGCCTTCAATGTTGAATCTCTTGGTAACTTGGCTTGAAAGAGATTTGGAAATAAAATAGGCAGTTCCTTGTCCATATCATCACCAGGATGCAATCCGAGTACAGTTCCATCTTTTTTTATGGTTTTCGTCAAAGCAAGATATCCCGAAGTGGGCCCTTTCCGAATATATGCACAGTCAAATTCATCCTCTGAAAAGGGCAACTCTTTTTTCGTGCTACCTAGTACGAACGAGACATTCTCAGGCTTTTTTCTTTTTCCCTGTTCAATAAACAGGTTAGTTACATCAAATCCTACTATTTCTTTTGCAATAGGGCTACATTCGATAGCAAATTCTCCATGACCACAACCAACATCTAATACTATTTTAGACGCAATCATTTTTTTAACCTCCTCATCGAAAAGAATTTCTCCATTAGGTTTTAAAATAGTAGAATTCCATGAATAAGCATATTCTCCTTGTTGTTTCCCAAGCTGGTTGTACCATTCGAATGAATGAGGTTCGATCCATTCTGCTAATAGTGTTGGATTTAATAATGCCATAAAATACCCTCCCTATATTGTTCATTGTGCACATCTAAAACTCCAGGCTGCTTATAGTGATACTAAAAGTTGAGCTTACCTAAAGGGAAGTGACTCTATACTAAAAAAAGAAGCACTAATATTTAGCACTTCCTTTTAAACTGGTATAGTCAGAGTAAATGTCGTTCCTTTACCCTTCTTACTTTTTACTTCTACATTTCCTTTTAGCTTGGAGATTGTCCCATAAACCATCAGCATACCAAGACCAGTTCCTTCTTTTTTATTCGAGTAATAAGGCTTCCCTAACTGACTTATTTCTTCTGAAGACATTCCAATCCCTTGATCTTTAATGGTAATAACAAGGTGTTTTCCTAGTTGTACAGCTTGGACAAGAAGAATCCCCCCCTTGCCCTTCATCGCTTCAACACCATTCTTTATTAAGTTAATAATGCATTGTTTCATTTGATTTGAGTCAAATTTAATCTTCGCTGTGTTCTGAAACTCAAGAATGATTTCCACTTCGTTAAATTTAGCAAATGGCATCATAATATTTTTTACATATACGAGCTCCTCTTCCATAGTAGAGTGAACCATATGGACGGATTGTGGCTTAGCAAATGCTAAATAATCATTTAAAATACTTTCTGCTCTATTCAACTCTTTTAGAGAATATTCTATATAAACTTTGTCGTTTGGTGTAATATCCTTTGAAACACTTAACAATTGTAAAAAACCATTTGTTACGGTAAGTGGATTTCTTATTTCATGTGATACACATGCTGATAGCTCGCTCATCACATGCAATCGCTCAGAACGAAGAAAGTTATCTCGCTGTTTAATATTGGACAGAATCTTTTCAATCATAATCATATTAAATAGCATAATAACTGCATAAGTAATAATAACGTAACCAACAACATTCCAATATTCTAACGTCAGTGTTTCAAAATAGGTGGATAACGAAATTAAGTAAGTCAAACCGTTTACTAATACTACTATTATACCTGTAATTATTCTGTTTTTAGGAGCTAGGCTAATAAACTTTTTATGCACCAGTGGAATAATAATAAAAGCCAATGTTGAAAAAATAAACGACTGAAAAATTCCCTCTCCACCAACAAAGAAACGTACAATATTTAACGTAATGTATAAAGGGAACAGTTGCTTATAGCCGCCATATAAAGCCAGAGTAATAAACGGAATATATCTTAAATCTACTGTAAAACCTAATTCTAACCTTATTGGATAAATCATACACAAAAACATAGAAACAATAGAAGAAAATATATAATAAAATAAATTTTTTTTACCCTTATAGTTATCTATAAAGATAACAAATAGCAGAACAGGTAAAGTTATAAATAATATATTGATCAAAAATGTTTGCAGCAATGATGGTCCTCCTCGGAGCTTCTTCCATATACACAAATATAAATTATAGCATATATATTACCAAGTCTTTCATATTAAAATTTTGCTATTTTCAAATTGATTCAAGAATAAAGTTTAAAGTTAAAAATATGAGGTAGACATAAAGTAGGCCTAGAAAAAACTTTACCAACTATGAATGGAGGAATTTAAAATGAAGAAAAGAATATTCGCTTTACCAATAGTTTTAAGTTCAGCATTACTATTAGGAGCATGTGGTGATGGAGACGATGATATCAATGATATCGAAGTAGAGGATCCGACTTTTGAAGATGATGGACAAAATGATACAGGAATTGATTCTGAAAATGAAGGCGAAGTAGATACTCAAGATGATCAAGACAGTACTACAGGAACTGATGGTACTGATGACACTACCTCTACTGAAACTGAAGGTACTGAGACAGAAGATATTGAAAGTGATACAGAAGCTAACTAATACACATAAACCTCAAAGCATATATGCTTTGAGGTTTTTCAATTAGTATACAGACTTAACCATCTTTGCTTCTTCGATAATAGAATGAATTATATCATGATCATCAATAACATAAGGAACTTCTTCAGGTTCCATCCAAATACGCGTGGTCGTTTCGTGCTTCCGCTGAAAGGTATGGCATTCTTCTATATCCAGCCGATAGAATAATTGATAACCAATTATAGGATACTTTCCATTTGGGTCAAAGTAAGGATTTTCTTCATGATTTACCTCAATAGCCCCTATATAAGTAGCCTTACCTTTTACAGAGCCCTCTTCGAAGACCTCTCGGTGTAATGCTTCTTCTGGAGTTTCATTTCCTTCTATATGCCCTCCAGGTAGATTAAATCCCCTCTTTTTCACTTTAACTAATAATATTTTTCCTTCGTGAAAGCAGCATCCGTGTACACTTGTTACTGTGTCTTTGTTTCCTATTAATTTGGAACGCTGCCACTTTAACCTTACGGGATGTTGTCCCCATACGACTGTAGTTTGATGAGTCATCTATTTGCTCCTTTTTCCTTGCTGTCCCTGTGATTACTCTCTCTTGTACATAGCTTCATGTAAATTTTTCAATGTTTTTTTGATTTGATGTTGCGTATGTATATTTTGATCGAGATATGTTAAACGAAAATAAAGAGATTTTAAGAAGTTCATAACATTAGATCGATATTTGTAAAAGACTATGCGATTCTGTTCTTTTAATTTTGCTTCCAATAAACTCTCAAAGTTATGTACCCACTCTACAAGCATTTCCTCCGGTAAACCTTTTTCAATCATTGCTTCCACTGCAAAGATTAATCGTTCATCCTCATCGTCCTGGAGAACAGTATCCCTCCAAATACAAGCTTTTATAACGTTTAGCCATTCTTCAGCGTGTAATATGTCGTTGGAAGGATGACTAATAATAGATTCAAAGAGATCTGCGCCATGCGCAATACTATGAGCCCAGCCCTTCCCTTCTACATAACCTCTCACATCTTTTTCTGATTGTAAGTATGTTGTCGTTTTTTTATAGACTTCTTCTAATTGCTGCTTATCTAAAAATTCTTTTGTTTTATCCTTTTCTACAATCAAAGCAATGACTAGAGATGAGAAGGATCTAGTAAACACAGTATCCGTGTCCTGTTCACCTATGCCTTTAAATAAATATTCCTCTGATAAACAGACGTCTAGTATTTTCACCATGAGGGAGTTTGACAATTTGTTGTTCTCTATAAGTTGGTAAAAAGTAGAATAAATTAAGCTATCTCTTAGCTCTTCATCCACTGATCCTATATTAATAAGCATCTCTTTTATAACTTCCTCTAAATTATCCAAATCTCCTTTTTCATTTTGCCATTCTCTTAATATTGTTTTTAACTGCATTTTAATCCTCCTTAATTAACCATCTCTTTTTATTTCTAGATAAAGGAATTCATTTCCTTCTTTACTGCTATTTATTTTCCCAATTTAAAATAGTTGTATTTAAAATCTACAACTAAATATAAGATTCAAAATTTTATGCGACTACTTAATAGCAATAGCTTTAGGTGGCATTATTTGCGCCCACACAGAAATGTGAGCGACAGTAGTCGAAATTTAATTAATGAAATAATCAGCGCTTAATAGACTGAATATTTAATTAGTTTTGCAGAAATTTTGTTTTTGTGAATTTTTTTCCCAATTGTAAATTTGTACTAAATGATTAAAATTATAGATGTAGGAAAAATATGAAAAAGGAGTTGTACTATGAAAAAACCATTCGCTGCTCTATCGTTATCAGCTATGTTACTCGTCTCGACTTCCTTTACTAGTGCCTCTGCCAACAGCTACTCGTATCTTGATGAAATTTCATCCCTACAACCAGATGTCTCTACTGAAGAAATGATGGCCAGTGTTCAAGAAATTGCAAAAAACACTGGAGAAACGGAAGAACAGATTTTAGAACAAATCTATAAAGAGTTAAAAAACGATCAAGCTCAAGGATTGGCTGAAGCAAAGTCCAATCAAACTCAAGGCGCAAGTGGTGGAACAGTTAGTGTAGGAAACAGTACTAAAGGTAACTTCTACTACACCCCTTCTCAAACAGCCTATCTTGATCATGGTCATGTCGGACTTTATTATACTTCTACTACAATAGTAGAATCTGTTCCTTCTTCTGGGGTACGCACTATTTCTACCACTGCTAGAAAGGTAGATAGCTCGGGTGCTCTAGTTAAATCGGTGGGCACCACTTCAACTAATAGAAATAATGCTGCTAATTGGGCCTATTCACAAGTAGGCCAGAGTTATTCGTATAATTTTGCAACTAACAGATCTACTGGACATAACGGAGCCAAAAACTGTTCGAAGTTAATTTGGTCTGCATATAAATTAAACGGTAACTTAGATTTAGATGATGATGGTGGGCTTGGAGTATATCCTAGAGATGTGCGGGACGCGCCAGGTACAACCTTAGTAAGGAATATTTAACAGTCAAATGACAATAGGACAGTCGAAATACTGCCTATTGTCATTTTACTTTTAGGAGGGAATTTTATATGAAGAAAAATATAGTTTCTCTAATCGGAATCATTGGCCTAGGGGTTATTGTTTATTTCGCATACACATTCTTTTTCACACCTACACAAGCAACTAGCAGTTTACTTCTATCTAAAGCTGATATCGAAAAGGAAAATTTTCTACATAACAAGAAGGCAATTCTTTATCTGTCTACTACGGCTGATCAGGATATAGATGGGGAAGGATTTAGTTATGCTGTTTTCATTAATAAATCAGGTAAAGCTCAAGCATTAAAAATGGAGGGATTGGAGTTAGGCAGCACAGCAGTTTATGACAACAACGTTTTTTTAGAGGAAAAAGATATGGTTCGCCTAGTAGGAGAGGAATATAAGGAATTTCCAATGAAAACTGACCAGTACACAGGAGAACGTTCAGGTTATATTCAAGAGGAGGAAATATTCTTTAGCATTTATAACAGTGGATTTGCACAGGATGGAAAAGGATATCGTTCAGATGTTCGGTTTGGAAACGAGAAAAATTTTCAAACAGATAAAATTCCCTTTTACATCGCAGCCTCTGGCGTTGAAAGTGATAAAGTCAATATTCTTACTCAGGATGTAGATAAAAATGAGTTCTATTTAAAGGAAGTAACATTTGATACATCCTTAGAGGTTGAACATTTATCAAAAGTAGATACACCAAAGGGTGAGTTTTTTAACGCATTAGCCCCTGTCTTATCAGATCAAACATATTACTATTTAATCTTGTCATCTGCCATAGATGACTTCAACGAGAAGACCAGTCTTTATCGAATCAATAAGGATACTCTTCAGCAGGAAACGTATGATTTCATAGAATATCAGGATATGAAGGATCTTGTGGCAACCATTCCATATAATTTTAAGAACTCTGCTTATATATATAATGACATTCTGTACTTTATCAATGGCTTAGGGGAAGTTTACACCTTTGATACAAATACAGAAGAAATCCAGCTAAAATTCTCTTTAGAAGATGCTAGTGAATCTAAAATAAGAAATAATGAAGAAACTTATTTTAAGGATGGTTCACTTTTTGTCCTAAGATATAGTGAAGATAAGAAAGAAAAATATTATTTAGAGGAATATGATTTAACCAATGGCAATCGTGTAAGTAGCCTTGATATAACTGGCTTATCCGAACTATTATCAAGCGTTCAAAGAAAAAGTATTTACTCTTATGATTTAAAGGTATTCGATACGCAATAAATTACAGCACTGTGACAACACGCATCTTAGAAGTTCAAAAGCCCTGAAAATTTTACAAACAGTAAAATTTTCAGGGCTTTTTTGCTACTTCATCATCGTTGTTCTCCATTTCAGCGAACGCTTTCCTGGGGGCACGTTGCCTCAGCCTGTAGCCTCTCCCACGCGCTTTTCCCCTAGGAGTTACCGCTTTCCAATATCCTTACCTTGAAATTATTTATCCTAGCTGTAAATATAAATAGCAATTTTCTGACTGAGGTAAACTTATATGCCAATAATTTCCCCTTCTTTAACGAACGCTATTAGTTTAATCTTATTTCCAAATCAATTTCATAATTCCATTATTTATGAAAAAACTTGAACAATTAAAAGAGAATAAGAGTATTATATGTTTTTTTATAAGGCTATGTTAGAGGGTAGGGTTGATTTATGATGCAAAGAAATCTTAACCAGAGAGTAGAACTGATTTCCGCCCCAGCCGGACGCTTTCCACGGGGTGAGCGATAAGCCATCACCCATCGCTTACGCGCGTGGTTGTGAGGTCTTATCTGTCTCACTCATCCCGTAGGAGTCGCCGTCTGGTGCTCCAATCAATAAATGGGAACAGCTTTAATGTATCGATAAGTGTTAATAAATTTATTCCCATAAACAAAGTTGAAAAGTGTCACCAACCCCAATTTCATCATCTATTTATAGTCTTAATAGCGATTTGAACGTTCTTTTTTTATGTTTACAGTTACTATAAAAAAGAGTTGTTAGTCAAAATCAACCAATAACTTTAACAAAACTTTTATAATAAAGTAGAGTTGATTTCCGCTTTCCGTGGGGTGATGGTTTTATTTGTCTCCACATTCATACTTAAATCGCCGCATGTAGCTACAATCCATATAAAGAAGTTTTTTGTGTTTGATTGGTAAATCGCTATTCAGCTAATGCCGTAATTGAAAATAGGATAATCGCTGAACATACACTTATTACAATCGTATTGACAGAAGTATCCTCGTTGTCTCTAACTTTATGCAAGATAGAAACTAGGTTTACACAAATAATTACAGCTAGTATTGGATTATATAAAACTCCTAATTGTGCAATTTGATACAAAATATCCTACTCCTTTCTTTTTGTTCTACTATTAAACTTAATTGAACTACATATGCCTATGATACGCTATTTATTAGAATTTATTTCCAAAAAATTCATTGATTGATGAAGCTTTATCAACTAAGAAAGCATCTTGATTACTAATGTAGCTTTCTAGCGCAAGTGACCCAGCGCTTGTATGCATAGAATCATTTGTTTCAATATTATCTTTAAGCAGAACAGGAATCCCATGTAATAACCCTCTCACGCCTTGTTTCTTTCTTTCATAGTGCAAAGCCTCTGCTATAAATAAAGCATGAGGATTTATCTCGATAATTAAATTAAGATTAGGACCATTCTTATCAAACTTTGCAATTCTATCCATATAAAACATAACTAATTCTTATAAAGTTATGTCTTCTTTGAGTAAAGCAAAGTGCAGGTGTTCAACTGTTAACTCTTCTTTTAAAAAGGGTTTGAACTTTATACTCAATTTAAAAGCTCCCTTAGAAAGTAATGTTTGAGTAAATACTATAATTACGACATCTTTTAGACTTCATAATTTACTCTAACTTTAACACTTATATTAACAGTACATTAAAAATTTTATATAAAATATATTCCCCAAGAAGATTTAGCGGTTTCCTATAACACATTTTCAAAACCAACCTTAAACTGGCTGGTTTCTGTTTTCTCTCTATATATTCTCTCAAAAAAACACCTTCATTTTTAAAATGAAGGTGGCTTCTTTACATCTGTTGTTCTTTTGTAGGTCCCATAACTCCGGGTACCTCTAATCCTGCTTGGCGAAGTAAAACGGTCATTTGACCACGATGATGTGTTTGATGATCTATGATTTTTCGTAATATTTGACCACGTGGAATAGAAGTGCCAAACGCAGGTACTTGCTCTACCAAATCTGCATCCGTTAGAGATGCTGCAGCCTCTTTAAAAGCATCTGCCATTGTTTCATAAGCAGAGACAATTGTGTCAACTGATCCAGGTACTTCCTTAGGGTTCCCAACAGATGGTAGGTCAATTTTTGCTAGCTTAGCTAGAAAAATGGGTGCTGTCGTTAAATGCCAAGCTAACCATCCTAGTGTATTATGGTTTTCTGCAATTGCTTGGTTCAGCTTATCATCTGTCATTGCTTTAAAAACGTTAACTGTACCATCAGCTGACATCGCCCATTCTTGTATAAAATCTTCTGTTTTACGATACATATGAATACCTCCTAGTTATATCTATTTTCATTTTAATTTATAAGCCGTCTTATTCAAGTAAAAGGACTTATTAAATATGAATGCAGATTCAAGATATAAATATAGTATCATCATTTAACTTAGCTGGAATATGTATTTCCAACAGGTTATTTCTCTTCTTCAAAAAACATCTTCCCATCTCGATACTTTGCATATGGGTCATCTTTTTCACCGATCAATAACTTTCCTTTAACAATGTAAGCAACTTCATTCCATTCACTTTTTTCTCCATCCTGCTCTACTTCAAGCTTGATATGGTGCCAGAATGAGTGCCCGTCTTCGTACTCGATCTCTACAATTTCAAAGTCTTTCAGTTTATACTTTTGTTCTTCCAAGAGATTGATTTTTTCTAAATATATAGCTTTTGCTTCCTGTTCGGATAAGTCAGTTTTACCAGCTAACTTACCCTCTTCTGTAACATATAAATGTAATTGTTTAAATGCTTTCTCATAATCCTCATCTATTATTGCTTGATAATAATTTTGAATAATATTTTCAGCTTTCTTTTCTTCTACGTAATTACACCCTGTTAACATCAGTATAAATAATAATAACAACAGAATTGAACCTGGTTTCTTCATATTAACCTCCCTATTTTAAGGAAATGGAAAAAACTACTATAAATTAATTATTTTTTTATTTAGCTATGTAAAAGTTATTGTTCTTTTGATTCCGACTTTACAATTGAAATGACTGCTCTAATAATTTTTAAAGTGTGTTGGAGTCATATTACGGCTTTGTTTATAGGAGTGAATAAATAGAAATATGCAGCCGGTCTCCATTTATTGATTGGAGCGCCAGACGGCGACTCCAGTGGGATGAGTGAGACAGATAAGACATCACAACCACGCGCGTAAGCGATGGGTGATGGCTTATCGCTCACCCCACGGAAAGCATCCGGTTGGCGCGAAAATCAAATCTACTTGCCGACTTAGAACACATCATAAATCAAACCTAGCCTTTAACATGGCCTTTTATTTTAACATAATATCCATATAAAAAAAGATGGAGACTGCCTTATATGAAATAAACCTTTCTTCTAGTGTATCTAAATTTTTTTAAACTTTGTTAAAATTATTGGTTGATTTTGACTAACAATTGTTTATTATAGTGACTTAGTGACTGTAAATATTATAAAAAGGACATTCAGATTACTATTAAAATTTTAAATAGATGACGAAATTGGGTTGGTGATAGTTTCGATGATTAAGCTGTTCCATTTATTGATTGGAGCGCCAGACGGCGACTCCTACGGGATGAGGGAGACAGATAAGACATCACAACCACGCGCGTAAGCGATGGGTGATGGCTTATCGCTCACCCCGAGGAAAGCGTCCGGCTGGCGCGGAAATCAATTCTACTCTCTGATTTAAGATTTCTTTGCACATAAATTAACCCAACCCTTTATCATATACATTTTTTAACTGTTTTTCCAGATAATCAATTTCCTCTTGAATTGTACTAGGATCTATTCTTGCAAATAGTGGTTGTATATTGCTTATGTTATCTACTTTCACTTTTATTGGCTTCCAATGAAATTCTTCTAATTTTAATATTTTTCGTACTTCCTCACTTGAGAAAGGAAGGAACGGTGATAATAGTTGAGCAACATTTCCAATGATATAAACGCAACTTGCCAGTGTATCCAGGCAGCTTTCCCTATCTTCCTTTACTTGTATCCACGGCTTTTGCACGTCAAAGAATCTATTCGCTTCACGAATATATGAAAAGATAGAATCTATTGCTAATTTAAAATGACCCCCTTCGATTAATTGACCAACCACACTGTATAAGTTTAAAGTGGATTCTTCTATTTCTGTATTTATTGCTCGATCAGGAATTGTTCCTTCGAAGGACTTTTCAATGAATTTTAATGTGCGATTGATAAAGTTTCCATATGCCCCCAGGAGCTCCCCATTATGACTATGAATAAATTCTCTCCACGAAAAATCCGAGTCTCTGTTTTCGGGCGCATTGCTTGTTAAAAAGTATCTTAAGGAGTCCGGATGATATTTCTCTATAAAATAAGGAGCCCATACTGCCCAGTTTTGACTAGTCGAAAATTTTCTCTTTTCCAACGTTAAATACTCGTTGGAAATGATATGAGTTGGAAGTGTTTCTTGACGAATACCTTTAAGTATCGCTGGCCATATAACAGTATGGAATGGGATGTTATCTTTACCATGCACATAATAGGAAATGGTTTGTTCATTCCAAAATTCTTTTTCATCCGTTTGGTTAAGAGTCGCCCATTCCTTACTCGCTGAGTAATAACCGGAAACAGCCTCTATCCATACATACACTTTCTTTTCCTCGTATCCTTCGATAGGTATACTTACCCCATTTGGCAGATCCCTTGAAGCCGCTCGATCTCGAAGGCCTTCATTTAAATATCGCTCGGTCAGGTGAACTGCATTTTCTCGCCACGCATGATTTGCTTTTGCAGACGTAAGATAATTCTCTAGCTGCTCCTGAAAGCTGCTTAGTTGAAAATATAAATGCTTTGTAGCTTTAACTGTCGGCTCATTTCCACATAGCTTGCAGCTTCTATTCGTTAAGTCCATAGGGTCTAAAATCAATGAGCAGGCATCACACTGGTCCCCTCTTGCGCGGCTTCCGCAATTTGGGCAACTCCCCTCCACATACCTGTCAGGTAAAAACTGATTATCTGACTCACAATAGATTTGCTCAATTTCCTTTTCGTAAATATAACCATTCTTCCATAGCTCTAAAAAGATTTGCCTAACCACTTTATGATGATGATCACTATCAGTTCGTGTATACATATCATAACTAAAGCCCAGACGATTAAAGGTTTCTTTAAACTCGTTATGGTATCTATCCGCTATTTCTTTCGTTGTAACGCCTTCAGAATTAGCACGTATGGATATGGGAGTACCGTTACAGTCGCTACCAGAGACATACAATACTTCCTCTCCCTTTTGTCTATAATATCTCGCCAAAATGTCGCCTGGTAATAAGGCAGCAATGTGACCCAAATGTAAGGATCCATTAGCATATGGCCATGCCCCTCCGATAAAAATGTTCATTTTAATTCTCCCCTTTTCTTCATTAAGTTTTTTAGCCAATAAGTTTTAAATATCTTCAGCCAAAATAAAAAACCTCATCCATATCGAAATTTCGATAAGGACGAGGTTATCTCGTGGTACCACCTTAATACTCAAATGGTTCACACCATTTGACTCCATAAGTACATAGCAAAAAGCCTTTATACTTTGACATGGGTAACAAGTGCCAACTCTTGTCGTATCCTACTAGTTGTTTAACGTTCAGTACGAAGCTCCGAGATCATGTTCGAATGACTAGCTTGCCTCATTTCCACCACCAGAAGCTCTCTATATAACATCATCACTCTACTTTTCCTCTTCAACGCCTTTTTATATTATTAGAATTATACAAAATGTTCCACTCATAAATCAATATTTATTTTTTAGCAAGGAAAAATCTATCTATTTGAATAACTATAAATGGTACGAAAGCCAATCCATAGATCATCGCTAGTTGAGAGCGACTAATTGCGGCAACATCAAACAGCTCGAATATCAAAACTAGGTTCAAAAGAATGACACCAATTAGAAAAGCTATCCAAACAGTTATATTCGAAAACAATCCAATTTTAAATATGGACTCTTTTGATCGGCAATTGAAGCCATGAAATAATCGTGACAAGCATAAGGTTGCAAACGCCATAGTAGTCGCGACCATTGTATCGCCAGTCGCCAAACCTATTTGAAAGGCGATAATTGTTACTGCTGCGATGAGGAAGCCTTCCAATCCAACCTGTATAGCAAACTTCTTATTAAGAAGCGGTTCCTTAATGTCCCTTGGCTTTTCTTTCATTACTTTTTTATTGTGTGGCTCTAAACCAATTGCAATGGCAGGTAAACTATCCGTCAGCAAGTTTATGAATAATAGATGAACCGGTAAAAAGGGAGCAGGTAAAGCAAGAATGGTTGCATACAGTACAACTAGGATAGCCCCAGTGTTACCGGATAGCAAAAACATAATGGAATTGGTAATGTTCGTGTAAATACTTCGCCCATTGGAAACTGCTTTGACTATGGTTGAAAAATTATCATCAGTCAAGATCATAGCAGAGGCATCCTTTGCAACTTCTGTACCTGTAATGCCCATTGCAACCCCTATGTCCGCTTGCTTCAATGCTGGTCCATCATTTACACCGTCACCAGTCATCGCTACAACGTGACCTTTTTCTTGCCAAGCTTCTACTATACGGATTTTATGTTCTGGCGATACTCGTGCATATACAGAGACATTCTCGACTATGTCTTGTAATTCTATATCTGACAATTTTTCAATTTCCTTCCCTTCCATCACTTCCTGAGGACCTTCTACTATCCCTATTTCTTTCGCTATAGCAGTGGCGGTAGTCTTATGATCTCCAGTAATCATAACAGGCTTAATACCTGCAGCAATACAATCTTCTACCGCTTGTTTAGTTTCTGGTCTTAAGGGATCCATCATAGCTACTAATCCAATGAACGTGAGATCCTGCTCCATTTCCATGTTTACTATCGGGGAATCTACTTCTTTATAAGCAAACGCAAGGATTCTTAGACCTTGGCTTGAAAAATGGTGGTTTGCTTGTTTTATCCTTTCGATTTGCCCAATGTTAATAGGTGAAATGCCTGTAGATGTTTCCATTCTTACTATTCGGGATAATAGCTCATCCACTGCTCCTTTTGTAATCATCATATATCGATTATTTATTCGATGAATCGTAATCATTAGCTTGCGATTAGAATCAAATGGCATTTCTCCTACACGGAAATATTGTTGGCGTACGTTCCCTTCATCAAAATTATACAGTTTACTCCAATTCAAAAGGGCAATTTCTGTTGGATCTCCAATTTCTTTTTCTTCAGTACTTATCGAATCATTACAAAGCAACGCCATGCTCATTAAATTTTTATGGAGTGCGTTGTTGATATTAGCTCTGTCAGCTTTTAGAGTTTGCTCATTTACGTACATATGCTGGACTGTCATTTTATTTTGTGTAAGCGTTCCAGTTTTGTCTGTGCAAATGACAGAGATACTCCCTAAACTTTCAGCTGCTCGTAATTTTCGAATAATAGCATTTTCTTTTGCCATTTTCTGTGTACCAAATGCAAGTACTATGGTGACGATTGAACTTAGTGCTTCCGGAATAGCAGCTACCGCTAAGGATACCGCAAACATGAAAGAATCTACTAGCTCTCGGCCTCTAAGAATGTCTAGTCCAAAAATAATTAGGCATATAATGATAATGCCAATAGCCAATCTCTTTCCAAAGTGATCCAGATTCATTTGTAAGGGGGTTTTCTTTTCTTTTGCATTTTGTAACAGATTAGCTATTTTGCCTATTTCAGTCGCCATACCAATGGACGTTACAATAGCTCGTCCTCTACCATTCGTAACAAAACTTCCTGAAAAGACCATATTACGCTTATCACCAATTGCTAGCTCCTCTTTATCAATTAAAGCTTCAATTTTGTCTATTGCTTCGGATTCACCTGTCAATGAACTCTCATTTACTTGTAATCTATAGCTTTCCATCATTCTTCCATCTGCACAAATATAATCTCCCACTTCTAAATAGAGAACGTCTCCCACCACTACCTCTCGGGATGGAATTTTTATAACTTCTCCATTCCTCAGCACCTTAGCTATAGGAGCGGCCATTTCTTTTAAGCTATCTAATGATTTTTCCGCTTTAATATGTTGTACCGTCCCTAAAACTGCATTTAATACAATTACTATTACAATAACTATTGAACTTTCTAATTCTCCTAAAAAAGCAGAAATAGCAGCAGCAACTATTAAAATGATGACTAGAAAATCATTAAACTGCTCTAAAAATACTTGTATGGCATTTTTCCTTTTACCTTCCTCTAATTCATTGAAGCCATTCTCTTTATGTCTTTGTCGTACTTCATAATCTGATAACCCTTGTTGAGTAACGTCAAACTCTTTCATCACTTCTTGAACTGATTTTTGGTAGTATGCTGTGATATTCATTAGATTCCCCCAAACTCATTAGTTAAAATAATTACATACCAATAAATCACTTAGATATGAATATATGTGTGAATTTAAGAGATTAGTACACAAAAAATTATAGATTTCAATTATGATGCGAGTTTACGAGATTTTAATGCATATAAAAACAGGAGAGGCTTTAGTAATTGCCGCTCCTGTCAAAGATTCTATCTTATTATTTTTGATTAGCCTGATTTGTAATTGGTATCTAGAAAACTATTCATAAATTCCTCTACAGATTTTTTAATATTCTCCTCCACAGGAACTTTTTCAAGTAATTCATCTTGCGTATATACAGTCCCTCCCTTAATAATACTATGAATTTCTTTTGTGCAACGTATGTCTTTTAAAGGATTTTTTTCTAGTACTACCATATCCGCAATTGTTCCTTCTTGAATGACTCCTATATCTTGTCTATTAAGAGCATCTGCTGCATTTATTGTAGCTGTCCTTATCGCATCTATTTCAGATAGACCATTTTTAACGAATAGCTCTAGCTCTCTGTGAAGCGCCATACCAGGAAATGTGAAAATACCAGCAGGAGTATCAGTACCAGCTACCACTAGGCCCCCTAAGTCAAAATAAGCTTTGGTAATAGCTTTGTTAAAGGTATGTTGCATTCCTAATATACTCAATGAACTTGTATTTTCAATAAAGCGTCTCCAATGCTGCATTAACACCGAATTCTCTTTAATTTTGTCCATTATCTTTTCTTCAGAATACCAGTAATTCCGCATTAAATTGGCTTGGTCATACAAAACCATTGTCGGACAAAGCACAACATTATATTCCACCAATACTTTACAAACATCTCTAATCTTTTTCTCATCAGGATTCTCCCAGTCAATATCCTTCCATACGTCTTCATTTGCTTGCATGGTCCATTCTGGGAAAAGATCTTTTAAAATACCTGAAGCATGCTCGTTCCATTTAATACCCATTTTAGCAGCATCCGTTGCAGTTACATCTACGGAATGTATTAAATCACAACTGACTTCTCTCTGATGTTTTTTTGCTTCATCGACGACTACTTCCATTATTTCTTTCGATAACCACCCATACACCTTAATGAAATCAGCACCAGCTTCAACCTGCCTTCTAACCTCTGCTCTAGCACTCTGTGCATCATTTACATTTATGTTCCATGGACTATTTTCACCCCACAACCCAGGTGGTCCATCGATAATTCTATCTGAGGAAATAACTCTTGGTGTTGGTGCACCGTCATTCGCATGTATTAGGTTTTCTAATTCACCAACATTTCCGCCCGTATTACGAACGGTTGTAACGCCCGCTGCAGTAAAAATAGGAGCATAATCCTTTTTCATATGTACGTGCATATCAATTAAACCTGGTATTACATACTTTCTTTTCAAATCATAAATAACCGCTTTTTTATGAATATTACCAATCTGCTTGTGGGCAGAAAAAATTCTAGTAATATAGCCATTTTGGATAAGAAGATGTGAATAAGTAATTTTCCCAGTAATTACATCTACTACATTAACATTTTTTAATAATAATACTGCATTCTCCATGGCGCTCTGTCCTTTTCTCCCAGGTATAGGTAAGATATAAAATAGTTGTGATAATTATCTTTGATTTTTTCTTATGTTTCAAAAGGTCTCATCTTTCTATTTCCCCGATTTCTCTCTTTTTCAAACACGGTGTTTGCTTCAGTTACAAAGACTCTTTTTTGTTTATAATCTCATTAATTTCATTAAATAGTTTGCTAATCAAATATTCTTTTTTAGAAGTTATGCATTAACTAACCTAGAAAGTTAATTGGATGAGCATAAGCTACTTTTATTATTCTATCTAGCTAGTTCTTATTCCTTTTAGATACAAAAATATAATTTTCTAGAAACTGATTCATTTCTATCATACGGAAAAAGTGTAAACAAAAATGCCTCTTGCAGTAACTATGCAAGAGGCACGCTCTATACTTTTAAATCCAGGTTACAGCTATTACACTTTTTGGGGAGGATCAGTACCATATTCCTCTACGTAAAACTTCCATTCAGTATAGAAATCTATTACTGATGCATAACGATTGTTTCTATTCTTTTCCACTGCTTTCTTAGCGACCTGATATAATTCTCTCCCTGCTTCCCACGTATCATAGGAACGGTCAAGAGCTCCACCAACTAAAGCGAATGCCATGGCTCCCATATTGAAAACATTGGATCGACCATCAATTTCGGATGCAATGGTAAACTCTTCTGGTGACATAAATCTGGAAGAGCCCCAAAGCCTTCCTACTTGGTTATAAAACGGTTTTACTTGGTATAGATCCACGTCACATATTTTAGTTATATTTTGTTTAAAGTCATATAAGATGCTTCCATCGTAAAAGTCTATCGCTACATAATTATTTTTTTCTACATGAACGTGAAATTCAAAAATAGTTGAAAGAGATTGTAAGCGTAATTCAAGTGGAAGTTTTTTAAATCTCTGACAAGCAGAATTTAGTTCAACATTTTTTTGTATATTTAATCCATCAAACCATTCGAATACTAGTACAAACCCTTCCCGGAGCTCTAAATGATCCACTAGTTTAACTAGGTAAGGATGTTCTAACTCTTTATACACATCCTTTGCATTTTTGAGTTTTTTAATGGCTTCTTTAAGATCTCCCGCATAGTTTATAGTTTGAGCACCAGCATATTTTATAAACCTTTTCACATTCCCCTTCTGTACACCAAATGAGATATTACCTGAATCTTGCCGATCAAAGACACAAAAAACCTCTCCAAAATCGTTCAGCCATTTAAAATCATGATGTTCTTTTAACTGAAAGGACACACCGTCTAACACTAATGATTGTGCATATCTCATTTTCGTTCTCCTTCCATAAGAAATTCAAATTCACATTTTTAAAAAGTTCTCGGCTTTGTAAGTTGAGAAAGTAAATTCATGGTAATCTCCTACGCTCTCTTTAGTCCGTATATTGACTCTTAGCTAGTATGTCTTGTGCTGACATTTTGGTCCATTCCCCTATTGAAACGTCACGGTTTTCTTTCAAAAAGTTTTGCATAATCTCATAACCAATCTTGTAATTAGTCCATTTAGCTATCCCTTTAAAATGATTACCAATGAAAAGGAAATTCCATATTTCTGATTCCTCGGAGTTCAAGTTTTCCATGAAAACCTCCCACCCATGCTCCTTATAATAACCGGAAAGAGGCTGTAGCCAAGCTGGTTCCATTTCTGGATAAATGATTTTTGCAAACGTATCTGCCTTTCCCTCCAACACACTTCGCTCTAGCAAGGTCTTAGCACGGCCACTTTCCATTGCAACCGTATGATGATATTCATGTGCCACGGTATACTTTAGAGAGCGCTCTGTAAAAAGAGGATTTATCATTAAAATAAAACCTTCTTTATCTATCGCTAATCCACTCACATATTCTAATTCTTTTAAAGAAACTTCCTCACTAAAGGAAGGAAATATATAAACTTTCTTGTCTTCTCCTGGGAGCTTGTCTCCCGAATCCTCTAGAGCTTCTTTAATCCATCTGTCTATATCATCTTCTTGTGCTCTCAATTGCGTAAGATATTCCCTAACTTCATCTATCTTTGTGGGTTCTGATATTTCTTCATATAAAGAAACTGTATGGTTTGTGCTTTCACCGAAGGCTTTCATGACTTCTTGCTGAAATAATACTTTTATATTATCTGGTTCTTTTTCTGCCTTCTCGATAAAGTTCTCGTATTCATCATAAAATTTGTATAATTCAAATTGCTGACCGTTGTGCTCTAAAATCACAGGATTTTCATCCAGCAATATTTCTGGTTTTTCCACATCTTCGTTACATCCAAACAAAAGAAGAGAGATAACTACAAATATAAACATTCTCCAATAGTTAATCATTAATTTCCCCCAGTAAAGTTGATGAAAATGAAATAGATCTTTAACACAGTTTTATCGGGCCATCCATTAAACGCTATACAATGGATTCTTCTTGACGACTAGCCACGTACAAATCCACCCTCAGAATGAATAATTTGGCCAGTAATCCAAGCCGCTTCATCACTTGCCAGGAAGGCTACACTCTCTGCAACATCTTTTGGTTGACCGATTCGCCCCATTGGAAATTTCGGTAATAGATGTTCTCTTATTTCATCCGTCATCCAGGTAGAATCAGTCGGTCCTGGATTAACAGCATTTACTGTTATTCCTAATGGTGCAACTTCAGTCGATAATGATTTTGTAAAAGCTGTTATAGCAGCTTTGGTTGCTGCGTAGGCAAGCTCGCCGGGCATCGGGCCTAGCTCTTGACCTGATGTCATATTTATAATTCTTCCGCTTCTTAATTTACTGTTTTTGAAGCGCTTGGCAAATTCAACACTTAACAGAAATACTGTTCTCATGTTAACTGCGTAATGATCATCTATCGTCTTGCTGTCCAAATTTAAGTATCCATCGTTTGTGGAGTGAGCCGCATTGTTAACTAGGATAGTAGGCTTTCCTAGTTGCTCCTCTACAGCATCAAGGACAAGTGCGTAAGCCTCGGTTGCAGATAAATCAATATCCAAACCTACACAACGGACACCTAAGTTGTTTATTTCTTGTTGAAATTGTTGGATCCATTCACTTTCCGCTTTCCAATAGGTAAAGAATATATCCATTCCTTTAGAGGCTAATTTTCGACAGATAGCAGTCCCAATGTCTCTATGATTACTTGCTCCTGTTACTATTGCTATTTTTTTACTCATCTGTATCCCCCTTGTGAATCTTAAGCAAAAAGATAGTTACTTATAAATAAAATAAGAGGTTCACAAATTTATAACCTCCCTCTTATAAAATGTCTCCTATCATTTTATATCAGAATAGTCAAAATTAATATGCATTTTATACTATTTACTGTAAGAACTTACTAATTTATTCTTATACAAAATAAAAAAGGTTCCTGACAGCTGTCAAGAACCTCCACGTTTCTTACTTATTTTAGTTCCCCTACATAAATGGATTGTGGGCGGAAAATAGTATTGTCTCTAATTTGCTCAATTGCGTGTGCTGTCCATCCAACCATTCTTGCTGCACTAAATGTCGGTGTAAATAGTTCCGCTGGCATGTCAATTGAACGCATGATCGCTGCAGCATAATATTCTACATTTGTGTATAATTTACGCCCCGGCTTATGTTCTGCCAGTAACTCAATAATCTCCTTTTCCGCTATAGTCGCTATGTCTAGCCAAGGATCTTTCCCTTGCAGATTTAGACATTTATCTCTCAGTAAAATAGATCGCGGGTCTTCAGTTTTATAGATGCGGTGACCAAAGCCCATAATTTTTTCACCGCTCGTAATCTTATCTCTTACAATATCTCTAATCATTGTAGGATTTTTAAACTCATTGAGTAGTGAAATTACTCCAGAAGGCGCACCTCCATGCAATGGTCCCTTCATTGTTCCTAATGCTGATGTTACTGCTGCAGTTAAGTCTGACTCGGTTGAAATAGTTACTCGAGCAGCAAATGTCGATGCATTCAAACCATGCTCCATCGTCAGCTTTAAATAAGTTTCAAGTGCTTCAACTTGCACATCTGTTGGCACTTCCCCATTTAACATCCATAAATAGTTTGCTGTATGGTTAAGCTCTTGTTTAGGTTCAACTATCGGTAATCCTTTTTGATTTCGGTAATGCCTTGCAATAATAACTGGCAATGCAGCCGTTAAAATTACTGCCTGCTCCTCTAGCGTTTTTTCCTTAAATTCTGAATGTGCAAAGGCAGATATTGCTGTTCTCATGGCATCCATTAAAGAAACATCGCTTGGAAGAGCATCAATAATGGCGATTATATGATTTGGTAACACTCTATATTCTTTCAATGATGCCAAGCTTGTATTAGTTCTTTCCCCTGACCATAAAAAGCTTGCGATATCTTCAAATGTCCCTTCATTTATAAGCTCATCTACCTTCACACCTCGGTATCTAAGCTCACCCTTCTCCCCGTCCACTGATGCAATTTTTGTATGAACGGCAACTACATCCTTTAGTCCCTTTTGAAACATACGAAACGCCTCCTTTTTCTTTATTATATTTCAAAACATTGATAATAAAAATTAAATATATATAATTATATTAATTAAAAAAATTAATTGAGTGGGTGTACATATGGAATACCATTGGTTAAAAACATTTTGTGTAGCAGCAGAAACCTTAAACTTTCGAAAAGCCTCTGAGAAATTAATGGTTTCTCAGCCTAGTGTTACTGTCCATATTAAATTACTTGAAGAATATTTAGGTACCCCTCTTTTCGATCGAGTAAACAATCGTGTTTCTCTTTCAGAGGCAGGCAAATATTTTCTTCCAGAAGCTATGCGACTTGTCCAACAAACAGATCATAGCGTCAACAATGTACGTGCATTCGCACAAGGGTATCGTCGAAAATGGACTATTGCCATTTCTCCGCTTATGGCAGAGACAATCCTTCCTTACTTTTTAAAGACTTTCTTAAAGCGTCATCCAGACTTAGAGATAAATATTCGGGTAGAGGAATCCAATCTAATTGAGGATTTAGTAGATACAGGTGAAGTAAATATAGGAATATCAGCAATTGATTCTCAGAAAAAAAATATAGAATCTATTTCTATTTATGAGGACCCTATTCTATTTTTAATGCCTTACGATGGTTTTGATGAAGAAAATGGACCCCCAATAGATATTAAGGATATTCTTCAAAAAAATTATCTTTTTACACACCATCATCCTGTGTTTTGGGATGAACTGTTATTAAAGCTGAATAAGCATGTAGTTGGATTAAGAACGATGAAGGTTACGCAGGCACACATAACTAAACGCTTTATACAAGAAGGACTCGGTATATCCTTTCTTCCTCACTCTATTGTGAGACGAGAATTAATCGAGGGAAAGATGATGCAACCACATTTTGATTTGTTTGAACTGCCTACAGTTTCTACATTTATAATTGTTAAAAAGAAGGGGGTGCTCGAAGAAGAGTTTATATCCCAAATTTCCAAATATTATTTTGGGTAAAATAAGTATATGTATGAGCAGGAACTTTCTTCATACTTTCACTTTCAAATCAAAACAAAAACGTAAAAAAGTTGCTGTTTTTTACGTTTTTGTTTTATTGATTACCTACATCAGCATCTTTTATCTACAATTACTCTAGAATAGTGACATCAACTATTTCATCAATCTTTACTTCATAAAAACGATAGGGATCGTCTAACTCAAGAACACGCCTATTTAAATCAATCCATTGAATCGTTCCACGATGATATAAAAATTCTCCATCCTTCCAACGTTTAACTTTTATATCTACATTTCTTTTCATAGCAATTTCTATTTGTTCCTGAATTGCCTCGTAGTCGAATTCGTTTAGATCTGGGCGTGGAACTTTTTTTATCTCCTCATGATAGTCTCTCAGCATTGTTACATGTTCTGGCAACATCATAGCCACCCATTTTTTCGAGCCTCTATCACGTATTTTAGATAAATCAAACTCCTCGAAATTAGTCATCTCCATCACCTTTCTTTTTTGACTATTATACAGAACACACGTTCCTAATACAACCGCCAATTTATACCTAGGCATGAAAAGCCTTTGCATATTAGTTATCCTTAAGAAAGTAATTGCTTAATAAAAAGTCGCCATTATTGCCAGTAATATTATTATTAATGTTGTTTTTAAATGGATATTTATGTTAAATTTATAGTAGGTTCCGATATTACAGAGAGGGAGATCAAGATGATTGCAACTAACAAAAATAGTAATACATTAAATAATTTTGTGTATGCCGTTTTACTTATGCTAACAGGATATGGAGTGAGTTATTTTAATAATCAACTTTTTAACGGATTTGGTACATTTATTTGGTTTACTATTTTCATTTTATTATCCATTAGTTTTAGTTCGGTTAGAAATTTAATTGTACCTTTAATAAACTTCAAGCCATTTAAAAGTTCTTGGACATATCTATATATGTTAGTAGGAATTATGATCCCCTACCTAATATTAAAGTTAAGCGTTCATTATGAAATTCTAATGGACCGAAGTCTTATCGTTAATTATAAAAATGGTTGGCTTGAGGGTCCCAACCAACTTTCCTTAATAGATGCTGTCATCTTAGCTCCAATTTGGGAGGAGCTTCTTTTTAGAGGGGTACTACTATTTGCTCTATTGAAAGTGGTGAAGCCTGTATGGGCTGTAGTTTTAACTTCAATACTTTTTTCTCTTTTCCATCCTGCCTACCTATTCCTTTCACTTATTGCAGGGATTTTATTAGCTTGTATTACTATAAAAACTAAGTCTGTCATACCCTCCACGGCTATTCATTCAACCTGGAACTTATATACTGGAAAGCTATTTCTTTTCTTTTAATTGATTGGCGCATTTTAATATAGCAATTCAAAAGGGAGTAAATTAAAAAAGGCCCTGCATATAGCAGAGCCTCGAATAAATACACTACATTAATTCTTTTGCTAGCAATCGGTAAACGTCTAGTCGTTTTTGTTGAGAGTGTGGAATACTACAAATCATCACTTCATCGAAGCCATAATGTGCCTGCTCCTCTTGAAGAGTGTTAGCTACTTCTTTTGCAGATCCTACTAAGTGGATTTTGCGATTTTCTTGAATCATCATCCGATCCATTTCGGTTAAAGGATAATTTTGTGCCTCTTCCGGTGTCATAAGCTGGCTAATCTGTCCTTTCATAAGTGAAAGTCTAGAAATATCTTGAGGTAGCGCCTCAAATTCCGCCTCTTCCTTAGTTTCTGCAACAGTTACTAAATAGGTTACATTGATTTCTGGCTTTTCCATAAAGGCTGAAGGTTTAAAATTCGAACGATAAGCATCTAAAATTGTTGGAGTCATCCCACCCTGGAAGAACTGAGCAAATGAATAACCTAGTCCCATTTGTCCAGCCTTAATCGCACTGTTCCCAGTAGATCCAAGTAGCCATGCTTCAGGAAGTACGACGTTCGATGGTGATGCAATAGTTCTATTATAGACACTGTCCTCAGGTACCTCATCATTTAAAAGCTCCAGTGCTGTCCCTAACTTTTCGTATAAATTATTCACCATAGGCGGACGTCCTTCTGAAAGAGCGTACATCGCATAGTTGTCCCCGCCCGGGGCACGTCCTACTCCAAAGTCAATTCTTCCTGGAGAAAAAGCACTTAACGTTTTAAATACCTCCGCCAGCTTAAGCGCTGAGTAATGCATCATCATTACTCCACCCGTTCCAATTCGAAGGTTTGTCGTTTTCGCAGCAAGTTGAGCAGCAATAATTTCTGGAGCTGAGCTTGCAAAAGCACTTGTTCCGTGATGCTCCGCCATCCACATTCGGTGATAGCCGAGCTCATCAGCTAAAATTGCTAGTTCTTCTGCTTTTTTCAATGCATCTATTGCATTATTTCCTTTAGTGATCGGTGCTTGATCTAAGACACTTAATTTCATATATATATTCGCTCCTTCGTTTGCAATACATTCTCTACTTTCTATTTAAATGCTATAGAAATAGTAAGAAAAAGTAAACGAAAGGGTCTTGGAATTTCCTAAATAGATAATAAGGGGAGCCTCTTTAAAAGAGACTCCCCACACCTAAAGAGCGGACACGCACCTACAGGTAAGAAAGTGTCACCTAAACAGATAAAAAAGCCCGCCTTGGCGGACTTTTTTATTGGAATCGGTCGGTTTTTACACATAATCGGTTGGTTCAAGCCGATAATCGGTCGGTCACCCTGAATAATCGGTCGGTCACCCCGAAAAATCGGTCGGTCAACACTCACTCGAGACCATCCCTCAATTTATATCTAATTTTTGGACACCTATTGCTAGCTCTAGGTGTATTTTAGTATACTGAAGTATTTTCTTTCGAAATGTTTTCTAATATTTCTTTTACACGAGCCAAGAAACGACCACAAACTAGGCCATCTAATACACGATGATCAAGAGATAAGCATAGATTCACCATATCTCTAGCTGCAATCATGCCGCCCTCCATAATTACTGGTCGTTTTACAATAGACTCTACCTGAAGAATTGCTGCTTGTGGATAGTTAATGATCCCCATCGACTGAACAGAGCCAAATGAACCTGTATTGTTTACAGTGAAGGTACCACCTTGCATTTCATCAGATTTTAGCTTACCAGAGCGGACTTTTCCAGCTAGCTCCATTACTTCTCGAGCAATGCCTTTAATCGTCTTTTCGTCTGCATGCTTAATTACCGGAACAAATAAGGCATCATCTGTTGCAACTGCAATTGAAATATTGATGTCTTTCTTTTGGATAATTTTGTCGCCAGCCCACATAGAATTCATCATTGGAAATTCTTTTAATGCTTGTGCAACTGCTTTCACAAAGAATGCAAAATAAGTAACATTAAAGCCTTCTTTTTGTTTAAATTCATTTTTAATCGAATCACGGTATTGTACTAGGTTCGTCACATCTACTTCAATCATCGTCCAAGCGTGAGGTGCCTCATGCTTACTACGAAGCATATTTGCAGCAATTGCTTTACGGACACCAGTTACTGGAATTTCGATGTCACCTGCTCCGACTGGGACATTAATAGCAGCTGGCTTTGTTTGAGTGTTAGTAGGAGCAGAAGCTATAGCCGCTTTTTCCTCCACCTTAGCCTCGCTAGCTGGAGCTGCTTGTGGAATGTCTCCACTTTCTATTATTTTAAGTAAATCTTTACGAGTAATTCTACCTTCATTACCAGTACCTGTGACTAAAGAAAGGTCGATATCATGCTCCTGTGAAAGTTTAAGAACTGCAGGTGAGTAACGAGCTTTTGCTCCTTTTGCACGGTCTGCTGGCGCTGACTGTGCATGCTTATTCACCTCAGCAGGTTTAACCGTTTCAGCAGCTGGTTCTTCAGGCGCAGCTTCCTTTACCTCTACGATTTCTTCAGAAGAGCCTCCTTCTGTTTCAATCGTACAAACGATTTCTCCTACTGCAAGTGTATCTCCTTCATTGGCAATTAGTTCTTTAATAACTCCCGTGAAGGAAGAAGGTACTTCTGCAGTAACTTTATCTGTATTAACCTCAGCAAGTGCGTCATACTTATTGACATGATCGCCTGGTTTTACTAACCATTTTTCGATTGTCCCCTCGGTTACACTTTCCCCAAGCTGAGGCATTTTAATTTGTTCTAGTGCCATATGGGTTCCTCCTTTATAGATCAAATTTGCTTAGGCGTTTTTCCATTAGCTTAATATTCCGCCAGCTCACGCATTGCTTTTTCGACTTTGTCTGGATTAATCATAAAGAATTTTTCCATGGTAGGCGCATATGGCATAGCTGGAACATCAGGACCTGCAAGGCGCATAATCGGAGCATCTAAGTCAAACAAGCAATTTTCTGCAATAATCGCTGCTACCTCACTAATAATACTACCTTCTTTGTTATCCTCCGTTACAAGTAATACTTTACCTGTTTTAGAAGCAGCTTCTATAATTGAATCTTTGTCTAACGGGTAAATTGTACGTAAATCTAAAATATGAGCTGAAATACCGTCTTTTTCTAAGCGTTCTGCAGCTTGAAGTGCGAAATGGACAGCTAATCCATAAGTAATAACCGTAATATCTTCCCCTTCACGCTTTACGTCTGCCTTACCAATTTCAATCGTATAATCGTCGTCCGGAACTTCTCCTTTAATAAGGCGATAAGCACGCTTGTGTTCAAAAAACATAACCGGGTCCTCATCACGAATAGCTGCTTTTAACAATCCTTTCGCATCATACGGAGTAGAAGGAATAACTATTTTTAGACCTGGCTGGTTAGCAAAGATAGCCTCTACAGATTGAGAGTGATAGAGAGCACCATGAATACCCCCACCAAAAGGAGCACGAAATACGATTGGACAAGTCCAGTCATTGTTAGAGCGGTAGCGAATACGAGATGCCTCCGAGATAATTTGGTTAACTGCAGGCATGATAAAATCTGCAAATTGCATTTCTGCGATTGGACGAAGACCATACATGGCAGCTCCGATTCCTACACCCGCAATAGCTGATTCTGCAAGTGGTGTATCTAACACTCTATATTCACCGAATTCATCGTAAAGTCCGTTTGTTGCTTTGAACACGCCACCCTTACGACCAACATCTTCCCCAAGAACGAAAACGCGCTCATCGCGGGTCATTTCTTCCTTCATTGCAAGTGTTATTGCATCAATATAAGACATGATTGCCATTATGCGTTCCCCCCGTCTTTTTCAGCATAAACATGTTTTAATGCATCTTCTGGAGCAGCATATGGTGCAGCCTCTGCATAATCAGTTGCCTCATTTACTTCCTTCATAATGCGGTCATTGATCTCTTTTTCTAAATCGGTAGAAAGAATATCTAAATCTCTTAAATACTTTGCAAATGTAATAATAGGATCTAAAGCTTTTCCTTCTGCAATGTCTTCTGCCGTACGGTATTGTCTATCATCGTCATCTGATGAATGAGCTGTCAAACGGTAAGTAACGGCTTCTATAAGACTTGGTCCTTCTCCGTTTCTTGCGCGGTCAGCAGCTTCTTTTACTACTCTGTATACCTCGATTGGATCTTTACCATCCACCGTTACGCCTGGCATTCCGTAGCTACTCGCACGGTCTGCAACATTTTTACTAGCAACCTGACGCTCAAAAGGAACTGATATCGCATATTTATTGTTTTCCACCATTGTTATACAAGGTAATTGATGTACTCCTGCAAAATTTAAGCCTTCATGGAAATCTCCTTGGTTAGATGAACCTTCTCCTAATGTAACAAAGGTAATGAAGTCTTTCTTTTCAATCTTGGCAGCTAAAGCAACACCAACAGCATGAGGTAGCTGCGTTGTAACTGGTGATGAGCCTGTTAAAATACGATTTTTCTTTTGCCCAAAATGTCCTGGCATTTGACGACCGCCAGAGTTTGGATCCTCTGCTTTAGCAAATGCTGATAGCATTAAATCTTTTGGAGTCATACCGAAATGTAAAACTACCCCCATATCTCGATAGTAAGGAGCGATATAATCCTTTGTATTATCTAAAGCAAATGCCGCCCCTACCTGAGCTGCCTCTTGTCCCTGACAAGAGATAACGAATGGAATTTTACCTGCACGGTTTAACAGCCACATACGCTCATCAATACGGCGCGCCATTAACATCGTCTCGAACATTTTTAATACATCTTCATTTGATAACCCTAATTCCTTATGACGATTGTTTGTCATATAGAGATCCCCCTTTTTTTACATATGAATCGCTTTACCATCAACAGCTAACGCTGCTTCTCCCATTATTTCACTTAAGGTTGGATGTGGATGAATTGTATGTGCCATTTCCCAAGGAGTAGCATCTAGAACCATAGCCAAACCAGCTTCTGAAATCATATCTGTGACGTGAGGTCCAATCATATGAACTCCTAAAATATCATTGGTTGCCTTATCTGCCACAATTTTAACAAAGCCATCCGATTCACCGTATACAAGAGCCTTACCAATTGCTTTAAAAGAGAACTTGCCTACTTTTACATCAAATCCCTTTTCTTTTGCCTGTTGCTCTGTAATTCCAACACTTGAGCTTTCAGGACTTGCATAAATACAGCGAGATACAAGATTGTAATCCATTGGAATTATGTCTTCTCCAGCAATATGCTCTATCGCTGTAATCCCCTCATGGCTTGCTACATGTGCCAATTGAAGTCCACCAATTACATCGCCAATTGCATATATATGAGATTCTTTTGTTTGAAATGTGTCAGAAACCTGAATAAATCCATTTTCAATCACGATATCTGTATTTTCTATACCAATACCTTCTGTGTTTGCTTGTCTACCAACAGATACAAGCATTTTCTCAGCAGTAAATGATTGAGTTTCTCCATTAACTTCAGCAGATATTGTAACTACGTTGTCTGCTGTATCTAAAGTATCTGGAAGTACTTTTGCATTTGTTGCAAATGTGATCCCCTTTTTCCCTAGAAGCTTTTGCATTTCTTTGGAAATATCCTTGTCTTCCGTAGGAATAATTCGATCAGCGTATTCGATTACTGTTACTTCTACTCCAAAGTCGTTTAGCATGGATGCCCATTCTATACCGATTACTCCTCCACCAACTATGAGAATAGACTTAGGTAGCTCTGTCATTGCTAACGCTTCATCCGAAGTCATCACTAGAGATCCATCTATTGACAAACCTGGCAAAGAGCGAGGGCGTGAACCAGTGGCAATGACTACATTTTTCGGGATAAGCATTTCATTTTCTTCACCATTGTTCATCTCAACCGAGACGGTCCCCCCAGGAGACGGAGAGAAAATAGATGGCCCGAGCATTCTGCCTGTTCCTTCATACACATCAATCTTGCCTTTTTTCATCAATCCCTGAACTCCTTGGAATAATTGGTTCACAATGGATTCCTTACGGGCTTGCACTCTACTAAAATCTAATGTTACTTCACTCGTATTTACGCCAAAGTCGGCCGCATGATTTTTAGTAGTAGAAAAAACCTCCGCACTTCGAAGTAAAGCTTTACTTGGAATACAACCTTTATGTAAACAAGTACCACCTAGTTTGCCTTTTTCAACAATAGCTGTTTTTAAACCTAATTGAGCTGAACGAATGGCAGCTACATACCCACCAGTTCCTCCGCCAATAATTACTACGTCGTATTCTTTTGCCAAATAAATCCTCTCCTTCCAAATAAGAAGGCCGCTTTACAAAAAATCTATAAAGTCGGCCAATTTGCTGCTAGGATATAATTATTGATTAACGGCCATTTAAAATATGTTTTCCGTTTTGTAGAAATTGACTACGAGATTTGCTTACACGCGCGATACGCTCTTCAGCTAAACGGTCAGCAGCAACATAAGTTGGAATCCCGTCACGTTTTGAAATTTCAAAAATACGTTCAATTTTGTCATAGATACCTGCCACGCGTTTCATCGCACGGTCATGGTTGTAACCATATAATTCATCTGCTACATTGATCACTCCACCAGAGTTAATAACATAATCTGGTGCATAAACGATACCCATTTCATGAATCATGTCGCCATGTGTTGTATCTTTCAATTGGTTGTTAGCTGAACCAGCAATTACTTTAGCTTTCAACTGTGGAATCGTAGCGTCGTTAATAATTGCTCCAAGTGCACAAGGAGCAAAGATATCTACGTCCTGTGAGTAAATTTCATCTGTACCGACTTGTACTGCACCGAATGCTTCTACTGCACGATCCACTGATTTTTGGTTAATATCAGCAACGATTAACTTTGCGCCTTCTTCATGTAGGTATTCACATAGCGTATAAGCCACATTCCCAACACCTTGTACGGCAATTGTTTTTCCTTCTAATGAATCAGAACCAAATGCTTCTTTAGCTGCAGCTTTCATCCCAACGTATACGCCATAAGCTGTTACAGGAGATGGGTTACCTGAAGAACCAAACGCCTCTGAAATACCAGTTACGTAGTTTGTTTCTTCATGGATAAGGTCCATATCTGCAACTGTTGTGCCTACATCTTCCGCTGTAATATAACGTCCATTTAACCCCTGGATGAAACGTCCAAATGCACGGAACATTTCTTCATTTTTATCTTTTAATGGATCACCAATAATTACAGTTTTTCCTCCACCAAGATTAAGTCCTGCTGCCGCATTTTTATAAGTCATACCTTTAGCAAGACGAAGAGCATCCTCAATTGCTTCTTCTTCCGAAGCATAATTCCACATACGAGTACCACCAAGAGCCGGTCCTAATGTAGTGTCATGAATAGCAATAATCGCTTTAAGTCCTGAAGTTTTGTCTTGGCAAAATACTAATTGTTCATAATCATAAGTTTCCATATATTTAAAGATTTCCATTTGTAGTTCCTCCTAGTAGTTAAATTGGTGCTTGTATAAATGATTTATAGTAAATACCCCTATTTACGTGAACACTTTCCTTTTACACCAGATTGTGTTTTTCTAGCTTGTAATATAATGAGCGAAGAGAAATACTTAACTTTTTAGCTGCTTGTGACTTATTGCCATCGCAAATTTTAAGCGCTTGGGCGAGTACTCTTTTCTCCATTTCATCCATTTGGTCCGCAAGTGGAGCAATCGAATCTTCATCCTCCCCTTGTGACAACTGGAGCATCGATTTTGGTAAATGCTGTTCATCTACTAATCGTTCATTCGATTGAAGAAAAATCATGGAGCGGCTAATAATATTCTCTAACTCTCTGACATTACCTGGCCAATCGTAAAGACATAAGGTTTCGAGAGCTTCCTCTGAAAATCCTTCAATGTTTCTCCCAAACTCTTGGTTAAGTTTAACGAGCAATCGTTCTGCAAGAAGCGGAATATCCTTTTTTCTTTGTCGTAAAGAAGGTATATAAATCGGCATTCTATTTAACTGAAAATAGAAATCCTCCCTAAAGGTGCCATCTCTCATTGCCTTTTCCAAGTTAAGACTACTTGCAGCAATGATACGAACATCAACCTGCTTCGGGGTTGTGGCCCCGATAGGTATGATAATATTATCTCGCAAAACCTGTAGGAGCTTAGCTTGAGTTTTCTTAGTCAACTCACCAACTTCATCTAAGAAAACCGTGCCTTTATATGCTTCTTCTAATTTACCAGGATATTTGATGCCATCTTCCTCATATCCAAATAATTCACGTTCTAAAAGATGTTCCTCTAAAGAACTGCAATTAACTCGGATAAAAGGATAGCTTGAACGCCCACTTTCTCCATGAATGGCATGAGCAAACAAATCCTTTCCTGCACCGACCTCTCCCCTTAAAAGGACGGTAATTGGAACGTTAGCTGCTAGTTTAGCTTGTTCTATTGCTAAATTAATCTCATCTGAAGTCCCGACTATGTCTTCAAATGAATAAGTTGATTCTAGTGTTCTGATAATAGTTCTTGCGCGATCTAATTCCTTCATTAAACCTCGCATTTCAGTCATATCGTGAATAACACCGACACTACCCTTTAACTGGTTATTCACAATAATTGGAGCTACATTAACAATAACGTCCTTTTCTTGTTTTCCAACTCGAAGATTGACACCTCTAATAGGTTTTTTAGATTGAAGGACCTTTAAATGTATACTTTCGCCCTCCGAAATGTCGGCAGTAGCCGGCTTTCCTATTACCTCTTCTTCACTAAATCCAGTGATACGAGTGTATGCGGGATTTATCAATATACCTTTTCCTTCTTCATCCACTACCGAAATTGCATCATCACTTGAGTAAATGATAGCCTCGAGCATTTTTTGAATTTCCGTAAGGTTAGTAACTTCCTCTGCAAGACGAACGACCTCAGAGATATCCTTAAAAACCGCAAAAGCACCAATTCTTTTTCCTTCTTCGTTTACCATCGGGTATCGAGAAGTGACTATTTTGGTACCGCTTTCAAGAGTAAGTTCTTTGTGAAGCTCAATCTTGCCAGTTTCAAATATTCTCGGTAATTCACTTAAAGAGATTACATCTGCTACATGCTTACCTAGAGCATCCTCAACAAGAATTGAGGTCATTCTTTCGGCACTCTTATTGAAAAAGTTAACAATACCTTGGCTATTAATGCCAATCATTCCTTCTTCAATAGAATTAAAAATGAGTTCCTGTAATGCTTTTTTCTGATCAATAATTTGAATATATTTGTTTTTCTCTTCTATTAATGTAACGATTAAGTTGGCTATCTCGCCAGGAATCAGTACAGCTGTAGCCGGCCTATTTTGAAGTAATTCATAGAAAACTTCCTTTCGACCAGTCACATCAATAATGATTTGAATATCATTGCTTAACAAGCTTTTCCATTCCGAATAGGTTGGTATATTTTGTTGTTTAGCGTAGATCATTCCAGGAGCCTCATCATTAATATCAACAATAGCAGTAACCTGAAGGTAATCTGCCTGCTCTATTAATTTGAGAAGTGCATATCCACCGTTACCAGCACCTACAATGAGTATGTTTTGCAAAAATATGCACACCCCCACTTTTTTTCTGCAACTTATTGCATTTCTTCTATATCATACCGTAACTTTCTGACATTGACAATCCTAAACTTGGATGTAAAATTAAAATAGTAGAGAACAGGAGTGAAAAAAGTGGCTCGTTTATTGGCTTTAATCGTATTATTAATACCTGGAATTTTAGCAGCATTTGGAATCAAACTGATGAGAGATACATTTTTTGGTCTACAAATACTTCCACTTGGTGGATTAGCGGTACAGTTTATTTGTGGTCTTCTATTTACAGTTTTAGGTTTAGGATTTTTCGCAGGATTTCTACTCAATAGAGATAGAAAAAATGGAAAAGTTGCTCCACGATTTCAAAAGAAAAAGGACAATGACTTATAATTAACGCACTCAAATAGCCTGATCAGTGTCCACAGCTAGTCTTTATCTATTGATGAAGTATCAAATAAAAAAATAACGTTAAAAAAAAGACACTCTCTGTCCAAAATGAACAGAGAGTGTCTTTTTTTGCTTAAAGAGCTCATATTTGGGGCATTCACCCTTATTCGACATAGTATAACGAGTTCAATACTCATTTTAGCAAAGTTATTTATCTTTTGGTCCGATTTTGCTGTTCGATTACTTTCCTTGGATAATCCGTGATCCAGCCAATAACCGCCTCATGAGGATTTATCAAATATTTCTCGGTACCCTTAATGTTATAAAAACGCATGGGAAATCCGGCATCCCAAATCTTGTTCATCAGGTCAGTCCCGTAAAACTTTTTGTTAAGATGTATTGCCTCATAGTTCCGGTTAGACAATATCTGATCCCAACTAGAACTCTTTTTACCAATGAAAGCTGTTTTTGTTTTTATAGGTATTCTTTGAATAACTTCTAGAATGCTTTCTTCAAAGGAAGAATAATGCACATCCTTAATAGCCTCGGTCTTATAGACAACCTCTTCAATTTTTTCGGTTTTGCCAAGAAAGGATTCCTTGAATTCCACGTTTAACTTCATATTTGTTTGCTTAAAAAATGTAAGAAAATCCTCTAAGCTCAACACTCGTGAATATAAAAATCTGCGCACAATTGTTTTCCCGAGCTTTAGCTTAAGAATTTCCTCCGCTGCCATATCAGTGATTCTTTTATTGATACCAGCTAGTCTAAAAAAGTCTATATCATGGGTCACGAAAGCAATTCCATCTGCTGAAAGCTGTAGGTCCATTTCAATACCATCTACACCTATTTTACTTGCAGCTTCAAAAGACTTTAAAGAATTCTCTACATACTTTGTCGCTCCACCTCTATGAGCGTATACAGGTATATTAGACATTTAACTCCCCATTTTCTAACTTAAATTTTCCTTTTGTAGTACTTGCTACGAAGGTAGATTTATTACCTATTTGTATATAGGTACCCGGATTAGCTTCTTTTGTAACATTCACATAGTATTCCGCTTTACTTCTTAACATCCTTAAAATTCGTTGGATTTCCTTATCAGCTTCTTTCATTTCTTGCTGTAGCAGATTATATTTTTGTTTAACCTGTTCATACATTCCATTTTGTTGCGTTGTCATTTTGCCTTTGAACTGACCTAGCTGACTGATTTGATAGTTTAATTTAGTCGATTCTTCTTGATGCTGTACTATTTTTTCTGCTAGCATCTTTGCATTTTCAGTTAAAATTTTTCGATCGATCCCCTGTACAATTAACTCTGTCTTCCTTTCCATACTATTACTACTATATGCAGTAGTAATCGAATGAACTGCCACAGCTTTTCCACCAATAATCTTCCCCTTACGTTCGTCCAATATAATTTCATTGGCAAACATAGAAACACCAAGGGCATAGAAACCGATATGTATATTTTCCTTTGCGTCTAATGTACATTCATTTGCATGTTTAAGATATATATTATTATGAGCTTCCACCTTTGTTACTCCCCGTCCGAAAATGCCTCCTTTTATAAAGACATCTCCTTCAGCAGACTTGATCAGTTCAGCTGAATTAACGCCATCTTTCCCTTCAATAGATACATCTCCAGAAGCAATTACTGAATAGCCAGCCATTACAGTGCCCTTCACTTGAATTGACCCATCGAATTTCAAATTTCCTGTTTCTATACCGACATCTCCGTCAACTACCAAATGCTTTAATACAGAGAGAACCCCATTTACTTCTCCAATTACACCTTTTGTTTTCGAGCGAAGTACAATTTTTCCTCCCTCTTCTATTTCGTAGGCTGTCTTGGGATCGTATTTAAGGGTGATGTCGTCTCCAGGAGCAGCTTTAACAGTTTCCCCATATACATTCGTTCCATCCACCCCTTCTTTAGCGGGTATTTTCTCTCCTAACCATGAGCCCTCATGGATCTCTTTTAAAAAATTCATATCAAAATAATCTGCTTTACCATCTTCATTAATAACCGGTTTTTTTTCAGCCTGCGCTAAATAGCTTACTTGTGCATCTAAACCTTTCTGAGGTGGTGTACCTTGAGCTATAATAAACGGTTTTCCGGGCTTTAAAGACAATATATCTATGTTTTTTTTGCCATATGTAATATTATTTTTTTCTAATGCAATATGTATTTGAGATTGTACTTCTATTATATTTTCTTCAATATAGCTTGTTGATTCATTAACAGTTATAAGTGCCTGCATATAGTCTAAGCTAACATCTAACTCAACCAAATCAATCCAATTTCCAATTTCGATTGGTTCCGTAGACTTACCCGATAGAGCTTTTTTTAATGTCATAAAGCTTGTAATTTTAAAGCGAGGATTTTTTCGAGGATATTCTTCAAATTTTTTCAAACTGTATCCTTCTCTTTTGGTAAAAAGAAAAACCTTACCATCCTTTACAGACAAGGTTATGTGATCATTATCTTCTATTATCAAGTTTCTCACCCATTCCATATTATCTTAACTACTTACTTCATGTATTTTGAAATGACTCCCTTAAATTTGAGATTTAAATTCAGATGAAAGACACTTACTTTTAAAATCACCTGAGTCTTAATGACTATTCGAAAAACAAATCATTATACTTATTTAATATATATGATTAAGTCGGATAATACCATGAATTTTCTGGAAATTAGTTAGTTAATCTCATTTTATCACAATAATTTTCAATTATGAATTATTTTCATTTTAGCCAAAAAAAGTATCTATTTCTACGGAAATATCCATAAAATAAATGCACTATTTACTAAATCAGTTTCCGATATTAGATGATCTTATAGTGCAGTTGTGTTTTTAAACTTCCCCTCTGCATATCTCATGTAATCAAAGCAATGTAAGTTATTAATTCGGGAGTAACTGAAGTTAAAGGAGATGACAATAAGTCTAGTAAAACTGCCTTCTCAACTATAGATGACAAAAAAATACAGGTTATATATAAGAAGTCAGCCCAATAAGGTGACACCAAGTATGATTATGTTATAATAATATTCCCTTAATTTACCTAAATATTGAAGACGAGAGGAAGAATCCCAATGTCACTAACTCCAATTGAAAAAGCTAAAAAGGTATTACGAGGTATTGAAGAAGGCGACTATTTATTTGATATGCACGCCCAATGGAGAGTCGAGTATCATGACGAATACTTTAAATATTTTAATCATCCTGATCCCGAATTACGTAAGCGTTCTCTTCTTATCTTTATGTCTGGTCTTGGAGAAACGTGGCAGGGATCAACTCTCCTCTTCACCCCACTTAAAGAAAAAGAAAATGATGAAAATCCTATTTGGACTAAAATTTATCTTTTCGAGGATTACCTTAAATCATTCTTAGAAAATAGAGAAAGTATTAAAAAAGATTATCCCTTATTATATGAGGAACTGATAAGGTTTTTAATAAAGTTGGATATTAAAAAACGATTTGAAGATTCATATGTTGAAATTGATAAGGAAATTTTTGTGGAACTTAGAAAAGTCCTAGATGAATATAAAGATCTAAATGAATTTGGCGAATCATATTTTGGTGATTACAATGAAATATATAAAGAGTGTGGATTTCCACCATTCTCTTTCAAATGATAGATTGACACTGCAAGGGTCTTACCCTTGTGGTGTTTTTATGAAAAGCAAAGTATTATCAAAGGTATGATTTTTGACTTCACCTTTTTAGACTAATCAAATAAGCCTTTTTAAAACACAAAAAAACCAGCGAATCAAATAATTCGTTGGCTTTGTTGATATTAGTTTATAGGCTTTGAAGTACAGATCAAGTTAATATTTCAGAAGTTGGTTGGTTTGTACATCCCGTCAAACCGCGATTCTAACCCTTTCAGCTAGCCATGTTCTCCATGCGAATTTTATCCGCGATCATCGCGATGAATTCACTATTAGTAGGTTTAGATTTTAAGTGATGGACGGTATATCCAAACATTTTAGAAATAGTTTCATAGTTACCTCTGTTCCATGCTACTTCAATCGCATGGCGAATAGCGCGTTCTACACGTGAAGGTGTGGTTTGGAATTTCTTTGCTATCTCAGGATATAAAACTTTCGTAATTGATCCAAGCAGCTCAATGTCTGAATACACCATTTGAATGGCTTCTCGGAGATAGGAATATCCTTTAATATGCGCGGGAACACCCATTTCTTTAATAACATTTGTAATGGTATTATCAATCATTCGCTTGTTTTGTAAAGCTTCTTTTTCCGGGTTTGACTTAACTGGTGCTTCCTGCATGGATCCCTGTCTTCCAGCGACTTGAATAATCTGTGTTACAAGACGGTCAAATTCAAAAGGCTTTAGCATAAAATAAGAGGCACCTAAGTCCACTGCTTGTTTCATCACATCTTCCTGGCCAAAAGCAGTTAGCATAATAACCTGTAATCCCTTTAGCTTATCATTTTTTTGGAGTGAGTCTAATACAGCAATTCCATCAAGGTGTGGCATGATTATATCTAACAATAAAACGTCTGGTTTAATATTTTCTAACATTTCCAAACATAATTTCCCATTATACGCGGTACCAATAACCTCAATTTCAGGGTGTTGTTCAAAATATGAATCCATTGTCCGTATTAGATCTTTGTTATCATCGACTATTGCTACTTTTATTTTCTCCATTAAAATTCATCCACCTTTTGTAAGTTTTTACATAATTACTATTCGCTAATTTTTCCCTACTTCCTTTATTAATTTTCAAAATGATTCTTTCCTATTACGATTCCGAGGTATTATGACAAATTGTAAATCTTTTCTTCTCATTTGTCGAATTATAGTTATTTACATTTTAAGCTTTTATACAAGAAAAGCGCAAGCGCCTATTTCTGCCCCGACAGGCAAATGGGAAAAAGCGAGGAGGCAGTCCCTCAGCCACCACAAACGCTCTTGTTTGCGACGAGCTTGCGCAGGAGCACCTTTTATCCATTTGACCCCGAGGGGCAAGGCTGCTTGCGCTAGACAAAATAGAAAAGCGCAAGCCGCCTATGTTTTTTTATCCATAGGTTTTCAGAATTTATTTTATAATTTGCTAAGCAATTACAAAAGGCTACACCCAAATGGATGTAGCCTTCATAAATCATGGATTTTTCTTCATCATCTCTGTTATAGCTAAAGCAGCACCATTTTTTGGCTTATCCACGTACATATGAGTAACAACCCCAATTATTTTGTCAGCTTGAAGAATTGGGCTTCCACTCATACCCTGAAGAATACCACCAGTCCTTTTAATGAGCTGGGAATCAGTTACCGTAAACTGAAATAGATGTCCTTCCACAGATGAGATATTTATTGTAAAGTCCTGCACTTTCTCACCATCGATTGATGTTCGCATAATTGCTTTACCTGTCGTTATTTCTTCTTTTTCTGCAACTGACATTTGTTGCATTGGTATATTTGCTAATGCTTTGTTTTCTAGCTTGCCAAAAACCCCATAAACATTATTTTCATTTACTCCCCCTATAGGTGGAGTATTGTTTTCATGCGAAGTAATCTTATACCCAGGTTTTCCTGGAATACTTTTTTTAATCTGTTGAATGGAAGACAAATAAATAGAGCCTTCTGAAAATTTTGGAGTAACTCCAGAAGAATGGTCTACTATTTGATGCCCAAGTGCACCAAATTCATTTGTTTCTGGGTCATAATAAGTGAGCGTTCCTATCCCTTCAGTTGCATCTCGCAAGAAAGGGAATAATTTCATCATTTGATCTGGCGTAATATCTTTCGTATACATTTTTTTATCTCGCTCATACTGGATAATAATTTGTTTCTTATTTTTTAATTGCCTTTTTAAATCATCAATGTTAGATACCGTTTGGTCATTTATTTGATGAATTGCATCACCAGATTTTAGCCAATAGTCATCTTCTAACAACACATCGTGATTAAGAAACACAGATCCATACTGGAGGTCGATCTGAATAGATTGCCCAAGTGGAACAACTGTTATTTTTGAAGCGAATGCAGTGGTGCTTAGAAAGAACAAAGTAAAGAAAAGTATTGGCAAAAGCGACCAAATTCGATAGCTTTTTTTCATATTTCACCTCCTATACATCTTACTATGTCCTTTGCTGTGAACTCTATGTGAGGTAAATAATTGATAAAAAAAGAAGACCCCAAAAGTTACAGGTCTTCACGAGTTTCTTAATATTTTTTTACGTTCATTTGCAATTTTTAATAATTCTTTGGAGTGTTTTAATGTGGTCGTAGTTATTTCGGTACCTGACATCATTCGGCTCAATTCCTCAGCTCGTTTATTGTCTGTTATTTCCTCCAATAATGTATATGTTCTATTTCCAGTCACTTCTTTTCGGATTAACAAATGCTGATCTGCCATTGCTGCAACCTGAGAAAGATGAGAAATGCACAGTACCTGAGAATTTGTAGCAATGCCAGCTATTTTCTCTGCTATGGCCTGAGCAACACGTCCGCTAACTCCTGTGTCTACTTCATCGAAAATGATGGAAGTAATCCCTTGATGTTTTGAAAAAATGCTTTTTAGGGCTAACATCATACGAGAAAGTTCTCCTCCGGACGCTATTTTCGTTAATGCTTTTAATGGCTCTCCCACATTTGTAGAAATGTAAAATGACAAGTCATCTAAGCCATCTTCATTATACGTTTGGTTAGATTGTTCATGAAACATAACCGAAAAAGTAGCTTTTTCCATATATAACTCTTTTAGCTGCTCCATAATTGCTTTACTTAACTTTTCAGCAGCAATTTTACGTTTTACGGTCAATTCATTTGCTTCTAGCTGAAGATCAATTTCAATTTGCTTGATTTTTTCCCCCATTTTTTGAATCTGTTCATCTCTATTGACTAATTGGCTTAGGCTATGCTGAATTTGATCTTTGTATTCCAAAATTTCTTCAATGGATGAGCCATATTTTCTTTTTAACGTTTGAATCGTTGCAAGTCTCTCTTCCACCTCAAGCAACTGATTGCTATCATATTCCATCTCATCCAGCTCATTTTTAAGTTGGTGGGCGGCATCCTGTAATATATAAAAAGCAGAAGATACGCTTTCGCTTAACTCCTTCATATTATCATCCACATCGGCAATATCCATTAAATCAGACATTGCAGTTCCTATATAATCTAATCCTTTAGATTCTCCTAAAATAGCTTCATAGGAATTACTCATCTTGTCGAACACCTTATGAAAGTTTAATAATTTCTTTTTTTCATTTTGGAGCAATTCTTCTTCTCCACTTTTCAACTGTGCTTCCGCTATTTCCTCTACTTGAAAAGTGTACAAATCTATTTTATGCGCTATTTGTTGTTCGTTTTCCGTAAGTGTAGCAAGTTCTTTTTTCCATTTTTTATATTTATGGAACAATTCTTTATAATTTTCTTTTACTACCTTTAAGTCTTCTCCAGCAAACTGGTCTAGTAAATGAATATGTGCTTTGTCATCCATAAGTTCTTGGCTTTCATGTTGGCCATGAATATCTATTAAACTAGCACCAATTTCTCTTAAAATGCCTATAGTAACTAATTTTCCATTAACTCTACAGACACTTTTTCCAGAATCGTTTAAATCTCTTCGGAGAATAATAGTTTCGTCGTCGACATCTATACCAACGTCAAACATTTTCTTAAAAACACTATGTTGTGGATCTGTTATGATGAATAATCCTTCCAGTTCAGCTTTCCGTGCTCCATGTCGAATAAATTCCTGTGAGCCTCTACCTCCACAGAGTAAATGAACTGCATCTATAATAATGGATTTACCAGCACCAGTCTCACCAGTCAATACAGTTAGTCCTTCGTCGAAGCCAACTGATAGCTCGTCTATAATAGCAAAGTTTTTAATGGAAAGTTCTTTTAACAAAATATCACCTCTGTTTAAAAAATCTGTATCGTTTTAGGTATTTCATTTCATTTGTATACACATTTAGATTTAACACCCTTTAAGATGGTAGCACGCAGACCTCGAATCCATGACTAGTAAGACATCACACCTACGCTCTTAAGACTTCTTACGCCACGGAAAGCGGCCGTGCTGATCAATGATTACACTTTTGATAGCTGTTCATTTTTGACAAAATAACCGGAATTACAGAATTACACATGAAGCCATTGGATATTACAGCATTTCCAGTAAACGATTTTTTAAAGTTTGACTATCTTCTTCTGTTCTACAAATGATTAAGCACGTGTCGTCACCACAAATAGTCCCCAATATCTCTTCCCAATCCAAATAATCAATCAGCGAGCCAATAGCATGAGCATTACCTGGTAAAGTTTTCATAACTAAAAAATGACTTGCTCCATCGATACTAACAAAGGCATCTGTTAATGCTCTATGCAGCTTTTGCATAGGATTAAATCGTTGGTCTGCAGGCAAACTGTACTTATAGTTACCATTTGGTAAGGGCACCTTTACTAAATGTAGTTCCTTTATATCTCTGGATACCGTAGCCTGAGTAACGTTAACCCCAGCATTTTTTAAATGATCGACTAAATCATCCTGTGTTTCAATTTCATAATTCGCTATTATATCCCTAATACGAATATGCCGTTGTCCTTTATTCATAATGAGCTCCTTGCTGTATAAATATACTGTTTTAATTATACCTTAGCATTACATTGCAAAAGTAACAAGAAAAAACGCGACTCTTGGGGAGTCGCGAATTATTTTAATAAATTATGTGCCTCATTGACAAGCTTTTCAAAGTCGAATGTATGAGGGAGAACTTCTTCAGGATTTACACTAACTAAATGGAATAGAAATTCTATATTACCTTCACCACCAGTAATAGGTGAATAAGAAACATTTTTCAATTGGAAGCCTTGGCTTTCGGCAAAATTTGCTATATCGTTGAGCACATCTATATGCACTGCCTTATCTCTCACTACACCCTTTTTACCAACTCGCTCTTTTCCAGCTTCAAACTGTGGCTTAACTAAAGCAATCACATCTCCGTTTGGAACGATGATTGTCTTTAAAGTTGGGAAGATAAGCTTAAGGGATATAAAAGAAACATCGATAGAAGCAAACGACGGTAAGCCCTCTTGGAAATCAGCAGGCGTAGAATAACGGAAATTTGTTTTTTCCATTACCGATACTCGTGGGTCCTGCCTGATTTTCCAAGCCAATTGGTTACTACCGACATCTAATGCGTAAGCATGCGTCACACCATTTTGAAGTCCACAGTCTGTGAATCCTCCGGTGGAAGAACCAATATCTAACATAATTTTATCCTTAATCTCTAGATCAAACTGTTCGATTGCTTTTTCTAGCTTTAAACCACCACGGCTTACATATTTTAAAACCTGTCCCTTTACGGTTAATACAGAAGAGACCTCTATTTTTTCTCCCGGCTTATCTATTCTTTCTTCATTCTTGTAGATAAGTCCAGCCATAATAGCACGCTTAGCTTTTTCTCTCGTTTCAAACAATCCTTGTTCTACTAAGAGTATATCTACTCTCTCTTTTGGTATCTTACTCATGAGGAGATATACCTTGGGCTTTCTTTTAAAGTAGATTTTACTAAATCGACTATGCTATCGCTTGTAATATTAATTTCTTCGAGTAATTGATTAACATCTCCATGTTCAATAAACATATCAGGAATACCAATTCTTTTAACATTAGCTTGTAAATTTTGCTCGTTATAATATTCCAATACAGCACTTCCAAATCCACCTTGTAAGACGCTTTCTTCAACTGTAATGATAGGCATATTACGAGAGTGAATATCTTTAAGCATTGCTTCATCAAGTGGTTTGATAAAACGAGCATTTACTACTTCTACAGAGATATTTAATTTACTTAATTCGTCTGCTGCCTGTAGTGCCATTGGAATAGTAGTTCCAAATGTAAGAATGACAGCTTGACTACCTTCTTTTAGTACTTCCCAAGATCCGATTGGAATAGGAGTTAGCTCTTCGTCCATTGGCACGCCAAGTCCGTTACCACGAGGGTAGCGAAGGGCTATTGGGCCATCAGAATAGTCAAAAGCAGTTTTTACCATATGTTGGCCTTCATTTTCATCCTTTGGCATCATGATCACCATATTAGGCATATGTCGAAGGAAGGAAATGTCAAATACACCTTGATGTGTTTCTCCATCTGCACCTACGAGGCCAGAACGGTCAATACCAATTACTACATTTAACTTTTGACGGCAAATGTCGTGTAAAACTTGATCATATGCTCGTTGAAGGAATGTAGAATAGATGACTAATAACGGCTTCATCCCTTCAGCAGCCATTCCAGCTGCCATTGTAGTGGCGTGCTGCTCTGCTATCCCCACATCGAACATTCGATCCGGGAATTCTGATGCAAACCCTTCCAATTTAGAACCAACCGGCATAGCTGGAGTAATCGCGACAATACGATTATCTTCACGAGCTAATTTTCTTGCAGTTTCGGCTACTAGTGCACTCCAAGAAGGTGCTTTAGAAGCAGATTTCACAAAGTCACCTGTCTCCATTTTATAGGGACCTGTACCATGCCAAGTACCTATTTTATCTTGTTCAGCCGGTTTGAAGCCTTTTCCTTTTTTCGTAATTACATGAATAAGGACTGGGCCCTTCATTTTTTTAGCGTTTTTCAAATTTTCTTCTAGGTCTTCAAAGCTATGACCATCAATTGGTCCAAGGTACGTGAAGCCTAGTTCTTCAAAAAATGCTCCAGAAACTAGTAGATACTTTAACGAATCTTTTAAGCGTTCTGCAGTACCTGCTAGTTTACCGCCAACAGCTGGAATTTTTTTCAGCAAGGATTCAATTTCATCCTTAGCCTTGTTATACGTTCCATGAGTACGTAATTTACCCAATACATTATGCAATGCTCCTACGTTTGGAGCAATCGACATCTCATTATCGTTTAGAATGACAATCATGTCTGTTTTTTCATGACCGATATGATTCAATGCTTCAAGAGCCATACCACCTGTGAGAGCCCCATCACCAATAATAGGTATCACAAAGTTTTTCTTCTTTTGAATATCACGAGCTTTTGCCATTCCCATTGCGGCAGAAAGAGAAGTAGAGCTATGCCCTGCCTCCCATACATCGTGCTCGCTTTCAATCATTTTAGGAAATCCACATAGTCCTTTAAATTGGCGTAGCGTATCGAATTGATCTGCACGGCCAGTTAAGATTTTGTGAACGTATGCCTGGTGTCCAACATCCCAAAGAAATTTATCATCTGGGCTATTAAACGCTTTATGCAGTGCCACAGTTAATTCAACTACACCTAAGTTAGGTCCAATATGTCCACCTGTAACTGATAACTTTTCTATTAAAAACGATCGAATATCTTCACTTAAGTCCTTTAATTGTTCATTGTCTAAACGTTTTAAAAAGGATGGACTAGAAATTGAAGTTAAATCCATTGCCATCACTCACCTTCTTTTAGATTTCCTTTAATAAAGCTAGGTATAATCATATCAATATTTGCTTATAAAACAAAATTATACGCTACTTATTTTGATCTTTTTGTTATGTAGTCGGCTAATTCTACTAAAAGTCCCTTGTTTAGTGTTACAGGATGTAACGCTTCAATGGCCAAGTTATATTGCTTCTGTAATTGTTCCTTAGCACCAGCCAAGGTTAAAATAGAAGGATAAGTATTTTTTTCACTCAAAATATCTTTTCCAGCAGTTTTACCTAATTGCTCAGAAGTACCTTCAACGTCTAAAATATCATCTTGAATTTGAAAAGCCAGTCCAATATGAATCGAATATTGATGGAGTGCTTTCATAATATCCTCGTTTGCATTAGCAATTATTCCGCCAGCTAAAATACTATAAGATAATAATGCTCCAGTTTTGTTCAGATGTACCTCTTCCAGCTCTTCTAAAGAAAGTATCTTACCTTCACCAAGCATATCTAAAACTTGACCGCCTACCATACCTTCCGCTCCTGATGCCATACTTAATTGATCAATCAAGCGAACTTTTTGGCTCGGCTCCAAGTCTTTGAGTCTAGCTATAATGCCGAATGCTAGTGTTACTAAGGCATCCCCTGCAAGAATTGCTAAAGCTTCACCAAAAACCTTATGGTTAGTAGGCTTACCTCTGCGTAAATCATCATTGTCCATGCTAGGTAAGTCATCATGTATTAAAGAATAGGTATGAATCATCTCTATAGTACTGGCAACTTTTATAGCTTCTACATTTTCCACTCCAAGTTCTTGCAACACAGCAAGAGTGTATAACGGTCTAATTCTCTTACCGCCTGCTTTAAGAGAGTAAAGCATAGCTTCTTTTAATTCATGTGGAGCTGTAATGTCATTTATAATTGACTCGAGCTGGAGTTCAATATGTGGAAGGTTGGTTTCAATAAATGTTTGTAAGCTACTCATCATTTTGCCCTACCTCTTCTTTATTTTCCCCCATAAAGGAAACTAATTGTTTTTCAGCGCTTTGTAATTTATCACTGCAAAGTTTAGATAGCTCCATCCCTTTTTGGTAGAGCTCGATTGCATTTTCAAGCGGGACATCCCCTTGCTCTAGCTGACGAACAATTTGTTCTAATTGAAGCATTGCTTCATCAAATGGAATCTCTTTTTTTGCCATGCTATTTTACCCCCTCTTTACTCACTGCTTGTTGAACTATAGCATCTATTTGACCATCAGGTAATGTGACAGCGATTGTATCACCTTTTTGAACTTCATCTATCGACTTGATTACTTGTCCATCCTTATAAGTAATGCTATAGCCACGGTCCATAATTTTTAGAGGATTTAGAGCCTCCAAGGTTCTTAACGACCCAGTAAATTGTTGACGATTTTTTTCAAAAGCCGCAATCATTGCTTGGTTCAGTTGATTTGTACTAATTACCAAATGTTTAGATTGTAATGTGATCAATCTTTGCGGTGAAAGCTGTTTGAAGCGATTGTCTAACTGAGAAAAATTGCGCACTTTGTCACCAAATAATCGATTAACCTCTCGATGCAGTTGCTGTTCCGTTCGAATATATCTCTCTATAAAGGGACGATATAATTTTTCCGGAGTTGCCATGACTGGTGAGGTGATTGCTCTTTGGTATCTGTTTTTTTCATCTGTCAGTCTTTTAGTAATAAAGTGGAGACTTGCAGACTGATAAGATAGAATGTTCTTCATAAGATTTTCTTTGCTTGGGACAGCCATTTCTGCAGCTGCTGTCGGTGTTGGTGCCCTTAAATCAGATACAAAGTCAGCAATAGTTGTATCTGTTTCATGTCCCACCGCACTAATGATAGGAACACTGCTTTCTGCTATTGCCCGAGCAACAATTTCCTCGTTAAATGCCCATAAGTCCTCTATGGATCCTCCACCTCTACCAACGATTAATACATCAATACTTCCTAGGGTATTAGCTTGTTTAATGGATTTTACGATAGAAGGGGCTGCTTGAGGGCCTTGAACGATACTAGGGAAAACGATAACCTCACTAATTGGGTAACGTCTTTCGAGCGTAGTCAAAATATCTCGAATCGCTGCACCTGTCTTCGATGTGACGACTCCAATTTTTTTAGGAAATGCAGGTAGTCGTTTTTTCCTATTTGGATGAAAAAGTCCTTCTTGTTCTAGCTTTTTCTTTAGCTGTTCGAAGGCTAAAAAAAGCTCGCCAATACCATCTGGCTGTATAGAAGAGGCATACAACTGATATTGTCCTGCTGCCTCAAATACATTAATGTCCCCTCGAACTAGCACATTCATACCACTCTCAGGTCTGAATTTAAGGCTACGAGCGTTCATAGCAAACATAACTGAGGTCAGACGAGCAGATTCGTCTTTTAAAGTGAAATAAATGTGACCACTAGAGTGAACCTTTACATTTGAAAGTTCTCCTTTTACGTAAACATCTCGCAAATGAGTATCCGCATCAAATTTTCTTTTTATGTATTTAGTTAAGGCTTTTACAGTTAAATATGTTTGAGACATCCAATCAACTCCCAAGACTGTTGACAAGGTAAAAGCTGTTCTCTTGTAGAACAGCTTTCAGCTTATTTATCTAGTGTATTCTCTGCTGCAAGGCATGTATTTTCCATTAACATTGCAATAGTCATTGGACCTACACCACCAGGAACAGGGGTGATTTTAGAAGCAATTTCTTTAGCAGAAGCAAAGTCCACGTCGCCGCATAGTTTATTGTCTTCATTACGGTGAATCCCAACATCTATTACAACCGCACCTTCTTTTAAGTGACTAGCATTGATCATTTTCGGCTGACCAGTTGCTACTACTAAAATATCTGCTTGTTTTGTAAAGCTATGTAAGTCTTTTGTTTTCGAGTGGCAGTAGGTTACTGTAGCGTTCTTTTGTAAAAGGAGCTGACCCATTGGTTTGCCAACGATGTTACTTCTCCCAATAACTACAGCGTGCTTCCCTTCTAATGCTATATCGCTATATTCTAAAAGTTTCATTACACCAAAGGGCGTACAGGATAAGAAAGTAGGTTGCCCAATGAGCATCTTACCGACATTTACTGGATGAAAACCATCTACATCTTTTAATGGAGATATAGCTGCAATTACTCTATCCTCATTTATTTGCTTTGGTAGTGGTAATTGAACTAGAATACCGTGTATCTTATCATCGTCGTTTAGCTTGTTAACGTGAGTTAATAGTTCTTCTTCGGATATATTTTCTTCTAGTTCTATCATAACAGAATACATACCTAGTCTTTCGCACGTTCGTGTTTTACTATTCACATAGGTTTGAGAAGCTGGATCACTTCCAACTAATACAACCGCTAATCCTGGGGTAATACCCTTTGATTTTAGATGTTCCACACGTTCTTTCACTTTTTCAGTTACTTTTCCAGCTATTTCTTTCCCATTAATAAGATTATCTACCACTATAAACGCCCCTTAATGTCGAAATTTATTGATCTGTATATTTAGATAAAACTCCATTTACAAATCGGCTAGATTTTTCATCGCCATAGATTTTACATATTTCCAATGCTTCATTTATAACTACTTTTGCTGGTGCTTCGTTTGCATATAGTAGTTCATAAACTGCGATTCGCAGAACTGTTCTTTCGATTTTAGGTAATCTGGAAAGAGACCAGTTTTCTAGCTTGTCTGTCAAAGAGGTATCAATTTCATCTTTATGCTCAATTGTCCCTTTCACTAAATCAGTTAAAAAAGGGTCATTTTCTTCTGTAACATGCCCTATCGCTTCTTGTATTGTTATCTCATGATTGTCTAGCTGAAATAGTGCTTGTAATGCTAGCTCTCTTGCTTGTCTACGTTTCATTATTAGTTCTCCTTTAAATGTAGCTATCTTACCCATAATATCATATTTTTTTGTAGAGTGCTTATTAGAAAGTAGAAAATAAGAAAAAGAGCCCCAAATGGAGCTCTTTTCTCATGATTCAACCGTTTCAAATTGTACGCCTGTAATATGAACGTTTACTTCGGTTGGAACTAAGCTAGTCATATTTTCAATAGCCTGGCGAATTTGAGACTGCACTTCTCTTGCTACATTAGGAACGGATATACCGTATTTCACAAGGCAATATACATCAATATACAGACCGTCATTTGTGATTTCAGTCTTTATGCCCTTACCATGCACTTTTTTTCCTAAGCGCTCTACTACGCCTGCTGCAAAGTTACCACGTGTACCCGCGATACCTTCTACTTCAGTTGTAGCAATTCCAGCAATTACCGTTATAACCTCTGGAGCAATTTCAATTGTCCCTAGGTTTTCTTTGCCATCAGGAGTCATTTGAACAAATTTTTGTTCGGTTGTTTCTGTCATATGGATCACTCCTTTTATGAATTCATCACGTCGTATCTCTCTAAAAACTTAGTATCGAAATCTCCAGAGACAAATACCTCATGATTCATGAGTTTTTCATGGAAGCCAATAGTGGTATCGACACCTTCAATGGCGAATTCACTAAGTGCACGCTTCATCTTAGCAATCGCCTCTTCTCTTGTCTCACCAAAAGTAATAAGTTTAGCAACCATAGAATCATAAAATGGAGGAATTGTATAACCAGGATATACTGCTGAATCTACTCGAACTCCTAGTCCGCCTGGTGGTAAATAGAATTCAACAAGTCCCGGAGAAGGCATGAAGTTTTTATCTGGGTTTTCCGCATTAATACGACATTCTATTGCCCATCCATTAAGTTTAATATCTTTTTGCTCAAATGGCAATTTTTCTCCGGCTGCGACTTTCAACATTTGTTTAATTAAGTCAATACCAGTAATCATCTCTGTCACTGGATGCTCCACTTGAATACGAGTATTCATCTCCATAAAGTAGAACTTTTGGTTAATATGATCAAAAATAAACTCTACTGTTCCAGCACTTTCATAGCCAACTGCTAATGCTGCCTTTACTGCCGCGGCGCCCATTTCGGCACGCATAGCTTCTGATAAAGCTGGTGATGGAGCTTCTTCCACTAGCTTTTGCATACGTCTTTGGATGGAGCAATCTCTTTCACCCAAATGTACTGCATTACCATGAGAGTCAGCTAATACTTGAATTTCTACATGACGAAATACTTCAATATATTTTTCGAGATAAACGCCAGGATTACCAAATGCTGCAGCAGCTTCTTTTTGGGTAACTTTTATCCCTTTGATTAAATCAGCTTCGTCTTTTGCTACGCGGATACCTTTACCACCACCGCCAGCAGTTGCTTTGATGATAACCGGATATCCTATTTCATTTGCTACCTTAAGTGCATCCTCTTCCGTTTTAACGATACCTTTAGAACCAGGAACTGTAGGAACTCCAGCTTTTTGCATAGTTTCCTTTGCTACATCCTTTATACCCATGCTTTTGATCGCCTGTGATGTAGGACCAATAAACTTAATATCACATTCCTCACATAGCTCAGCAAATTCTGCATTTTCCGCTAGAAAACCATAGCCAGGATGTATCCCTTCACAGCCCGTTAGCTTGGCAACGCTGATAATATTTGAAAAGTTTAAATAGGAATCTTTCGATAATCTAGGCCCTATACAATAAGCTTCATCTGCCAGTTGCACATGTAAAGCCTCTCGATCCGCTTCAGAATATACAGCAACAGTTTCAATGTTTAGCTCCTTGCATGCTCTAATAATACGAACAGCTATTTCACCACGATTGGCAATTAACACTTTTTTCATGATGCTTACCCCTTTCCTTATTTAATTCATATTTTTAAGCTTTAACTAAGAATAGAGGTTGACCGTATTCTACTAATTGACCGTCTTTAACTAGAATTTCAACGATTTCTCCAGTTACTTCTGCTTCAATTTCATTGAATAGTTTCATCGCTTCTACTATACAAACAATTGAATCTGCAGTAACCTTGCTGCCGACCTCAACGTATGCAGGAGAATCTGGTGATGAAGATTGATAGAATGTCCCAACCATTGGAGAAGTAATTTTATGTAAAGAGCTATTTTCCTCTTCAACTGGAGCTTGTTTTGTTACAGAGCTTTCTACAGCCGCTGCTTTTGGAGATTCCTGTACAGCTGGTGTCTGAACTTCTTGTACTTTAGGAAGTTCTCCAACCGAAGAGCTTTCTATCGTTTGAACAGTAGATTTATGAGAGTTTTTATCCCCTCTTTTAATTTTAATTTTTGTTCCCTCTGTTTCGTATGAAAATTCATCTAGTGTAGATTGATCGATCAGTTTAATAATTTCTCTGATTTCTTGGATTTTCAATTATCCCATCTCCTTTTAGTTGCATTTTAATACTTCCTTATTCATTTTAGTCGTTTTTAAGGTAATTGAAAATAGAAACGTGCAAATGTTCTTAACTTTTAGGGAATAAAAATCTTATATAATCCAATAATTGTATTTTATGCAGTAGCTTTAAGATAGTAAAATGTTACACTTTTTTATCATTTTATTTCAAAATAAGCTTTGTTAAAGTGAATGGTTGATTTTGGCTAACAATTATTTTTATTGTGACTGTAAACATAAAAAAAGAATATTCAGTGGCTATTTAGAACATAAATAGATGATGAAATTTAAGTTAGTTACAGTTTTTTCAGCTTTGTTTATGCGAGTTAATCAATTAGCACTTTATCGATGCTAAAGCTGTTCCCATTTATTGATTGCAGCGCCAGACGGCGACTCCGCTGGAGGAGGGAGACAGATAAGACATCACAACCACGCGCGTCAGCGATGGGTGGTGGCTTATCGCTCCCCCGCGGAAAGCGTCCGGTTGGGGCGAAAAATCAATTCTACTCTCTGATTTAGGATTTCTTTGCATTAAAAAAGTACTATTCACATACAACAATTCCGCGTTATAACTAATTGAAAACAAAAGAAAAAGTGCCCTTTAAAGGCACTTTTGTTATAGTCCGTCAAATTTCACTTCAACATTGTATGCTTGAGGGTATTCTCGCTTAACTGCGTATATAATAGCATCAGCCTTTTTTGAAGATTGTTCATTTGAAACTACATCGATCAGCACTTTGTTTTGGTCAATACGAACAAGTGCATCGTCATATCCTAATGATTTTATAATTAGCTCCAACATCGCTTCTGTAGAGTTTATCTTTACTAATTGTTCAATTTCGTTGTATGCTTCATTTTTTTCTTCTGGAGAGAAATCATTTGAAGCGACCTTAGATTCTAATTGCTCATGTAACTGTGAACGTTTTTCCTGCACTTCCATACGTAATTCTTCATATTGATTACTGTGAGAAACAAATGATTCTTCATTCGTTGAGGATGTTTCTACCAATTTCACATCATCAACTGAGTCATTAGAAAATAGGGCTATTCCATCAAAAGGGGATGGCTTTTCTGTTGCATAATACACCGTCACTACTGCCACTAAGCTTAGTAAAGTTAAAAACCATACGGATCTTTTTTTAATGTTCATATCATTTATCCTCCAATTCCATTTCTTCTATAACTATTCGATGTGGAGATATTTGCAATACAGATGAAAGGGTTTTAATAAGATTATTTTTTATACGTTTATCGCTCGCTCCTTCCGCAACTACCAGTATTCCAATCAGTTCTTCTTTTTCCATCTTGCTGTCACTTGTCCATTGGAAAAATGATAAATCACTTTCCGTTTTATTTTCAGCTCGTTCTGCGTAATGAAAGTAAATAGATACTTTTCCAACCCCATGGATTTTTTCCAATATAGCGGAAAGCTCATCTTTTGTGTGAACCTCTGGTGGGCTAGTGTTTTTATTTACATCATCCGTCAGTCCGAAAATCTCTGAAAATAAGAGACTAATAACCAAAACCGCTAAACTTATTACTACAAAACGAAAAGTGGGTTTTTTTTTTAATGAGATAGTGTTCACCCTTCTTTTCATATTGGATAACATACTTTATGCAGGACAATCTATTTATATGAAGAAAAAGGAGATAATCCATGAGATTATAGAAAGTTTTATAAGAAAGCCCGTCTTCTCCTTGTCCAAATGCTCAATTAGAATAGATAGAATCTCTCCGATTATGACAATCATTAAAATCCCATATAGCAATGTAGAGAAGTTAAACATTATCCCTTCACACCTATCAATAATTTGGCGAAAAGCATGATTAATATCACTGTAAAGAAAAAGGCAAAGGCTATTAATACGGAAATGATAGAAAGTACAAATAGCGTTTTTCCAATATCGTCTAATAGTCCACTAATTTGTCCATCTACAAAAGGCTCAAGAATAGCACTTAGAAATCGGTAGAGAAAAGCAATCAGGATCGTTTGAATAGTTGGAATAGAAATAAGAACTAGAATTGATATCAAAACAGAATTCCCAGTGACAGCAGCAGCAGTAGATGAGTAGCTTTTCATCGTACTAATACTCTCTGTAAGCAAGGAACCGACAAAGGGAATATTATTGGAGATTAATCTCTTTACAGTTTCGTTTACAGCACCACTTACTGACCAGGTTACTACACCGTTTACGGTTATAAACAGACTATATAATACGAGAATAATCGAGGTAGCCCCAACTAAAGTCATTCGTATTAGGTCAGACATTCGAGAAAAAGATATAGAAGGTTGAATTCTAGTCATAAGATCAAATATAAAGGCTGACAATAAGGCTGGAATCATAATCTTGTCTGCCACAATACTAGTAAAAGAGGCAAAGAGCATTACAACTGGATTCCATAAAGTAATAAGAAAAGCGCCACCCGACAGTGCTATTCCAGCAGTTAATACTGGATATACTCCTATAAACACATTAACGAGTTCACCTGTTACTACTTGAATCATCTTTACTGAGCGAAAAGCTGGCTCTAAGCAATAAAAACAAATAATAAGAATAAACAATAACTTAAATAATCGCTTGCTACTGGGAATAAGCCATTCTAAACACATAAATACAAAACCGAACAGGAGAATATAAACAAACGTTTGCAGTACTTCTTTCGCGGGTTGCAAGATTGTTGCAATTAATTCTTCCATTACTGCTCATTCCTTCAAGAGAGTAGTCCCATAAATGAAAAAAATTTTTGATAAAATGGTTCCATATGCTGAATCCATACAACAAGTAATATTGCCTTGGTCGTAATTGTAATTAGTGAGGCTAAACTAGTATATTCATAGTCTTCGAGCAGCTCTTCTATTATTTGTGAGATAAATAATAGGATTACTGAAAATAATAGCAATTTCACAATAGGTAGAATGGCGACCGGTACGTTTGAAATATACTGGTTTATAAAAGGAATAATGACCGAAGTGGAGAGGTAAGTTAAAAAAAGAAAAATATAAATAGTATAAATTAGGGAATGAAATTTGGGGTAGGTTTCTTTAACTAACTGCAACAAGCAAAATGCAACAATGATAGTAATATAGACAATCATTTGTTAACTCGTCATAACAAGCCATTCTAAAAATGAGGAAATTTCATAAAAGAACAGCCTAAGCAAACGTAGTAACTCAATAGTCATGTAAATATAACCCACAAAAAACAAGAAGAATGCAAACTCTTTTTTTCCAGTCGATTCAAAAAATAAGTGAAGAATTGCTATCAATAAGCCTATACCCGCAACTCGAAGTACATCGTGAAGTTCCACAATGCCTCCCCCTTCCCTATTACGTACTATATGTTGGACAGGTGGAGAATATGAACATACTGTTTGAAATTTACGAGTACTTGACCGACTATTTTCACTAGGAATATTGACTGATCTAAATCATTCAACGGAGGTGTTTGGTGAGTTTCAACACATTTTTTTCTGGTTAATGATTACTCTAGTTATTTAGGATTGCAGAATTCGATCTCCTGTCATTTTCGATTTTTCCTTGTATGCCCATAAAAAAAAGACATCAAGAGGTTTCCCCTCTTGATGTCTTTTAAAAAGTCTCTTAAGCTCTTGAAACGTATGAACCTTCATCTGTATTAATAATTAGTTTGTCACCAACATTAATAAATAGAGGTACTGTTACAACTAAACCAGTTTCTAATTTAGCAGTTTTAGATCCACCACCAGAAGTATCTCCTTTGATTCCTGGCTCCGTTTCAATAACTTCTAGCTCTACCGATTTAGGTAATTCTACTCCAAGTGTTTCTCCTTGGTATTGAATTACTTGTAATTCCATGTTTTCACGTAGGAATTTCAACTCATATTCGATTTGGTTTTCATTAAGCTCTAATTGCTCGTATGAATCCGTATCCATGAATACATGTTGATCTCCACTTGCATAAAGATATTGCATTTTTTTGTTATCAATTTGTGCTTTTTCTACTTTTTCACCAGCACGGAATGTTTTTTCGTTCACAGAGCCGTTACGTAAGTTTCTAAGTTTTGAACGAACAAACGCTGCTCCTTTACCAGGCTTTACGTGTTGAAAATCAAGAACACGGTAAAGAACGCCATCTACTAAAATTGTTAAACCTGTTTTAAAATCATTTACTGAAATCATTTATTTCCCTCCAAATTACGATAATATAAGTAGCTCTTTCGTCGAATGTGTTAACTTCTCTAATCCATTCTCCGTAACTAGTGCGTCATCCTCTATACGCACCCCACCGATGTTCGGTAGATAAATTCCCGGTTCAATTGTTATAACCATTCCTGGCTCTAAAACAATGTCGGAACGGAAGGATAAACCAGGTCCTTCATGTACCTCAAGCCCAATACCATGGCCAAGTGAATGACCAAATGCCTCACCATATCCTTTTGACGCAATATAGTCTCGTGCAATAGCATCCGCTTCTTTACCTGTCATTCCTGGTTGAACCTTTTCAAGAGCTAATAATTGAGCATCTAAAACTACTTGATAAATTTCTTTTAGTTTTTCACTCGGCTCTCCTACTGCAAGTGTACGAGTCGTATCAGAAATATACCCGTTGTAAAGTGCTCCGAAATCTAATGTTACAAAATCGCCAACTTCAATTACTTTATCTGTTGCTACACCATGCGGCAATGCAGAACGCGTACCTGAAGCTACTATTGTATCAAAAGAAGAGGAGGTAGCGCCACGTTTACGCATAAAGAATTCTAGTTCGTTCGAGACTTGAAGTTCTGTCATGCCGGGTTTTATGTAAGTCACGATATGCTCATATGCCTCATCTGCAATACGACAAGCTGCCTTTATTATACTAATCTCTTCGTCCGTCTTTATCAAGCGAATTTTTTCTACTACACCTGATAGAGGTACTAAATCTGCTGAAACAGCTTGCTTGTATAATTCATATACACCGTATGTTACGTCATCTTTTTCAAACCCAAGTGATTTAATACCCATTTCGTTTACTTGGTGGGAAATTTCCTCGATCAACGTTTTAGCATGTTGAACTATACGGAAATCCTTTATTTGACTAGCAGCTTGTTCTGTATATCTGAAGTCTGTAATAAAAACTGCATCATTTTTGGAAACTATTGCTACACCCGCTGTCCCAGTGAATCCGGTGATATATCGACGGCTGTAATCATTTGTTATCAATAATGCGTCAACGCCTCTTTCTTCTAATGCTAAACGCAGCTTTTCTAATTTCATCAATTTCCCTCTCCCCATTTTCAAAATAAACACTATAGTCTATTTTATCATAGTAAAGAGGGGTGGTAAATTTTCATTTTGCGATGGGCTGATCCTTTGAATGAAAAATAGCTGACTCCATTAGAAAACGCATTCCAATAACTACAATACAAATAAATGGTATGGACAGTTTCTTCATCGTTTTAAGCATTGTTCCAGCATCGCTAATTAACCACTCTACAACAAATGCGAGAAGTATCCCAAAAATAAGGCTAGATATAGCAACGGGTACTTTAGAAGTTAAAAGACTTATATAATAAATCACTATACTAATAACCCAAATAACTAGAAATAAAACCAGCCAGCGTAAGTATACATTCGTATCTTCAAACATCTCAAAGGATTTTGAAAAACCTACTGGATTCCATTTAACAAAACTGAATAAGTGTAAAAATTTAAGTAACGCAGTAATTCCAATAGCCGCCGCCAAACTGGTCAATACCGATAAGCTTTTCATTTCTGCTCTCCTCCTTTTAAAGACAGTTTGTACCTTTTCTTGTTTTACTAAACAAATAGCTAGAACATTTCTTCAAAAGAGGTTACATAAAATTAAACGTCATGAAAGCGCGTCATCGATTGAAAAAAAAGAAACGGGTAGAAGGCTCTCGTCCAAAAAAAACATCTCGGAGATTTGTTATAAGAAATATAGTGTCGCTGGTTAAGAAAGCCTAAGATGTGGATAATATACTCAATGAACTGCCCTCTATATGCTATCTTCCGGTTTCCAATTATTTAGGTTTTTTGGAAATATTAAAACCCCTTTGGATAAAATAATCCAAAGGGGTGTAATTTTATTTGAAATTGTACAATCTTAATTCAAATCCATATCAAATGCTCTCTATAAAATTTACAGTCCACATTTCAACTGGGCATTACAATTTGTACAAGTGTTGCATCCGCCCATTTCCTCTACAGTTCCTTTACGGCAGACAGGACAGGTATTACCAACCTCTGAACCGATTGTAACGTTAGTAGAACGTATATCTTGAATCGTATCAATCAATACTATTGGACGTTTTTCCATCACTTTTTCTTCCTTCACCGTATCATCATTTACAGTGTTTTCTTCCGCCTTAAGCGTAAGAACTTGCGAGTCACGGCTTCCATCTACATATACTGTTCCGCCTTTTGCTCCACCATTATATAGACGTTCGTAAACACCTTCTACTTGTTCTACTGTATATCCTCTAGGAGCATTTACAGTCTTCGAAATAGAGCTATCAATCCAACGTTGAATAATACATTGTACGTCTGCATGGGCTTCTGGTGGCAATTCCATTGCAGTAACAAACCAATTAGGTAATTCATCTTCTTTAGTATCTGGATTTGCATCTAAGTATTCTTGTACAATATCCGCTTTTACCTCGATGAATTTACCTAAACGACCACTACGGTAATACGTAAATGAATAATAAGGTTCTAAACCAGTAGAAACTCCAACCATAGTACCCGTGGATCCAGTAGGTGCAACAGTTAATAAGTGAGAATTGCGAATACCTTTTTCAAGTACTGCTTCACGAATCTCCTGTGGCATTGTTTGCATAAATCCAGTTTCCGTAAATGCCTTACGAAGTCTGTTCGTTTCCTCTTCTGTTTCTCCAGTCAAGAACGGGAAGCTACCTCTTTCGTTTGCTAGGTCTGCAGATGTTTCGTAAGCAGCTATTGCAATCGTCTTGAAGATTTCATCAACAAGAAGATTTCCTTCCTCAGAGCCGTATTCTTTTTGGCAATAGATTAAAAGGTCAGCTAATCCCATGACACCTAGACCTACACGTCTTTCACCAAGTGCTTGAACTTTATTTTCCTCTAAGAAATAAGGCGTAGCATCGATTACGTTATCTTGCATACGAACTCCCACACGAACAGTTTCTTTTAATGCTTCAAAATCAACTGTTTTTGTATCTTTGTTAGCAAACTGAGCTAGGTTGACTGCTGCAAGGTTACAAACGGAATACGGAGCAAGTGGCTGCTCTCCACATGGATTTGTTGCAACAACCTTTTGACCATATGCAGTTGCATTTGTTTTTTCGTTAGCATTATCGATAAAGAATACGCCTGGCTCAGCAGAATAAGTTGCACAAATATTGATTAAGTTCCACAATTCTTTCGCTTTCACTGTGCGATAGGTACGAACCTTGTAGCCCATACGCTCCCACTCACGAACATCACCAATTTTGTGCCAATTTTCGTTATAAAAAGCCATCTCTTCTTCTGTATAAGTTTCTGTTGCAGGGAAGCGAAGAGCGAAGTCTTCATCTTTTTCTACAGCTTTCATGAAATCCTCAGTTAAAGTTACAGAAATATTCGCTCCTGTTAAAAACTCCGGATTGTGAACAGAAAAAGTTCCGCCATCTCTTAGTTTCGTTTGAGCGTCGCGTATGATTTCATCGCTAAAACCACCTAAGCCAGGGATGTGTTGATAGTTTACAATTCCTTGATACATTGCTTCTTCTTGTGCAGTTAGCGGCTTAAACTTAAGCTTGTCCTTTGCAAGTTGTTTGATTGTTTCATCATTTGTGTTCTCAATCAAGAAGCGAAGGATACGTGGGTTTTGCATTTTAGAAATGATAAACTCTGCGATGTCCGGATGCCAATCTGCAAGCATAATCATTTGCGCACCGCGTCTTGAACCGCCTTGTTCCACTAGGTGTGTCAGTTTAGCAATGTCATCTAACCAAGAAACAGACCCTGAAGACTTACCATTAACTCCTCGAGCTAAAGTATTACGAGGACGTAATGTAGATCCGTTTGTTCCAACTCCACCGCCACGACTCATGATCTCCATCACTTGTTTTCGATGATCACTGATGCCTTCACGTGAGTCAGCAACAAAAGGCATAACGTAACAATTAAAGTAAGTTACATCTGTACCTGTACCTGCTCCATATAGAACTCGTCCAGCAGGGATAAATTTTAGTGATACTAATTGCTGATAGAACTTTTCGAACCATTCTGTTCTTTTTTCTTCTGTCACTTCAACAGAAGCAAGTCCAGTCGCATTTCGCTTAGCAATTTGCTCATAGAAAACCTCCAAAGGTTTTTCAATAACACTTAAAGGACGGCGTACAATTCCTGATTTAACTTTAGTACTATCATCGATTGCACTACGATAATCTTCTTCGATCAAAACTTCTGCCGTTTTATCTTCCTGGTTAATGGAAACAATATAACCAAGACCTCGTGCAGGAAATTTAGGGTCTTCTTTCACCGTTAAAACGACAAAATCCCCTACTTTTAGTGTTTTCTTTTCGGTATCCTTGAATGAATATCGATCAATCATCACCAAACGTGACACACCTTTGTGTGTTAGATTCATATCTTCTGTTATTGGATGTACTTGAGGAAATAATTCGATATCGTGATTTAATTCTTTTACATTTAATTTTATTTGAGATTCATTTGTAGTAGTTACCAATTCTTTTCCTCCTTTCTACAACTCGTATTGACACAAGATGTAGTAGTTTCATTTATCATACGGCACTACATATAGAGGTGTAAAGCAATTTAGTTGTTCAAATTAATTTTTAAGTATTAATTCCTATACCTCATATTCTCCATATGTCTTTCATACTTTTATTTTTTAAAATTCCAGGCGTCATTATCATAACGCCGTCTTTCCAGCATTTTCACGTATTCATTTTGTTCATTATTTAAATGAAATGGTACCAATTCAATGTTTAAGGCTTCAGAAAATCCCTTTTTAAAAGCATCCTTACATATGTCTATTGGTATCGATTTTTGTAATAATTTGTTTATAGCAACAGCTTTTTGATTAATACTATTTTTCACTTTTTCCCGGACTTCATCGGAAGAAAATTTAAAGGTTTGCACAAGTTTTTCATCATCTAAGTCTAAAAGAATTGCACCATGCTGAAGTATAACACCTTTTTGTCTAGTTTGAGCACTTCCAGCTACTTTCCTGCCTTCTACTACGAGCTCATACCAGCTTGGTGTGTCAAAGCAAACAGCAGTTTTCGGACTTTTTAAGGCTTGCAGTTTATCTGGAGTATTAGGAATAGAAAAATATGCCTCTAATCCAAGACTTTGAAATCCCTTTAATAGTCCTTCACTGATCACTCGATAAGCTTCTGTCACTGTTGCTGGCATATCTGGATAGTTTTCCGAAACAACCACGCTATATGTAAGTTCATGCTCATGAAGAACTCCTCGTCCTCCCGTCGGTCTGCGGACAAATCCTAAACCGAGACTTTTAACTGCTTCCATATCTATCTCTTTTTCTACCGATTGAAAGTAACCAATCGATAGAGTTGCAGGATTCCATTCATAGAATCGAATCACTGGTGGAATCAACCCTTCACTATGCCAATCTAAAAGGGCCTCGTCAAGCGCCATATTATAGGACGGGGCGCACGGACCTGAATCAATAAAATACCATTTTGTCTTTTTCAAACTTTCTCCCCCCTAACAACGCTATTCATTTTACCAAAATGATTGAATTGTATCTAGCAAATCTTTTATAATAGATAATGGAAGTATAGAAAGGGGAAAGACCGTGTTAGAGACTCTTTATATTATTATAGCAATATTGGTCGTATTATTAGTTTATGCAGGTATTTCAGCATACCGACTAAAGAAAACAGTTACAAACCTTACACAGGAGCAATTCATCGAGGGCTATCGTAAAGCTCAATTAATCGATGTACGCGAGCCTAAAGAATTTGATGGTGGCCATATCCTTGGAGCAAGAAATATTCCTTCCTCCCAGTTAAGACAACGCCACAAAGAAATTCGCCCAGACAAACCAGTATATCTGTATTGTCAAAATGGTGCAAGAAGTGGACGTGCAGCTATGTTCTTAAAGAAAAAAGGGCATACCCAACTTAACCAGTTACAAGGCGGCTTTAAGGGCTGGACCGGCAAAATCAAATCTAAATAGTATAACATAAGGTTCTTCTTAACAAGAGGAACCTTTTTTGTTTAGAGCTTACACTAAGGGGGCATGAACTACTATGAAAGTAATATTTTCCCACGAAGAACAATTTCGGGAGATTCATCCAAGTTATGAGGATTTCGCTATTCTGACAAGGCGAATCACTAATGTTTTAAATGAAGAACAGGCAGGCAGCTGGCAATTAGTCAACATTGACAATCAATTTAATCAGTTAGATACTAATTTAATTGAAATGATGGAGCATCAATTGATTCCTTATAAAATTTTAGCAAATATTTACGAAGCTAAGCCTTTAAGTAAAATAACAAGCAAATCCCTACTTTCTATGGAAAATCAACTGGGAATGGTTAGTACATTTGAGAATACACTCATAATGTTTCCGGATTATCAGGTGGCAGTAACTATGGCATTTAACTATTCTCAAGGTAACTCTTGGCCGGATTACTTTTTCTTTTCCACCTCCCCTCAAGCCGCCCTTTTCTTTTTAGAGGAGATCAATGAAAAGCTTCGCGAGCTTCTAATGCAGTCAGTCACCTATTTAGTTGACACGGAGCAAGGGGTTCAGCGAAGAAAATATAGTGAGCAAGCAGTCGTTCCTCGAGAAGAGGTTCTACTAGAGAATCAAATCAAACAAGATATTTTTCGATCCATCGATGAATTTTTTAAAGAGGACGGTTTGTTTTTTAAGGAATATGGTCTTCCTTATAAAAGAGGTATATTACTATATGGTTCCCCTGGAAACGGGAAAACGACACTAGTAAAATCGATTACCGGCTCTACGAAAGCTCCTGTCGTCTATTGGCAAATCACTGAGTTCACAGGAAGTCACTCCATCCAAGAGGTTTTTGGAATTGTTTCTAGATTAGCCCCAGCTATTCTGGTGATTGAGGATATTGACTCAATGCCCGAGTATACAAGATCTGTCTTTTTAAACACATTAGACGGAACACAATCTAGAGAGGGTCTATTTATCATTGGAACAACTAACTACCCACAGAAGATTGATCCAGCATTAATCAACCGTGCAGGAAGATTCGATCGTGCATATGAGATTCCTTCACCACCCCAACAAGTGAGAGAAAATTATTTACGTAAGCTTGATATAAAGAAGATTCTTCTTGACCACGTCTTAGTAGATATAGCTAAACGATCAAAAGGCTTATCCGTTTCTCAACTAAACGAGCTGTACATGTCCATTGCACTTAACTGGCATTATGATGGAAAGCTGGAATACGAAACACGGATCGACGAGCTGATTAAACAAAATAAACGAACCATAAAAAATGATTGGGAAGAAGACAATCATTCTATTGGTTTTTAAAAAAGTAAAACACTCCCAACACTAAAAAGGGAGTGTTATATTTTTTTAGATAACATTTAAGGTAAAAAGCATACGACAATTAAATTTTAACTTCAATAAATATTGAGTTTCTTCTATAATATTAGAAGAATTTTGCGTTCATAAGAATTCTGAATAGTAGTTGGGATGCAAAAAAGCATGCTAACAGCATTCTTCTTACAAGACTACGTAATTTCTGGTTAAAGAAGCTCCATTATTAGTTCAGCATTTCGGAATTACTTTAGTGTTCAGAAGTAGTCCTGCACCTTCTAACCAGTTTTCTAATATATCATTAAAAAAATCTGGAGCAGCTATTGGAATACCATGACCAATACCAGTGATCGTAATTCCCTGAGCTCTGTCTTGTTTGCTTAAAAGGTCAATTGCTGAGCTTTTCATCACTTTTCTTTCTTTCTCGCCTACTGTTATTAAAAGGTCTGCTTTTACGTCAGCATAGGAATCTGGTACTTGAAAAGACATATTCTCTTCTAGAACCATTGTTAATGTATCTAAAGACATTCGATTGCTATCTTTAAAGTACTTTTCAAAAAGGTTTGGACCAATATACAATTGTTTAGCTTGTAGCTTGGAAAAGAATCTATATTTTATCAAAGGATATGTTAACTTTATAGTAGGTTTAACCATTTCCTTTCCAAATGGTACTTTTCTTACGAGAGCACTGTTAATCATTGCATAATCGATTAAATCGAGAGACTGACTAAGCATCTGAATAGCAATTTGAGCACCAAGTGAAAATCCCACGACTATTATCTTTTTATCTTCTTTTTTTTCCTCAAGTAAGTGTATAAGCTGAAATGCGCAATCTTTAATAGAGACAAAATAAGTCTCCCTACTACGACCATGACCTGGGAGATCAGGTACTATACAATGATATTTTCCTTTAAAGTACTGTACCTGTTCGTCCCACATCCAGCCTCCTACTCCTCCGCCATGTAGAAAGAGTATTATTTGTTCATTTTGTTCCCCATCTTCCTTGTAATATAAAGCCATTTAAACTCCCGCCGTTTCTTTTGTATACCTAACTGCATTTCTTTTTCTGTGAAGCCCTCTGCTATCTTCTGAAAGCAAAAGATAAGAAGCATAAATATAGCTAATGGTGGTAGAATCAGCCATAGTTGTCTCGTTAAAAATACTTCCTTTGCAATAGATATCATTCCAGATAATTCGTAAATGACTGGAGAAAGTCTCGCACTATCTGGAAAGCTTATCGCTCCTCCGACAAAAATAGATAAAACCCCTAAATGTACTAATGTTTGAAGTACTTGTACTACATGCTGAGACCAATATAACCAAAGTTTTCTTCCTATTTGGGGGTTGATATGCTTCAGAATAACCCATATTAATGACCCGCCCATTACAGCTGAACTTTGCACATATTCTTTTTTTATTGCCTCATTCATTTCATTCCCTATAAGACTAGTAGTTATGGGAAGGACTAACACGGACATGATCAAAGCTTGGATAAAAAGCCTTTCTCCTAAGCTTGTTTCTAATCCACTTGTTAAAATGGTTAAAATTGGTAAAAGTAAAATAAACATTAATAATGTTAATGGTAAAAAGTGCATACCATCGGAGATACTATTTATTACCTTTCTCCATCTTTCGTTCAAAAAGAATGCATATAGAATTCCTAGTAAATATCCTCCGCCTACTCTGATCGTAGCAATTAATACAGTCATACCAATTGTATATTTTGTTCCAACAAGCAGTTGCTGAAGAATTGAATATCCATATGGATCTGTACCAAAAATAATACTAGTAGATGGAGGCAGTGGTGGCCTTCCTATAAGGCTACCGTTATCGTCATATAAAAAATTTACCTGCTCTACATCGTCATGAAAGATAAAATAATAGGCGACGGACACACTGAATAGTCCAACAATTATTAACGCAGGAATTGTTATATTTACACGTTGTCTTGAGAAAATATTGAATCTCCGTGTATGTGCCTTAGTTTTATATCGAAAAATTGCTTTCCACTGAAGTCGATCTATGAGCGGAACTCGCAACCCTTCAAACATAACGCTTTTTTCCAGTCGACCCCGTTTAACCAGATTCTCAACAATCGAATAGAATAGAAAAAATGGTATGAATATCGATAGTAAGATGAAAGTAATACCCTTTGGACTAAAATCATTCGTTAAATAGTGTAGAATCCCTTCTATCCCAAAAAGATACTCTAATATGAACAAGGAGGACAATGTGAGCCAGACGATTGATTTTGATTGAAAGAAGACACTCTGCAGAACATTACGGGTACAGTGCTTAATAAGCACCTCGACATTAGAAAGCCCCTTGGATCTAGCAAGCTCTACATATGGCTGGTCCAGCTCTTGTTTAAATAAAAGCACCAATAATTTATAAAACAAAATGGCTGGTATCACCGATAGGCAAATGACAGGAGCCGCATAAACCCTCTCTCCCCCTAAGCTATAAAAAGAAAGAATTCGTAAACCTGTCATCGTATACAGTTGTACTACGGCTAGTTGGATAAGAAATATGTATGCAAAATCAGGAATCGCAGTTAGTATATTTGCAAATTGTAGTAAAAGCTTTTGGACAGGACCATTTGAAATAGTCGTAAAAATAGCCAATATAAATGAAAAAAACAAGGAAAACAACAAAGAGACTATCAATATAGTCATCGAATACAAATAAGGACCCTTCAGATATTCCGATATGCTAATCGGAATAATCTCCATTGTTTGCATTACTAGATAGCTAAGATGCCATTCAGACGGTAAAAACAAGCTTTTACATACCTCAAAAATTGTTCGTAAATAGAAAGAAAAGTCAAAGAGGCTACCTACTTGAAACAAGACGATGGGAACGCAGCTAATTAAAACAATCCCAATAATACCTAAAAGAAATTTACCTAATAAATTAATCCATCTGTACATATTGTTCCCCCTAGGTAGACCTCTTCTATCGCTCTATAAGGGTATATGAACCTATTTAGGTAAAAGTTTCAAAAATGTTAAATATTTGTTTTTATTCATAAATTATCTTTTTCCTCTTTGATATTGGAGGATGCAATTCCGGTGGTTAACTGATAAAACACGACCAGTCGTTGTCGCTCGTAAGGCTGTAGCACTTAACATTCTCATCCCACTAGAATCCTCTCTTACCTCTAAAGAAATTTAATGGTAAATTGCTACTTTTATAGTTGACTCGGTATATCAAATATACGACTTTGTTCTTTTCATATCAGTAATGAAGTAAGGGTTATCTTTTTTCATTCTCTCCGAAAGAAGCACGACGTTACTTGGATCCTCTATTAATAATTCTAATTCCCTTTGGGTGATTCCAACCACTTGAAGAAAGTCAACTCTACCATGTACACTATCTATCCCTGTAAGCTCTGGATCATCTATAACAAGCAACGCTGTAATCGCAGAGTCTACTCCAATATGGATGGAACCCCCATTACCAGCAACATACTGAAATGGCTCAAAAGGTTTTTTCTGCGTATATGTATAGCTGGCAAGATTAGAAAGCATGGATACTGCCCATAAACAATCCTCTACATTTTCCTCTGCCAATTTAATCGTCATTTCATATCCCCAGCCACTCCATTTACCACCGAACGATTGATCATTCACATACAAGTCGGTCATCCCATAAGTCACCATATGCTTGTACCCATTAGGTGACTGATAAATACTATATCCATCAATATATTGATCCCCACCTAACCAAGCCCGAGCATGTAGGTCTGTCCCAAAATGAGCAGGTTCTTGGTTTGGATAAAGCTCCTCAAAAACTCTATCGATTGCATCCCATCCTGGTGACCAATCCTCTTGCGCTGCCGCTCGCTTTTTATACTCTTCTAGGTTCATGATTATATCTTCCTTTCGCCTTTAACTTTTATTATTGGTACGAAAAAAATAGTGAATTAGTTTCAAAAAAAGAATGAAGTGCGGAAAACATATATTTATAACCGCTAATGAAGATTTATGACCGTTCAATTAACTTTTATAATCGTTCGAATAGATTTATGACCGTTCAGGTGAATTTATGACCGTTCGTGGAGATTTATCACCGTTCACATAAATTTATAACCGGTTTATTTTAAATTGTTAGAAAGCATATGAAAGTAACCGTTTCTTTATTTTTCATTCGTATTTCATTAAAAACGTAAAAAAAAGTGCGACCCTTAAGGATCGCACTTTTCATTATGCTTTAGTGTATCGAAGTACTGGCTTACGTGCAGCTTTTGTTTCGTCTAAACGATTGATCACGGTTGTATGTGGTGCATTTTGAACGATTTCTGGGTTTTCTTCAACCTCTTTAGCAATTTGAATCATTGCATCACAGAATGCATCTAACGTTTCTTTGGATTCTGTTTCAGTCGGCTCAATCATCATGCCTTCTTCTACGTTCAATGGGAAGTAGATTGTTGGTGGATGATAACCAAAGTCTAACAGACGCTTAGCCATATCTAATGTACGAACGCCTAATTTCTTCTGACGACGTCCACTTAATACGAATTCATGCTTACAATGACGGTTGTATGGAAGGTCGTAATAAGCTTCCAAGCGTCTCATCATATAGTTAGCATTTAACACAGCGTATTCTGTTACTGCCTTTAGACCATCTGGACCCATAGAACGAATATATGTGTACGCACGCACATTGATACCAAAGTTACCGTAGAACGGTTTCACTCGGCCAATAGATTGTGGACGGTTATAGTCAAACGTATATTTGTTATCTTCTTTTACAAGAACTGGACTTGGAAGGAAAGGAATCAGATCCGCTTTCACTCCAACTGGTCCAGAGCCCGGACCTCCACCACCATGAGGGCCAGTAAACGTCTTATGCAAGTTTAAATGAACACAGTCAAAGCCCATATCTCCAGGTCGCGCTTTAGACATAACGGCATTTAAGTTGGCACCATCGTAATAAAGCTTACCGCCTACCCCGTGAATGATTTCTGCTAGCTCTAGGATATGTTCTTCAAATAAACCTAACGTGTTAGGGTTAGTAAGCATCAAGGCAGCTGTATCTGGCCCAGCAACACGACGTAGATCCTCTAAGTCTACTAAGCCGTCCTCATTAGACTTAACAGTAATAGTTTCAAACCCTGCTACTGTTGCAGATGCTGGATTTGTACCATGCGCAGAGTCAGGTACAATTACCTTCGTACGCTGTGTGTCCCCATTTGATTCATGGAAAGCACGAATCATCATCAGCGCTGTCCACTCACCGTGGGCACCAGCTGCTGGTTGAAGTGTAACCTCATCCATACCAGTTATTTCAACTAGAGATGTTTGTAGTTCATATAACAGTTCCATTGCACCTTGAACAGTTGACTCTTCTTGAAGTGGGTGAATGTTTGCAAATCCAGGGAATCTTGCAACAGATTCATTAATTTTGGGATTGTATTTCATTGTACAAGAACCAAGTGGATAGAATCCTGTATCCACACCATGGTTTCTGTTAGATAAAGCTGTATAGTGACGCATAATGTCAAGCTCAGATACTTCTGGAAGCTCTGCCTCTTCTTCACGTAACATTCCTGCAGGCAATATGGATGACAAATCTACTTCTGGAACATCTAGCTCCGGTAGGCTATATCCTACTCGACCTTCTTTTGTTATTTCAAAAATTAGTGGTTGATTGTCCTTATGCATAAAGAGCCCCCATTTCTTGCACGAGTGCATCTATTTCTTCTTTAGTGCGTTGTTCTGTTACTGCGATTAATACGTGGTTTTTCAGATCCGAGTTAATACGACCCAAATCAAATCCACCAATTATACCTTTTTCTAAAAGCTTACTATTTGCATTAGCTACTGAGCCATTCACTTTCACGACGATTTCATTAAAATGAGCTCCTTGGAAAGGTACTTCAAAACCAGCTTTTTCAAATGCTAGCTTTGCATAGTGAGTCTTCGTTATATTTTGAATAGCCATTTCTTTTACACCTTTTTTACCAAGTGCCGTCATCGCTACAGATGCAGCAAGTGCATTTAATGCTTGGTTAGAACAGATATTAGAAGTAGCTTTGTCACGACGAATGTGCTGTTCACGCGCTTGTAGTGTTAACACAAAACCACGGCGACCTTCCTCATCTGTTGTTTCTCCAACAAGACGACCAGGGACCTTACGCATCAGCTTAGAAGTTACCGCGAAGTAACCACAATGTGGTCCACCAAATGCTTCCGCAATACCAAAAGGCTGAGCATCCCCAACTGTAATATCCGCACCAAACTTACCAGGTGGTGTTAAAGCACCTAATGCAAGAGGATTAGCTGAAACAACGAACAACGCTTTTTTCTCATGTGTTACTTGTTCAATTTTTGCTAGGTCTTCAATTTGACCGAAGAAGTTAGGATATTGAACCATAACTGCTGCTGTATCCTCATCGACTGCTTCTTCTAGCTTAACTAAGTCTGTAACCCCATCTTTCATCGGTACAGTAACTACATCTACATTTTGACCCTTTGCATAAACCTTCACTACATCAATATACTCCGGATGGATTGCCTCAGAAACAACTAACTTCTTGCGCTTTGTGTGACCTGCTGCAAGGTTACCCGCTTCAGCAAGCGCAGTACCACCGTCATACATAGAGGAGTTTGCAAGATCCATTCCAGTCAATTCGCAAATCATCGTTTGGAATTCAAAAATAGCTTGAAGCTCCCCTTGAGAAATCTCGGGTTGATATGGTGTATAAGCTGTATAAAATTCAGAACGTGAAATAACATGATCCACAATGATAGGCTTGAAATGATCATATACTCCAGCACCTAAGAAAGAAGCATATTGTCTACTATCTGCATTTTTAGCAGCTAGCTGGCTTAATTCCTTAAGAAGAGCAGATTCTGCTTTAGCAGGTTTAATATTATATTCCCCTTTAAAACGAACCTTTTCTGGGATATCTGCAAACAATTCATCAATAGAAGAAATGCCGATTACGTCTAACATTTCTTTTTGATCTTGTTCAGTCATTGGTAAATAACGATGCTGCTTCATCAATGGACAACCTCTTTCTTTGTCTTATTTTTCTCTTTTATAAAACGGAGTAGCTACAGTTACTGCTTTTAATCGTTTGTTACGTATTTCAATTTCAAGTTCCTGTCCGATTTCAGCAAATGTTGCGTCAATTAAAGCTAGACCGATATTCTTTTTAGATGTAGGTGATTGCGTACCGGTAGTAACAAAACCAATTTGAACTCCATCTTTGTATACTGGATAACCAGTACGTGGAATTCCTTTATCAATCATTTCGATCCCAATACTCTTTCTCGGAACACCATTCTCTTTTTGTTCTACCAATACTGACTTCCCATTAAAATCCTGCTCTTTATTCAGTTTCACTACGAATCCAAGCCCTGCTTCTAATGGCGTAATATCTTTAGATAATTCTTGGCCATATAATGGTAGGCAAGCTTCAAAGCGTAATGTGTCTCGAGCTCCAAGCCCACATGGAAGTAATCCTTCATCTTTACCTGCCTCTAGTATGCTGCTCCATAAATCTGTTAGATCATTACTAGATGCATAGATTTCAAAACCATCTTCTCCCGTATAACCAGTTCTTGATACGATTACTTCTTTGCCAGCGACTTCTACTTTATCTTTAAAGCGGAAAAATTTAATTTCTGATAAATCCTGTGTTGTTAACTTTTGAAGAATTTCTTGTGCTTTTGGACCTTGCAAAGCTAATAGTCCATAGTCATTAGAGCTATTATTTAACTCAACATCATCTATAAGATTTTCTTTCATCCACTCAAAATCTTTTTCTATATTACCAGCATTCACAACCAATAAATAATGCTGATCCTCTAGCTTATAAACCAATAGGTCGTCAACAATTCCGCCGTCTTTATAACACATGACATTATACTGTGCTTGACCATTAACTAATTTAGAAATGTCATTGGTAACTAAACCTTGTATGTAGTTTTCACTTTGTGGCCCACTTACGAAAATTTCTCCCATATGGGAAACATCAAACAATCCAGCCTTCGTACGAACAGCTTCGTGCTCTTCCTTAATACTTGAAAACTGAACAGGTAATTCCCAGCCACCAAAATCGATTGTTTTTCCTCCATACGATGAATAGACATCATACAACGGCGTTCGTTTTAACTGTTCTGACAATTTAAATTCCTCCTTTAAATAGGTAGAAAAAGCATAGGGCATTAAAGGTACATGGTTTAAAAATCACAAAAAGGACAGAAAACCCCCTTTAACTTAACAAGGGTTCTCTGTCCTGGCACCTGAAAGTTTACCATAAGATGGCTTTCCCCTTTGGTGGCTTTCCACTTAACTTTGAAAGCACTCTCCAGAGTTGCGTCCTATACGAGTCCATTTGCCTGAGAGATTCATAAATAATTACTTGCTCCTTCGGCGACGCAGTGATGCGTTCTCTCCCCGTATAATCATCCGCTAAATATAGAAATATCACTAGCTTTGTCTATATCCTAACATTGAACATAAGAGAGCGCAATCATTTTTACAAAAACTATCTAAAGACGAACGAATATTTAAAGAAATTGATAAATCATTCGCCTTTGAGTCGATTTACTTGAAATCCTGCGTATTCTGTTATTTGTCGAATATGCCTGTTTTCGGTTCTAATAGTAATATGAGCAGCCTTTTTGTAGCTTCTTCTCCGCGTATTATAAAGTTGCTGTAATTCTTCCTTCGTACTCCTTTGAACGATTGGCCTATTTTTATCCGTTTTTATACGCATCCAAATATCTTCGAATGTTGCGTCTAAAAATAAAACTAGTCCATTATTTCTCATAATTTTAATATTCCGTTCAAGTGTGGCTACACCACCACCCGTAGAAATAATACAAGATTCATTTCGAAAGGTTTGCAAAAACTCCGTCTCTAATTTCCTAAAATATGCCTCACCGTGCTGCTCAAATATTTCAGGTATCGACATTTTCTGTTTTTTGACAATTTCTTTATCCATATCATAGTAAGGCATTTTTAAATGGTAGCTCAGCCTTCTTCCGACAGCGCTCTTACCGCTCCCCATAAAGCCTACTAAATAGATCTTGTACATTTTTCATCAACTCACTACATACCAGGATTATTTTCTTGATCAATAAAAATACTCATTTTATTGATAGTATCACTAATATGACGGATTTCCAACAAATCATACGTTCGATATTTAGATTGGTATGCGGCAGTAATGGTGAGAATGGAAAAACAGACAATGGAAAGTAGGATGGTGGAAGCTAGTAGCAAAGCACCTTTTTGCTCATTTAGAATACGTAACATACATGGTGTGCTCCTTCTGTTGACCATTAAAAAAAGTGACGAAGAATGTAATATTTTGTCCTTCCATACTAACTTTAAGTGCTTGTACATTTAAGAGGAGAGGCTCGTTCCCCAATCTATTCTTTTGTTTTCGAATTACGTTTGATGCGTATTCTACATCAAACTCTTCCCCTTCTTTTATAAAACGGATTCCTGGCTGGCTTTTTTGGACCATGATACTGTCTACATTATTTAGGTAAGCTTCCACGTATTGTATGAATAAACCCCATTCCACTTCTTGTGGATCCGTCACCTTTTTTTCAGTCGTATATAACGACCACATTATTAGCACCATTATTTGAGCAAAGATAATAAATACCGATAGTTGTAAAATACCATCGATAAAAGTATAACCATTTTGCTTTCTTAATTTACCGATGAGATCTCTATACAGTTATTCATCTCTCCCCTCACACCTTCATATTCTACACAAACCTGCTGTTCATCTATTTGAAAGTTAAACGTTACACTTTCTATAGTAAGAGATCCGTTTTTTATATTTTCTGTCACGAATAATTTAGCTGCTTCATTCATGACGATTGCCGAGTGGTATTTTCTCTTTTTGTCTTCAAGCTTCACATTCATATTTGTGAGTAAAGGTAGAAGTATTGTAGCAATCATAAAAGTAATAAATAAAGTTAATATGGTCTCTGCCCATGAGAATCCCTTATTGTTCATACGCTAATTTACCAGTACCAATATGCACAGTAACTAGTTTCGTTTCTTTTGAAGTCAAGAAAGCAAAGCTCCCAAAATTTCTAACCATACCACTTGGCAGAAAAATAAGTTCCTTTAATTTACTGTCCTCCGATAAACTAATATGTGAAGGAAGTCTATTTTCAAATAAAGTTATATTGGAGTTTGTCGTGGAATAGCTTGTTCCTTTGTTTCCAAATTTTAAAACGATATATTGCTCCTGACTTAAAGCCAGAGCTTGCGCTCGTTGCACATCTAACTGAAATTGGCGAAAAAATTTTTTTTCCTCTAGCTCAATTACCTTATTAGACGTTCCATAAATAACCGCAGAGCTAATTACCATAACAATCATTAGCATTAATGTAGTCTCGATCAAAGTAAATCCAGCTTGTTTTTTAATTTCCTCCATTAGCTACTTCCTTAATAATCACTTTTCCATTTTCAATATCAATTTCATCCCCGTTAGGACAGCTTTTATTATTCGCTCCCAAATATTCATCTACAGTTAAGTCTGAGAGTAAAGGAGTTTTATTATTATCTATCTTATAGGCTTGCACTTGTCCTTCGACCATTTTAATGTAGGCTGCACAGCCCTTCTTATCAATATTTGCTGAATGCTTTGTGACATTTGGAATCGAGATTAATATTAGTACAGATATAATTAGCAGTACAATCATCATTTCAATTAAAGTAAAACCTCTATTAGATTTTAATAAGTTTTTCATTTGATTAGCTCCTTTAAATTATATTAATCATTTCATATACTGGTAGTAAGATTGCCAAATAAGCACCCACTATAAAAACTGCAAGTATTAAGAACATCAAAGGTTGAATAATACTTAAGTAACGGGATAGTTTTTCCTCTACGCGCTTGTTTATAAAGTCACTATAAAGTGTAAGTTCTTTGCCTAGGTAGCCATTATTTTCTCCATGAACAATAAATTGATGAAAATCATCAGTAAAACAATCCACTAGTATGACACCTTCTGAAAATGAGGAGCCATAAATTACTTTTTCGTTCATTTGAAATACAATGTACTGCAGTATTTTATTTTCTTTTTGGTGGATTAAAGCAGTAAAGGATTCTTGAAGAGACATACCACTCTCTAGAAGTACCCCTATCTCCCTAGAGAATATTCTGGTCACTAGTAAACGAAACCAACTATTCAAAATGGGAGTTCGTTTAAAGAATATAATTTTAATCTCCATACTTTTCCTTCTAAGCAGAAGCCATAGAACTAGACAGAGTAATACCATAGAGAAGAGAGAAACTATAAAGATGTTAGGAAGGTTTAGTAGGGTATTGGTTAATGCTAGGGAACTGTCAGATTGGGCGGAGTTTTTAGAAAGCAAGGTTTCCATATTGGGAATAAAGTAAATTCGAAAAACAGAAAACAACAAAAATATTATGACAAACAAAAATAAGGGATATAACAAGAGGTTCTTCAAACGTTTTCTTGCTTGCTCATTGAAAGCAGAGTTTATTGCTAAAACCTCAGTTGTCTCTGCTAAATGTCCATGCTGGGATGCCAAATAAATAGGAAGAAGTAAACGATTAGGAAAACCTAACACCCTAAATACTTCTATTACACCAAGCCCTCTTTTTTGTATGTCCGTCACTTTCGTTTGTACCACATGTATGTTCTTCACATGAAATGGTAATAACATAGTAATCGCTTCATGAAATGTATATCCCTCATTAAGCAACTCACTTAACCTTTTCAAAAAAGAGGCATGCATAGAAGCGTGTATGGTTTCATCCTTCTTACGGAGATAATCTTTAATTGATTTTAATAACACCTTCCCTGATTCCCCTTTCTATTTGGTACGAAAGAGTTAAGGGAACTGGAACCTTGAAAGTATTTCCTTCACTTATCGAGAGTAAGGCACCCTCTAAAACATCATCTGCAATAATTTCATATATGGCAGATAGTTCTGGACTTTTTGTTTTTACTACACTTACCAATCTTTGAGTGACAACACCGGTTACCGTTTGTTTTAATTCATCAATACTAATACCAAGATCCATTAGTCTATATAAAGCACCTAATCCGTCCTTGGCATGAATCGTGGATACTACTAAGTGGCCCGTTAAAGAAGCCTGTATTGCCGCTTTAGCCGTATCCTCATCTCTTATCTCTCCAATCATAATAACGTCTGGCGAGTGCCTTAAGATGGCTTTTAGCCCTTTGGCATACGTAACACCTGAACGCTCATTCACTTGAATTTGAAGTAGATATGATTGGCTATTTTCAACAGGGTCCTCTAAAGAAATGACATGCCGGTTCATATTTTCTGCACAGTATTTTGTCAATGAATACATAGATGTAGACTTACCTGAGCCAGTTGGTCCAACAAATAGAATCATTCCTTGTCGTTGGTTAGCAAGCTCTACGATTTTGTCTGATGCTCCTCTAAATAAGGAAAGCGAGTGTATAATTTTTGCATTGTCGTGCTGTTGAAGTCGAATGACTAAGCTCTCCTTTCCATACACAGATGGTAAGGTAGAAACTCGAAACGAAAATTTTTGTGAGTTAAACATATGTTGGAAGGAACCGCTTTGTGGTTTTCGTTTTTCGCTGATATCAAGAGAGGATAAAAACTTGAAGTATGATATGATTCTAATCCCGAGATTTAATGGCAGCTGACCTGCCTCGAACATTTGGGATGTCTTCTTGAAATAATAGATGTAATTTTCTTCATTGGGAATCATGTGAAGATCAGAAGCTCCAAATTGATGTGCCTTCTTTAATAGTTGGAAGCATCTTTGTTCCACTACATTTTCTTCTTGCTGCATTTAGTCGTCCTTTCCCCAGTCACAAGCTTGGCCGCACGAAGCTTATAAAACATAGTATACTTCCTATTTCTAAATAAATAAAGTGATTTTTCACAATTTTTGTTTATTAGATAATATCGTTTGTCATTCTTAAATTCTCCCTTATAATAAAATTAATGGAAGGTGGGATATACTTGTCCGATACATTAAAACTAACAGGTACCCTGGCAGATGAGACTAGATACTCAATCTATCAATATATTATAAAAGAAAATAAGGAAGTAAATGTACAGCAAATTGCCCAACATTTTGGTATTCATCCAAATGTGGCTAGACTACATCTTACAAAACTTAACGAAGCGAAGCTACTGACTTCGAAATTCGTTAAAAACGAAAAAGGTGGTCGGCCAGCAAGAGTTTATGTTGTTGCTGAAGAACCAATACATTTAAGTTTTCCTAAACAAGAAAATCATTTACTGCTTGAATGGCTATTGGAATTAGTGGATACAATGGGTGAGGAAGCGCTTGAAAAAGCTAAGGATATCGCTTATCAAAACGGACAAAAAGTGGTTAATCATACACTAATGGATAGCATGTCCTTTGAAGAGAAGCTGGATATTTTAAAGGAAACTGCCCACTCTATAGGTTATATCCCTACTATCATGGAAAAGAACAATAAAAAAGTTATCACTTTTTCTATATTCAATTGTCCTTATAAAGATTTTTTAAATAAATACCCACAATTTATATGCTTATTACATGAATCCTTTCTAAAAGGTCAGTTTGACAAGTTATTCCCAGAGAATTCATTCATCCAGTTAGAAAGTAAGCAAAATCACTGTATTAATTGCGTATATCACGTCGAAGTTCTATAATGAATTGAAGATGTATCTTAATTGTGACAAACTTATGTTATTCATATGTAGATATTTAATAATCAGTTTACATGTAAGAACACTTTCATTTATAATGAATAGGAGAATTATTTGTATTCTTTGCAAAAGGAGGGACTACAATTGGGCAATATGTATAAAGTAATGGCATTCTGGACAGGGATTTTTGCAGTTATGTTTTATTTAGGTGATATGACAGAAGCGTCTTTACTATTTTTAGCAAATACGGGGTTATTCCTTCTTTTAGGGTTCTTAAACCTATCTGAGCGTATGTATATGTACATCTTCGGGGCTTACTTAATGTTCTTCTTCGCTGGTTTTACATACTACACTACATTCATACATGTACCAGGTGGACATTAATAAAGTCCAAAGCAGCTTCCACATATAATGGAGGCTGCTTTTTATTTGGTCTTTATTAAAACCCATTCAAAAATGGATTGCTGTCCATTTCTGCTTGAACAATTGATGCTGGGCCATGCCCAGGATATATTACAGTTTCTACAGGAAGTGTTAATAGCTTTGTGTGTATCGACTTTAACAGCTGCTTCTCGTTACCACCAGGTAGATCTGTACGACCTATACTGTTTTGGAATAACGTATCTCCAACTATTGCAAAGCCATCTGATTCAAAGTAATAGGTTATGCTGCCTGGAGAATGTCCTGGTGTGTGAGAGATGGTAAATTCAAAATCACCAATACTCATCTTTTCTTCATGGTTTAACATTACGTCGGCTTCTTTAGCAATAATATTTGGGATTTCTGCATATTTAGCAGAACCATTCTTCTCCGCATTAGTTAACCATGTCTTTTCTGTAGGATGTATATAGACTGGAATATGATATGCATCTCTTACGTCATCTACAGCCCCAATATGATCAAAGTGAGCATGGGTCAGCAGTATGGCAATTGGTTTTAAATGTAGCCTGTTTAGCTCCTTAATTAACTGCTCTCCGTTGCCTCCTGGATCAAAAATTAGGCATTCTTTTTTAGCATTGGAAATGACGTAGCAATTCGTTTGTATAAAACCTAATGGATATGTACGTATATTTAACATAATTTCACCTCTTCTCTATATTAAACGATTTGTTTACCTTTGTTCAATCTTTCGCCACTTTTATTACTCGACAAAAGAACAGATAACAATTACAATAGAAGAGGAATATGCAATCGCGACATTTATTTTATATGTCGGAAGGAGTGTCTTTCATGAACTTATTAATAGTTATTTTTGGTCTTGTTACAGTGCTAGCTATTATAGGCACTTACCAAGCAATCAAAGAAAAAAATTTACTAAGTGTTTTATTTAACTTTGGTACATTTGCAGTTTTTGGTTTCTTTACAGTTATGACAGTAATCAACCAAGGCTTTCCACCAAGCTTACACTAAAACATACAGAAAAAGCTGCTATACAAATGTATAGCAGCTTTTTCTATTCCAATATATTTAACCATTTACCTTCTTTTAAGGTATTTAAGTTAATCCATTGCTCTTTCTCATATCCACCAAGACAAATCATACCGTTTGGCGAGCAGTCAATAGGTCGTTCTATTATTTCCCCATATTGTTTTTCCCCTTCTATGGAGTACATACCTATTGTACTTTTTTCGTTTGTTTCATCCTTATTTCCCTTTTCTTTCGCTTGGAAGGCAATAAAGCTATTTGGAGAGATTATGGATATGGTAGGTATAACCCACTCGGAGTAATTACTTACGGCTGGAGATACCCAGTCAAAGCTCTTTCCACTACTTTTGTTCACTAAGTGATACTTAAATTGCATGTTTTCTTCATCTATTTGAATATAGACTAGAGAATCCCCTAAGTTTTGTACATCTATAATATTACTCCACTCCGTAGCCTTAATGGAATGATCAGCTATAGAATACTGTTTTAGATTACTTCCATCTAAACTAGTTTCACTCCAATCGAATACCATTAAATTCTCGCTGTCCAACCACTTTACAAATGGATTCTCTACATCAATCGCTTCCATTTCTTGCGTATGTCCATTGTAAACTACGCTGTTATAACTCCAATCTTCATAAAAAGCAGTGAAAGCAATTAAATTTGGATCTGTTGGATGCCAATCCATGTACAGTTCAGCAGATTCAAAATACAAGCTTTGCTCCACTACACCGTTCATATGTATTAATTGCACTTCAGCTGAGGAGGAATTGTTAGAAGTATGTAAAACTATCATTTCTTTGCTCGGATGAATCATTCCTTGAATCACTGGTGTATTAGTTCTATAAATCTCTTTCCATTCTTCTTTAGTGACCGAGTAAGATTTTAAAATCCACTCTCCTTTGTCGACCAATATAAGTAAGATTTCATCATCAGATAACCAACCAATAACACTATGAAATTTGTTACGTTCTAAATGAATAGATGGGATATTATTTGTGATATCATTTTCATTTGCAGATGTGGGCTGCTCGGAGATATCGTCAGGGGGAACTTCTGGTGACTTCTCTGTTTCTGTGCAGGCCTGTAAAAACATTATACAAAATATAAATAATAAAGCTTTTTTCAACATTCTCCCCCCTTCATCCTATACACATTAGACGATTCAAACTACATTTTGTTTCAAAAAAAAGTAAACATCTTATATTTTATTCTCTAACTTTTTCTAATGAGCTAATTCAATAAAATAATACTCGTTATTTTATAGGATAACATAAAAAGTCACACCACTTTACATTATCTAGATAATTTTTAGCTTTAAATTTTGAAAAGGACATAATAAAATCAAGACTTTTCTAACTGCTTAAGATTTAACTAAAAGACGCCAGTAATTTTTACGAAGTTTATTTATCAGCTAAAAAAGCACAGACTTTTTAGTCTGTGCTTTTAAGAAATTATTCAGTTGAATCCTTCGTTTCATCAATTAAAAGATTACCTGTCTTTAAATCATAGAATCGTAGCAAATCTCCATTGATAATTTTATCGGAATAGCCTAGTGCCTGTGTTGCTCGATCAACATATGGTTGACAGTTTTCCATCTCGACCTCTAGACCTGTTCCATTCTCATAACATGTGTTTGCAGTGTATAAATAATCTTCTGTAACAAAACCACCATTACGGAAAATAACAAATTCCTCGTGATCCTCAGAGAAAATATCTGCACCTAATTGCATATCCTTATTCGTTTCTAAACCTAATAAGTGTAAAATTGTTGGACGTAAGTCAATTTGACCGGAAATATCCGTAATTTCTTTCCCAGCATCACTATTTGGTATATGAACGAACATAGGAACGCTTTGTAACTTAGCAGACTCATAAGGCGTGATTTCTTTTCCTAAATACTTAGACATTGCAGCATTATGATTTTCAGAAATACCATAATGGTCTCCATACATCACAATAATAGAATTATCATATAATCCTTTTTCTTTTAATTCATCAAAGAATACTTTTAATGATTCATCCATGTAACGAACGGATTGGAAGTATCTATTTAATGTTCCAGAATTAGAATCATATTCAGGTATTAACATATCTTCTTCATCCAATGTAAATGGATGGTGATTCGTCAACGTGATTAAACGTGAATAAAAAGGCTCAGGCATTTCTGTCATTAAATCTACAGATTGCTCTAGGAATGGAATATCCTTTAGTCCCCAGTTTACTGAGTTTTCATCATTTACATCATAACTCATTACATCATAAAACTTTTGAATATTAAGCGACTGGTACATCATATCTCGGTTCCAAAAGCTTTTCTTGTTAGAGTGCATGACGTTCGTAAAGTAACCTTCCTCATTTAAACGTTCTGCCATTGAGTGGTATGTGTTTTCTCCGTGTGTAAAGAATACCGCACCGCCACCTAAAGGATAAAGAGAATTTTCTATAAGAAACTCTGAATCAGATGTTTTCCCTAATCCTGTTTGATGATAGAAATTTGAAAAATAAAATGTATCTTTATCGTTCGTTAGACTGTTTAAGAATGGTGTTACTTCATGCCCGTTCATTTCGTTATTTAAAACAAACGACTGTAAAGATTCCATAGAAACAACAATTAGGTTTCTGTCTTTAGCTAAGCCAAACATTTCCTCATTCGGATCTGCTTGATTTGAGCGTACATAGTTATTTACTTCGACTAACTCACTTCCATCTGCAAGTGCACGTTGAGCATGGGACTTGGATTGAATATAAATGTCGTATAAATGGTAATTGTATGAGCCAAGATTTTTAACAAGCATCTCTCTGTCAAAACTTCTTGTTAGAAGCTGAGGTCTCTCAATTTCAGAAAGTCCTAAATTTAAAAATAATATAGCAGCAGAAAGCACAAAATATGCTCTTCTTGTTGCTGGTTTAATACTCGTACCTTTTTCTCTAGTTTTTAACCATTTCATCGCGATTAAAATAATCGCAATATCGGTGAAATAGAAAATATCAGTAAGGAAGATACTTGCTGCTGCAGAAGAACCTAAATCTCCAAAATTACTTGTTTGAAACAAGACTGGAATGGTTATGAAATCCGTGAAAAAGCGATAAAATACAGCATTTGCATAAAGCACTATGGAAAGTATCACACTAGTAATTACTATATGTCTATTTCGAGCCTTATTGGTTTTATAAAATAAAGAAATTCCATAGATCAGGAGCAAAAAGCTCAATGGGTTAATAAATAAAATAAATTGTTGCATCATATTCTCGATTTTCATATCAAAGCTCGTGTGGTACACAATATACGTTTTTATCCAAGTTGCCACAATTGCAATTACAAGAATAGAATGTTTGGGCCAGTTATTTTTCAATGCCTACATCCTCCTTATTTACTCCTTATGCGAGTAAAGTAACAGTGTATATATTAATCCTTTATTGACAATAAATCAATATCAATGAATTGGGATATTCATATAAAATTTTACAATCCCTTTTTTATATACCCTTTATTAGACGTTCTCAAACCCGAAAAGTTTCATTTCTTTCGTAATATAGCTTTTTAGTCTTATGCCAGCTTATTATTTACTAGTCATAAAGTTTTAATGATTCTACTTTTTTCTTGTCTAAGTAATAATACAGCCTGTTGAAAATCCTGAGGCTGGATCATCTGCAAAGTATATAATTCTTTTATTTCCTCTTCCATTATTTCAAGATCTGCTACTCGATCCTTCGTATATACATAAATTCCAAAACGTTTTAATAGCTGCATCACATCATATACAGACTTCAATTACAATCATCCTTTTTTCGATATTCATAACATGGTATGGTTGCACTCTCAGTTATTATGCGGTCAACCGGTAGATCGAACTGTTCACGTACTACTTCATTATTAACCTGCATATCAAAAGCCAAGGACATTGTTACGCCAAGGTAAGTAGATAAGAATCGATCATAATATCCACCACCGTACCCGATCCGATAACCTGACTTATTATACACAATACCAGGGACAATTAACAACTCAATTGCATCCGAACTAATAGCCCTCGTAATATTTGGATTTGGCTCCCTTAGATTCATGTAGACCGTTTCAAGCTGATCGTAGCTTTCTATGTGATAAAAAGTCATCGCTCGACTTTTGGGAGAACATTTTGGTACAACTACTGTCTTCCCCATACTCCAAAGTTCCTTAATGAGTCCCTCCGTATCTACCTCTGGAAAAGAAGATATCGTAAGGCCAATCGTTTGAAAATTTAAGGTAGAAATTTCTTGTAAAAAATTTATTTTTATTTGCTCGGAATATAATATGTATGAATCATAATCTAATCTAGATAAATTCTCCTGCATTTTTTTTCTTATTAATTGTTTGGACATATTTTTACCCCCAATATTAGATTAGCTAAAGAAAAAAACCAAAACCATTAAAGGTTTTGGTTTAGGTTATTATTTAGTTTCTCTATGAAGAGTCATTTTCTTTTCACGAGAGCAATATTTTTTAAGTTCAAGACGTTCTGGATTGTTACGCTTGTTTTTCTTAGAAATATAGTTGCGCTCTCCGCAATCTGTACAAGCTAATGTAATATTAACGCGCATGGTTGTCCCTCCCACTCTTTGCCAGGATTAAATATAAAACTTGAGCATGATTTATACGACTAACCAATTATAGCACACAATTGAAGAAAATCTACAATATTATAGAAGATTTTGTTTAAAGTTTTTTCCATTATGGTAGTATAGATAGAAGATATTTAAATTTTGAGGTGAAAAAAAGTGGACTTATCATTTATAATTATGGCTCTCGGGGTACTTTTAATCGCAATTTCTTTCTTTGTTAAGGACACTTCTAAAAAAGTGGAAGCAGAAGTAGAGGATCTTTCTTTTACTGTCTACCAGGAAACAAGTGCTCTTAAACGGCGAATGAAGGTTATTGAAGAAGAATTATTGATTGAACCTATCCATGCTACCCCTAAAAAAAGTCAAACCGTGGTAAAACCAATTGTACATGAAATAATAAGAAATCAAGTACTGGAATTACATAAGCAAGGATACTCCTTAAAGGAAATTAGCACTCGCTCCTCTCTTTCTGTAGAGGAAGTTAAATCAGTAATAGGCGGTTCTCAGGGATGAAAAAAACATCTATTCTTTTCTTAGGCATTGGCTTATTCCTTGCCGGCACCATGATTCAAATAGATCAAAGGTTTTTCCAAGAAGATATAACTTCGACTGGTGTTGTTACGAACCAAGCATATGAGCAATCTCAAAAAGAGTTATCGAGTGTCAAAGAGCAGCTTGCTCAACTCCAACTAAACTTGGAAAATGCACAAAAAGAGCAACCAAGTGAACCACATAAAGAAGAAAACAAACAACAAGCATCATCTCCGCCTGTTCAAGGCTTTACTTTATCCATCACTTCAGGCATGACATCCTCTGACATTAGTTCTTTATTAGAGGAAGCTGGAATCATTCAAAACCAAATGGATTTACACGATTATATAGTAGATCAAAATTTGGCAGGACGAATCCAAATAGGGAATTATGAAGTTAACTCTTCCATGACTATCAAACAAATTACAGAGTTGATCACTAACTAAACGGCGAGAATAAATACATCTAGAAAAGCTCCCTCCATTTTATCATTCGGTAAAATGGAGGGAGCTTTTTACACTTTTTAAAATATTGTTTTAGCTATATTCGTATGCTTTAATTGTTTAACTCATAATGTCTTCCTTTAAGTAAATATAAAAGACGCTCTGCCATGTTAGTTGCATGATCGGCAGACCTTTCGAGATATCGACAGACAAAGGATAGTTGTGTTACCTGACTCAATTGAGTGGGATCACTTACCCCTACTCCTAATAAAGTTTTAATTGTGTAGCCGTACATTTCATCGACCTCATCATCTAGCTTAGCGATTGCTTTAGCTTCTTCCATATCTTCTTTTATTAATGCTGTTAACGTTTGTTTTAACATAGCAATTGTTTTTACACGCATTTCATCTAACAAGTAAATGGGTGCAATATGTTCGTCTTTACCTATACGAATAGTTTCTTTTGCAATATTTACGGCATAGTCCCCTATACGCTCCATATCTGCAGCAATTTTCACTAAAACCATTAGCCTTCTTAAGTCTGTAGCCACCGGTTGCTGCTTTGCAATAAGTAAAATAACCCGATCATTAATTTCCTCTTCCATTCGGTTAATATGAACATCATTATTAATAATGGTTAATGCACCTTCAATATCATTTGCCAATAAATAATCCATTGCATGGTCAATTGTTTGTATAGCTGTGTTACTCATTTCAACCAATAGCTGCTGTACTTGTTTAAGCTCTTCATTAAATTTCTCTCTTCCTACCATAATGTTTTTCCCCTTTCGTTATCCAAAGCGGCCCGAAATATAATCCTCTGTGCGTTTATCCTCCGGGGTTGAAAAAATAACATTTGTTTGGTCAAATTCAATTATTTCGCCATTTAAGAAAAAAGCAGTTTTATCTGAAATCCTTGCTGCCTGCTGCATATTGTGTGTAACAATTATAATGGAATAATCCTTCTTTAGCTCGGCCATTAACTCTTCTACTTTTAAAGTAGAGATTGGGTCAAGCGCTGAAGTCGGTTCATCCATCAGAATTACATCAGGTTCAATTGCCAGACAACGTGCTATACAAATCCTTTGCTGTTGCCCACCAGAAAGGCTATAGGCATTTGCATTTAAACGATCTTTTACCTCATCCCAAATAGCTGCTCCGCGTAGGCTATTCTCCACAATTTCATCTAGTATTTTCTTGTTCCTAATCCCATGTATCCTAGGACCATACGCTATATTGTCATATATCGATTTTGGAAAAGGGTTTGGTTTCTGAAACACCATACCTACCTTTGTTCTTAATTCCTCTACGGTATAGTCTGCTTTAAAAATACTTCTATTACGATAAGTTATTTCTCCAGAAATTTTTACTGTTGAGACTAATTCTACCATTCTGTTTAAAGTTTTAATATATGTAGATTTACCACAGCCTGATGGACCAATGATCGCGGTGACTTCGTTTTCATTTATTTGCAAATTTATATTTTTTAAAGCATGGTGTGCACCGTACCACAAATTTAAATCCTTTGTATCGTATACGATGTTAGTTGAGCTGGAATCTTGGACAGTTCTTTTCTGTTTAGCATATACCATTGATGGGTCCTCCCTAGTATCGTTTTTGGAATTTGTTACGGATGAAAACTGCTATTGCATTCATAAACAGTAAGAAAATCATCAAAACTAATATTCCCGCAGCTGCAACATATTGAAAATCCACTTGTGGTCTTTTTGCCCAATCGTAAATTTGCATAGGAAGAGCTGTAAATTGGCTTAACGGTCCATCGGGTAGAAAATGTATAATAACTGGTACACCTATAACAACTAACGGAGCAGTTTCACCGACAGCTCGAGACAATGCTAAAATTGCACCAGTCAAAACCCCGGGAATAGCTGAAGGAAGCACTATTTTAATAATTGTTTGCCATTTGGTTGCTCCCATTCCATAAGAAGCTTCCCGAACCTCCGATGGAACAGAGCGTATAGCTTCTTGAGATGCCACAATAATTACCGGTAAGATTAACAAGCTCATAGTAAAGCCAGCTGCTAATACACTATTCCCTAATGCCAATGCACGCACAAAAATAGTTAATCCTAACAATCCAAAAACAACGGATGGAACTCCCGCTAGATTAGATATATTCATCCTTATAAAATCATTCCATCTATTTTTCTTTGCATATTCCTCTAAATATATTGCTGTTCCAACTCCTAATATTAAGGAAACTGGAGCGACAACTCCCATCAACCAAATAGATCCCACCAATGCCGCTTTAATACCTGCTTTTTCTGGAAATCTGGAACCATAGTTTTGAAAAAATTCAGGTGTAATGTAACCCGCACCTTGCGAAATAATTCGGTAGAATAAAATACCCAAAGCTAATAAAGCAAATAATGTAGTTAATAGAAAAATAAATTTAAACACCATATTTATCGTCAGCCTACTAGTCATCCTTTTCACTACCGTCTCATGTTCCACGTATCTCATTTAATATTCCTCCCGAAATCTTTTCGATATAACATGAGCAAGATAGTTCATGAACAACGTAAATAAGAATAATGTAAAACCTACTGCATAGATCGAATAGTAAATGGTGGTTCCATAACCGGCATCACCAGAAGACACTTGGACAATGTAGGCCGTCATTGTTTGAATAGATTCTGTTATATCCCAGTCAAACTTTGGTGTTGAACCCCCTGCCAAAGAAACGATCATAGTTTCGCCGATTGCTCTAGACATGGCAAGCACAATAGAAGCGATAACTCCGGAAACTGCAGCAGGTAAGACGATCTTTAAAGCTACTTCTAATTTCGTTGAGCCAATTGCTACTGCGCCTTCTCTAATGGAGTTTGGTACGGATGACATGGCATCCTCCGACAATGAAACAATCATTGGTAAAATCATTATACCAACTACAATTCCTGGACTCAAGGCATTAAATATTTTTAAATCAGGTATGATCTGTTGCAATAAAGGAGTGACAAAAGTTAATGCAAAAAAACCATACACAATAGTAGGAATACCTGCTAATACTTCTAAAATAGGCTTAATAATTCTTCTTGTTTTATCACTTGCATATTCACTTAAATAAATTGCTGAACCAATACCAAATGGGACTGCAACAATCCCAGCTATAAAAGCCACCTTCAATGTTCCTACTATTAATGGCAGAATCCCAAACAGCTGCTCTGTATTTGCAAATGGATACCATTCCGTTCCAAATAAGAATTCTGTAATCGAAATACGGGAAAAGAAAATAATTGTTTCTACTACTAACGTTATTATTATTCCAAAAGTCGTAAGGACAGAGACAGATGCAATAAGCATGAGGATATATGGAATAATCTTTTCAAATTTTTTAGAGTTACCTGCGCGAGATTTTACGATTAGTTCTTGAATGGAAGTGCTCTCGGTTAGTCTTTTTACCACAGAAAATCCCCCTTTTCCAACGAAAGAAATGAGCAGCAGCAAGCTACTCATAAATCTTCCACATATAAATCTCTATTACTTAAGTGCCTCTAAGTCTGCAAGCCCTTTATTATAGTTTTCTTCAGGTAAACTAACATATCCAACCGCCTCTGCCATATCACCGGCATGTTCAATGGTAAATTTCATGAAATCATAGAAAGCTGGATTTTCTTTAATGGCACGATTGTTAGCGTAAACGAATAAGGGACGTGACAACGGTGAATAATCTCCAGATTCGATTGTTTCGTTTGTAGGTTCAACCCCGTTTACTTTAACTACCTTTAATGTCTCTTGGTTAGCTAGATAGTATGCATACCCAAAGAAACCAATCGCATTTTTGTCACCTTGTACTCCTTGCACAAGAACATTGTCATCTTCAGATAACGTTGCACTTTTAACCAAATCCGCTTCATCTAATATCACTTCATCAAAGTAGTCATATGTGCCAGAATCCGTGCCTGGGGAGTAGTATACAATCTCTTCCTCTGGCCACTCTGGGTTAATATCTGACCATTTTTTCTTTGTCCCATCTTCTATCCACATCTTTTGTAATTCTTCTATAGTTAAAGAATCTACCCAGTCATTTTCTTTATTTACTACTAGGGATAATCCGTCGTACGCAATTTGAAATTCTGAGAAGTCAATATTTGCTTCTGCTAGCTTTTGCTTTTCTTCTTCTTTAATAGGGCGTGATGCATTAGAAAAATCAGTGTCACCAGCTATAAACTTTTCAAAACCTCCACCTGTTCCTGACACTCCCACTGTAACCTGTACTTCGGACTGTTCAGCTGCATACTCCTCTACCACTGCTTCTAAGATAGGCGCCACCGTGCTTGATCCATCTCCAGAAACTTTCCCTTCCAAGACACCTTCTGCTTGGGGTTCACCCGCTTCTGATGAGCTAATATCGGATTCTGCCTCTGCTCCTTCTGTAGAATCTGATCCGCAGGCTCCCAGAACAAATGTCAATCCTGCCATAGTTGTTAATAAAAAGTATTTCCAGCTTTTCATCAGGTATTTCCCCCTAAAGTATATTTTCTGTCTTACAAGACTTACTTTAAAGTTTGTATATTGAGTGGGTATAAAGGAGATGTAAATAGTTTGTAAATTCAAACATTATAATGTTTACATCTATATTTTGGAAAGCCTATTGTTTGTAGATTTACTTTCTAACAATTCACAGATGAAAGGTTTCCTTCTTATAAAAAGTCACTGACGCAAAATACCACTTTGCTATCCTACAGCCTTCTGCTGAGCTTAGAGACTTCCTAGATTATGTTTTGTGAAATGTTTAAATAAAAAAAGTGAAATTGCACAGTCGCAATTTCACTTTTGATGTGGCAAGAGATTGAACTCTAGCCCTTATTTACTGTTCATCAGTTACGTTTTTTTCTTCTCCTTCATCAATTTGGTCATTTGTGAATGCCGGTTTGATAGGAGGTGTTGCCGTAGATTCGTTATTTTCTAACGTACTTTTCTTTTTCTGTATATTAAAGTAAGTATCTACAACCTCTCGAGCCATTACACTCGTATAATTTGTTTTATAAGAGGATTCAGTGAATGCATGAGGTACAACAATCGCATAAGCAATTTCTGGGTTATCATAAGGTGCAAAACCTACATGAGTTAAATTAACTGTTCTAACTGATTCTTTCATCGTGTCATCCTTATAGTATGACTGGGCCGTTCCTGTTTTACCTGCTGCTGTATAAGGTGCGTTACCAAAAGCTCTAGCACCTGTACCTTGCTTTCCAAAATAAACGCGTTGCATCCCTTTTCGAACATGATTGATCTCTTCCTGCGAATTATCTACCACATTTAAAACGGTCGGTTTAATTTCTTTTACTAACTTCCCTAGAGTGACACCATCCTCTGATGGCTCACGAATTTCTTTTACGACATGCGGTTTAATTCGTTTACCACCGTTAGCAATAGTTGCAGTATATTGAGCTAACTGTAATGGAGTGTACGTATCATACTGACCAATACTTAAATCTAGTAATTTACCTGACTCTGTTTTACCGATAACACCAGTAGATTCTCCAGGTAAGTCTATGCCAGTTGGGACACCTAAGCCAAACTGAGCATACCCATTACGCATCTTTAAAAATGCTTCTGCTCCAAAGCTGACCGGTTGATTCACCTGGTATGTTTTGCCAGCCAAGGCGTATGCTATTTTAAACATATACACGTTGGATGAACGTTCTAAAGCTGTTAAATCATTTAAACGAATTCTTGAGCCTCTATTAAATACAGAGCTTTTTGGTGCTGAACCCTTAATACGGATAGGCTCATCTACCATATACTCCCCTATACTAATTGCATTTTCTCTATAAGCCGTTAAAACAGTAGCAGGTTTTACGGTAGATCCAAGCTCATAGCCAGTTTTAAATGCTCCATAGGCATAGTCTTGTACAGCCCATTTACCATTCTCTTTTACCAGCCTTTTACCTACTAAAGATAAGACATCTCCCGTATAAGGATCTAATATCACTAAGAACGCACTATTTAAATAATTTGTTCCTGCATTATTGTTTTTCATTTGAAGGAGCTGTCTTTCAATAATCCCTTCCATTTCGAGCTGAACCTGGCTATCAATCGTCAATACGAGCTCATTCCCTGGTTTTCCATCATAAATGGTACTTACATCAATCACTCGACCTTTACCGTCTGTTATATTTTTTACTACCGTTTTTTGTCCTTGTAGTATTTCTTCATATTGTTGTTCGATATAAGAGGTTCCTACTCGATCATTACGAGTGTAGTCTCTAGATAAGAAATAATTTAGTCGCTCATTTGGAAGTCCTTTTTTAGGAGAGGATACGCTTCCTAATACTGCTAAGGTTGAGTTTTTTACACGTCTCCAGTCAGTTGTCGTGTTTACCCCGGCCATATCTGGGTCTCCCAGTCTCTCGGAAACTCTAGCAAATTCCTCAGCTGTAACCTCTTTTATGTCTCCTTCTTCCTTGTTCATTTCGTCACCTTTAATAATTTGTGGTGATAAGGCATAGCCTGCAGCCATTTCTCGATAGATAGCGATAATTTCCTCTTCCTCGGGGGTAAAGGAATTGAGATGTTCTTCAGTAAGCTTACTTCTTTGTAAACGATCAACCGCCCTGTTCTTTTCACTCTTCGTTAACTCTTCATTAGATTCAATTTCGTTTCGTTCTTTATCTGTTATGAGTTTTTTAGCTTCTTCCGGATTCTCTCTTAACCAATAGTCTTGACGATCACTTTTTGTAATATTGTCTGTATCCTTCTCAATTAACTTACTCAATTTCTTTGCAGTTTCTAACATATCCTCGGATTTCGTTGTCTGCATTTTTGTATAAGTTATTACCTTTTGTGGTTTATTGTCGACTAGTATACGACCTTCACTATCATATAATCGTCCTCGTGGAACACTAGTATTTACAGAAGTCTCCTCGGTACTCTCTAGTTTACTAACGTACTCCTCACCTTTTACAATTTGAAGGTATCCTAGTCTGAGGATTAAGAGGGTAAATAAAATAAAAATAGAAAAGAAAAGAATGTTCATACGAAAAGTAATGTTTTTCCTTTGTTTTGCTTTTATACTTTGTGCACGTTTTTTTGAAATTTTTCGCATGATATCACCTACTTGTTAAATAATTTTCTTTACTTACTAGTGTAACATAAAAAGCACACACTTTTAGACGAAAAAGTGTGTGCTAAGTTTCTTTTTATAGACTTTTTAAGATAATAATTATTTTGCTGAAGCGTAACGTTTTGAAACTTCATCCCAGTTTACAACATTCCAGAAAGAAGAAATGTAATCAGGACGACGGTTTTGGTAATTTAAGTAGTAAGCATGCTCCCAAACGTCTAATCCTAATAATGGAGTTTTACCTTCCATGATAGGTGAATCTTGGTTTGCAGTCGAAGAAATTTCTAACTCTCCGTTTGATACAGATAACCAAGCCCAGCCAGAACCAAAACGAGTTGTTGCTGCTTTAGCAAACTCTTCTTTGAAAGCATCAAAGCTACCGAATTTTGCATCAATTGCTTGAGCTAAATCTCCAGTTGGAGTACCGCCACCATTTGGTGATAATAGTTGCCAGAATAATGAGTGGTTAGCGTGCCCACCACCATTGTTACGAACTGCTGTTTTAATGTCTTCTGGAAGAGCGTCGATATTAGCAATTAGTTCTTCTACTGATTTGTTTTCTAAATCAGCTTTACCAGCTACCGCATTGTTTAAGTTTGTTACATAAGTATTGTGGTGTTTCGTGTGATGAATGTTCATCGTTTCCTTGTCGATATGTGGTTCAAGTGCATCGTAAGCGTAAGGTAATTGTGGTAATTCGTATGCCATTATAGTTTCCTCCTAAAGAATAATATAGTAATTTTCTACCCATTTATTAGCGTATCAAAATATGATCAAACGTTCAATTAAAATAGCCTATTATTGTTCTCCTACTTTTGACTGAGTTATACAAAGAGAACAAATACCACTAGCATTACAGTTAATATTACCACTTTAGCAATGGAAGAAGTTAAGAACCCAATTAAAGATCCTATACCAGATTTAATCGCATGTTTTAATCCTTCTCTTGTCACGATTAGCTCAGCTATTACAGCTCCAAGGAATGGTCCAATTATGATACCAGCGACAGGAATAACAAAAGGTCCAAACAACAAGCCTATTGTACTGCCCCAAACTCCGGCCTTCGTTCCACCAAATTTTTTAACACCAAGCGCATTGGCAGCCATATCCGCTCCAAACAAAAGAATGACAAATAATATTTGTATTGTCCAGAACAGCCAAGTCAATTCAGTAAAAGAAAAGAACAATCCATACAAAATATAACCAAGTAGCATGAATACTACTGAAGGAATAATAGGATAAAAAGTACCGACATAAGCTATTACAAAACTAGCTATTATTAAAATCCAGCCAATAACCTCTATCATGTGCGTCTCCCCAATACGGCTTCTGCCACATTACAAGCATGGTCTCCGATTCGCTCTAAGTTACTTAAAATGTCGACGAACATTATACCTGCTTGACCTGAACATTTACCTTCGTTTACTCGTAGAATGTGATTTTTTCTAAATTGTCTTTCCATTTTATCTATAACATTCTCTTGTTCTGCTACTTCTTGTGCTAATTTTACATCATTAGTATTCAGAGCTTCTATTGCTTTTTCTACTGTTTTTATCGTTAACTCAAACATCTCAGAAACATCCTCTATTGCATCTGGAGTTAAAACTATTCGGTGAACTTCTTGGTATTCTATCAGTTCCAAAATGTTCTCAAAATGATCTCCAATTCTTTCAATATCCCGAACAGTATCCATTAGCATATTATGTCGGCTAGAATCTTGATCCGACAATGGCTGCGAAGAAATTTTTACTAAGTAATCTGTAATTTTTTGATCTAAATTATTTAATGCGTCTTCTACTTGATAAGCCAAATCTGAATCACGCTTGTTCTTTGTTTTTAGATAAGCATATGTTTTCTCTAATCCTTGTATACTTAGAGCTCCCATACGCAAGATTTCCTCTTTAGCCTGTCCGATAGCGATGGATGGTGATTGTTCGATGAAGTTAACATCTAAATGTTTAGGCTTATATTCTATGGAAACATCGTCTCCAGGTATTAACTTAGTAACAAGATATGCCCAAGCCCCAATCAATGGAAATTGAATAATTGTATTTGCCACGTTAAAGGAACCGTGAGCAAAAGCTATTTGCATCTTGCTTTCTAAATCTAGTACTCCAGAGATCCACTCAATATAAAGAGTAAATGGAATTAACAAAATTAAGAAAATTACTGAACCAATGACATTAAATAGAACATGAGTTGCAGCTGCTCTCTTTGCAGCAACAGATGCACCTAAAGAAGCTAATATAGCTGTAATTGTAGTACCTATATTATCTCCAAAAAGTACTGGTAAGGCTCCTTGTAGAGAGAGTAAATTTTCTGAATATAGACCTTGCAATATAGCAACAGTTGCACTGGAGCTTTGTACTATTAACGTAAAAATTGTTCCTGCCAATAAACCAAGGAAGGAATGATCACTCATTGCGAGAGTGAAATCAGTGAATGCTTCTAACTCTCTTAAAGGCTTCATACCGCCACTCATTAGTTCAAGCCCGAGGAATAACCCACCAAATCCAAATATAACTTCCCCTACATTTTGTACAATATGTTTCTTAAAAAAGAAAATTAAGAACGCCCCTATTGCCATAATTGGAAGTGCATAGCCCCCAACATCAAAGCCTATGATAAACGCAGTTATTGTTGTTCCTATATTTGCTCCCATTATTACACCAATAGCCTGTCGCAATTTCATAAACCCTGCACTTACTAGACCTACTGTAATTACAGTTGTCCCAGAACTAGATTGAATTAATACAGTTACAATGATTCCGACTAAAACTCCCATAAAAGGGTTAGTAGTATAGCGATCTAAAATATCTCTTAGGCGATCTCCAGCCGATTTTTGTAAACCATCTCCCATATACTTAATGGAGAATAAGAATATCCCAAGTCCTCCAAAAAATTCAAACAACATCTGTTGCCATTCCAATTCCACGATGTCCTTCAACTCCTATTTCGACAAATTCATTCATTTTCTATTATCGTTAATTTGTTTAGCTTATGTAAACACTTACCCGCCATTCTTTACAATATCTTAACAAAGTAAAATTAAATTTACTTTGTTTAGTTCATTCTGATGATGATAATATAGAATAGAAAGGGTGAAATTTATGAATTTATTTCAGCTATTTAAAGCAAGCCTACATAGCCCTAAAAAAATTGCTGCATTTCGACTTATTCCAATCGGAAAGGTAATGCAATACGTGTTTATCTACGTATTTTTCATGACCGCAATCTCCTTTTTCGGATTTATAAACGGTATTTCAGAACAACAACAAAATGTAGAAGGACTAATCGAATACTTTTCTGATATTCAATGGTTAATCTATCCCTTTGCATTTCTATTTTTATTTGTTTTAAATACTATGTTTATATTTGTCCGTATTAGTATCTTTGCCTATTTAGGTACCCTAATACTTCTTCTTTTAAAACGACGTGGAGAATATCGACACCTTTGGAGAACTACGCTGTTTGCTAGTACGGTGCCTATGGTCATTTCTATTGTCATTGCAATCCTGCAATGGTCTAACGATTGGATTCAGCTAGGAATCTATGCTGTTACCTTTGTCTATTTATATATTTCTTTAAAATATTATCCAATAAAGAAATAGCATAATGTCCCCTCCTCCGACATAGAGTTGTTTAGGGGGGATTTTTTATGAAACTATTTATAGCAACCATTATACTTTTTATATCGTTTTATATTATTAAGGTAGATTTGTTTGAAGGAACAATCCCACTAGCTTATTCAAGTGAAGTCTTAATAGAAGAATGTATGGAATCTCCAGAATATATAGTTGCTGAGATTATGCCCGGAGAAACAATCTATTCGTTGTTTGCCATTTACCCAACTAGTGAAGAAATTTCTTTTACTAAACGATTAAATGATTTTTACGAGCTTAATCCACACTTAAAAAAGCAATCATTTCATGTTGGAGAAAAAGTACTTTTACCTGTTTATACATCACAATCAAACTGTAAAAAAGAAAATTAGAGGTTTCTTCCTTGTCAATTCGTTTGAAAGACTGATAAAATGGTGGATAGTGACGGCATAAAGCCTCAAGAAGGAGAGAATTTCATGAGTGAAATAATTCATCGTTCCAAAACTCGTCCTGTACGAGTTGGAAACTTAACTATAGGTGGCAGTAACGAACTTTTTATTCAAAGTATGACAACAACTAAAACACATGATGTGGAAGCAACCGTAGCTGAAATATTACGTTTAGAGGAAGCTGGTTGTCAGGTTGTTCGTGTAGCTTGTCCAGATGAACGTGCTGCTTATTCGATCGGCGAGATAAAAAAACGTATTAATATTCCATTAGTAGTGGACATCCATTTTGATTATAAATTAGCACTAATTGCAATCGAGCAAGGTGCTGATAAAATTCGTATTAACCCTGGTAACATCGGGCGTAAAGAAAAAGTAGAAGCTGTAGTTAATGCCGCTAAAGCAAAAGGTATTCCAATTCGTATTGGAGTAAATGCTGGTTCATTAGAGAAAAAAATCTTAGAGAAATATGGCTATCCTACTGCAGACGGTATGGTAGAAAGTGCTCTACACCATATTAAAATCCTAGAAGACTTGGATTTTCATGATATTATCGTTTCGATGAAGGCTTCTGATGTTAATCTTGCAATCGAAGCATATCGCAAGGCTTCTGAGGCATTTGATTATCCATTACACTTAGGGATTACTGAGTCCGGAACTTTGTTCGCTGGATCTATTAAGAGTGCTGCCGGCCTAGGAACACTCTTAGCCATGGGTATCGGAAACACATTACGTGTATCGTTAAGTGCAGACCCAGTGGAGGAAGTAAAAGTAGCTCGGGAGCTGCTAAAAGTATTTGGTCTTTCTTCTAATGCGGCTACATTAATTTCTTGCCCTACATGTGGACGTATTGAAATCGACTTAATTTCTATTGCAAATGAAGTGGAAGAGTATATCTCCCATATTAAAGCACCTATTAAAGTAGCAGTACTAGGCTGTGCAGTAAACGGTCCTGGAGAAGCTCGTGAAGCTGATATCGGAATTGCTGGTGCACGTGGCGAAGGTCTATTGTTCCGTAAAGGAAAAATAGTTCGCAAAGTGCCAGAGGAAACTATGGTAGATGAACTGAAGATTGAAATTGATAAAATCGCAGCTGAATATTTTGCGAAACAAGAGTTAGAAAAGCAACAAAAGGAAATTGAAGCTCAACAAGCTTAAGGAGAGATATAAATGACGAATGTACGTTTCGGCATTGATATAGATGGGACAGTAACTTGCCCTACTTCTTTGCTACCTCATATAAATGAAGCATTTAAATGCAACTTGCAATTAGAGGATATTAAAGAATATGACTTAACTAAAGCTTTTGAAGTAGACCAGAAGGAATTTTATGAATGGTTTAAATCCTCTGAGCCAGTCATTTACGCAACCTCCCCTATCCAGGCTGATGCGAAAGCTGTTTTATCAGCATGGAAGGAAAAGTATGAGCTATACTTCATCTCAGCTCGTGGAGAAAACGTGATGGACGTAACGCTAAACTGGTTTAAAGAGCAAGAGCTCCTATATGACCATATCGAATTGATTGGTACGCATAACAAAATTGAAACTGCAAGAAAGCATGGGGTTCACGTATTTTTCGAAGACAAGCATGACAATGCTGTTGAAATAAATGAAGAGCTAGATATACCTGTATTATTGTTCAATACCCCATATAACCAGCAGCCAGCTCCTAAGGGAGTCATTCGAGTGAATAACTGGATTGAGGCTAACAATTGGATTGAAAAGGAATTTTCGATGACAATTAAATAAAAAGTTGAAGGGGTAACCTGTTAAGGGTTACCTCCTTTTTTTAGATATAACTCAACTTTATGACTATACATACTATCGCAGAATGATACTAGCTAGAAAAAAGCTTTAACTAAAACAAATGAAAAGAGGAATTACGAATGAACATTATTATATTTGGAGCTAGCGGTGGAGTAGGTAAACATTTTACTAAATTGGCATTAGACAACGGTCATTCTGTCACTGCTTATATTCGTACACCTTCCAAGCTAGAGATTAATCACGAGAATCTAACTATTATTCAAGGAGATGCTTTTGACAAGCAAGCTGTCGAAGCTGCTATAAACGGAAAGGATGCCGTTGTTTCGTGTTTAGGCTCCACTACCGGTATGAAAAAATCTACGCAGTTAGAGAATATGATGAAAAATGTAGTAGATGGAATGGTAGCAAATAATGTAAGCCGCATTGTTTACACTGCATCAGCAGGTGTAGAAAATGAAATACCCGGGTTAATGGGCAAGATGATGATGAAGATGCTTGGTAACGTGTTAGCCGATCATAAGAATGCGATCGAATATATCAAATCCAATAATTTAACGTATACGATTGTAAGACCTATGGGACTAACGGATAAAGCATTTACTGGGAATTATAAAGAGTCTGCTACAAGCGTTCCTAGTTCCGGAAAATCAATTTCAAGAGCAGATGTAGCTGATTTTATCTACAAGGCGTTAACTGACAGCTCGTATGAAAATACTTCTGTAGGAATAAGCAGCTAATTTATATTAGAGCGTAAGTAACATCTTTTTAAAGATTTGCACCGTTCACATAGCCTAATAAAAATGAGACCGGGACATAATTAGACAGTATATAAAAAACGAGAAATCGGCAACTTGATTTCTCATTTTTATTTTATAAAGTAAGGTAATTTCTTGAGAAATTACTCTATTGTTGTTTGAAATGCAGAAGGCGCTGCTGGGGGAACAAGCGAGCGCAAAAACCTAAACAGGAGCAATGCGACGAGGAGATTGAAGACGTGCCCCGCAGATAGTGACCTATAAAGGAAAACAACTGCAGGAATGCAAATAGAAGCCCCGAAAACTTTACTAGGTCGTAGAGTTTTCGAGGCTTTTTATGTGGAGGAAAGTTTTGTTCAGCACTATTCCTAATAGAATAAATTTTTAATGACACTCTGGACAGTTGCCGTAAATCTCAAACTTGTGATTTTCAATTTCATATCCAGGAATCGAATTTTGGAGAGTTTCCATCGGGCAATAATTTATTTCTTTAATGTTGCCACATTTCAAACAAATAAAATGATGGTGGTGATGGTCTACTTCACATTGCATGCGAAAATTCTTTTCGCCGGCAAGCTCTGTTTCTTCTAAAATACCAAGCTCAACAAAAGTACTAAGATTACGGTAAATAGTATCATAGCTCATGCCTGGATGCTCCTCCATCATGACGTCTAATATATCTCTAGCAGTAATATACTTGGTTGTTTTAGAAAAAATATCAAGAATTTGTTCTCGCTTGTCTGTTTTTTTAAAACCCTCTTTTTTAAGAATATCCCATGCTTTATCTATATTCACGTTGCCACCGCTCCCTTTCTACCCATCTTTTTAACAAAAATAGCTCCAAGTAAAATGACAATAGATGTAACTACAATGGTACCTCCCGGGGCTAAATCAAGGTAAAATGCACTTACTAATCCAATAAGGACAGCTAGCTCACCAAATACTACTGAAAGAATGAGCGCCTGTTTAAAGCTTTTTGACAATCTCATAGCAGCAGCTACAGGTAAGGTCATTAAAGAGGAAACAAGTAAGATCCCCACAATTCGCATAGAGGCAGCTATTACTAGAGCTGTGACGATCATGAATAGCATGTGAATCCACTTAGCAGGAAGACCAGATGCCTTTGCATACTCTTCATCAAAGGATAGTACAAATAGTTCTTTAAACAATAATCCTAAAAATAAGAAGACGACCACTGCTATACAAATAACTATCCAAAGATCCTGTCTACTAACCGCAGACACCGATCCAAATAAATAACTAAACAAGTCAGAGCTGAATCCTTCCGCTAAAGAGATAAATATTGCACCAAACCCTAAACCTGCTGACATAATTATTGGAATCGCTAATTCTTCATAATGTTTATATAAGCGACGAAGCCTCTCTATAAAAAGAGAACCAGTAACAGAAGCCACAATGCCTAAATATAATGGGTTTAGTAGCGCAAGTGCTCCTACAGATTGACTAAGATAAAGACTGCCTGCTATTCCGGCAAGGGTTACATGGCTCAGTGCATCAGCGATTAAGGATAATCTTCTGACAACAATAAACACACCTAATAATGGAGCAATAATTCCAATAATCAACCCGGAAGCAAATGCATTTTGTAAAAACTCATACTGAAAAATAGACTCTATCATGACTGTACCTCACCCTGGTGTTCTACTTTACGGACCGAATGACCGTACCACGATTCTAATTGTTCCTCGCTCATCGATTCCATATCTTTTTTAAAGCCGTGAAAATGAATTCTCTGATTTAGGCAAGCTACGTGGCTTATACTTGTTGATACTGCGTCCACATCATGTGTAACTAATACGATGGAAATGTTATGTTCACGATTTAAGTGTACTAACATATTATAAAATGAACGAACATTTTTACTATCAATTCCAACGGTAGGCTCGTCTAGTATTAACACTTTTGGATTACTAATCAAAGCCCTTGCGATAAATACGCGCTGTTGCTGGCCTCCAGAAAGCTCTCCAATATTTTTTTGAGCGAAGTCTTCCATTCCTACTGCCTTTAACGCTTGACGAACTTGTATTTTAACATCATCCGGAAAACGTTTAAACAGACCTATTTGTTTAACAACTCCACTTCTAACGACTTCACTTACGGTTGCTGGAAAGCCAGTATTGAACGAATTGGACTTTTGGGAAACATATCCGATCCATTCTCTTTCCTTAAACTGATTAGCTGGCTTCCCAAAGAGAAGTACATTCCCGTTTGATGGCTTCAATAAGCCCAACATTATCTTTAATAAGGTTGATTTCCCAGAGCCATTGGGACCGATAATAGCTAGAAAATCGCCTTCCTTAATAACTAAATTTATATCGATTAAGGCTTGTGTTTGTTCATATTTGTATGAAATATTATGTAATTGAATTAATGGTAAGGCCAATTTTGTTTCCTCTATTCTAATTAAGAATGATTACGATTTACAAAATAAAAGTATAGAGGATAAATCGTATAGTGTAAATAAAAATGCTTGAAAGGATGTTCTAATGGATATTGCTAAGTTTATTATTCAGCTACAAACCTGTTCAAAAAAAGAGTTTAAGAAAATACTCAAAGGGTTTGATGTGAAATTATCAGATAAAGAAATAGAGGGCGTCTACCCCTTACTGCAAGAAATATCTATTACTTGGTTGGTATTAGGTGTACCTAATGCTATTCAGCAAAAACTTATAAGCATTTTAGGAGAAAAACGTGCAATTGCTTTATACGAGCAATTGAAAGAAAAAGGCCCCTCTTCTTTTCAATGAAAAGAGAGGGTCCTAAATTGATTATATTTAAACAGTTAGTAGTTCTAATGCATTTGGGTCAAACGTTTTCGAGCGTAGCATCTCAATCTCCATTTTATATGGAGCTTTCTTTGATTTGGCATCCACACCAACGAAAGGAGTCTCTAAAATTTTAGGGATATTTATCAGCTGTGGATGATGCACTACATATTGCAATGCCTCAAAGCCAATTTCACCAAACCCTATGTTTTCATGACGATCTTTAGCTGCTCCACAAATATTTTTACTATCATTGATGTGTAGAACTTTTAATCGGTCAATTCCAACCAAATGATCAAAATTATTTAAGACGCCATCAAAATCGTTTACAACATCATATCCGGCATCATGGATATGACACGTATCCATACAAACCGACAAGCGATCATTATTTTTCACACCATCAAATATTTGTGCAAGCTCTTCAAAAGTCTTACCACATTCAGAGCCTTTTCCCGCCATTGTTTCTAAAGCAATTTGGACAGGATAATCAGAGCTTAACACTTCGTTTAAGCCTTCGATAATCTTTTGAATGCCAGCATCAGCTCCAGCTCCAACATGTGCACCAGGATGCAATACGATTTGTGTAGCTCCTATAGCTGCAGTGCGCTCTACCTCTTTTTGTAGAAAGTCTACACCTAAAGCAAACGTTTCTGGCTTCGTTGTATTACCCAAATTAATAATATAAGGTGCATGAACGACAATATTATTTATGCCGTTTTCCTTCATGTGCACAACGCCAGCTTCAATGTTTAACTCATCTATTGGTTTTCTGCGCGTATTCTGTGGTGCACCCGTATAAATCATAAATGTATTGGCACCATACGACGCCGCCTCTTTACTAGAAGCTAGCAACATTTCTTTTCCACTCATGGAAACATGTGATCCTAGTAGCATGGAAGTTCCCCCTTATTTCTTACGGTTTTTGATGCGACGTTCTCTTTTCTTAACTTTATCCATTTCCCATTTCATGTTTCGTTTATATCCTGGTTTAACCTTTTTAGGCTTTCTAACCAACGCTTTTGCTTTTGCATCTATCTCATTTTCGACTTTAGTTCTATTTTTTCTAGCATGTCTCTCTTTCAATTCAGACCATTCGCCATTACTTACATCTTTATGCTCAAATGTAATACCCATCTTTTCAATACGATTTAAAGCATCTTCATCAGATGGTTCAAATAAGGTAATAGCTGTTCCAGTTAGTCCTGCGCGGGCAGTTCTACCAACTCGGTGAATGAAAAATTCAAGGTCATCGGGTATTTCGTAATTAATGACATGGCTTACTCCTGGAATATCGATTCCACGAGCTGCTAAGTCAGTAGCCACAATGTATTGATATTCTAATTCGTGTATTTGCTTCATCACTCGTTTACGATCACGTGGAGAAACATCTCCGTGAACAACGCCAACTTTTATGCCGTTTCCTTGTAAATAGTGTGCTACTTCATCCGCATTCTGTTTCGTATTAGCAAAGATAATCGCTAAATAAGGATTAATACCTTCAATAACGTCTAATAATCTTTTTTTACGAGATTTACTACGTACAGGGACAACAGTAAAGTCAATTCCATCAGCGACCGGACGTTTGTCACCTATTTTAATATGCACAGGTGAATCCATGTATTTCTTAAGGAATGGTTGTAGTTTTTCTGGTATGGTAGCAGAGAATACGAACATTTCTAATTCATCTGGCATTTTTGATGCAAACTGATCGATTTCATTGATAAAACCTAAATCAAATGCAAGATCGGCTTCATCTACCACTAATATTTTTGCGGTATGAACTAAGAGTGCCTGCTCAACTGTTAAATCACGAAGTCGACCTGGAGTACCAACGACTATTTGAGGCTGTGTTTTTAACTTTTCGATTGAACGAGCTTTATCAGTTCCTCCGATAAATAGCTTAGTTTGAATTTCAGTGCCTTCAATTAACTTATTCAACTCTTTATATATTTGAGTTGCGAGCTCTCTAGTCGGAGAAGTAATTATTGCTTGAACTGCTTGCTTACTAGCATCAATTTTTTCAACAATTGGTATTAAGAAACTATGTGTTTTCCCAGTTCCTGTATGCGCTTGACCAATTGCACTTTTACCTTTCAAGACTAATGGAATCATTTCTTTTTGGATTGGTGTTGGTTCTTGGAAGCCTAATTTATTTATAGCTTCTAGTAAAAACGGTTGAAAATTATAATCTGTATATTTGGACATTTTAGTCCCTCCCTATCATACCTATATTGTAACATGATTTGTACATAAAACCGATAATTTGCATAGAATAGAATAGTCTGTTTGTTCGAAAGGAGATGAGAAATAAATTGCGCTATGAATCATTTTATCCATTTGCTCAGAGAAGAAATAATTTCTCTAATTTTGGCAATCCAAATTCTTTCCAAAACACGCCCCCTCCTCCACCCAATTTCAATCAAGCACCAAGTGGGCAAGCGAGTGGGCCAATTTCAAATTTTATAAGACAATTCCAAGGCAATGGTGGTTCTGCAGATCCTGTTCCTACTCCGCCAATTGGTGGATTTAACCAAGGAGGTCCACCGGTTCCGAATGATTTTGGTCAAGGTCCTCCACGTCCAGGAGGATTTAGTCCAGGAGGCCCGCCTAATTTCGGTCCTGGGCCGCAAGGGTTCGCTCAAGGTGCTGCTACAGCAGGTGCCGCAGCTACAGCGGGTGCGGCAGCAGCAAGTGCTGGAGGATTAAGCAGTAAAACCATGTCTTATTTGCAAACTGCTGATAAGTTTATAAATACTGCACAACAAATCACACCGATGGTTAAACAATGGGCTCCAATGCTTCAAAATGTACCTGCTCTTTTAAGACTTTACCGTGGATTCTCTGCAGCCCCTGCTGCAGGTGCCGCAGCTAGCGCAGCAACTACAGCGGCTACCGCGGCTACCGCTACTACAGCAGCTTCAGCGGCAGCTCCAGCTGTTGCCCGAGCAGCTAGTACCGTAGCATCTACTGGCGGTGTCTCTTTACCGCGAATTTTCCAGCCACCATTTTAATATTTTGTAATCATCTCTTTCCTCCGCTATAATATGAGTATGCTCGTATTGAAGGGAGTTTCTTAAAGATGATTGTACAAAAAATTTCGCCTAGAGGATATTGTTATGGTGTGGTGGATGCAATGGTTATTGCAAGGAATGCAGCAATGGATTCATCTCTTCCACGTCCAATTTATATATTAGGAATGATTGTTCACAATAAACATGTAACAGATGCATTTGAGCAGGATGGTATTATTACTTTAGATGGAGAAAATCGCTTAGATATTCTATCAAAGGTCGATACAGGAACGGTCATTTTTACAGCGCATGGAGTTTCACCAGAGGTAAAGGAATTAGCTCGCAAAAAAGGATTAGTTTCCATTGATGCCACATGCCCTGATGTTACCGTTACCCATGATTTAATAAAAGAAAAAACAGCAGAAGGCTATGATATTATTTATATCGGGAAAAAAGGGCATCCTGAACCTGAAGGAGCAATCGGGGTTGCCCCAACTAAAGTCCATCTTGTTCAAACAAATGAGGATATTGAAAGTCTTTCCCTTTCTAATACAAAATTATTAGTCACAAATCAAACTACTATGTCACAATGGGACGTTGTTCATCTCATGGAAAAGCTGAAAGAAAAGTTTCCTCACATTGAGGTACACAAAGAAATTTGTCTTGCCACTCAAGTTAGACAAGAAGCGGTTGCGGAGCAAGCAGGAGAAGCTGAGCTACTAATTGTTGTTGGTGATCCAATGAGTAATAACTCTAATAGACTTACACAAGTTTCAGAGGAAATTGCAGGCACTCCATCTTACCGAGTCGGCGATATATCTGATCTTAAATTAGAATGGCTAGACAATGTTAACCATGTAGCAGTGACTGCCGGAGCTTCCACACCAACACCGATTGTTAAGGAAGTCATCCAGTTTTTAGAGAAATACGATCCAAATGATCCTACAACTCATGATACAACAAAAAAAGTACTTCCCGAGAAAATTCTACCTAAGATTAAAGTTCCTAAACCAGTTACTAAAATAGAGCCTTATACAGTTAACTAACAAAGTAACTTAATTATGTAGAGGTCGATATAGAAGATACTCTAAAATAAGCTTCGAAAATTTACTAATAGTAAAATTTTCGAAGCTTTATTTTTTTGGTAGAATAGCACGTTATAGTCAAATAAGTTTAAAAGGTTCTGTAGATATCTTAGAAGCGATGAATTCACAGTCCAGTTTTTTATTTAGGCACTCCGCTTGCATATATTTTACAACGCCAATTTTCATAATTTGTTCAATATGGTGGCCAGGATCAATAACAGCAAGTCCCATCGCTAATGCATCTTGTGCAATATGAAAATATAAGTCCCCGGTTATAAAAACATCTGCCCCTGCCCTTTTAGCAATCGAAATATATTTGTTACCATCTCCGCCTAGTACTGCCACCTTTTGAATGGGTTTATCAAGCGGTCCAACTACTCGAACAAAAGGTACGTTTAGCAATGATTTGACGGTATTTGCATAATCCGCCAAAGAAACTTTCTTTGGTAATAACCCTATTCTTCCAAGCCCCATTTCGTTGACCTGAGTATCCAAACTCATCAAATTGTATGCAGGTTCTTCATAGGGATGATTATTTAACAGGGCTCTTAATACTTTGTTTTTCTTAGATTCAGGTAATACTACCTCTATTTTTTCCTCTTTTACAACAGCTAACTCATTTGGCTTCCCGATATAAGGCTCAGCACTTTCCTCAGGCTTAAACCGGCCTTCTCCAGAGGTTGTAAAGCTACAGCTATTATAATCCCCTATATTACCTGCTCCAGCCTCTGCTAGAGCCTTTCTAACGGTTTCAGTAGCTTCTTTAGGAGTAAATACTTCAAGCTTCATTAAGTTTTCGGAGGTAGTTGGTTCTAATATAGAAATATTCTCTAGCTTCAGTGCTTCAGCTAATAGATCATTAACCCCTCCAGTAGCTATATCCAAATTCGTATGAGCAGCATATACAGCAATATCATGCTTAATCAGTTTTTCAAACAGACGTCCTTGTGGCATATCTGTACGTATATTCTTAAGCTTACTGTAAATAGGAGGATGATGAGCAATGATTAGCTGACACCCTTGCTCAATTGCTTCATCAACCACTTCGTCGTTCACATCTAATGTCACAAGCACCTTCGTAACAAGCTTATCTAATCTACCGATTTGAAGACCTACCGAATCTCCCTCTACCGCTAAGGAGCGTGGTGCCCATTCTTCAAAGATAGAAATAAGATGTTGTCCATTGGTTTGCTTCATGTTTACAACAGCTCCTTCACTAACGAGATTTTATTCTCTATTTCCTCTACTTTTTGTAAAACTTCCGGAGTTGGTGGAATATTTTTTAATTGAGTCAGTATTCTTTCCCATTCTTTCATTTCGACTGACCATTTTTTCTGAAATACACTTGTACGGCTTTGCATTAAAATTGGTCCTAATAAAAGCTCCTGTTCATTAAGCACCATATTTCCTTTTTTAAGTACAATTACTTCATAAATTTTGGTATGCTCCTCCAAAATTGTTTCTTGATCAACATTCCAGCCTTCTTTAATTGCCCATTCTCTAATTGCTTTTGCGTGAATGTTCGGTTGAAGAATGAGCGTGTGAACGTTAGTAAGTTTATGCTTACCTGCTTCTAGTATGGAAGCAATTAACGGACCACCCATCCCAGCAATTGTAACGGTGCCCACTTGGTCCTCGTCTTCAATCACTTGCAGACCGTCTCCAAAACGCACTTCAATTTGCTTTTCCAGGCCTTCACTTTTCACTTGCTTCACTGCAGATTCAAATGGTCCCTTTACTACCTCTCCAGCAATTGCTTTAGAGATTATGGATTGGTGGACCAAGTAACATGGAAGATAAGCATGGTCACTTCCTATATCCGCTAAAATTGTATCCTGTTCGACAAAGGATGCCACAGTTTTCAGTCTATCTGATAAGTTTTTCGCATTCATTCTATACACCTCACCATTATTATAACAAAAATAAAAAAAGACCTCGATTCTTAAAAAGAATCTAGAGGTCTTTTCTTAAAATCTTATTCACCTAGAGATTTGACCCAAGCAGCCATTTCATCAAGGTTTGCTTCTGGTACTAAACCACCAGGCATTGAACCTTTACCATTAGCTAAAATGTCTTTAATTTCATCTTCAGACAATGCTGTACCCACTAATGATGGCCCCATTCCGCCTTCATAAGTGTTACCGTGACAGCTGATACATTTTCCTTGAGCAAGTGCTTCAGGATCGAATTCACCAGCAGTAGCTTCTTCTCCACCTTCAGCAGATTCTCCGCCTTCAGCAGCTTCATGTTCAGCCGTAATTTCTGCTTTATTACCTACTCCATCGATAGATAGGAAGAAAATTAAACCGATACCAAATGCCATAATAAGTATAAATGGGATAATTGGATTCTTTTGCATAGTTAACCCTCCTTCTTTTATACAATCTTTTCTAATATAGAATTAGTCAACACTCATATTGTACTCCATTGTGTCGAAAACGAAAAGTGTTATTGAAGAAAGTTTTATAGCTTTGTGACAAAATCGACATATTTTTAATGTTTAACAACCAATATGTCTAGCTATTACCATTCGTTGGACCTCGGAAGTACCTTCTCCAATTTCAAGTAATTTTGCATCTCTCATATAGCGTTCTACTTCATATTCTTTCATATATCCATATCCGCCATGAAGCTGAATCGCTTGATCAGCAACCTCCATTGCAATTTCAGAAGCATATAGTTTACACATAGATGCCTCTTTACCAAACGGTCGTCCTTGGTCCTTTAACCAAGCAGCTTTATGCACCATCGTTCTTGCTAATTCAATCTTCATTGCCATATCTGCTAGTTTAAACTGTGTAATTTGAAACTCTGATAATGTTTTTCCAAACTGTTTACGTTCCTTGGAATATTGGAGAGCTCGGTCAAATGCAGCTTGAGCAATCCCTACTGCCATTGCACCTATTCCTATTCTTCCACCGTCTAACGTAACAAGAAATTGTCTGAAACCATTCCCTCGTTTACCTAATAAGTTTTCTTGAGGTACTCTAACATTTTCTATCACTAATTCAGTCGTGTTAGAGGCATTTAACCCCATTTTTTCATAGTTATCAATTACTGTAAAACCATCTGCATCAGTTGGAACTATAATAGCAGAAATCTCTTTTTTACCATCTGACATACCTGTAATAGCAGTCAGTGCAAGATGTTTTGCATAACTAGCGTTTGTAATAAACGCCTTGCTTCCATTTATAACAAAATCATTACCTTCTTCTTTTGCAGTTGTTTGAGTTCCCCCAGCATCTGATCCAGCATTTGGCTCCGTTAATCCAAAAGCACCTAAAGATTCTCCCGTACAAATTGGAACTAAGTACTTTTGTTTTTGTTCTTCTGTTCCGAACAAGCTTAGCGGTGCTCCGCCTAGTGATATATGAGCTGAATAGGTAATACCAGTTGATGCACAGGCACGACTCAATTCTTCAGTCACAATAGCAAAGCTAACTGTATCAGCTCCTGCTCCACCATACTCCTCTGAAAACGGTAAGCCCATCATCCCCATGTCGGCTAACTGTTTAAAGATTTCTTTTGGAAATTCCTTCGTTTTGTCTCGCTCAATTGCTCCGGGAGCTACAACCTCACTAGCAAACTCTCGAATCGTTTTACGAATCATTTGGTGTTCCTGCGTTAAATCAAAATTCATTTTATTCCATCCCCTTTGTAAATAAAAACGCTTACTTTTTTATTATACAAAAGATTATGTAAATAATCATATTAAAACGAATTTGAATCTATTTTTCTTTCTTAATCTTTTAATCCCAAAAGAGAATATAAAATACATTTAAAGAAAGTACATCCACTTCTGTCGGAAAGCTTTCTATGGAGCACTCTCTATGCGCATGTGTTGGTTCATTAACTCAAAAAAAAGAAATTCCACTGGTCACGTGAAATTTCAATCATTAAAAATTGTATTCTATGTAAAAAATGTAATAGAGATGTATATAAATATCAATAAGAGTCCCACAATACCGGAAATAGTAAAATAAATTAGCTTCAAACGAAAGCCAGAAAATAACCATAATATGCAGTTAACTGCAATCATAATTACTAGTGTAGTAGGCTCCGTTATGAAAAAAGCTTCCCATATTTTAAAAGTAATTCCTAATAGTAATAACGCAGAAAATACTAATAGTAAGGGTGGTAAGATTGAACTTTGACTAAACTTTTTAATAGATATGTACGTAAAAACTAGAATTGCAATCCCCGATAAAATAATTGGTATAATAACGGCCGTTGTTATGAAAACTAGTGAGCCTAAAAGTGCGAGCGTAATGAGACTTATAATAGAAGTAGCCGAGATCACTTTCAGCTTCGACTTTTTCGCTTCCTTTGCTAGTATACCTTCGTTGGTTCCTTCAGTTCCCTCTCCTTCCCCTTGAGCATAAAGAGCTGTAAGAAAATCACAGTAATGCTCGGGAAGTAGCTTATTTTGCTTCCAAAAAGCAATTTCATTCAATATTACTTTTTTTCGTTGAATAGACATATCCATCCTCTTTTCCCTATATCTTTTTATACTAATCTTTTCGGCTAGTTTCAAGTGCATTTTTACGAACACCTTGAAATAAAAGAAAAGTGAGATGGGTAATCCCACTTTTCAGGAGAAAAAAGGCACTAAAAAAACCTGTAAAAAAGACACCCTTTGTCAGGATGTCTCTTGATTATTCTAAGAAATCTTTTAAACGTTTGCTTCTAGAAGGATGGCGTAATTTTCTTAATGCCTTCGCTTCAATTTGACGAATACGTTCACGAGTAACACCAAAAACTTTACCTACTTCTTCAAGTGTTCTTGTACGTCCATCATCTAAACCAAATCGTAAACGGAGTACATTTTCTTCACGGTCAGTTAAAGTGTCTAGTACATCTTCTAATTGCTCTTTAAGAAGCTCATATGCTGCATGATCCGATGGTGACTGTGCATCGGCATCTTCAATAAAATCACCTAAATGTGAATCATCTTCTTCCCCAATAGGTGTTTCTAAGGAAACAGGCTCTTGAGCAATTTTCAAGATTTCACGAACTTTTTCTGCTGGAAGATCCATTTCTTCTCCAATTTCTTCTGGAGAAGGCTCACGTCCTAAGTCTTGAAGTAATTGACGTTGCACACGAATCAGTTTGTTAATTGTTTCGACCATATGCACTGGTATACGAATAGTTCTTGCTTGGTCAGCAATTGCACGAGTTATTGCCTGGCGAATCCACCAAGTTGCATACGTACTGAATTTAAATCCTTTTCTGTGATCGAATTTCTCTACTGCTTTAATAAGACCCATATTTCCTTCTTGAATTAAATCTAAGAAAAGCATACCACGACCAACATATCGCTTCGCAATACTTACAACTAAACGTAAGTTCGCCTCTGCTAGACGCTTTCTCGCTTCTTCATCACCTTGCTCTATTCTTTCAGCAAGTGCAATTTCCTCTGATGCCTTTAAAAGGTCTACTCGACCAATTTCTTTTAAGTACATGCGTACAGGATCATTGATTTTAACACCTGGGGGAACACTTAAATCATTAAGGTCAAAAGTTTCTTCTTCCTTCCCCTTCATCAAACGATCTAAATCTTCCTCATCTCCAGCTTTACGCCCAAGTTCAATACCCTTGCCTTCTAGCTGATCAATGAATTCCTCGATTTGATCTGATTCTAAATCGAAAGACGCTAATTTATCTGCTATATCATGATAAGTTACCTCACCATTCTTTTTACCTAACTCAATCAGTTGTTTCTTTGCTTCTAATAATGATAATTCGATGTCCGTTTCTTTTGTACGTTCAGACTTGTCCGCCATAAGAATTCCTCCTTTTACTACCGGATGATTATTGAAAATTTACTAAAGATTTTTTTAACTGAATGGCCTCTTGTGCCAGTTGGAGCGCTTTAGTTATATCCGTCATTTTTTCAGCCTCTTTAGCTTCATGTAACTTTTGCCCAATTTGCTGCTCTATCCGGTACTTTCTAATATGGCGCAAACAGTCCATGACTTCTTCAGTTTCATGTTCTGGATCACGTTCTGAGAGCGCAGCTTCCATTACTATTTTCCTTAATTCACCGTCGTTTAATACTTCTAAAAACCGTTGATAGTCACCTTCCGGATAATCTTCGTAATACCCCATCAAACGAACGTACGCAGCTTCGTATGCGTCCCTTATAAAACACGGGCCATCACTTATAGTTCTAATTGCAATGTCAATTACCTGCGGATTATGGAGCATATGTGCTAATAAAATTCTTTCTGCTCGTTCATCAGCTGAAAGAGTTCGTTTCTTTTTAGGCAGCTCTTGAGGAGCAGCTAAAGGAATGGAATTGTTGCTATGATTACTACTTTTAGTGTCTCTTGCTTTTTTCCCCTGTATTTTCCGTAAATGTTGATAAATAGCTTCTTCGGATACATTTGTTTCCTGAGAAAGCTGTCGAACATACAGATCCCTTTCTACAGAAGAGCTTCTCTCACTCAGTATTTCCAATATTTCTTGAATATACTGAAGGGTATCATTTTCGTTATTAAAATTCTTATCTCTTTTGGAAACAATCATCATAAATGAAAGATAAGAATGGGGCTTTTCAATAATTTTCTCCTTAAAAGCTTCTTCCCCATAATTCTTAATATAATCATCTGGATCCATAGCATCCGGAATAATCGCAACCTCTGTCTGAATATTTTGCCCTTGTAAAGAGATTGCTGCTCTTTTTGCTGCTTCCATCCCTGCCTTGTCTCCATCGAAACAAAGGGTAACATTGGAGGTTAGTCTATTCAGCTTGGTTATATGTTGAGACGTTAATGCTGTTCCCATTGTTGCAACACCATTTGTTATACCCGCTTTAGACGCCGATATAACATCTAAAAAGCCTTCAAAAATAACCACGTTGCGTTTTTTCCTAATGTCTAGTCGCGCTTTATCTAAGTTATAGAGTATCTGGCTTTTTTGAAAGATAGGAGATTCAGGACTATTTAAATATTTGGCTTCATTTTCCTTCTTACCAAGAATCCTTCCAGAGAAGGCAACTACATGGCCAGTTTCGTCGAAAACAGGAAACATAATTCTCCCACGAAAGCGGTCAAAATACTTCAATTCATTTTCTTTTCTAATAATAAGTCCAGTTTTCTCAATTTCTTGCAAATCCATACCTTTTCTCTCTAATAAGGTAGTTAGGGCATCCCAACTAGGCAATGACCATCCTATTTTATACTTTTCGATGAGTTCGGTAGAAAACCCTCTTTCTTGTAAGTAATGTAATGCATTTTCTCCTTCCTCCGTGTGAAGTAAAAGATGATGAAAATATTCGCTAGCAAATTCATGCGCTTTTTTCATAAGAGATACTTCTTTGGAGACCGGTGCTTTCTCTTCAGAAATTTCGGTTGCCTTATGTTCAATCTGCATTCCTAGACGGCTACCTAATTTACTAACAGCTTCATGGAATGAGAGATTCTCAATGTCCATTAAAAACGTAATTACATTTCCACCAGCTCCACAGCCAAAGCAATGAAAAATTTGCTTTTCTTGAGTGACAGAAAAAGATGGGGTTTGTTCACCATGAAATGGACAGAGACCGAAAAAGTTTCTACCTCTTTTTGTAAGCTGAACAAATTCACTAATTACATCAACTATGTCTGTATTATTTCTAACTTGTTCGATTACTTCTTCTTCTATACGATTCATGAATTCACCATCTTTACTTACTACTTAGTATTAATTCGAGAGACTTAAGAAAAATCCTGCAAGAATCGACAAAATATTTACATGATAATACGAAAAATTTCTTTTTTCCACAAATAAATATTATAAAACATTTCAATATATTAATCTATACTTTTAATTCGCTTTCGTACATAAAAAAACCTTTTCACAATTGTGAATCGGTCCAAAATTTCAAATTATTTTTGTTGAATTTGAGTTATTACTAGATTTGCTGTTTCTTCTACCGCTCGATTTGTCACATCAATAACCTTACAGCCAATTCTTTCTACCACTTTTTGAAAATGCGCAATTTCTTCATTAATACGTTCTACTTTGGCGTAAGATGCATCATCTTTAAGACCAATTGCGATTAATCTTTCTCTTCTAATGGAGTTTAATTTGTCAGGAGTAATGATAAGACCGAAGCATTTCGAAGGATCTATTTGGAAAAGTTCTTCTGGCGGCTCTACTTCTGGAACTAATGGTACGTTCGCAACCTTATAGCGTTTGTTTGCCAAGTATTGCGATAAAGGTGTTTTAGAAGTGCGGGAGACACCTATTAGTACAATATCCGCCTGCAATAACCCTCTTGGATCTCTTCCATCGTCATATTTTACAGCAAACTCTACTGCTTCAATTTTTTTAAAGTAATCTTCATCCAGCTTTCGAACGAGACCAGGCTCTTCAAAAGATTTTTCATCTAGTTTCTTTTCAAGTAGATTAATTACAGGGCCGATAAGATCTACACACTCTAAGTCATATTCTTTGCAATACTTAACAATAGCTTCTCTCATTTCCTGTTGAACTAATGTATATAAGATACTTGCATTCTGGTCTTTAGCTAAAGCAGTAATTTCTTTTATATGATCCAAAGAATCGATATGGGTAAATCTTTTTAGTTTGGTATGCTGCAGACCTGGTCTAAATTGGCTTACTGCAGCTCTAGCTACTAGCTCGCCAGTTTCCCCAATGGAGTCTGAGACAATAAATAGGTTTAACATTTTCATTCTTTCACTCCTCATAAATCATGGTCATCAGCTAAAGATAAGAAGGCACGTGTAATATTTGTTTTAGTTATTCTTCCAACAATCTCTAGACCGTCTTTCGACTCTTTTACTACCGGTAACGAATCTATTTGCCGACTCATTAATTTATTTGCTACCTCAATTAATGTATCTTCCTTCAGACAATACGTAATATTTGGCATCCTAGTCATAATCATATGTACCGGCATTTTGGTTAAGTCTTGGTTTCCGATACTTGTTCGTAAAAAGTCTTTCCTAGAAAGCACACCGGATAATACTGATTTTTTATCAACGACAAACAAAGAGCCAACATCCTCTAAAAACATATGGCATATTGCATCGTAAACCGACATACTTTCTTCTACAACAACGGGGATAGACTGAAAATCCTTTACGAGCATTTGTGCAATGCTATCAGAGATTGCCTGACTGGTTTTCTTACCTGAGTAAAAATAACCTACACGAGGTCGAGCATCCAGAAAGCCAGCCATCGTTAATATCGCAAGATCAGGTCTTAGAGTTGACCTAGTCAGATTAAGTCGTTCTGCAATTTGTTCACCAGTAATAGGTCCATTCCCTTTTACAATGTCCAAAATTTCGACTTGCCGTTTGTTGAGTTCGATTGGACTCACCGCCTCAAAGTTTATACTTAGTTATACTTATTCTAAATAATTATATACCATTATCCATCACATTGCTAAATAAAGAAGCATATGATACAATCATCAATAATATTAAAGCGTTGAAGAGCATTATAAGTACTGTAACATAAAGCGAGTGGTGACAGTGAAAGACCACATCTACAGGAAACGGCAGCTTGGAGCTTAAGTTTTTAAAGAGGGTTGTCATACATACAACCAATCGGGGTGGAACCGCGGGTTATAAACTCGTCCCCGGGCTATTGAGGCCCGGAGACGAGTTTTTTTGTTTCATTTTTTTCTTTAAAAGCTTTTATCAAAATGGAGGTATGTCAAATGGAATTTTCAATGGAAAATGTAGTAAGTTTAGCAAAACAAAGAGGCTTTGTATTCCCTGGCTCTGAAATTTATGGAGGTTTGGCAAATACATGGGATTACGGTCCACTTGGAGTAGAGCTTAAAAACAACGTAAAAAAAGCTTGGTGGAAAAAATTTGTACAAGAGTCACCATATAATGTAGGTTTAGATGCTGCTATTCTTATGAACCCAAAAACATGGGTCGCTTCAGGTCATATTGGTAACTTCAATGATCCAATGATTGACTGTAAAAAATGTAAATCACGTCACCGAGTGGATAAAATCATCGAGGATGCATTAGATAAAAAAGGAATTGAAATGGTAATAGATGGCCTTTCCTTCGAGAAAATGGAAGAAATCATGAAGGAGCATAATGTAGTTTGTCCTTCTTGTGGTGCATATGATTACACGGAAATTCGTCAATTTAACTTGATGTTCAAAACGTTCCAAGGTGTAACGGAATCTTCTACGAACGAAATCTTTTTACGTCCAGAAACAGCACAAGGTATTTTTGTTAACTATAAAAATGTACAGCGTTCTATGCGTAAAAAAATGCCATTCGGTATTGCCCAAGTCGGAAAAAGTTTCCGAAATGAAATCACTCCTGGTAACTTCACGTTCCGTACGAGAGAATTTGAACAAATGGAGCTAGAGTTTTTCTGTAAGCCTGGTGAAGACATGGAATGGTTTGAGTTCTGGCGCAATTATTGCCGTCAATGGTTACTTAACTTAGGTGTTTCGGAGAATAGCATTCGTTTAAGAGACCACTCTGACGACGAACTTTCGCATTACTCGAATGCAACAACAGACATTGAATATAAATTCCCATTCGGTTGGGGTGAACTATGGGGTATTGCCGATAGAACTGACTTCGATTTGAAGCAGCATATGGAACACTCTGGTGAAGATTTCAATTATATCGACCCAGTAACCAATGAAAGATATGTACCATATTGCATCGAGCCATCTCTAGGTGCTGACCGTGTAACATTGGCATTCTTATGCGAGGCTTATGACGTGGAGCAACTAGAAGGCGACGACCAACGAACAGTTTTACGCTTCCACCCTGCTCTGGCTCCGGTAAAAGCAGCGATCTTGCCTTTATCGAAGAAGCTATCTGAAGGTGCAACTGCATTATTCTCTGACCTTAGCAAGCATTTCATGGTTGACTATGATGAGTCTCAATCCATTGGTAAACGTTACCGTCGACAAGATGAAATCGGTACACCATTCTGTATCACGTATGACTTTGATTCAGAGACGGACGGCCAAGTTACGGTGCGTCATCGTGATTCAATGGAACAAACAAGAATGCCTATTTCAGAAGTAAAAGCTTATATTGAAGAGCAAATACAATTTTAATTAGAAACATTGCCAAATAAATTAAGCCTGCAAAACAAATCCAATTACGGATACAATTTGCAGGCTTTTTTTATTTATTATTTCCAATAAAAAACTCATCCGGAATTATTCTTCCGAATGAGAATCTTTTTTAGGCTGGAAAAACTCAGGTGTTTTTTCCATTTGGTCTAGAAACCCTTGAGATTTTAAACGAACTCCAACCTGCTCATTGTATATGGTACGGACGATTTTTTTTATAAAGCCCTTCGTCTCTTTTTTCAAAGTTAGCTTACCAACCTGGTCAATAGGAACGGTATAAAATGTTCGGATTAACTTCACCTGTGAGGGTGTTAAACGAATTAAATAAGGGTCAATTGTAAAACAACGATGACATAAAAAACCGATTTGAGCAAAAGAGAATGCAAATTCCCCATCTGTTGCTCCACAATTGGCACACTGATGAAGTACCGGATATATTCCAGCTACGGATAACATCTTCCACTCAACAAACAAGCTAATGGCTTCTGGATCATAGCCCTCTGATATTGCCTCTAATGCTTGCTGTAAAATTGTAAACACATGCGGTTTAGGAGATTCATCATCAATTAGTTTATCTACTAGCTCCATAATAAAACTAGCATAAGCTGTAGTAAAAATATCTTCTCGAATAACACGCATCGAGTCAATTATTTCACCTTGTTGTAGAGACCCCATCCCTCTCCCTTGTTGTATTAAAAAATAAGCATACGTAAAAGGCTGGGAGATTGAAGACAGACGGCTAGTTGGCTTTTTAGCTCCACGAGCCATCGCAGCCCTTTTACCAAGCTCTCGAGAGAATATAGTTACTACTTTATCTGTTTCTCCGTAGGAGGAGGTACGTAAGACAATCCCTTCTACTTTTTGAAGCAAAAGCCTTCCCTTCCTTCTATGCTTCCTCTATATTAATATTCGTCTTCTCTAAATCCATAATCTTTTAGATGGGCAGATTTATTGCGCCAATCCTTTTGAACCTTCACCCAAAGTTCTAGGAACACTTTAGTTCCTAAAAGCATTTCAATATCATGACGAGCTCTTGTCCCAACTTCTTTTAGAAGTGCACCTCTTTTACCGATTACAATACCTTTTTGAGAATCACGTTCTACAATAATAGTAGCCATAACACGGATCATGTCTTTATCTGTATCTTCTTCTTTTTTTATCTTGTCAATTACAACTGCAATTGAGTGTGGTATTTCTTCTCTAGTCAAGTGCAATACTTTCTCACGGATCAGTTCAGAGATGATAAATCTCTCTGGATGGTCAGTTACTTGGTCCGCTGGATAATATTGTGGACCTTCCGGTAAATATGATTGGATTGTTTCTAATATTCTTTCTACATTATTACCTTGAAGAGCAGAAATAGGAACGATTTCAGCAAAGTCATATTTATCTTTATAAGACTCAATTATTCCGATTAAATCATCTGGATGTACTTGGTCTATTTTATTGATTACTAAAAATACGGGAGTTTCGTTTTTTTCTAAGAGATCAATGATAAATTCATCACCTTTACCTCTTGGCTCTGTAGCATTTACCATAAATATAATTACATCTACTTCACGTAGCGTATTTTTTGCAACTTTTAACATAAAGTCACCTAATTTATGCTTAGGCTTATGAATACCCGGGGTATCAATAAAAATCATTTGACTTTGATCTAAAGTAAGAACTCCTTGTACCTTGTTGCGAGTCGTTTGTGGCTTATCACTCATTATTGCTATCTTTTGCCCTATTACACGGTTTAGAAATGTAGATTTACCTACATTTGGTCGTCCGATTATTGATATGAATCCTGATTTATATCCTTCATTGTTTTGCAGCATAATTTAAATCCTCCGTTGTAAAAGCTCCAGGCAATAATTCTGATACCGTCGTTTCTGTTACATTTCCTTTTAAGTTTGTTAAATATACGGGCATATTAGGCTCGCAGAACTCCGCTAAAACTTGTCTACATGCTCCGCATGGTGAAATTGGTCCATCTGTATCTCCAGCGATAGCTATTGCTGTAAAGTCTTTTATACCTTCTGACACAGCTTTAAAAACGGCAGTTCGCTCAGCACAGTTTGTTAACCCAAAAGATGCATTTTCAATATTACAGCCTAAAATAACTTCTCCACTTTTAGTAAGTAAAGCTGCTCCTACAGGAAATTTGGAATACGGAACGTATGCTTTTTCCATGGCTGTGATAGATGCTTTTAGTAATTCTTCTTTCTTCATATAAAATCACACCTTTAAAATAAGATTACCGACCATTTCGGTATGAATATAATTAAACCTACTATTACTGTGCAGAGTGCATAGACTAGACATGCGCCTGCAGCAAGATCCTTAGCCTGTTTGGCTAAAGGATGGAAGTCCGGAGAAGCAAGGTCTACAATTCTTTCTACGGACGTATTAACTAATTCTATCATGAACATACCAAAAATGAGCATAACAACGATTATCCACTCCCATTTAGAGAGGCCAGTTAATAAACTTGCAATGAATACTATACCTGCAGCAAGCAAATGTAGCCGGAAATTCTGCTCTGTCTTTATAGCATGTATAACTCCCTGTGTAGCATAGACAAAGGACTTTCCAAACTTATGAAAGTTCATGGCCTTCACGCTTCAAACCAAACTCCTGCAAAATTTTCTCCTGTAGACCAAACATTTCTTTTTCTTCTTCTTCTGTCCCATGATCATACCCTAATAGGTGTAAAAAACCATGGACGGCTAAAAAAGCAAGCTCGCGTTCAAAGGTATGCCCGTATGCTTGCGCTTGTTCAATCGTACGTTCTACAGAAATAATGATATCTCCAAGCAAAGTGGGTATGTCAGCGTCTTTAATTTCTATTTCACCTTCACCCATTTCTTCCATAGCAAAAGATATTACATCTGTAGGCATATCTTTGTTCCGATAATTTTTATTGATTTCTTGAATTTGATCGTTTGTAACAAACGTAACACTTACTTCGCTCTCATTTTTCACATTCAATTGCCCTGCTGCAGATTGTAGTACTTTTTCTACTAGTGCAATAGCTTCTTTAGTTAAAGTATTTGTTTCGTCCATTAAATCTAGTTCTAACATATTATTGACTCCTTACTATTTATTTAGGGTATTCTATTCTCGAATGAAATGTGCCATTCATTGTAGAGCAGAAGCTTTCTTCAATTTTCTTTATTTCTTTGAATGATAAGTCGCATTCGTCTAATTGTCCATCAATTACCTTATCTTTAATAATGGATTTAATCAGACTGTGGATTTTCTCTCCACTTGGTTCCTTCATGGACCTTACAGCAGCTTCTACGCTATCTGCAATTGAAATAATTGCAATTTCTTTCGTCTGTGGCTTTGGCCCAGGATATCTATAGGACTCCTCAGTAGTATTAGGATTACTTTCTTTCGCTTTATAATAAAAGAATTTCAGTAAGCTAGTGCCGTGGTGCTGTTCCGCCACATCTACGATTTCTTTCGGTAGCTTATGTTTCTTTAAAATATTTGCCCCATCTGTTGCATGAGAAATAATAATATCCCTGCTAGCTTCTGGAGAAAGGTTATCATGTGGATTATAGCCGTTCACTTGGTTTTCTATAAAGAACCCAGGTCGATTGGTTTTTCCAATATCATGATAATAACATCCAACTCTAGCTAGCAAGCCATTCGCTCCGATTGCCTCACAAGCTGCTTCTGCTAAGTTTGCCACCATCAGACTGTGATGATACGTACCTGGGGTTTCAGTTAAAATTTTCTTAAGTAATGGATGATTTGGGTTAGAAAGTTCTATGAGCCTCATTGTGGATAAGATTCCAAAAAGCGACTCAAAGAAAGGCAAAATACCAAGTGTAAGAGCCCCGGATAATATACCAGATATTAAGGCAGCGCCAATATAGAAAGCTACATCAACAAACTCATAAGTTGTCTTTGTCATTAACAGATAAAATAAGATAAACGTTAAATTTATAGACGCAACAATTAAGCTTGAACGTAAAATTTGGGAATTATTGTACATACGCTGTACGGCAAAAACACCTGCTATACCACCAAAGAGTATGTATAAAGCAACTTCCATTTGAAAGATATTCGTATATCCTTCTTGAAAAATAATCCCTGCATAGGCCGCTACGACAAAGCTAGATATAAAAGCCGCTCTTTCATTGACTAGAATATAAACTAACATAGATACCATTGCAGTAGGAAACAAAAATGCAATAACAACATCAAAATTGTACGCTACTGATTGTAGCACTTTCATCATCAAGACGGATACAATAACACTAAAAGCCACAACAATCAGATTTTTCACGTTGATAACATTAGGGTCTTTAAAACGAATGGTTTGTCCGAAAAGCACCCACATTGTCATCAATACAAAAAGAGCTACACCTATATATTGTTTATACGATGATTTATCAGTCAGCATTCCTAATAGCTCTAGTTGACGATACACATCTTTACTGACAATTTCCCCTTTTTGAACGAGTATTTGACCTTGTAATATTCTAGTTGGTTCTACGCTAGCTCTAGCTTGTTCCATGCGTAGCTCAGTTAGTTCATCGTTTTTTGTTTCTGTAGCTATTATGGAGCCTCGAGCTATAGATACTAAAACGCTCGTAAAACTATCTGGATAATTAAAAGTAGTTCGGACTTTCTGAACAACCTTATCTCTTTCTGTACCTAAATTTTCATTCCTAATCGGTTCACTTAATGTTTCTTCTACTAGGATTGGAAGCTTTTCTTTAACATCATTTATAGTTGCTATGTTTTGACTTAATAATATACTCAGTGCATCGTCAGTTAACGGTACAAAGCTAGCATTTTCTGCTAGAACGTTCATTTCTTTTTTTAGTCTTTGAAGACTATCTGTTGCTGCTTCAGGCTCATCACTTGTGATAGATTGCTTAATCTCTATTACACTATCGAAAATAGACTCAATGATAGTCGCCTGATTTTCAGCTGTTTCATCCTGAAATTGATAGACGGGATTTACTTCTGAAGCAGCCTGGTCTTTTTCTTCTTCAGTTTTTATTGGGTCTTCCATCGTTTTAACTGAACGGATGGTTTCAGGTGCTAAGTTCATTAAGGATATATCATATGTATTTTCTTGCACGCTTCCCTTAACCAATAGAAACATACTTATGGAAGTTAGAAGGATAATAATTAAAGGGAGATATTTACTTTCTCGCCATTTTCTCCACTGGATCATTAAAGACTTCATCCTATCATCCCCTCGTCTACTATTCTCTTTATTATACCTTATATTTTCAAAATTTGACCAATTTATCTGAAATGACTGGTTTATAGTTAGAATGATGACGTTATCTGGCGGTTACTGGTTCATCTTCTATGCGAGGAAAATAAAAAATCTCAAAAATTCTACGATCAGATAAAGTTTTCGAGTTTCTATTTTCTAAGGAATTAACTGCCTTTAAAAAGAAATAAAAACGTGAAATCAGTTGATGATTTCACGTTTAACTTATTGACTACTGCTCTTCATATGCAGATATAATTTTAGCAACTAATGGGTGACGTACTACGTCGCCTTGCTCTAAATATTGGAAGTGTATGCCAGAAACTTGATGTAGTATTTTTTCTGCTACTATGAGACCTGACTCTGCACCTTTTGGTAAATCTATTTGAGTTTTATCTCCTGTTATGACCATTTTTGAACCAAAGCCTAATCGTGTTAAGAACATTTTCATTTGAGCTTTTGTAGTATTTTGGGCCTCGTCCAGAATAACAAAAGCATCATCTAACGTTCTACCGCGCATATAAGCAAGAGGAGCAATTTCTATTGTACCTCGTTCCATAAGGCGATCCGTTTGCTCTGTTCCTAATACATCATGTAACGCATCATACAAAGGACGTAAATAAGGGTCTACCTTCTCTTTTAGATCTCCTGGTAGGAATCCTAGACTTTCCCCTGCCTCAACTGCTGGACGTGTTAAAATGATTCTCTTAACGTGTGCATTTTTTAAAGCTTGAGTAGCCATTACTACAGCAAGGTAAGTTTTTCCCGTACCGGCTGGTCCAATTCCAAACGTTAAATCAGTATGTCTAATACCGTGGACATACTCTCTTTGACCAATGGTTTTTGCCCGTATTGCTTTCCCTTTAGTATTTCGAGCAATTTCTTCATCATAAAGACTTGCAAAATATTCAATTGTCCCATTTGTACTCATTTCTATAGCTGTGGTTACGTCTCGAAGGTTAATATTAATACCTTTTCGTATTACAAGTAGAAGTTGTATGATTAGCTGCCTTGCATCTTCTACATTTTGTTCTTCACCAGCAATTTGTATTAGTTCTCCTCTGGTGATCAACTGCACCTTCAACTCTTCTTCAATCAGTTTAATATTCTTATCTGAAATACCAAGCAGCATTACTGCTTCAGTTGGATCCTGTAGATTAATATCTAATTGTTTTTGTTGGCTCATGTGTCGTCTCCTTGGGGTATAACTTGTGGTGTTGCAATATTTTCATTTATTAGTAATAATATCTTTCCTTTAACTTTATCATTTTCTATAGACATCTGTAAAACTTTATCTTCTAAGATTTGAGTGCCTCGCGGTAAATCATTCATAATTTTTTGAAATAATAAAGGTCGAACTAAATGCTCTACCGATTCTTCATCTAAGTCATAGGTAACTTTTTCACTGCCCTGTACATAGCCCGCTTTAAAATATGGCTGTAAGAATCGAGGCATAGCTATTTCCTTCCAATATTCATTGCTGTTATTGGATTTTTTCTCAATCAGTACTTCTCTAGTAGTAGGCTTTACAATGGTTACTTTTTTGGGAAGTTCGAAGTTAAGCTCTATCCAATAACTTGCATATACCTTGCCCTCTGCGCTAGTTATAATTCGTTTTTCTCCTTGAGTAACAAAGCCATTTACAAGTATGTCACCTTTTTTTACAGCAGCATTCTTCTCAACTGCTCTAACTCCTTTTACTAGCTCAAAGTCTGTAACAACGCCGCTTCTTTTAGCAATAAGATGAGATGCAGGAGCATTTTTCACTTCTCTCTCCTTCGTGATTGGAGCAAGCATCGGAGTCACTGTTAAAGTGGAACCTGATTGCGTGAAGTGTATCCAAGAGAACTCCTTATGCTTTAAAAGTAGCTTTTGCCGAATTTCTTGTTCTGACGGTAAAGAAGAAATACGTATTCGTTCTTTAATTTTCATTTCTTTCAGTTGTTCTGTAATTAGAATATTGCTTTCTGGCGTATAAGAGTCAATATTAATCTTCCATATAAATTGTGCCAAAACCACTGGTATTATGAAAAAAAAGATTACCCCGATTATGGAATATGAATATAAAGAAATCGTACGATTTTTTGTCTCATCTTTTAGATGTACAGGAATCTTTAATGTTTTCCTTATCTTTCTAAACTCTTTAAGATCCTTACGTTTGATAGAAAAGAACAAGCTTTCTTCTGTGCTATACACCCGATATACTTCAATTTGTTGTGATAACAGCTTTTGAAACAAGAGAAACTGATCAGTAGAGCTTGGCAATTGGATTCTAATTAATTGTTGTGGCATCAGCTGCTTTCCTTCCTAGTCAGTTTAAAGTGAAGGAGTTTGTCTACCTGAAGATGAAGGCGCTCCATCGACATGGACTTTATAGACAAACGGTCTGCTTTTATTTCTAGAAGATAATGGTTGTAGGAACAGACTAACTCCGTATCTGTTAACCGAAGAAGAGAAATTTCATAATCTAATATAATGTCATCAAAGTTATCAATCATAATACTCGCATGGAGTGGAAATAATTGTTTGATAAAAAACACCCCTTTACATGAATTTATGCATGTAAAGGGGTGTTCATGAGTTATCTTTTAGATTTTGGCGGAGCTAATATCTCTGATAAGACAATTGCACGCATTAGCTCTTCTTTTGTATCAGGCATTATGTTATGAACTACCGATTTTTTAGTTGCATTCGTCGGTATCACTTGATGAACAGAAAGACGGCCAGTTGACCTTGGCACGCCTTGGTCTCTTCCCGCTTCTCTTCCAGCCTTTTGTATTACTGGAGGTACCTCTGCCTGCACTACTTGTCTAGGAGCTTGCTTTCTAGGTGTTTGCTTTCTTTCAGGCCTAGCTTGTTGTTGCTCCTGCTGAAACTCTTTCGCTAAATCCCCTAAGCTTTTAAAAGGATTTTGTTCGACAGGTTTTTGCTGTGGAGCAGTTTGAATGTTACGTGGAGCAGGTTTGGGTGCAGGTTTTTCATCCGGCTTCTTTCTCCCAAACAATGAACTAAGGATAATAATTATTAATGGTATTATTAAACCTTCCAAGGAGAAGTCCTCCTTTCTAAGCTAATACTAGTCTTTCAACTCATCCGTTGAAGGCTTGTCATTTCCAACCTTGCTGATTGAGTCTCTCATGCCAGTATCAGCTTTGATGTTGTTATAATTCATATAATCCATGACTCCCATATTACCTTCACGAAGTGCTTCAGCCATTGCGCGAGGAACCTCTGCCTCAGCTTCCACTACTTTAGAACGCATCTCTACAACTTTAGCTTTCATCTCTTGCTCAGATGCTACAGCCATTGCACGACGTTCTTCCGCTTTAGCTTGCGCAATTTTCTTGTCTGCTTCAGCTTGTTCCGTTTGAAGCTCTGCCCCAATGTTTTTACCGACATCAACGTCCGCAATATCAATCGACAGAATTTCGAATGCAGTACCAGAGTCTAATCCTTTAGATAAAACTGTTTGTGAAATTAAATCTGGATTTTCTAATACACGTTCATGACTTACACTAGAACCAATTGTACTTACAATACCTTCACCAACACGGGCTACGATTGTTTCTTCACCAGCACCACCGACTAAACGATCGATATTGGCACGAACTGTAATACGAGCTTTTGCTTTTACTTCGATCCCATTCATTGCAACACCAGCGATAAACGGTGTTTCAATAACTTTAGGGTTAACAGACATTTGTACTGCCTCTAATACGTCACGACCTGCTAAGTCAATAGCAGCTGCACGTTCAAACGTCAACTCGATGTTTGCACGATGTGCAGCGATTAATGCATTAACAACTCGGTCAACGTTACCACCTGCTAAGTAATGGCTTTCTAATTGATTGATCGTTACATTTAATCCAGCCTTATGTGCTTTAATAAGCGGGTTTACGATACGTGACGGAATTACTCGACGTAACCTCATCCCTACTAATGTGAAAATACTAATTTTAACTCCTGCAGCCAATGCTGAAATCCAAAGTGCTATCGGGAAAAATGTTAAAAATACCGATAACAAAATGAATGCAATGACAATAATAACTATAGTACCAATCATGCCTGAAGAAATCATTGTGTTGCCTCCCCTTCTCTTGCTTCTCGAACAACAATTCGAGAGCCTTCCACCTTGATAATTACTACTTTCTTATCTTTGCCGATAAAACTACCATCAGATACCGCATCGATACGTTCATTCTCAATACGTATAGTTCCTGAAGGTCTAAGCTGGGTCATCGTCTCTGCTATTTTTCCAACTAAATCTAAACGATTTTGATTAGAAACATACCCTTGCTCAGTAGTAGTAGCATCTGTCAAAATCATTTTATTTAACAATCTCACTCTTTTACCAAAGAATTTCACAATAATCACCATTCCTAATATAGCTACTGTTATTGCAATTAAAACAGCAACACTCATGTAAAAAAGATTACCACCTGCTAATATTATACTAAATAAAACAGCTGCTAAACCTATTATACCAATAATCCCTCCTGGTACAAAAAATTCAGCGATTATTAATATAATACCTATAACCAATAAAATAATGGATTCATACCCTGCCAATCCGGCTACAAGATGCCCGTAAAAGAAAAGACCTAATGAAAGTAATCCTACCGTCCCAGGAAGACCAAAACCTGGTGAATATAATTCTAGGACCAAGCCTAAGCTTGCAAGAGATAATAAAATCGGCACTACTACTGGATTTGTAACAATACGCGCAAGAGTTTCTACAAAAGCTTGCTCTGTTTCCACTACTTTTGCACCTTCAAGATTGCTTGCAGTTAGTAACTCAGCGAATGTCGAAACAGTTCCCTCAGAATAACCTACTTCTATGGCCTCATTTGCTGAAAGCGTTAACAATTCTCCCTTTCCTGCTCGGTACTGAGGAAGATCTACGGATTCATCAGCCATTGCCTGAGCATAAATAGGCTTTTTCCCGGTTCTTTCCGCTGCATTTATCATTTTAGCCTTCCAAGCACTTGTTGCTTTCATATCTGCAGCATTTCCTGCATTGTCAATGACAGCTGCAGCTCCCATAGAACCATTTGGTGACATATAAATTTCATCTGTGTGCAGTGCTAAGTAAGCCCCTGCCGATAATGCCTCTGAATTAATATAGGCTATTTTGCGAATATCGGTAGAATCTAACAGGTTCACGATACTCTCTGCAGAATTTACAAACCCTCCTGGCGTGTTTATATCGAAGATGATGGCATCTGCTCCTGCTTCCTCCGCTTCCTTAATAGAGCGCTTTAAAAAAGCATACAGACCATTCTCTACTTCCTTATAAACGGGGACTTTATAGACTAGCTTGGAGTCTGCAGAAAAAGCTGGAGTCAACATAGCAAAAGCGGCAAGCAGCAAACAAAAAGAAATTAACAGCCGCGATAATTTCACACTTAAACCTCCCTTCATCTATATGTATATTATTGTTTACGGATGAAAATCTTAAAAGTTTCATTTTATTAAGAAAAATATTTTGATTATGAGATAAATTTAATTGTTTATGTTCATGCCAATTGATTTGAAGACTGGATTACAGTGGTCCAAGAGTATAGTCTTAATACCTAGTGCAAGATAATAGAACGATACGAAAAAAATGCCTAGGCATAAAAGCCTGGGCATTTTTCTTGTTTTTTATACTGTTAATTTGGTTGCAATTCATATACTAATAAAGTTGTTAGTTACGTTTTTGTTTTTCTCTCCATCAACCGAACCCTTAGGCATAATTTCTAGTATCGTTTTTCGATTGCTACTAAATCATACCTTTATTTGTCCTACAACACTATATCTACCATGGTTTTTGAAAGGTTATTCTTAAGTCATCTTTCACACGCATTAACTTTCCCCTTAACCCATCATACCAAGACGGAGCATCCATGATGACTTCATGATCTAGTGAAATCGATAACTTGTAGAATTTATATAAATTCGCATATCTTTGAAACCGTGGAAATTGAGCCACTATATCATTTTCTAGATTCATTTTAGAGCGATAACCATTCAAAAAAGATCGCATTAATACTTTTGAAGAAGGATTTTCCTCTCCAATAAAATCATCAAGGGCGGTTACAATATCAATCGCATACCAATGGTACATTGCATCATCAAAGTCGATTACATTGAAACTATTTTTATTCTCTTCAAAAAAGATATTATCCAGCTGGAAATCATAGTGTATAATTCCATACGTCTCATTATCCTTCGGTAGCGATTGAAGCCATGAGGTAACTTTATTTAGCTCCTCTAGGGCAATACGATCCGAAGGGTGCCTTTGAAACACGTCTTCCATGAGCTCCACTGTATCCAACCAACTTTTTCTTCTTACAAATCCAGGCTCGAATTTTTTCGACAAATAGTGTAGTGAGCCAAGTGATTCTCCCCACTTCTCCATCTGTATTTCAGTAATATCATCCGAATCCAGGTTAATCCCATTTGCTTTACTAAAGACAACAGCCATATACGTTCCTTCAGGAGCCATTAGTGTTTCAATTAATTCTCCATTCTTTGAACGAATTGGTACGACAGATGGAAAACCATTTAAGTATAAATATTGCATATACTCTAACTCAGCTTTCAATTGATCCATAGTTTGATTCTGTTCAAAACTAAATCGCAAAAAATATTGATTTTGATGTTGTTTAAAAGCATATACAAAGTTTGAACTTGCGCGCCATAGTTCTAATGATCCCTCATCATTTCCCCACAATTCAACGAGGTTTTGAGCGACGGTATGTGAAGCTAATACGTGTACCATGTTTTCTAAATTCATCATCTCTAGTTTTTCCTCCCATTACCTTGAGAGGTTAATACCCTAGTTAAGAAGTAATGCCTCTCATTAGTATGCTTTTTTGAAATTCTTTCATTTTCAATATGTCACCCCTTCCAGAAGTTTCGGCCATAAGAATTCAATAGCCCTATATCTTCTTTAAATTCTATATATAATTACAAATCCCTTTTTTACGCAAAAAAGCAAAAAAAACACTTGAACGATAATCGTTCGAGTGCTCAATTCCATTCGTTTATGGATTTTTTCAGTGCTCCCTATATTACATACAGCTAATCTCTTTCAAACTATAAATTAAAATAAACCGAGAAAATAAATTTTCTCGGTTTACATAATTGTAAATGTTAATCATACAGTACGTGTTTTGAACGTAGGGATGGTTGGGATTAAATTACCACTTACGTTTACGTGCAGCTTCTGATTTCTTTTTACGTTTCACGCTTGGTTTTTCATAAAACTCGCGCTTTCTAACCTCTTGAATTGTACCACTTTTAGATACAGTACGTTTGAAGCGGCGAAGAGCATCTTCAAGCGATTCGTTTTTGCGAACGACAGTTTTTGACATCTCTCTTTCCCTCCCTCCGAACACACGTCAGTACATAACCAAGTGTTATGTACTAAAAAATTATACCGTATATTATAGACTTGGTCAATACTTTGGTTTTAAATATTCACCAATTAATAATCTGACTTACTTTCTAAGCCATTTACAATATCTACACCAGAACTTGCACCTATTCTAGTAGCTCCTGCTTCAACCATAGCTTCTAAATCAGCAAGACTTCTAACTCCTCCAGAAGCTTTAACACCTAGCTCAGGACCTACTGTTTCGCGCATTAATTTAACTGCTTCGACAGTTGCTCCTCCAGTTGAAAAACCAGTAGAAGTTTTGACAAAATCTGCCCCAGCTAATTTGGATAATTCACTAGCTTTAGCGATCTGCTCATTTGTTAATAAACAAGTTTCTAAAATTACTTTTACAATAGCTTTTCCTTTAGCTGCTTGTACTACTGCTTCAATATCCTTTTGAACATAATCAAAATCGCCGTCTTTTAAAGCTCCAACGTTTAAAACCATGTCTATTTCATCTGCACCTTTTTCAATAGCATCCGTAGTTTCAAATGCTTTTACTTCGCTTGTGCTAGCCCCTAGTGGGAATCCGATTACTGTACATACCTTAACCGGTGAGTCTTTTAATAGAGAAGCACTTAGGCTTACCCAAGTTGGATTAACGCAAACAGATGCAAATACATGTTGTTTTGCTTCCCCACAAAGTTTTTCAATTTGATTTTTAGTAGCATCTTGCTTTAATAACGTATGATCTATAAGTGCTGCTATATTATTTGTCATTTTAAAATCTCCTTCTTAGTTGTACGTACCTCTTAATATTACTAGTAAACATAAGAAAAGCCAAGCAACTATGTTTCTTCCAACAAAAAAAGCTAGTGACCTAAGTCAAACTAGCTCTTTTACTTCTTCTAACACACGAACAAATTGACCAATATTTTGAGGATAGCCTGCTCGCGTTATTTTTACTCTTACTAATTTTCCGATCAGTTCCTCAGAGCCTGGTATAGCAACTTTTAAATAATTATCCGTATAGCCTTCTACCATGGTTTCTCCCGCTTCTGAAATGATAACTTCCTCTGGGATGATTTCAAGAACCTCTCCCTCGAAGCGAGAGGCATATTCTACAGCCAGCTGATCATTTAAACTAATAAGTCTGTGTACTCGTTCGTTTTTAATTTCTTCATCCACTTGATTTTCCATTCTAGCGGCAGGGGTGCCTGTACGTTTTGAGTAAGGGAAAACATGTAGTTCAGAAAATCTTTGATCGCGAATAAAGCTATAGGTTTCCATAAATTCTTCTTCTGTTTCTCCAGGGAATCCAACGATTACATCAGATGTGATCGCCAAATCTGGAAGTGCATCTCTTAAACGATCTAATCGGTTCGCAAAAAATTCCATTGTATATTTTCTACGCATTCTTTTTAGTACCGTATCAGAGCCTGACTGAATTGGTATGTGTAAATGTCTTACAACTATATTCGATTGCTTTAAAACATCGATTACTTCATCTGATAACTGACTAGCTTCTATTGAACTAATTCGAAGACGTTTAAGTCCCTTTACATTTGTTTCAATATCTCTTAATAATTGAGCAAGATTATAATCCTTTAAATCTTCTCCGTATCCACCAGTATGTATACCAGTCAAGACGATTTCTAGATAACCAGCATCAACTAACTGCTGTGCTTGTCTAACTACTTCTTGTGGGTCTCGGGATCTCATCAAGCCACGTGCCCAAGGAATGATACAAAAAGTACAGAAATTGTTACATCCTTCTTGTATTTTAAGAGAAGCACGTGTACGGTCAGTAAAAGCAGGTACATCTAGCTCTTCATATACACGATTTTTCATAATGTTTCCTACCGCATTAATAGGCTTACGCTCCATTTTATATTGTTCAATGTAACCAAGCATTTTTGTACGCTCTTGGGTACCAACGACAATATCCACGCCAGGAATCGCCATTATTTCTGCAGGAGAGGTTTGTGCGTAACAGCCGGTAACACAAATAACAGCATCAGGGTTTTGACGAATAGCTCTTCGTATAACCTGTCTACTCTTTTTATCACCAGTATTTGTTACAGTACATGTATTAATTACATAAACGTCTGATTTTTTTTCGAAGTCTGTACGTTCATAACCATTTTCTTTAAATAGTTGCCAAATGGCCTCTGTTTCATAATGGTTTACCTTACAGCCTAATGTATGGAATGCAACGGATGACATATCCTTACACCTCTTTCATTCATATTCATAGGAAATAGCAGCAAGCGCATATAACGGCGCAGTTTCAGTTCTTAATATTCTAGGGCCAAGTGCAATGGGTTGAAAATCATTATCTAAAAGTTGCTTAACCTCATGTCTATCAAGTCCACCTTCTGGACCAAAAACAATCAGTATCGATTGTTTATCATACACCTTTTTTAATTGGTCAGCAAACTTTTGTCGCTCTGTTAATTTTGCATCCTCTTCATCAGCAACAAATTTAACGTCATATTGCTTAGAGACTTCTATTAGGTCTTTCAAGCTCTTAGGACTATGTATGTGAGGAATAGATGAGCGATGGGACTGTTCCGCCGCTTCTTTTGCAATCTTTTGCAATCTTGCTATTTTTTTCTCGTTTTTTTGCTTGTCCCATTTCACGATAGAGCGCTTTGCTTCAAAAGGAAAGAGGGAATGCATACCAAGTTCAGTGGCCTTCTGTGTGATTAGTTCTAGTTTGTCACCCTTTGGTAATCCACAGGCAATAGAAACCTTAATTGGCATTTCATTTGTTTTTAACACTTGTTCTTTTGTTTCTAAAATGACTTCTTTGCTAGTTCCAGAAAGAATAGTCATAATATACGTTTCTTTAGCGGCCACTATATACACTTCATCACCAGGTGACATGCGCATCACTTGAATCATATGATGCGCATCGTCTCCAAGAATTTTTATAGTAGAATTCTCATCTAACGGTTTTTCTGTAAAATAACGTTGCAAGACAACTACTCCTTTACTTAACAGGCTTTCTTGAAATGATAGTTACCCAATCTTCCATCATCATTATTTCATCTATTTCAAAACCAGAATTTTGAAGAGCAGTTTTCACATCATCTTTTTTTGTCGAAATTATTCCAGAAGTAATGAATTGCCCACCAGACTTAACAATAGTATAAGCATCATCGGTAAATGTCATAATGATTTCAGCTAAAATATTTGCAACAACTATATCTGCTTGTTCTGTAATATTGTCTAATAGATTACCATGAGTAACTTTTACAATATCGCTCACTCTATTGATCGCAATGTTTTCTTGTGCAGATCTTACTGCAACTTCATCTAAATCAAGTGCGTGAACTGTAGCTGCCCCTAGTTTAGCTGCTCCAATAGATAACACACCAGAACCAGTGCCTACATCAACAACTGATAGGTTAGGCTTCACTGTTTTTTCAAGTGCCTGCAAGCACATAACGGTAGTAGGGTGTGTCCCTGTACCAAACGCCATACCTGGATCTAACTCTATAATTAATTCATCAGAGTTCACTCTATTATATTCTTCCCAAGTAGGAACAATTGTAAATCTGTTAGAGATTTTAACTGGGTGATAGTACTTTTTCCAAGCTGTCGCCCAATCTTCTTCGTCTACTTCGGTTACGGTAATAATATTATGTCCAAGGTCTATATTAAAATTTAGTAAGTTGTTGATCGCAAGTTTGATCTCTTCCACCGTTTCTAATAGAAAGCTTGTTTCAGCCAAATAAGCTTTAATACGCACTCCGTCTACTGGAAAATCATCTGGATTTAAGCTGTAGATCTCTCCAAAAACATCTTCTCTATCTCTAGCCAACTCTTCTGAATCCTCAATTACTACTCCACTAGCACCAGCTTCATGCAAAATATTGCTTACTGCTTCCACTGCCTCATTAGTAGTATGAATGGATAGCTCAGACCATTTCACTTGCTCCAACTCCTTATTCGCCTTTTATCGTTCTCTTGATTTTGTCAAATAATGTACTACCTTGCTCTTCCGGTATATCACCGCTGATTTCTGCAAACTCACGTAATAATTGTTTTTGTTTTTCGGTCAATTTCTTAGGCGTGATTACTTTTACGATTACATGCTGATCTCCCATGCCATAGCCATGCACATTTTTTACACCTTTTCCTTTAAGACGGAATTTCGTAGAAGACTGGGTGCCCGCTGGGATTTTTAATTTTACTTTTCCTTGGACAGTTGGAATCTCTACTTCATCCCCAAGTGCCGCTTGTGCGAATGTCAAAGGTAATTCGTAATAAATATCGTCACCATCACGTTCAAATCTTGGATCGGCTTTCACTCTAAATACAACGTAAAGATCTCCTGCTGGACCACCATTTACACCTGGTTCACCTTGACCGCTAACACGTAATTGTTGACCATCATCTACACCCGCTGGAATAGTGATTTTAATCTTCTTGCGCTTATTAACTGTTCCATTACCATGACACGTTGAACATTTATCATTGATAATTTTCCCAGTTCCTTCGCAATAATTACATGCTCGTTTCGTTTGAATTCTTCCGAAAGGAGTATCTTGCGTAACATTAACTTGGCCGTTTCCGTTACAGTGTGTACATTTTTCTGGATGTGTGCCTTTTTTAGCTCCAGTACCATTACACGTATCACAAGTTTCTTCTTTAGCTACTTCAATCTCTTTTTCCATACCAAATACTGCTTCTTCAAATTCTATAGTCATAGAGTACTGAAGGTCATTTCCTTTTCTAGGAGCATTCGGGTCACGACGACGCGAACCTCCTCCTCCAAAGAACGAGCTGAAAATATCTTCAAATCCAAATCCATCCGCGCCACTAAACCCGCCACCAAAACCTTGGTTAGGACCTGCATGACCGAATTGATCGTATTGTGCACGTTTTTGATCGTCGCTTAATACTTCATATGCTTCTGAAATTTCCTTAAATTTATCTTCAGCGTTAGCATCCTTATTGATATCTGGGTGATACTGTTTAGATAATTTGCGATACGCCTTTTTTATCTCATCTCCAGAAGCTCCCTTGGCTACTCCAAGGACTTCGTAATAATCACGTTTGCTCATAGTTCACTCTCCTGCTCTGTTAACTTACACATAAAGATAATTGTAACATGGATAAATTCCTAATAGCAAAACAAATAGCGTATTTCTCCATGCTACTAATTACATGGAAAAAGCCAAAGCCGAAAACGGTCTTTGACTTTTCCTGTTGACATTACTTGTCTTTATCGTCCTTTACTTCTTCAAACTCTGCATCGACTACACCGTCATCAGATGGCCCGTCTTCTTGTTGTCCGTTAGCCGCTGCATCCGCTTGTGCTTGTTCATAAAGCTTCATAGTCAACTGTTGAACGATTTCGTTTAATTTATCTTTTTTCGCTTTAATATCTTCTAAATTTCCAGCTTCTAGAGCTGCTTTTAACTCTTCTTTTGCATCTTCAGCAGATTTTTTCTCATCGTCTGAAACTTTGCCTTCCAAATCTTTTAGTGTTTTTTCAGTCATAAACACTAATTGGTCCGCTTCATTCTTAACTTCTGCTTCTTCTTTGCGTACTTTATCCGCGTCAGCATTTGCTTCTGCTTCTTTTACCATACGTTCAATTTCTTCATCCGATAAAGATGAATTAGATTGAATTGTAATTGTTTGCTCTTTTTGTGTTCCAAGATCTTTCGCCTTAACATTTACGATACCATTTTTGTCGATATCAAACGTCACTTCGATTTGTGGTACTCCACGAGGTGCTGGTGGAATATCCGCAAGTTGGAAACGACCTAGCGTTTTATTGTCTGCTGCCATTGGTCGCTCACCTTGTAATACATGGATATCTACTGCTGGTTGGTTATCAGCAGCTGTTGAGAAAGTTTGAGATTTAGAAGTTGGTATTGTTGTATTACGTTCAATTAACTTTGTAAATACTCCGCCCATTGTTTCAATACCTAAAGAAAGTGGTGTTACGTCTAAAAGTACTACGTCTTTTACGTCACCAGTTAATACTCCACCTTGTACTGCTGCTCCCATTGCTACTACTTCGTCTGGGTTAACACCTTTATGTGGCTCTTTACCTGTTTCTTTTTTAATCGCTTCTTGTACAGCTGGAATACGTGTAGATCCACCAACTAAGATAACTTTATCAATTTGTGAAGAAGATAATCCAGCATCTTTTAATGCTTGACGAGTTGGAACCATTGTACGCTCTACTAAATGAGCTGTTAAATCATCGAATTTAGCACGAGTCATTGTAACTTCTAAGTGAAGTGGACCTGCCTCACCAGCAGTGATAAATGGTAATGAGATTTGTGTTGAAGTAACACCCGAAAGATCTTTTTTAGCTTTTTCAGCAGCATCTTTCAAACGTTGCACTGCCATTTTGTCTTTAGAAAGATCAATACCGTTATCCTTTTTAAACTCTTGTACTAGGAAATCCATAACTACTTGGTCAAAGTCATCCCCACCAAGACGGTTGTCCCCAGCTGTAGCTAGTACTTCAAATACGCCATCTCCAAGTTCAAGAATAGAAACGTCAAATGTACCTCCACCTAGATCATAAACAAGAATTTTTTCATCGTGATCCATTTTATCTAAGCCGTAAGCTAGCGCTGCAGCAGTAGGTTCGTTGATGATACGCTCAACTTCTAGACCTGCAATACGTCCAGCATCTTTTGTAGCTTGGCGTTCTGCATCATTAAAATATGCAGGAACAGTGATTACTGCTTTTGTAACCTTTTCTCCAAGGTATTCTTCTGCGAAACCTTTTAAATATTGAAGGATCATTGCTGATACTTCTTGAGGAGTATAGTCTTTTCCTTCAGCACTTACTTTTTCACTAGTTCCCATTAAACGTTTAACTGAAGAAATTGTATTTGGGTTTGTAATAGATTGACGTTTAGCTACTTCCCCGACCTGTTTTTCGCCATTTTTAAAAGCTACTACAGATGGAGTCGTACGATTTCCTTCTGGATTTGGAATTACTTTTGGCTCTCCGCCTTCTAGTACAGATACACATGAGTTTGTTGTTCCTAAGTCAATACCGATAATTTTTGACATACAATTTTCCTCCTAATAAATACTGTTATATGCAATTTATATTATAACTGGCAACCTAATGGACACCAATAAAAATCAGTTTATATTTTATTCGTTTACTTTTACCATTGCTGGTCTAAGAATTCGATCCTTCAATTTGTAGCCTTTTTGTAGTTCTTGAAGAACAATACCTGAATCTTGGCTTTCGTCTTTTTCCTGCATAACTGCATGGTGAAGATTTGGATCAAAAGGTTTCCCCTCTGACTCAACTGATTCCAATCCTTCTTTTTCAACAGCTGCTACAAGAGAACGATAAACCATATCTACACCCTTAGTTAAAGAAATCGCTTCTTCAGATGTAGCTTCAACAGCAAGTGCTCGTTCTAAGTTGTCTAAAACAGGTAACAAATCGCTAAGTAAAGATTGGGCACGATATTTATAATCTGCTTCTTTATCCTTTTGAACACGACGTTTGTAGTTTTCAAAGTCAGCACGCAGTCTTACCGTACGATCTTGTTCTTCTTCTAATTGTTGTTTCAAAAGCGTTAGTTCGTCTACTTCTTCTACTTCAGTAGCTTCTTCTGATACATCTACTTCTTTAGTTTCGATCGCTTCTTCAGTTACCATCTCTTGTTCTGCTGATTCTTCTTCAGTCGATACATCTTTTACTTCTTCTTTTTGATTTTCCATTTAGCAGCAACTCTCCTTTAATCGTGTTGACCTCGTAATATTCTAGACAACTCTCTAGATAAGTCCCCACTCATTACATCCAACAAAGATACTACACGTTTGTAATCCATTCTCGTGGGACCTATGATGGCAATAGAACCACTTTGCTCATCTCCAATATCATAAGAAGCTGTGATTATACTGCAATTATTCATTCCAAATTGGTTATTCTCAGAACCAATACTGATATTGATGCCTTTTTTGTTCAAATGGAAAAGTCCAGGGAATTCATTGACGTGTTCCATCCAATACATAATGCTTTTTGCTTTTTCCACATCATTAAATTCAGGCTGGCTTAACAATTGCATTTTTCCACCATAGTACACTTTATCCTCATGCTCAATTATCATCGCTTGGTTTAGAGAACCAAGTAGGTCATTTAACCGACCGTTATTCTGACGTAAGACGAACTGAGTGACAGCTTCTAACTTCATTTGTAGCTCGTGTAAATATACACCAACTAAATGTTCGTTTATGATATTGACCATTTTTTCAATATCGGAAGCAGTAAAGGCCTCAGGAATAGAAAAAACTCGATTTTCAACATGACCACTGTCCGTAACGATTATAGCCACTGCAGAATCGTCTGTAAGAGGAACAATTGAAAATCTTTTGACTCGATGCTTTCTCACATCTAAGCCTAACATAATAGAGGTATAGCTCGTTAGTTCAGACAAAATATTAGCTGACTTACGAATTATTTGCTCCGTCTCAACCTTTCTTTCCTCGAAAACGGAACGAATTTGTTTAATCTCTTCTTTTGAAACCATTTGTGGAGTTAGTAAGTTGTCTACATAGTAACGATAGCCTTTTTCTGATGGCACACGGCCAGAAGAGGTGTGAGTCTTTTCTAAATAACCCATATCTTCTAAATCTGCCATTTCGTTTCGAATCGTAGCAGGACTAAACGGTACTTCCTCCTTTTTCGAAAGTTGACGAGATCCAACTGGCTGAGCGGTATCAATAAAATCATCCACCGTTACTTGCAATATTAATAATTGCCTGTTAGTTAGCATGATTATCACCTCTGTTAGCACTCATCTGTAGAGAGTGCTAATACTCATATAAAACTTATCAAATCTAAAGAAAACTGTCAACGATTATGCGCCAAATTATTTAAGGAAATATTGAAATACTTCATTACCTACAAAACGTCCTCGAGTTGTAAGGAAAATGTGGTCTTCTTCTAAAGCCACAAGCTCTTTATGAATTAACTCTTCGATTTCTTTCCCGTATACCTCATGCAAAGTCTTGCTGTATTTTTGTTCGAAGACGGTTAAAGAAACGCCTCTGTTTTTTCGAAGACCTAAAAACATCTCTTCTTCCATCTTTTCTTCATAAGTAACCTCTTTTTGCATCATAATAGGCTTTTCACCTAAATCTAGCTGTTGCATATACTTTTTAAGAGGGCCATGATTAGAATATCGTATTCCATTTACATAGCCATGGGCACCAGCCCCTAATCCTACATATTCGTCATTGTTCCAATATAAAAGATTATGCTCGGAGGCTTTTCCCTCATGAGAAAAATTACTAATCTCATATTGGTGATATCCGTTCGCTTTCATTTCATCCATTAAGAATCCATACATTTCTGCTTCTAAATCCTCACCAGGTAATGATAATTTCCCTTTTGATAGAAGGTTATAGAATATGGTCTTAGGCTCAACTAGTAACGAGTAGGCTGAGATATGGGGTATCTTCAGTTTAAATGCCTCTTGGAGGGATTCCTTCCATTGCTCCATCGTTTGATTTGGCAACCCATACATTAAATCAATGCTTATAGAGGGGAAATTTGTTTCCTTCGCATATTCAATTACTTTATATACATGTTCATTGGAATGTGTTCTGCCTAATACTTTTAACAAGTCTTGATTGAAAGTTTGCACTCCCATGCTTAATCTATTCACACCAAATTTTCGCATAAGCTGCATTTTTTCCAGGGTAAGCTCATCTGGATTAGCTTCTGATGAGAACTCCTTTACATGATCCAGTGGGATATGCTCTTGGATAAGCGTTAACAACCGATCTAACTGTTCAAGTGATAAAGAAGTAGGAGTTCCTCCACCAAGAAAAATGGTTTCTATATGACCTTTCGATAAATCGTCTTTCCAAAGAGCCATTTCTTTCCCTAAAGACTCAATATACTCATCTACTGGCTGATTATGAAAATAGAATTTATTAAAATCACAATAATTACATATTTGATGACAAAAAGGGATGTGTATATATACTCCGCGTACCATTATAAGCCTTCTTTCTACGTTCATTTATAAATACGAAGAAGGAGGCAAATAGTGCCTCCTTCTCCTAGTTATTTATCAAGCATCAAATATTGCACTAATTTGAATACCGTTTTCCAAAATTACCTACATAAATTATAGCTTATAATTCATCTTCCTTCAAACTATTGAAGTTACACTGGATTTTCCGATTTATTTATTAAGTTGGAATGATTTTAAGCAAGATAACCATCTTAAAGAAAAGGAGATGGTATGAAGATGATTAAAAAAGTGTTTATAGCCATAGGTATATGTATGTTTGCTACCACTGTGACCATGAATATTTATTCAAGCACATATGCTCAAGACCAAGTTCCAGCATACGCGAAATGGGGAAAGTTAGCGGTAAAGGAGACACAAACTAAATATCCAAATGCGACTATTATTGACTACTTGCATATAGGAAGTGAAACAAAAGAGGATTCAACCATTGAAAGGTTTAAATTGTGGATGAAGGATGGCAATAAGGAATTTGGAGTTTTTATAAATATTAAATATACAACGGAAACAGGTAAATTAGTTAATATTGAATTTCAGGAAACTTCTCAGTAAATAAAAAAACATGGAGAGCTTAGAAAACTCTCCATGCTCATACCAGTATCGAACTCTCACCCATTGTGCTAATTGCTTTTGTGACACAGAAAAAAGCATCTCTTTTAAGATGTCTACAATCTTTTTTCTTTTAAATATAGAAGTAACGCGAGGAAGAGTTGATTTCCGCTACGAACGGACGCTTTCCGCGGGCACGGCTTCAGCCGCTTCCCTCGCTGCGCTCAGTCCAGGGTCTTCAGCTCGCGCTGTTCCCGCTGGAGTCGCCGTTCTTCGCTCCAATCAACGGGGCCTCCTATAAAATGAATGAGGTGATGGATATGATGACGAAAAATCAAACCAATGAACGCGAACAATTAGAAATCTTGACTATTGAACAGTTGGTACCACAAGACCCTTTCGTAAGTTAGATGCGGCAATTGATTTTTCCATTATCTATCCATTGGTTGAAAACCTTTATTCGACAATAGGGAGACCTAGTATCGACCTGGTGGGACGCCCAGTCGTTGTTGCCACTGATGCAGCCTACAAGATATTTTTAGATGGTCTAACACATGTCATAAGTTGTCTCTAGGTTATTTTTAAAGCTCGTCAAATTTCAATCTATTATGCCAAATAGTATGAAAGACAATCATTCTGCAAGCATCAATTGATTATTTAAAATGCGTTATTTATTCCAAATCTGTTTGAAATTTAATCAATAGTAAAATTTTCTAAAATGCATAGTAATGAATATACTGGGATCCAATATTCGAGCTATCTGAAATGACCGCACAGGATTATGGTTTGATCAATATGTAATGGTGAACTTACATACGAGAATTATAAAGGGATCATCAACAAGCACATTAATCCTACTTTTGTAAAGTAGATGTTGAAAGCTTTAAAGCCTGATATTCTTCAAAATTTTTCAATGGTATAAAAGAGTGAAGGTTTTGCAAGTAAGACCCGTATTATTTCCACACGGCATTAAATAACTCAATAATACACGCTGGATATCCTAATAAGCTAATATACGAAAACCCTGTGCAATATGTCAGAACTCCGGGTTATAAACGAAAAAAACCACAGAGAGCGATTTAAAGATGCTCTCCATGGAATTAATAATGAGAATAACAATTTACTTTACGATAACAACTCTTTTTACATTCCATTTCACATTGGACTGGATATAGAAATGCGTAAGAGAAGTATGCGATTGAAATGGGGATTGAAATAACTTGCCACCCAAACCTAATTTCGGTGGCAGAAGGGTGGCAAATGCTAGTTATTCAAAATCACTAATATACGTTAAACCTTGGTATTACTTATTTATTCGGCTCATCCATCTTAAGGACTGCCATAAACGCTTCTTGAGGTACTTCTACAGAACCTACTTGTTTCATACGTTTTTTACCTTCTTTTTGCTTTTCAAGAAGTTTACGTTTACGTGAGATATCTCCCCCGTAACATTTAGCTAAAACGTTTTTACCCATAGATTTAATCGTAGATCGTGCAATAATTTTTTGTCCGACTGCCGCTTGAACTGGTACCTCAAACTGCTGTCTCGGAATTAGTGCCTTCAGCTTCTCAACAATCAGCTTCCCGCGCTCGTATGCAAAATCTCTGTGCACGATAAAGCTTAAAGCATCTACTTTTTCCCCGTTCAACAAAATATCCATTTTTTGTAGTTTAGATTCCTTGTAACCGATAAGTTCGTAGTCAAAGGAAGCATAACCTTTAGTGCTGGATTTTAATGAATCAAAGAAATCATAGACTATCTCGGATAGTGGAATTTCATAGATAATATTTACACGAGCAGAAGATAAATAATCCATTGTGATGAAGTTACCACGCTTACGTTGGCAAAGCTCCATAACAGATCCTACATAATCCTCTGGAACCATAATAGAGGCTTTAACATAAGGCTCCTCTATTGCGTCTACCTTTTGAACGTCTGGCATCATAGAAGGATTATCAACCTTTAAAGTTTCTCCACTAGTCAGCTTTACATTATAGATAACACTTGGTGCTGTCGTTATAAGATCAATTTTAAATTCACGCTCGATACGTTCTTGAATGATCTCCATATGGAGCAATCCAAGGAAGCCACAGCGATACCCAAAACCTAGCGCTTGGGAAGATTCTGGTTCAAACTCTAGTGCAGAGTCATTTAGCTGTAGTTTTTCTAATGCGTCTCGAAGGTCATTATATTTAGAGTTATCAATTGGGTACAATCCACAGAACACCATTGGATTCATCTTACGGTAACCCGCTAATGCCACTTGTGCTGGATTATTCGCCAAAGTAATAGTATCCCCAACACTCGAATCGCCAACATCCTTCATAGACGCTGTTAAGAAACCAACATCTCCAACAGTCAATTCGTCACGTTGAGTAGTTCTAGGTGTGAAGACCCCTGTTTCTACAACATCAAATTCTTTGCCCGAGGACATCATTTTAATGCGGTCTCCAGGTTTTACGGTTCCTTGCATAATACGAATATAAACAATTACACCACGGTATGGATCAAATAATGAGTCAAAAATCAATGCTTCTAAAGGTGCTTCTGGATCACCAGTTGGCGCAGGGACTTTTTCCACGATTTGCTCTAAAATTTCTTCTATACCAATACCAGCTTTTGCTGAGGCATGAACAGCTTCTGAAGCATCTAAACCAATTACTTCTTCCACTTCTTTTTTTACACGTTCTGGATCAGCTGCAGGTAAATCAATTTTATTGATAACTGGTAAAATCTCTAAATCGTTATCTAATGCAAGATAAACGTTAGCTAACGTTTGTGCTTCAATTCCTTGTGCAGCATCTACAACTAAAATAGCACCTTCACAGGCTGCTAAGCTTCTAGACACCTCATAAGTAAAATCGACATGTCCAGGGGTATCGATCAAATGGAAAATATATTCTTCTCCATCCTGTGCCAAATACTTTAGCTGAACTGCATTTAATTTAATTGTAATTCCACGTTCTCTTTCAAGATCCATAGAGTCTAACAATTGGTCTTTCATTTCTCTAGATGTTAACGTCTTTGTTTTTTCTAAAATACGGTCAGCAAGCGTTGACTTCCCATGATCTATATGGGCGATTATAGAAAAATTTCGTATCTTTTTCTGTCGTGCCAGTCTCTCTTCATTATTCATGCTTGTTCACTCCTAATTAAACTATTATGAATTATAGCAGTGAACAAGCGATACATCAATGTTAGGATGCATTTTGTTGATCAAAAACATTTGAAACTGCTTTTGCTAAGATTGCAATTGTCCTATTTAGTTCGACTTCTGTACTGTCAATGCCACCTAATTCAATAAGTATGGTGTTCTTATTTAGGTCTTGATTATAGACTCCATCTACACCTTTTCCAGTTTTCAAGAAAACGCCTCTTGAGATACCTGGGACTATTGTATTCATTTGTTCCGATAGTTTATTAGCTAGTTGCTCATTCCATTTATAATTTGCATGCTCGCCACCTACAACAAGCATGATTTTTGCATAGCTCTCTTCTCCAAATTTTAACGTTGTCACTTTTGCTTTTGCAGAGTCTCGGTGGATATCTAATACAATATCATAATTGTTTTGAGATAAGGCTTTCTGGACTAGAGGTCTAACCGAGTGATAATCTTTTGTGCCATGTGGATTATCGCTTGTTAGAAAATCAGTTTCTACATTATGAAAAGCAAACTGAGCAGTAATTTGCTCTTGAAAATTAGTAATATTTTTTTCTGGATGATAGATTTCAATTTTTTCTCCGCTGGCAGCTAAAATTGGTTTAAAAGCTTCTTGCCAATGGGTAAAGTATACGAAAGCTTTTCGTGGCGGTTGCAAAATCTCTGCTACCGGATCTGATTCAGTTTCCGTTTCAGTTTCGGTTTCGGTCTCAGTTACCGGCGGTGTTTCAATTTGTGCCGCATAAACAACCGGGATATCCTCTTTTTTCTTTTCTACTGTTTTTTCAGTTGTTGCGTCCATGCTTAGAGGTGTTTGGACTGTTGCAATAATAATAGGCGCCAAAAATAAGAGTAATAAAATCGTAGTTAGCTTCTTTAACGTATTAGTCATAGGTTCCACTCTCCTCACACAATCGTATGAGAAGAGAAGAATTTTTAGAACGACCTATTTACTTACAAGCCAGGTTTCAATCCCCGTAGAAAGCATATACGCGTACTGTTCCACCCATAAATCTGTTTCCTTTGGCGTAACAAATAAGGATGGATTTTTTCCAACAAATACTTCCTCAAATAATTTTCTTTTTTCATCCGTCGACCAGCCAACCCATTCACCAAATATTGGCTCAAGGACTTTTTTATCTATATTCGTTTTATTAGAAACCATAGGAGTAACGGCTAAGGCAGAGGAAGGCTTCCCTTTTTCCTCTACACGTGCTGCCACATGATGAATAACCTGCTCAACCGCGTCTGCATATAACACAGGTCCATCTACCACCATAGGTATACCAATTGCAGTAACCGGCACATTATATACCTCTTTAGAAATTTCCTTACGCTGGTTACCTACTCCTGACCCTGGATGAATGCCTGTATTAGTTATTTGGATTGTCTTACATAAACGCTCGCTATTCCTTGCAGCAAGGGCATCCATCACTATAATTAAATCAGGTTGAAATGCTTCACTAATCGCACTAACAAAGTCGCTTGTTTCAAAGCCTGTCTGGCCAGTGACACCTGGTGCATACATGACTACCTTTATTCGTTCATTATTAGTCAAAGATGAATTTTGAAGATACTCGATTGCTTTTGGACCAATTGCATCCGGGGTAATGGTTGCATTTCCAAGACCAATGATTAATATTTTGGATTGGTCTGTAAGTGTAATCTCTTTATGCATATCCCGGAGATGGTCAATAAAGGTCCTAGCAATATTCTCAAAACTTTTTTCATCATCTGGACTTAAGGTCAGATCGGTCAAGGTAATATATTTCCCTTGTTTTTTACCTATTTGTTTCTCCCCTTCTGCATCCACTTCGATCGATGTAACCAATACGGCTCCATTCCTTGATTCCTCAAATTTTATACCTTTTGATTTTGCCAATGTATCTTTTTGATTTTCCGAACGGTGCTTTACCATTTCATCCGATTCATCGATTAAATCAGTTCTTCCCCACATAATTATCACCTCCAAAATAGTTTGTTCAAAGTGTCAAGTAAATATTCTTTGCATTTATATATTGCAATTTGTTTTTTCGTTTGTTAAAATAATGCTTGTTGTATAAATTCAGTTACCAACAAAATGTATCATCTCAGACCTTACTAGGAGGTGAAAGGTATGCCAAACATTAAATCTGCAATCAAACGTGTTAAGAAAAATGAGACTTTAAACACTCAAAATGCAAAGGCAAAATCAGCTATGCGTACTGCTGTCAAAAAAGCTGACACTGCTGCACTTAATAACGATGAAAACGCAAAAGAACTTATTAAAACTGCGATTCAACAAGTTGAAAAAGCAGCTTCTAAAGGTTTAATTCATAAAAACGCAGCTTCTCGTAAGAAAGCTCAATTAATGAAAAAAGCGTAAATAAAAAAGACTGTTCCGATGTCAAACTCGGTCAGTCTTTATTTTTTTTCATTAAATCATATTTTCTAAGAAGTTTCAGAAATAGAAAAAAGAGCTTGGAGAACTATTTCCAAGCTCTCTATTCTTATACTCCCCATTAAACTCATAAGAATCTTTCAATCCAATGCCATTATTTCAATAAAAATAGTTCAAGAATACGGTCTCTATTTGTATTCAATGACTTTAACTGCAAATCTACTGTAGCCAAGTCATTCAATGTATTTAAGAGCTTTTCCTCTTGATGTAACAAAGGATTGTCAAATAGCAATTTAACTCTGTAAGGGTGCACTTTTAATTGAGACGCGATTTGTTGCGCATGATAGCCTTTTTTCTTAAGATGACTCACCTGAATCATTAATCGCACTTGAGAAGCGATCAAGGCATTAAGCTTCAAAGGATCTTCCTTACGCTTAAGTAAGTCATGATAAATCGCCATTGCCTCACTTTTTCGTCCTGATAAATACGCGTTCCCTAAAGTGAAAACGTCCTCCTCTAGCGTTCTGACAAGTAAAAATTTGACGGTATCTGCATCAATCTCATTCTCTTCTCCGATATAAGTCGAAATTTTAGCGATTTCTGTTCTTAGGTGAACTAAATTTGTTCCCCCACTTTCAATTAGTCGTTCAATACCTTCATCTGTAATCGTTTTTCCTTCATTTGAAACTTCATGCAACACCCAACTTTTTAAGTCATGAATTTGTAGACCCGCAGCTTCGATTACATTTGCTGTTTGCTTTATAGCTTTAGTTATCTTTTTGCGTTCATCCAGCTTTTCATAAGGTGCTACAAACACAACAATGGCAGTAGAAGAAGGATCTTTAAGCCAACTTTCTAGTAGAGCTGTATCGTGAACAATTTTTTCTTTGCCTTTTTCCGAGGCTTTTAAGAAAAATGCATTTTTTGCGATTATTAACTTTTTCTCAGAGAAAAAAGGAAGTGTGTCTGCCTCGTAGATGACATGTTCAATATTTTTTTCCTCTAAATCGAAGTAAATGACTTCTGCTTCTCCATCTTCTTCGAGTTTATTCTTTAATTTTTTTATTGTTTCTTCGATAAAATATGCTTCCGTGCCATATAATAAATAGACGTTTGATATTTTACCGTTAGAGATTTGCATCCATTTTTCTGAAATCATTTTGAATCTCCTTGCTCATCATTAGTATATTTATTATAACGCAATTGAAGTGAAAACTTTGTGACATTATGTATTTATAGCGAAAAAGAAAAGTTTGTGTGTAGATTTTTTTTTCGCTATCCTATATAATTATGTGGAAATAGGAGGGGTAACAATGAATGAATTTGAGCAAAATGTACAGTCGAAGCGTAATGACGCGATCGATTCTGGCGTAGGCTTTGTAGTCTCCTTTGGATTTTTTACAATTATGTTTGTAATTGCAGTAGTTATTGAGTTTCTTGCTCGATAATACATGAGAAGGGTTTTGTCTAATTTATAGACAAGACCCTTTTCTCTATTCTAATGTGGAAAAATAGTTACTTCCCCTTTTTTCGTTATTATAACCTCAATAGACCCATCCTTCCCTGTTTGAAAATACGGTATGTCCAATTTGTTAAGACGCTCTACGACTTCAGGGTGCGGATGCCCATAACGGTTATTCAACCCGGCCGATACTATGGCAAATTTAGGATTAGCTTTCTCCAAAAAAAGCTGCGTACTAGAAGTTTTACTTCCATGGTGGCCCAGCTTAAGTATGGTTTGTCCCTCAATCTGCTTGGAATACTCTGTAGCTAACACTCGCTCTCCATTGCTCTCCAAATCTCCTATAAACAACCCCTTGAAATATGCATTTTTCATATACAGCACTAAAGAATCATCATTTCCTTCATAGTTTACATCCTTTGGATATAAATAAATAAGCTGATAATAGGACGACTCAATCACTTCTCCCGCCCCTTTCTCAAAAACTGAGATTCTTTGCTTATTAATTTCTTCTCTTAAGTCTTTCATAGCATCTTCCTCATAAGAACCTGGAGTAATATGTACTTCCTCAACTTTTATCTCTTGAAGAATTTCCTCTGCTCCCTCCATATGGTCTGCATCTGCGTGAGATAAAATCATCACGTCAATTTTACTGATACCTCTCCCTTTTAAAAAAGGGACTACGACTTGTCTACCAACCTCATACACATTTTCGCTTTCCATCCATTTTTCCTGATCAAATCTTAATAAACCACCAGTATCAATTAAAATAACCTTCTCTCTTTTCGGCATTTCGATAAGAATAGAGTCCCCTTGACCTACGTTTAAATAAGTTATTCTAGTTTTAGTATCAAAATAGGGAGATAAATGGAGTATAATGATTGGTGCAAAAAGAATGCAGAGTGACAGAAAAATTTTAGATTTGTTCTCTACTAAAATGAAAAAAGTAAAAATACTTATATAAGCAGTCACGACTAACCATAGCTCAGGCTGTCTAGGATTCCACATTTGAAATGGCAATGCACCTAAAAAAATGATGAAGTCATCTAGCCAAATTCGTAGTGGCTCATAGATTCGAAAAATAATATTGCTGATTACGGGAGAAAGAAATGTCAATGGGAGCACAAAAATATTAATTGGTAGTATAACAAATGAAAATAGAGGAACAAACAAAAGGTTGGCTAAAAAAGAAGAAAGAGAAATCTCATAAAATTGATAGATTAAGAGAGGGTATACCATCAGCTGACAAATAGCTGTAATAAGAAAGGACTGAACTAAAGGATTGATGCTTAATCTTAACAAGCTTGAGGAAAATATTAGTGAAAATGCAGCTAAGTAGGATAATTGGAAGCCTGTTTGATAAACAACCCAAGGAGAGGAAAACAAAAATAAAATGAAACTTAAAGAAAATGCATCTGATATGATTAACTTATTATTTATAAGACTACTGATCAACAAAATTTCTGTTACAGATACAGCTCTCCATACCGAGGGAGCTCCTCCTGCAATAAATCCGTATAACGGTAATGCTAAAATTAGAAGCCAATTTGCGGTTTCTCTTCTAACGCCTAGACGCACCATTACTTCATAGAGCAACATCACTACTAATGCCACATGTAAACCAGAGATTGCAAATAAGTGAGTGATACCTAGGGTCAGATATGCATCCTGAAGATCTAGAGGCATACTTTCTCTGCTACCTATTAGTAAAGCTTCTGCTTCGGCTTGGAGGCTTGCTGGAAAAGTAAGTTGGATATGCTGCTTTAGTTTGAAGCGTTGTTTAGCCATATAAGTTCTAAATCCCGTCTTCAAAGTTAACATTTTATATTCTTCAACGGCTATTTGACCAATAGCCCCATGACTCTTTATATACTTTTCTATGTCAAAAGCATATTTATGAGAAGTTGGTCTTTCTATAGCTTTTTCCACCTTAACTTGTAACTCCAAACCAGTTAAAGAGTTATTAGAAAAGTAGTCTTTATCGTCTTCGTTTAATATTTTTAGCTGAACATACCACTTTTGGTTTGTATCTGAAGTAGCAAAGCCTCTTATAAATCTCCCATTAATACGATAGTTATCCGTCCAAGTAATTGTTTTTACGTCCTTATGTTCGACCTTTTCTGGATTTATATGATTTACATAAAAAAAAGTAAAGAAGCCTAAAGAAATAATAGTAATAGTTAACATTATCGAAATTTGCCTATAAATAAACCAACAGAATAATAGCACGAATAAGATTAGCAGCCTTGTCGTTTCAAATGCTGCTAGAGTAGCAAGTAAAATGGACAAGGCTACATATATTACATTACCTTGGATTCCTCCAAACCGAATAATTCTGCCACCTTCCTCTCATAAGGCAGAAGTTCCTCCTCACTTGCTCCCTTGTCCCTTAGCTTCGTTATAAGCTCCATATAAAGGGTTACCTTCTCGTCACTAAGGAAATCAATCTTACGCTCGTCAAAGGGCACGTGAATGGTCTCTACGCCTGCTTTGTTCAGTAATTCTATTGCATAGGAATTATTTTTATAGTCTTGCGCATAGTACAATCTTGCAATACCAGCTTGAATGATTGATTTCGTACAAGGTAAGCATGGGAAATGGGTCACATATAAGTCTGCTCCACCGACTGTAATACCATATTTTGCACATTGTAAAAGTGCATTCATCTCAGCGTGCACCGTTCTAACACAATGGTTATCAACTACATAACATCCATCATCGATACAATGCTCCCCACCCGATATGGACCCATTATATCCTCCGGCCATGATTCTTCTATCTCTTACAATGGTAGCTCCAACTGCTAAACGCGTACATGTGCTTCTTAGTGCTAATAAGTGGCTTTGTGCCATGAAAAATTGATCCCATGTAATTCTCTCCATATTAAATACCCCCTAAATAATACTTCTTTTAGTTTAAATCTTTCATGGATAAACTTCAATCAAGCCTATTATTTAACAGTGATATAAGTTTCAAGCTTTTCAAAAGTCTTTTGACCGATTCCAGTAACCTCCATTAAATCCTGAACAGATTTAAAACCACCATTTTCCTCTCTATAAGAAATAATGGCTTCAGCTTTTGCCGGACCTATTCCTGGTAAAGAGGTCAAGCCTTGTATATCTGCTTTATTAATGTTGATCAGCTGATCTTTTGATGAACTGGTAGCGGAATTAGCAGGGGTTACAACCTCTTCACCAACTAAAGGGACATAAATTATCATCTCATCTTCTACTTTTTGAGCATGATTAATTGTTTTACTATCACCTTCAGGCAAATACCCACCCGCTAGTTCTATAGCAGTTAACACCCGATCACCATTTTCGAGTTCATAGACTCCTGGATTTTGGACAGCTCCTTTAACTTCTATAAATATGGAGTTATCTTCTTCAATGTTTATTGTTTCTACAGTTTCTTGTAAGTTTGTATCGTCTAAAAGGGAGGGTTGTATTGGTTCAGCCGAGGGGACAGCTGAAAAAAATTGCTTTTGAAGAAATAGAAACACTAGGAGAGTTAATACTCCAATAGGGAGTATCAGCTTTTTAAGCTTACTAGATTTAATCTTGGGGATCATGCATCAGCCTCTTTTCTTAAAGAGGTAAATGATATGGAGATGTACAAAATATACCAAATTTACCTCTTCTTGAAAAGAGTTATTTCACTGCACGTATAAAATATCTTTCAATTTCATCGGTGGGCTGTTCGTCAAAAATATTTGTTTCCGTATAAACTTGCGAAAATCCTACACGCTCTAAAAGTTTTATATAAACTTCAAGAGGAAAACTTCTTTGATAATGGGATTCCTCAAATCTTTCGTAATAGCCTGATGCAGCATCACGGACGAAGAAAGTAATATCGTGGTAAATAGAATGTTCTTCTTCTCCTTGCTCCGTGTTCCATATATAAGCTACCCGCTCATCTTCATATGTAAATGGTCCATCACGAAAGATATGATTCATTTTATATTCCGAGTGAATGTCAAAGAATAACTGACCTTCTTCATTCAATGCAGAATAGACCTGTAGAAAGGTTTGTTCTACCTCTTCTAAAGTTTCCAGATAGTTTAATGAATCTATCGCTATCACTGCAACGTCTAAATCGGAAACTCCATCGATATCGGTCATAGACTGGCACAAAAACGTTATATCTGTATTTTGCTCGGTGCTTCTACTTTGGGCAACTGTCAGCATTGACTCAGATAAATCAATGCCGATTACTTCATATCCAGCTTTTGCAAAGCTGACACTTAGTACACCTGTGCCACAGCCTATGTCCATTAAACGTTTATTTTTAAAAATAGGTGCTTTAGCCAGCACCCATTCTGCATATTTATCATATGGTATATCTGACATCAACGAATCGTAGATGAAGGCGAACTGGTCGTAAGTAGACATTATGCGTCATGTCCTACTTCAATCATTGGAGCATCGCCCCATAGACGTTCTAGGTTATAATAAGAGCGCTCATCTTTATGGAATACGTGTGCTACCACATCTCCCATATCAACTAATATCCAACGAGCCTCATCGAAGCCTTCCATACGTTTTACATTGAATCCAGCTTTATCTGCTTGTTCAAACAGTTCCTTTGCAATCGCTTGAACTTGACGATCTGAGTTAGCGTGACAAATTAGAAAGTAATCCGCAAGTAAAGATACGCCTTGCATATTTAAAATTACAATATCCTCCGCTCTTTTGTCGTCTGCCGCTTTATAAGCTATTTCTACTAATGATTTGTTTGAAGTCATTCTTTCACTTTTCCTCTCTTTTGTATCAAGTCATTATAACAATGAAATGAATCCGGAAAAACCGGCTGTCTTTTTTTGATCAAAAATGTCATGCTGTGCTGGACGCAACTAAGCATCCCTTCTTCTAAATCTTGATTTGCAATTTCCCTTAATACTTCTACTCCAGGGAAACTTCTACTAGGTTCAATCATATCTGCAATATAGACGATTTTTTCTAAGTTAGACATCCCTGCCCGGCCCGTCGTATGATACTGAATAGCATTAAGAATATCCGCGTCTTCAATATTAAACTCCTGCCTTGCTACATAGCTTCCCACAGGAGCATGCCATAATTCATGGTGAAAATTTAAAAGCATCGGGTCCATTTGCTCTGAGATAATTATTTCTTTCAGCCAGGACTTTTCTGCATATTTTACACTGTCATGTAATATGCCAGCAATTTCAGCTTTTTCTATATCCTCACCGTATTTAGCTGCAAGCTGTGTAGCTGTCTCGGCTACACCTCTCGTATGGATAAAACGGCGCTCTGGCATTCTGTCTTTCATTTGAAGAAGCATAGATTCAAATTTCATACAGATTCTCCTTTTGAATGTATTCTCTAACCTGAGCAGGAATTAGAAATTTTGTTGTTTCTCCATTCTTCAGTCGTTCCCGTATGACAGTAGAAGAAATATCGATTTGGGGAATATCTAAGGTAATAATAGGATATGCAGACACGATAGAGGTATTTGGTCTTGCAACACCAACCAAACGCACTAATTTTAAAAGATCGTCAATACGGTGCCATTTAGATAAATACTCTACCTGGTCTCCGCCAATAATGAAATAAAACTCGGTGTCTGCTTCTTGTTCTGTTAATAGTTGCATCGTATCAACAGTATATGAGGTTCCCCCTCGAATAAGCTCAATCGTTTCAATAGCCATATATGGCACCTGTTCAATAGCAAGCTTTAGCATTTCTAATCGCTGTTCGGAAGTAACTCTTGTATCCTTTGATTTATGTGGAGGAATAGCATTCGGCATCAGTCTTACTTCATCTAAATGAAGTGCATGATACACTTCATTTGCAATGATTAAGTGGCCAATATGTGGAGGGTTAAAAGTCCCCCCCAATATCCCTACTTTTTTTGTCATGCACGATTCACTTTTGGAAGCTCAATTCGTTTGTTGTTTTTAGACTGCTTGTACAAAACAACCGTTAAACCGATTAACTGGACAAGCTCTGCTCTAGTGCCTTTTGCAAGTGCTTCTGCCACCTCGTGCTTTTCATCCTCACAGTTTTGTAAAATACTGATCTTGATCAATTCACGTACTTCCAACGCTTCGCTAATTTGCTTAGTCATTGCATCATTAACGCCACCTTTACCTACTTGAAATATTGGTGACAAATGGTGAGCTTGACTACGTAAAAACCTTTTTTGTTTACCTGTTAACATAATTATCCTCCTAATTGCTCTGTCAATCGTTGAATCATATCATCTGTATTCGGATAACTTCCGTTCCAATATGAAAAAGCTAAGGCACCTTGATGGACAAGCATACCTAAACCGTTAATTGTTCGAACATTGTACTTTTCTGCTTCCTCTAAAAAAGGGGTAACTAAAGGATTATATACAATATCCGCAACAATTGTATACTCTTTAATACCTTTTAGTTGAATAGGAAGCTCTTTACTCTTACTTTTCATACCAAGAGGAGTTGTTTGAACAACGACATCAAACGATTGTAATTGTTCCTCTGCCTCTAGGTATGTAATTGCTTGACCAAATTGAAGCTCATCTACAAGTTTTTTTGCATTTTCTAATGTCCGATTTGCAACGGATAGATTTTTATATCCCAGCTGCTTAAAGGCAAATATAATTCCTCTAGCTGCCCCGCCTGCACCGAGCATCAATATTTTATTGGATTGGTCAGTTACTCCAAGCGAACGGATAAACCCTAATCCATCCGTATTATAGCCCACGAATTCCCCTTCATCGGTTTTGACGACTGTATTTACAGCTCCAATTTTGGCAGCTGATTCATCCAGGCGGTCCAAAAAAGGAATGATGGCTTCTTTATATGGTACCGTTACATTCCATCCACTACACCCCAGAAGCTTTAAACCTTCGATAGCGTCCTCTAGCTTCCCATCCTTCACATGAATAGGAATGTAGCTTGCATTGATATTTTGCTCCTGTAGCCAAGCATCATGCATATAAGGTGATAATGAATGGGCAATTGGATCACCTATGACTGCAAACCATTTTTTCAAACTTACTTCCCCCTAAATAAGAGATGGACGAATAGAAATCTCTACACCGGCAGGAGCATGTGCTGCTATCACAACTCCGCCTTTTTGCACGGTAATCCAACCAAGTCCTGAAAATACGATATCCGTTTTATCATCTTTTATCTTAAATTCATGTCTTACTAAAGGTGGTAATAGGTCTATAAATTTCTCAGAAGGCGGTGACAACAATTGACCGCGATGCTCTTGCCATAAAGTATCAGCATTCTCAAGCTTCGTACGATGAATTGGAATATCGTTTGCTATATGACAAGTAAAGGCAGATCGTTCGCCCTTTATAAAATCAAATCGAGAAAGTCCTCCAAGATAGAGAGTTTGCTCACTATTTAGTTGGAAAACCTTTGGCTTCACTTCTTTTTTAGGTGTGATATATTTTAGCTCCGATGGATCTAAGAAATGGGCCATTTGATGATGATTGATGATTCCTGGAGTATCATATAGAGCTTTTTTATCGTCTAAAGGTATCTCAATCATGTCTAAGGTTGTCCCAGGAAAATGAGAAGTAGTGATAACTGCTTCTACACCGGTAGCCTGTTTAATAATCCTGTTTATAAATGTAGATTTACCAACATTGGTACAGCCTACTACGTAAACATTTTCACCTTTGCGATAATGCTCTATGGCCTCCATAGCTTCTGGCATACCAGTACCTTTATGTGCACTGACAAATAGAACATCAATTGGTGATAGGCCAAGTTTTTTTGCTTCTTGCTTCATCCAATTGATTACTTTGTTTTTCTTCACTGATTTCGGCAGTAAATCTGCTTTGTTTGCTACTAATAGTATCGGATTGTTACCAACAAATCGGTGTAGGCCGGGTAGCCAGCTTCCGTTAAAATCAAAAATATCTACAATCTTCACAATTAGTCCTTTTTTTGTTCCTAAACCATTTAAGATTTTTAAGAAATCATCATCGGTTAAAGATACCGGCTGCAACTCATTGTAATTTTTTAAACGAAAACAACGCTGGCAAATAATGTCCTCTTTTTCTAACGAAGAAACAGGAGCATATCCTGGATCTCCAACTACCTCGGTTTGGATTACTGTTCCACAACCTATACATTTTGGTGCTTCTGTCACGCTTCTTCCTCCCATGTAACTTGTCCTTTTTTGTCCAAGTAACTAAAAATTCTTCTCTCCACCATACGATTGAACTTCGTCACGAAACCATCTGATTTTGCGACAGGTATTACTAGAATGGTATGGAGCTTTTGTCTATTTCCGCCAAAGACATCCGTTAATAGCTGATCACCAATAACTACAACTTCCTCTTTTTTAACGGACATTATACTAAGAGCATGACGAAAAGCCTTTCCTAAAGGCTTTTTTGCTTTATATATAAAAGGAATCCCTAATGGATCTGCAAATGACTTAACACGTAATTCATTGTTATTGGATACAATGGTTACTTGAATACCTGCTTCTTTCATATTAGTGAACCATTCTATTAGCTTAGGGGTTGCATCTGGTCGATCCCATTCAACTAATGTATTATCCAAATCTGTAATAATTGCCTTTACGCCCTTTTCCTTTAACATTTCCGGTGTTATATGAAAGACACTTCTAACAAATTCACTTGGTATAAAATTTGAATACAAAGACAAACACTCCACTTCGACACTTTTTCTTTAACGATTATAGCATATTTGCGAGTCTCTCACCCATTCGAATAAACTTTCCAGGAGTTATTTCTCTTGAAAACTCTATACTGTCTTCTTCAAATAACAAAACTACTGTTGAACCGAAAGAAAAGTAACCTACCTCTTCTCCCTTTTTCCATTCTAACTCCCTGTTAGTGAGTTCAATGGAATTCACGAACATTGCCCCCACCTTAATATGAAAACAACGCTTATCATTAGGCATCAAAAGCTCTGTTAATAGCCGATAGTTGCCACTAATTGTTTCTTTACCATAAGCTAGTCCCCATTTGTTCACTGGATAGGATTTCTTTCCTAGCACATACTGCCGAGTGACCTTCCCATCAATTGGAGAGTGGATTCGGTGATATTCCGCCGGGCTTAAATATAAAATGATAAATTTACCTTTTTCATATTCTTTACCTATTTTGTCGGAGCCGAGCATATCATATAGCGTGTATGGTTTTCCTTTTACATGAAAAATTCCATCATACGTTATATCCCCGAAAGTTTCAATAGTTGCATCTACTGGACTTATAATTCCGTTGACAGCAGGGTCTATATTTCTACTATTTTGTTTTAATGGGCGAACAAAAAAATCATGCAATGTAGAAAATTCATGGAGATGACATGGCATTTCAGAAGGATCTATATTAAAATGTTTCATATAGGCAGGTATTATTTTCTTACTGAGATTAGACTGAGCAAAGCCTTTGATTAATGATGATGACCACCTACCATTGGTTAGCTCAATCATAGATTGATATATTTTTTCTTTCATTTCTTAGTCTCCCTATAAAAATTTACTTACAATTTTTGTTTACTCGAAGTATAATGAACAAATATGTTATTTGTAAAGGAGTGATTTGCAATGTATTTACAAAATGCTATGACTCAAACAATAAAAAAACTAAAAACGCAGGCTGCTAATATGATAACAATTGGTAATTTAGCATTCGGTGGAGCAGCAATTATGGCTACAGTAAATGAATACTACACGTTTAGCGTGTTATTTATATTTATAGCAGGCTTGTTAGATCGTTTTGATGGCATGGTTGCCAGAAGATTCAACTTAGAGTCAGAGCTTGGTAAACAATTAGATTCGATGAGTGATATTATATCATTCGGAATTGCACCTGCTCTTTTAATGTACTCCTTAGTTTTACAGGAATTTAGTATTGCAGGAATGATTATTACTGTTATATATATAGCTTGTGGCGCATTTAGATTAGCCCGCTTTAATATTTCTGAGTCAAATGGATTTTTTACAGGACTACCAATTACGGTTGCCGGAGTAATTTTAACATTATCATACTTCGCTATTAATTTTGTTCCGCCAGTTACGTACATGTTTTTATTTATTATTCTTGCATTATTAATGATTAGTACTTTTACTTTAAAAAAGGTCTGATATGCTTTAAGCAATTATATATTTCTTAAAAGGCGACTGCAAATGCAGTCGTTTTTTTCATATTTTGTCGTAATTCCACATATATTGAAAGTATAACTAGATGGAGGTGAACATAATTTCCGGTCTTCTAACCGCATTTATAAACATGGTCATCGATTTGCCACTTGTGCTTGGTTATTTAAAAGGGCAGGCGTTCCATCAGCCCCTTTCTCCGGAGGAAGAACAAGTAATGATTCAACGTTTTCTAGATGGAGACCTCACAGCAAGAGATGAACTTATCGAACGTAATATGCGGCTTGTTGCACACGTAGTTAAGAAATTTCACCCGAAGCATGAGCTTTTAGATGACTATATATCAATTGGAACAATTGGGCTGATGAAAGCTGTTAATAGCTATACACCTACCAAAAAAACAAAATTAGCAACATATGCTGCTCGTTGTATCGAAAATGAAATTCTTATGTATTTGCGTTCATTAAAAAAAGTTCAAAAGGATATTTCTTTACATGAACCTATTGGAATGGATAAAGATGGACATTCTTTAGAAATCACCGATTTACTACAAGGGCTAGATAAAAGCTCGGACGAACAGCTAGTGGAAGAAGAAGATACCAATCGTTTATATAAACACCTATCCCAACTCGAGAAACGAGAGCTAGATATCATCGTTCGAAGATATGGATTATTGGGCCATGAGCCAATGACTCAAAAAGAAATTTCTAAGCAATTAAAAATTTCAAGAAGCTATGTTTCTCGTATTGAAAAGCGTGCGCTTGTTAAGCTCTATCAGTATTACATCCATGAAAAAAACTCTCTTGATGGATCAAACACCAAGAGAGCTAGAGAAAATTAATCTTCACTTGTTTCGGCAATCATTACAAATGCTAATACAGCTGTAACCAAAACAGACATAGCCATGATAAAAACCATCAGATCTCCTCCTAGACTATTGTGGAAAGCTTTTAATACTTTCATCATAGCACATATAGGAAATACTGATTACATGCATTCTATGCTATAGTTTGTCCAATTAATGACAACTAAATGTTTTCAATTACACGAAGCACTATTTGTGTGGAATGCTTAGCTGCAACTGGCAGAAACTCATCAAAGCTAATCGAGGATTCTTTTCCTGCAATATCGGAAAGAGCACGAATAACTACAAATGGTACTGAAAATTGATGACAAACCTGCGCGACGGCAGCAGCTTCCATTTCACAAGCTTTCATAGAAGGAAAATAACTGCGAACTAGTTCTACTCGTTCTGGATTATGCATAAAGGTATCACCAGTAGCAATTAAGCCTGTTGAGGCCTGATGCTCACCAATTTCATTTACCGCATCTTCTGCAAGCTTCATTAAACGCTCGTCGGATTTAAATGCAGGTGGCATTTGAGGAACCTGTCCCATCTCATATCCAAATGCAGTTACATCTACGTCATGATGTCTTACTTCATCTGAAATAACAATTGCTCCTACTTCTAGCTGAGGATCATATCCGCCAGCAGACCCTGTATTAATGACATAATCTGGTTTATACTCATTTAAAAGAATAGCAGTAGACATGGCTGCATTTACTTTGCCAATTCCACTTTTCAACAGGATTATTTCATGGCTTTTATATGTACCAGTTGTAAACTCACTATTTGCAATTTCTATAGTCTTTGCATTTTCAACCGCATTTCTTAATAATTCTACTTCTTCTTCCATTGCTCCAATTACGGCAATCTTCATTATTAAAAACCCCTCTCTAAAAGTACTTCTTTTAAAGTAAAGGAGAGCGGCACTTTAGTCAAGTACCGCTCCCACATTGTATATTTATTTTGCTGATAACAGCTTTTCTTTTTTGGTTGGCTTCCATCCTTGACCGTCGACCCATTCTAAGGATATACGATAGATTTCTTTTCCATCTTTAGAAGTAACAGTTCCTATAGACTTTTGTGGACTTCCACCATTACCTAGAAAATGGACAATCATATTAGATGGGTCTAAGTTTGCCGCGTAAGCTAATGCGTCAACCTTCTCTTCCCAATCTACTGTTTCCTTCGTATAGCTAGAGACATGTTCTCCTACTTGAGCTGTCCCTATTGGTTCCCACGAAGGGTCTACTACAACAGCCTCCACATTTGGATCATCGGATTCTTCTATAATTTCATTTGAGTCGTTAGAAGAAGAGCCTGACTCTGTGGTCGAATCATTTTCTTCATTGGCTGTTTCGTTTTGTTCGTCCTCTTCGGCTATTTCCTCAGTAGTCAATTCAACGTCTTCTGATTCCTCTTCTTCGACTTCACTACTCTCTGAAACGGATTCAGTTTCTTTTGGTTCTTGGGCAATATCTTTTTCCTCTTTATCACCTGTCACTAAATTAACAACTACAATAATGATTAACAGAAGTACTACTCCAATTAAGACATTCAGTATTGTATTAGTTTTTTTCTTGCGATTATTTTTGTTTAAACGTGAGTTAATTTTTTGATTTTGTTCTGACATACTCTTCCTCCTTTTAAAAGATAGAGAACTATAAATAATAGACGTGATAATAGAAACTAAGTTTCAAAACTTTAGGTGCTAACTAATTTAATACATATAAATGCTTTTAGCAAGTCTCATTTTTCTTCCAAATATTATATCATAGGGATAAAAAGAGAATGATACAAAATTAATATCTACGATAATAGTTTTTTTCCACTACAGCGGACGTTTTCATGAGAGCATATGAGCTAAGATATTACCTTCCCCTAGCACATGTCCTCAGGATTTTATAGCATTTCTGCCCTATCATTAATATGCATAGAAGAAAGAGTGAATCCATCCACTTATATCCTTAGGAATATCAAAAATACATTACAGTTATAAAAAGAATAAACAATATGACAAAGGTCTTAACTATTTATACTTAAATTCTTTGTAAATTTAAAATGAGGAGCAAACATATAAATGTTTACTCCTCATTTTTGAAAATATATTGTCCGTCTTAAGAAATAGAAATAATTTCTACATCCATTTCTCCGCCTGGAGTAAGGATTTTCACTTTATCTCCGGTTGTCTTTCCAAGTAAGCCTTTAGCAATAGGAGAATCGTTTAGATAAGCCCTTCTAAAGGATCAGCTTCAGCAGATCCAACGATAGTGTAGCTTTCTTCATCTCCATCTGGAATTTCAACAAATGTCACTGTTTTACCTAAAGAGACAACGTCATTATTATCTTCCTCTTCGATAATCACAGCATTTCGAATCATGGATTCAATTGTAGAGATTCTTCCTTCAACAAAAGCTTGGTCTTCCTTAGCAGAATCATACTCCGAATTCTCCGACAAATCACCGAAGCTACGAGCGATTTTAATACGTTCTACGACTTCTTTACGTTTTACAGTTTTTAATACTTCTAATTCTTCTTCTAGTTTACGTTTACCTGCTACAGTCATCGGAAATTGTTTCTCAGTTGACACTTCCATACACTCCTTTAAAATCCCTCTTTATAAACACATATTTCCTATTCATATGCTTCGAGTTAAAATGATATGAATTTAATGAAATATTTGTAAATCTTTCATCATCATATTATACAATAGCATTAGTTTCAAGAATAGTTTTTATTTTTGTAACCATTAAATCGATTGCTACCTCATTTTGACCGCCTTCAGGAATAATTACATCTGCGTATCTTTTAGTAGGCTCTATAAACTGATTATGCATTGGGCGAACGACTGTTAAATATTGTTCTACTACAGATTCTACCGTACGGCCCCTCTCATGAATATCACGTAAAATTCTTCGAATAATACGTAAATCCGAGTCTGTATCTACAAATAATTTTATATCCATGAGGTTTCTTAAACGCTCGTCCTCTAGCACTAGGATACCTTCTAAAATAATTACATCCTTTGGTTGGATCAGGACTGTTTCACTTGAACGCGTGTGTTGTGCATAATCATAAATTGGTTTTTTAATTGCTTTGTCGTTCAGCAAATCATTTACATGCTGAATAAGTAGGTCATTGTCAAAAGCAAAGGGATGATCGTAATTTGTATTCAATCTTTCTTCAAAAGCTAAATGGCTTTGGTCTTTATAATAATAATCTTGTTCAATAACTACTACAGAATGGTCTTTAAAAACTTCACTAATTGCTTGGGTAACGCTGGTCTTTCCTGAACCGGAACCACCAGTGATGCCTATGATAAGCGGAGTACGTTTAGCCATTAGTTTAACCCCTTTCTCATCATGTTGTTTGGATATAATTTAGTCGGACATGTAAATTGAACTATTTCTAAGGGATGTCTTGCTGCATCTAGAACTTTTCCCTTTTCATTTTTAAGTTCACCAATTACCAATCGAACGTTGTCGATTTCGGGTCCAAAGAATTCTACCTCATCTCCTGGCTTGAAGTAGTTTCTCTGTTGTAATGTTACTACTTGTGTTTCATCGTTATAGTCTAGAACTAGCCCAACAAAGTCGTATCCCAGTTTTTTGTCATGAACGCCATACATTTGTTGTTCAACACCAGGCTCACCCTCAAAGAATGCTGTGTCTGCTTCTCGGTTTGCACACTTTTCAAGCTCTTCCAACCATTCCTGCTTCATAACAAAGTTTTCTGGGTCCGCACAATAAGCATCGATGACTTTACGATATACACTAATAACTGTAGCTATATAGTGAATAGATTTCATACGACCTTCTACTTTTAGAGAATCAATTCCCATTTCAATCATTTTAGGAATAGATTCAACTAGCTTCAAATCTTTTGGACTCATAGCAAAAGGAGTATCTTCTTCTTCAAATAATGCTTTCTCTTCTCCATTAGAGCTTGCTTCGTAGAGATCGTAGTCCCATCGGCATGATTGGCAGCAACCACCGCGGTTAGAATCGCGAGCAGTCATATGATTAGAGAGTGTACATCTACCGCTATATGCTATACACATAGCTCCATGGATAAATGTCTCAATCTCTATATCCACTTTTTCTTTCATTAGCTTTATTTCTTCACCGCTTGTTTCTCGAGCTAAAACAACTCGGTGTAAGCCTTCTTCCTTCCAATATTGGACTGCTTTCCAGTTAGAAAGGGATTGTTGAGTACTTAGATGAATTTCTAGCTTAGGAGCTGCCTCCCTACAGGTTTCTATAATTAAAGGATCTGCAACTATAATTCCAGTTACTCCTGCAGCCTCTATTGACTTTAAATACTCCTCTAGCCCGTCCATATTTTCGTTATGAGCAAAGATATTAGTTGTAACATAAATTTTTGCTCCGTATCGATTGGCAAACTCGACACCCTCACGCATTTCATCAATGGAGAAATTACCTGCGTTTGAACGTAAGCCAAACTCTCTACCACCTATAAATACTGCATCTGCACCATAATGAACAGCAATTTTTAATTTTTCTAGACTACCGGCCGGAGCCAATAACTCAGGCTTTTTCGTAATGACACGTTTGCCGTCGACTAATTCACTTATTTCATCTATTTTCGTGTTTATCACATGAATTCTGTCCTTTCTGAACCGAAAATAATTTCAGCTAAGAGCTACGCAATTAGTATACTGTTTCTTTAAAATAGAATCCGGTATCCAAGGGTCTAAGTGGAGGTTGAATAGCTTCAATTTTCTTAAATAGTTCCTTTTTAATCTCTTTATAGGCTGAACGTGATTCATAGTATGCATCAATTGCCTGACGATAGTAGCTAGTGACTTCCGTTACATATGACGTTTCATGGAGAATGCCATCAATCTTTAAGCTATCCACTCCTGCATCTAAAAACTCATCTAACTCATCAATCATACAAATATCATTCGGACTAAAAATATGGGTTCCATTTTGATCCTCGAAGATAGGGTACTTATTCGATCGCTCTTTATCATGTAAAAACATATTTTTATTTTGAGAGCGGTTTTCCACTTCCATTGCTTTATCTTGAAAAAGAAAATAGTTGCCGATTAAAGATCGCTTAGACTGGAACATACACGTCATTCCGTGCACCTGTGCCTCTACTTCGACTTCTGCATTTTCTTTTATATCTATCACTTCTTCTAAGCTAAGCTCACGAGCTAAAACAGCTCTTGTAGAACCACGTTTTCCCCAATAGTTTGCTGTAAAGTAATTAGTAGCTGTTTGTTCAGTATTCCAATGAAGAGGTAGTGTAACTCTCGCCTCTCTCCTAGCAATAATTACCGCCGGGTCACCAAATACAATTGCATCTACACCAATTTCTTGTATTTTCTGCATATAAGGGCCAAGTTCATCTACTTTGTCATTGTGAAAAATGCCGTTCATGGCAACGTAAATTTTTTTATTATGTTCTTTTACTAGCTTTGTCGCTGCTTGAATATCATCTAGTGTAAATTCTCCTGCTAGCCTTAACCCAAAATACTGTTCGCCTACTAAAAAAGCATCTGCACCCGCCTGTATAAGCTCTCGAATGTGCTCTACATTTTTAGGTGTCACTAGTAATTCTGCTTTTTTCATGCTTGTCACCTCTTTATACTTACTAGCATTCCGTCTCCCACAGAAAAGAATGCTGTGTCATAGTCTGGATGCTGCATTAACCATTCCATAAACTGATGCTGGTTTCGCACCATGGTTCTTTTCCTTCTTGGAACCTCTTCTATTGGAAGCTCGGAGAGACCGTTTAACAATATATTATCACAGTAAATAACGCCCCTATCGTTTAACAAAGGTGCGTACTTTTCAAAGAATTTTTTATATTGTCCTTTTGCAGCATCAATAAAAATAGCATCAAATCTTTGATTATTCAAAGTATCCTCGTCTAACTCTAAGGCGTCTCCAATAATAACTCTGATGCGTTCCTCCAAGTTGGCTCGGTTAATATATTCCTTAGCTAACATCGCTTTTTGCTCATCACGCTCTACTGTGACAATAGAAGCATCTAGTTTGTCGGCCATGCGCATAGAAGAATAACCGATTGCTGTTCCAAGTTCTAAAATAGAGGTTGGCTTCTGTAAAGAGAGTAACTGTAGCAATACTTCCATTCCCGACAGTTGCATAATTGGTACATGGTTTTCTTTTGCATAGCTCTCCATTTCAATAAAGATAGGTTCTCTTGGCTTAATTAGATTTTTCATAAAATCTTCACTGATGTTCATAGCTTAACTCCTTTTAGATGCAAGGTTATTTCGTTATGTAAACTGGAGATATCTCTGCTTCCCGAAATTCTACTCCTAAGTACAAGGATAATCAACAGACAAATATAACCTGATACGTAAAAAACCCATCTTATAATAACATAGCAGGAGAAGGAAAGCGATAACCTTCCTTCTCCTGCATGCTAATTATTTTAAATGTTCGTCTATTTTTTGAAGATGTTCATCATATGTCTTAGAAAAATGATTTTTTCCTTCTTTATCAGCTAGGAAATAGAAGTATTCTGTCTTTTCTGGATCTAATGTTGCCTCTATAGACATTTTCCCTGCATTTGCAATCGGACCTGGTGGTAATCCTTTGTTTTGGTAAGTATTATATGGATTATCAATTTCTAAGTCCTCAAATAATACACGATCTTTATGGCTTCCTAAAGCATAAAGTACAGTCGGGTCGGTTTGTAATGGCATATCAATTTCTAAACGGTTGAAAAAGACACTAGCTATTTTTTCACGGTCTGTTTGAGCAGTTGCCTCTTCTTCCAATAAGGAAGCAAAGGTTAAAAGCCAATGAACAGACTTTTCTTCTGCTTGTAGCAATTCATAATAAGGTGCCAATGCTTTGTCCGTTTGAGCCAATAACATTTCTGCTATTTCTTCATTTGTCGGATTTTCCTCGTAAAATGGATATGTCGATGGATATAAATAACCCTCTAATGCGTAACGGATATTTTCCCCTTTAATTTCTTCTGTTAACAATGTAGGGTACTTACTCATCATGCGATCAACAAATTCAGCGTTAGTAACTAGTTCAAAGAATTCCTTGGAAGAATTTCCAGTCTTCTTCTCCACTACATCTCCAATTTGCTCTAGAGTCAATCCTTCTGGAATGGTTAAGGTTAGTAGTGGTTCCCTGTAAATTTTACCAGTTTTAAGACTTTCGATAATTTCATCTAAAGTCATATCCTTAGACAAATCATATGTACCTGCTTGAAAATCAGATTGGTTATTAAACTTAACATAGTATTTAAAAATCTTTGCGTTTTTAATTATTCCATTTTTTTCAAGGGTCGAAGATATGCTATCGATACCTGAGCCAATTGGAATTTCAACTGTCACTTTCTCAGTAGAGTCAGGATCCATTGGTGAAAGAGCACCTTTTACATAGTTATAACCAGTGAATCCAGCTATAGCAATAACGACCAACAGAACTAATGCTATTATCATTACTATTTTTCTAACAAGTTTTACTTCTTTTTTTTTGTTTTTCATCTGATCAAACATTATCTCTTTTTTTGATTTGTTTTCCACGGGCTTTCCCCCTTTATTCTCCCTTATTATACATGATGCTCAACAAAAAGAAAAAGGATGGAATGAGAATACTCAGTCCACCCTTTTTAGATTTGAATTAGTCTTCGTCTTCTTCTGTTTCATCTAAAGATGTGTTTAACATTTCTTCGATCATATCCCATTCAGCATCTGTTTCGATTGGATGTAAATCTCCATCTTCTCCGTTTTCATTTGGAGTGAAAGAAGAAGCATGAATTTCTATTTCTTCGTTCTCATCTTCTTCAGCACCGATAGGGTAGTAAAGTACATAAGATTTACCGAATTCATCTGATTCAAATGTAAATAATACGTTACAAAGCTGTTCATTTCCGTTGTCATCAACGATTGTGATATTTTCTTGTCCGTGGTCCATTTGTGGTCACCTCATCTGTTTTTTCTATCAAGATATCCTTGTAAAATCATTACAGCAGCCATTTTGTCAATAACTAGCTTGCGTTTTTTACGACTAACATCCGCATCTATTAACATACGTTCTGCAGCCATAGTTGTCAATCTTTCATCCCATAATGTTACTGGAAAGTTATATTTATCAGTTAACAGCTTGGCAAATTGTTCCGAAGCTTCTGCACGCGGTCCGATAGAATTATTCATGTTTTTAGGAAAGCCTACGACGAACTCACTCACTTGATGTTGTTTTACCAATTCATCAATTCGTTCCATCCCAAACTCTTGTGCATCTTCGTTAATTTTAATCGTTTCAATCCCCTGGGCTGTCCAACCGAGGGCATCACTTATTGCAATGCCCACGGTGCGAGAACCGACATCTAAACCCATTATTCTCATAATTACGCCTCATTATTCTTTTTAATATAGAACTTAACTAGCTCCTCTAAAATTTCATCTCGTTCTAATTTACGGATCATATTTCGAGCATCTTGGTGGCGAGGAATATAAGCTGGATCACCAGAAAGTAAATAGCCAACAATTTGATTTATAGAGTTATATCCTTTTTCCTCTAATGCAGAGTGAACCTGAAGCATCACATGTTTGACTTCTTGTTCCATCGATTCCTCTGGGAAATTGAATTTCATTGTTTTATCAAATGAACTCATGATCAGCACCTCGCTTTCAAATTGGTAATAATGTTTGCTTAGTTATTTGTTAAGTATACCCTATTTTTGAAATAGTTTAAACTGATTTGATGTATTCGTAAACGGAGTTAAGTGCAAGCTCAAGCTTACTTGCGTCTTTAGCCCCAGCCATGGCAAAGTCCGGACGACCCCCACCTTTACCTCCACATTGTTCAGCGACTAGTTTGACAATATTTCCAGCATGGTAGTTCCCACCTACTAAATCCTTAGTCACTCCAGCAGAAATCATTACTTTTTCCTCGTCTACAGCACCTAAAACTATTACAGCATTATCCATTTTTTGTTTTAAATCATCCATCATTTGTCTTAGTTGATTATTATCCTTAGCCTCTACTTTAACAGATAGCACCGTAATGCCATTAATAGTTTGAGCTGATGATAAAACGGAAGATGCCTGACTATTAGCGATTTTAGCAGATAATGATTCATTTTCTCTTTGAATGTTTTTCAATTCACTTAATAATTGAGAAACCTTCATAACTAAATCCTTTGGTTGAGCTTTTACTAGTGAAGCAGCTTCCGTAAGAAGCAATTCTTCCTCTTTAATAACCTCAAATGCACCTTTTCCAGTAACTGCTTCAATACGACGTGTTCCTGCACCGATACCGCCTTCAGAAAGAATTTTAAAGTAACCTATCTCAGAAGTGTTTTTCACATGCACTCCACCGCAAAGCTCTAATGAATAAGCTCCCATTTGAACTACTCTCACAATATCTCCATATTTTTCTCCGAAAAGAGCCATAGCACCCATATTTTTTGCCTCATCAATATTGTGATATCCAGTTACTACCGGAATATTATCCCACACCTTTTCATTAACTATACGCTCGATTGTTTCTAACTCTTCTTTCGTTACTTGCCCAAAATGAGAAAAGTCAAAGCGTAGGCGATCTGGTCCAACATATGAGCCTGCTTGGTTTACATGTGTTCCTAGAACTTCTTTTAAAGCTTGATGTAGGATATGTGTTGCTGAGTGATTCTTTATAGTGTGACCTCTTAATGTTTGATCTACTGTAGCTACTATGTCAGCTCCAACCGTCATTTCTCCAGACTCAATAATAACAGTGTGTAGATTTTGACCATTCGGAGCTTTTTGAACATCCTTTACAAACCCACGGAAATTATCATTTTCAATTGTTCCATGATCTGCTATTTGGCCCCCACTTTCCGCATAGAAAGGTGTCTGCGTTAAAATAATTTTCACTTCATCGCCTTCTTGAGCAGATTTAACTAATTCTTGCCCAAGTACAATAGAGGTAACCTTTGTAGTGACACTTAGCGTATCGTAGCCAACAAACTCACTTTCATCTTGTAAGTTACTAAAAACAGCAGATTGCACCTGCATAGAATCTACATTCTGACGAGCAGCACGTGCTCTAGAACGTTGAGCTTCCATTTCAGCTTTAAAGCCCTCATGATCAACTGTCATATTTGCTTCTTCTGCATATTCCTCTGTTAACTCAATCGGGAAGCCGTATGTGTCATAAAGTGTAAAAGTCGTTGTTCCAGGTATAAATGACTCACCTTTTGAACGTTGCTCCTCAATTACTTTTTCTAAAATGCTAAGCCCATCGTGTAGTGTTTCATGGAATCTTTCTTCCTCTGTTTTAATAACACGCATGATGAAGTCTTTTTTCTCTGTAACTTCTGGATAGAAATCCTTCATGATTTCCCCTACTACAGGTACAAGCTCAAATAAAAATGGCTGATCGATACCTAGTTGTTTTGCAAAACGGACAGCTCTGCGAAGAAGTCTTCTCAGTACATAGCCGCGTCCTTCATTGGAAGGTAAAGCACCGTCTCCAATAGCAAATGCAACGGTACGAATATGGTCAGCAATTACTTTGAAAGCTACGTCATTCTCCTTGTTTTGGCGATACTTCTTACCTGCAATTGTTTCAGTTTGCTCGATAATCGGCATGAATAGGTCTGTATCAAAGTTAGTTGGAACATTTTGTACAACACTAGCCATACGCTCCAAGCCCATTCCAGTATCGATATTTTGCTTTGGTAATGGTGTATATGTGTGATCTGGATTATGGTTAAACTCAGAGAAAACTAAGTTCCAGATTTCTAAATATCGATCATTTTCTCCACCTGGATAAAGTTCTGGATCATTTACATCATTACCATAGGTTTCACCACGGTCATAGAAAATTTCTGAATTAGGTCCACTCGGTCCTTCTCCAATATCCCAGAAGTTTCCTTCTAATCGAATAATACGCTCTTCCGGAATACCAATTTCATCCTTCCAAATAACATATGCCTCTTCATCTTCTGGATGAATGGTAATAGATAGCTTTTCAGGTTCAAAGCCCATCCACTTTTCATCAGTCAAAAACTCCCAAGCCCAATGAATTGCTTCTTTTTTAAAATATTCACCGATTGAGAAGTTTCCTAGCATTTCAAAGAACGTATGATGTCTAGCTGTCTTTCCTACATTTTCAATATCATTTGTACGAATAGATTTTTGTGCATTTGTGATTCTTGGATTTTCTGGAATTACACGTCCATCAAAATATTTTTTTAAGGTAGCAACTCCACTATTGATCCAAAGAAGTGAAGCGTCATTAATCGGTACAAGTGGAGCAGATGGTTCTTGTGAGTGACCTTTTTCTATAAAAAAGTCTAAATACATTTGTCTAATTTGTGCACCAGTTAAATGTTTCATTTTTTCATTCCTCCTAATAATATTATTCCTCTTTAACAAAAGATTTGACGCGATGCAAAATAAAATAAAAAAAGCCTTCATCCCAAAAAGGGACGAAAGCTATTATTTCGCGGTACCACCCTAGTTACATAATAGAATACAACCTTATTATGTCTCTTAAGAATCCTTAACGCAGATTTACGGCAGGTATTAGCTGCACTCAGGAGTAGCTTTCCTAATTGTTATACGCTGGGGATTCTTTCAGCCAAAGGAATCCTTCTCTCTTCAGGTAACAACAGTACTTTCTCCGTCATCATGTTTTATATGCAATTTTGATTATAATTAACAATTTGTACTATGTCAATCGGTATCTAAGAACTCATATGGGGTAATATCCTTCATACCTATAAGAGGATCGATTAAATGATAATTATCTGCTGACAAATATGTTGAGTCCACTTCATCATCAACAGACAACGTCTCTTCAGTACTACTTTTTTCTGTAGATACAGATGTTGTAGATTTTGTCTCTATTTCTTCTTTTTCTTCATCTGCTAAACGTTCTTTTAATGTAGTTAAACGCTGCAAGTCATCTGTTCGTTCAACGCCAAATTTAAATACCTCTGGATCTCCACAAAGAATTAAGAAATTTTTAGCACGAGTAATTCCAGTGTAAAGCAAGTTACGTCTAAGCATTTTCATATAGCTTCTCGTAACAGGCATAATGACTGTTTGGAACTCACTACCCTGTGATTTATGAACAGAGCAACAATACGCTAGAGTAATTTGATTTAAGTCATTCTTTTCATACGTAACTTCATTGCCATCAAAAGAGACAACAAGCATCTCTTTCTTCTCAACCGTTTCGTTGGCTCTAAAAATAGCAACAATTTCTCCCATATCGCCATTGAATACGTTACTTTCTGGTTGATTTACTAGCTGGAGTACTTTGTCACCTATTCGATAAATGGTATCTCCAAAGGTCATTTCCTTACGTGTTCCATCGGTATTCGGATTGACCATCTCTTGAATCATTTTATTTAACGCATCTATTCCAGCAGGCCCTCTATACATAGGAGCTAGCACTTGTATCTCTCGAATGGATTGACCTTTAGACAATGCCGCCTTTAACACTTGTTCTACTACTTTTGGGATTTGTTCAGTCGTTGCCTTGATAAAGGATCGATCTTTTGTTTTAGCGGTAAGTGTAGCAGGTACACTTCCTTGTTTCATTTCATGTGCTAATTCTATAATGGAGGATCCCTCCGATTGTCGATAAATATCAACCAGTTCCACTGTTGGAATTCTTTTAGATGCCAGTAAGTCCTTTAATACTTGACCTGGACCAACAGGCGGGAGCTGGTCTTGGTCACCAACAAAAATAACCTGAGCATCCTTAGGGATAGCTTTTAAAAGCTGATGACCTAGCCAAGTATCTAGCATAGAGGTCTCATCAATAATAACTAGTCTTCCTTCAATTTCTTTACCTTCTGTATCGGTGTCCTCTTGGCCATTAAAGCCAAGTAATCTATGAATGGTCATTGCAGGCAGCTCTGTAGATTCACTTAAGCGCTTGGCTGCTCTACCGGTAGGTGCAGCCAGAACAATTGGAAAGGGCTTTTGCTCCTTCGCCCATTCCTTAGGATCTAAGGACAGCCCGTGCAATTCAGAGTATAGTTCTACAATTCCTCGTACAACGGTTGTTTTCCCTGTCCCAGGTCCTCCTGTTAATAAGGTAATATTCGAATTAAGAGCTGTTTCAATAGCCTTGATTTGTGTATTGGCATATTTAACGCCAAGACGTTTTTCTAAAGGACCTAAATGCTTCTTAATTTCTTTTAAAGGAAATTGGTGAATATCTTTAGCCATTAGTAAAGTTTCTACCTTGGAGCTGATGCCAACCTCTGAAAAATAGAGAGATGGGATATAAAATTTATTTACCTCACCAACAATCCTACTTTCCTCAGCTAGCTCTATACAACATTGTGTTATTGACTCGTAAGAGATTTCTTCTCTTTGTGCATTTTCAAGCATTCTTTTAACGTCTTCTAAAAGCTGCTCAGCATATTGAAAGACATGACCCTCACTTAGCGAAGAAGTTTGAAGTAAATGGTATATCGCTGCTTTTATACGATCCGGATGATTTCCTTTTATCCCGAGCTTATAACCTAACTCGTCGGCACGTACAAAACCAACCCCCTCTACATCTTCTATTAAACGATATGGGTTTTCTGTTAACTTAGCAATTGTTTCTTCTCTATACGCCTGATAGATTTTCATGGCAACTTGGGGACCAAAACCCCACTCGTTTAACTGAATCATCACTTTTTCTAATCCTAAATTTTGTTCTAATGTGGCTCTAATAGTTTGTTTTTTATCTTCACCTAGCTTTGGAATAATATCTAGAGACGCTGGATCATCTAAAATTCGATTAATCGCATTTTCTCCTAGTTTCTTAACAATTAGCTCCGCGGTCTTCCTACCTATCCCAGGAAACATATCACTAGATAGATAATGAACAATCCCTGTCTCTGTTGCCGGGACCTCCTTTTGGAACGTTTCGACTTGAAACTGTATTCCATACTTTGGGTGATTTTTAATAACACCTGTAAATTTATACGCTTCTTCTAAAACTAACTGGGGGAAATAACCTGTAACAATTATTTCTTTATCTGTGTATGTAGTATTAGTGGATTTTATCTTTAGTTTAATAATGGAGAATAGATTTTGTGGATTATGAAAGATAGAGACGATTGGTCGACCAGATATAAATTGTTTTTCGTTATTTATTTCATTTATCATTTCAATCGTCTCCTAACTTCCTAATTGCGTAGTGAAATCATATCGTATACATATCTAGCTTGATCATAGTTTGGTTGTATTGTAAAAGCTGCTTTTAAATGTTTAAGAGCGCTTTCTGTGTCAGATGTAGACACTGCATATAAAACTCCCATGTTGTAATGGGCATCCGCGTTTTCTGGGTCTAGCTCTAATATTTCTTTAAAAATTGGTTCTGCCACATCGAACATTTCAAGGCTTGCCAGAGCGATACCATACGTTAATTTAATCTGAATATCTTGTGTCTCGTCTAATTCGTAAGCTCTTTGAAGATATGGAAGTGCAAGCTTCGTTTGATCAATCTTCTGAAAGCTTTTTCCTAGCATGAAATAAGCATCTGGACCTTCAATACCATTTGTAATTGCTTTTTCATAAAGCTTTGCTGCTTCTTCAAAGCGCTCTGTATTATAATACAAATTAGCTAGGCTATAAAAGGCTGTTGCAGCTTTTTCGTCTAATGTGATTGCCTTTTGAAAAAAGCGTTCTGCACGTTCATTTTCATTCATAGAAGCTAGTAGGTTTCCAAAGTTGATAAAACCGATTGATTCTTCTGGGTTTTCTTCAATTGCTTTGTTAAACCATTCTGCTGCTTTTTCATAATTTTCTTCTTGTATTGCTTGTATCCCTAGTTCATTGTAATTCAAATCCAATACCTCCATTAACCAACGTAATCCAATTTAAGTCCATCTTTAAAAACCTCGTCTATCGTCGCTCCACCAAGACACTCATCTCCTTGATAGAAAACAACTGCTTGTCCTGGAGTGATAGCGCGAACTGGCTGATCAAATACTACACGAACACGATTTTCAGACAGTAGCTCTACGTGAACTCCAACATCTTCCTGACGATAGCGGAATTTCGCTGTACACTTAAAGGAAGATGGTTTGTCTAGCGTAGTTGTAAATGATAAATCAGTAGCTGTAAGACTCGTAGAGAACAAGGCGTCATTATTAATATTCTGACCGACTAATAATACATTTCTTGCTAGGTCTTTTCCGATAACAAACCAAGGGTCTCCAGCTCCACCAATACCTAAACCATGGCGTTGACCAATTGTGTAATACATTAAGCCATCATGTTTACCCATTACTTGACCGTCCATTGTTTCCATAGTACCTTGCTTAGCTGGTAAGTACTGACTTAAAAATTCTTTAAAGTTTCTTTCACCTATAAAGCAAATACCAGTAGAGTCTTTCTTAGTTGCAGTTGCTAGACCTTGTTCTAATGCTATCTCACGGACTTTTTTCTTCTCTAAATGACCGATTGGAAACATAACCTTTTCTAATTGCTCTTGGTTAAGTTGATTTAAGAAATAAGTTTGGTCTTTGTTATTGTCCTTACCACGCAGCATTCTCGTTTGGCCTTCTTTAACTTCTACTTGTGCATAATGTCCTGTTGCAAGATAATCAGCTCCAAGTGCCAATGCATACTCTAAAAATGCTTTAAATTTAATTTCCTTGTTACACATTACATCAGGGTTTGGCGTTCTGCCCGCCTTGTATTCTTCTAAAAAGTAAGAAAATACTTTATCCCAATACTGTTTTTCAAAGTTAACGGCATAATAAGGGATACCAATTTGATTACAAACCTTTATAACATCTTCGTAATCCTCTGTTGCTGTACATACACCGTTTTCGTCGGTGTCATCCCAGTTTTTCATAAATATACCGATTACATCGTAACCTTGCTCTTTTAGCAGATAAGCAGCTACGGAGGAATCAACTCCTCCAGACATACCTACTACTACTCTTGTATCTTCTTTTTTCTTCATCATTTAACTCACTCTTTTCAGTTATCCAAGAATAATTTTACTTATTTTATTGGCCGCTTCTATTGCTTCTTCTTTTGTATTGTTTAATCCAAAACTGAATCGCACTGAATTTCTCAGTTCAGGTGTTTTTTCACCATACATCGCTACTAGGACGTGCGAAGGGTCAATGGAGCCAGCGGTACAAGCAGAACCACTTGACGCATCAATCCCAGCTAAATCTAACTGTACGAGAAAAGTCTCCACATCTGTTTTGGGGATACTTACATTTACTACATGAGGTAGTAAATTTTCTAGTGAGCCATTTATTTTAAACTCTACTCCATTTGTTTGTAATTGCTCAACAAATGTATCTCTTAACGTTCGATAATGCTCGTTGCTTTTTTCAATGTTTTGCTGCTTAATTTCCACTGCTTTTGCAAAGGCAACAATTGCCGGAACATTTTCTGTACCTGCACGTTTTTTGCGCTCCTGTTGACCACCATACAATAATGGTTTAAGGTAAATATCCTTATTTTGATATAGAAAACCGATTCCTTTTGGTCCGTTAATTTTATGACTGGAGACACTGAGCAAATCGATATAGGTCTCTTTTACATCAATTGAAACACTTCCGTATGCTTGTACTGCATCTGTGTGGAAATATGCTTGATGATCCTTTAATATGTTGCCTATTTCTTTTATAGGTTGAATGGTACCTACCTCGTTATTGGCAAACATAATGGAAACTAAAATAGTATCTTGTCTTAAAGCGTTTTTCAAGTCATCTATACTGATTAAGCCTGTTTCATCAACCGGTAAGTATGTTATTTCAAAGCCTTCTTTTTCAAGCTGCTGACATGCATGCAAAATTGCATGATGCTCAATCTGTGTCGTAATAATATGTTTACCTAAAGCTTTACGGGCATAGGCAGTACCAAATAATGCGTAGTTGTCTGCTTCTGTCCCACCACTTGTTATAGTTATTTCAATTTCTTGTGCTCCAATTGATTGAGCTAATATTCTACGAGCATCATCTAATTTTTTTCGAGCAATTCTTCCTGTTTGATGGATACTTGATGCATTGCCATAAACATTATTCATCTCTTCTACTAAAGTATGGACAACTTGCTCTGCCATAGGTGTTGTTGCAGCATGATCTAAATATATTCTATTCATAATGAACTCTTAACTCCTTATATATAAAACATGTACCCTTCCAAATCAGGGTTTTCTTCAGTGTATTTGGACAAATCTTCAATCGTTGTCGTATCAAGCACATTTTTAACTGCATCACGAATTCTTAACCAAAGCTCGCGCTGTGGCGCTGCTTCCTCATCTATACCTTCTACAATTTGAATTGGACCCTCTAATACACGAATAACGTCGCCAGCAGTTATCTCATTTGGCGCTTTAGATAGCATATAACCACCATACGCTCCTCTAACACTTTTTACTAAGCCAGCATTACGTAAGGGTGATACAATTTGTTCTAAGTAAGCTTCAGATAAGGAGTGCTCCGTAGCAATTTGTCGTAAAGCATGTGGACCTTCTCCATACTGTTTCCCTAAAGCTACCATGATGGTAAGTCCATACCGACCCTTTGTTGAAAATTTCAACGTTTTCACCTCATTTTAATTTAACAAATTACTTATTTAATCATTCTTAAGTATAATTTTTGCGTTTAATGTTATATTCATCAGGGTATAAAAAATTCTTTCCCTAGTATAGCATAACTCATAGTGCTAACGACTTCAAAATGACTTTTAGTCCCATCTTCTATATAATAAAGGAACAAATGTACGTTTTAAAGCACTAAAAATCATTTGTTTCTTAAATGGCTGAGTAAAAATAATAAAAATGCAACTAGCCGAAGCTTTTAATTTACTGAAATAGCCAAATATATTCTAAAGTCAAAATAACTTTTCTCTTACACTTGGTTTTATCACCTTTCGGAGAGATTTTTGACTGTTCAGCGGGGTTTATCACCATTCACTGTACGATTATCTCCGTTCGTGCAGTTTTATCACCGCTTAGGCATAGCCCTGATCCACAAAAAAGAAAAAATCTAGATAAATACATAGAAAAAGGAGAGATTCATTTTGCAAAATGAACCATTAGCCTATCGAATGAGACCACAAACAATAGATGAAATTGCAGGACAGCAACATGTAATTGGGAAGAATACAGCCTTATATAAAATGATTATCAATGGGCATGTTCCCTCCATGCTTCTGTACGGAGATCCAGGTGTAGGCAAAACCTCTTTGGCTTTTGCCATAGCTGGAACAACCAAGCTCCCTTTTGTCGCCTTAAATGCAACTAAAGCTGGGAAGAAAGACGTGGAGGATGTTGTGGCCGACGCAAGAATCAGTGGAAAGATTATATTATTTTTAGACGAAATTCATCGATTCAACAAACTACAGCAAGATACTCTTTTGCCACATGTTGAAAATGGTTCTATCATTCTGATCGGTGCAACAACGGAAAATCCTTTCCATGATGTCAATCCAGCGATTCGCTCCCGTTGTGGAGAGATTAAACAGTTGAAGCGGCTTACTACGGAGGATGTAGACGTTCTTCTAAAAAGAGCTTTAGAGGATAGCGTTAAAGGTCTCGGTAAAACCCCTATTAAAATAACAGAAGAACAACTATTAAAGATTGCAGATGCCTCGAATGGTGATGCTCGTAAGGCTTTGACTCTATTAGAATCAACTATTTTTGCAAGCTTTGAAGAAGATGGTATTACCGTAGTAGAAGATTCTACGCTGGATAGCCTTATTGATCGCGTAGGTGTATTTGGAGATAAAAAGGGCTCTCACTTTTATAACTTATTATCAGCCCTTCAAAAATCAGTGAGAGGTAGTGATACGGACGCAGCTTTATATTATCTTGCACACCTTTTAGAAAATGGGGATTTGGTAGCTGTCAGTAGAAGACTTTTGGTAATGAGCTATGAGGATATTGGACTTGCCAATCCTGCAGTAGGACCACAAGTATTAGCAGCAATTCAATCAGCAGAAAGACTAGGGCTTCCAGAAGCGCGTATTCCCCTCGCTAATGCAGTAGTTTTAATGTGCTTATCCGAGAAATCCAACTCTGCATATGTAGCACTCGATAAGGCGATTAGCAGTATCCATGCAGGTAAAACCGGGGATATTCCAAGTCATTTAAAGGATACTCATTACGCTGGTGCGAAGGAACTTGGGCATGGGGGCTATGTATATCCACATGATCATAAAATAGGAACGTTCGGCGGTTGGGTGAAACAAACCTATCTTCCAGATAATTTAGTCGGTACAAGATTTTATGATCCGATAGATGCTGGAGAAGAAAAGCGATTGGCAGCTATTTATAATCGTTTGGAAAACTTTAAGAAGGAAAAATAAAGTCAAAAAAACACGAGTCATAAAAATTTAAAAAGCTACCGAAAAACATCGGTAGCGTTTTGCTTTGCTTATAAGGATTATACACCCATTTTTCTGCGTGTATTGCTTACCTTTTTAGTTTGTTGACTTTTCATTTTTTGGTTAGCTGCTGGACCAGTTCCTTTTAAGTTACCACCACCAGCTTGGTTTTTCTTTTCTTCTAGCTTTTGTTTCACAGCTTCTTGAAGAGTCATTTTTTTCTTTGGCTCTTCCTGATTTTTTGTTTCAGTCATTTTAGATTCCACCTCGTTTGAAATGTGATTAGTTTTAGTATAAGTGATGTAAAAAAAACTGCAACCTATTTACTGCACTCTATTAATTGTAATATTTTTTGTAATGTCATTTATTACCCAACTAGCACAAATTAAGCCAACGACAGAGGGCACAAATGCATTAGAGGATGGTGGCATCTTAGCTTTACGGATAGCAGCATCTGGCTTTCCAACTGTTTCTACTACGTCTTCTCTTACTACAATGGGGCTTTCATCTGAAAATACAACTGGAATTCCTTTAGTGATCCGATCTTCCTTACGTAACTTTGTACGGATTACTTTAGCAAGTGGATCGGTATGTGTCTTAGAAATATCAGCAATTTTAAATCTAGTTGGATCTGTTTTGTTGGCAGCTCCCATACTAGAAATTATTTTAATGCCACGCTTTAAACATTCTTTCATCAAATGAATTTTATATATTATTGTATCCGATGCATCTATAACATAATCAATTTTCATATCAAAAAATTGTTCATACGTTTCTTCGGTATAGAACATATGCATATCAATTACTTCACAATCTGGATTAATGTCTGCGATTCTTTCTTTCATTACCTCAGACTTTGATCGGCCTACAGTAGACATGTAAGCTACTAATTGACGATTTATATTTGTTATATCCACATTGTCCTTATCTACTAAAATAATTCTACCCACGCCACTTCGGGCGCATGCTTCCGCGGCAAATGACCCAACGCCTCCTACACCCAAAATAGCTACTGTTGTATTCTTTAACAGCTCTACTCCTTCTCTTCCTATCGCAAGTTCATTTCTAGAAAATTGATGTAACATAAAAAAACACTCCATTTATATAAGATTAGTTGGTTTTATCTTTTCACTACTCAAATATTATCACATTAGTTCCAGTCGAGTACTATTCTATTAATATTTTACCCTCGAAAATTTATTATAAACGATGGAGTGTACTATGGTACACAGATAAAGTATTTACTAAATTCACTAATTTTATAGCGTTAGGAAATGCTAGATTGGATTAGAGTAACTCTAATTTCCAGTTTATTTTAGGCTATGTTAAAGGGTAGGGTTGATTTATGATGCAAAGAAATCTTAAATCAGAGAGTAGAATTGATTTCCGCCCCAGCCGGACGCTTTCCTCGAGGTGAGCGATAAGCCATCACCCATCGCTTACGCGCATGGTTGTGATGTCTTATCTGTCTCCCTCATCCCGTAGGAGTCGCCGCCTGTAGCTCCAATTAATAAATGGAAACCGCTTTAGCATCGATAAAGTGCTAATCAATTTAATCGCATAAAAAAAGCTGAAAAACTGTAACCAACCAATTTCATCATCTATTTATGTTCTTAATAGCCATTTGAACGGTCTTTTTTTATGTTTACAGTCACTATAAAAAAGAATTTTCAGTCAAAATCAACCAATAACTTTAAAAAAGTTTATTTTTATAAGAATAATGACATTTAGATGCTTAAAATTATGAAAATATAATAGAGTTTTGTAAGAGTAAATGTATTTATTATTCATTCCACTAAAAAAGTCCCCTGCAAATACAGGGGACTTTTTTAAATAGACGAATCCCAATCGTGCCGACTAATAGTGCTTATCGTTTTGAACCCGCACAGAGCAGGTGGGTGTCCTCTTCATTGTCTTTGAAGTCCCTAACTAGAGGGCATGTCATTAACAATAAAAGTGAGACTCCCGACGATATAATTGTTCGGTCAAAACTGATTGGCGTTTCGCGAACACATCAGGATTCGTATTACTTGTATAATAGCATATCCCTTTTAAAACTTCAATGAATATACCATGATATTATTTGACTATTCAGAATCATGAAGGATAGTAGATATATCATATATAATAGCTTTCTTCCATTATCCTTCCCTTCTCTCACACTTTCAAACGTCGATAAAAATACTCTATAAAACTAGTCCTAGATATCCTTGTCTATGAATAATATACATAGACAAGACATTAAACGGAGGGCTCTATGTGAATTCACTAACCACTTATTTTATATTAGGTATATCCCTGGCTGCACCAATCGGCCCTGTAAAGGCGACCTTACTGAACACTGGCATAAAAAACGGTTTTTTTCATGCTTGGTTTTTTGGTTTAGGAGCAATAGCAACTGATATTCTCTACATGTTAATGGTGTACTTTGGTGTCGGACAGTTTATTGACAATCCAATGATGAAAACGTTTCTTTGGTCTTTTGGATTTTTTGTCCTCATGTACACAGGGATTGAAAACTTGTTAACGGTAAATAATATTTCTATGGATGCGAAATATCGAAAAGTCGTACGGTTGAGACATTCCTTTCTATCTGGGTTACTTATGGCTCTATTGAATCCTTTGACTATTTTATTTTGGCTTGGAATTTATGGTTCCATACTTGTTGGTGGAGCAAGCGGCTCTTTATCAGGGCTTGAGGTTATTTTGTATAGTATTACTATCTTATTAGGAATTACACTTGTCGATCTGACGATGGCCACTATTTCTAGTGGTTCTAGAAAATTATTATCTACTCCTCTTTTAAAAACTGTGTCCATCATCTCTTCTATATCCATGATAGGTTTTGGTATTTACTTCGGAATTCAGGCTTACTATTCTTTATTTTAATTTTTAACGAGAAATCATTTCTTATAAATATATGCATAAAAAAATCCCTTCAGGAGAACATACCTTTATTCTATAAAAATTGAGGTGTGTAGGTTGGGGAAGAAAGATGAAAATCTTAGCGTAAGCAAGATGACTATTATTAGTATAGCTTCGATTCCATTAGTGATGACACTTGGGAACTCCATGCTTATTCCCGTGCTTCCAATACTGGAGAAAAAGGTAGATATTAGTTCTTTTCAATCAAGTATGATTATAACTAGCTACTCAATTGCTGCCATCATTCTTATTCCAGTTGCTGGCTATTTATCTGATCGATTTGGGAGAAAGAAAATTATATTGCCTTGCTTACTTTTAGCATTGATCGGTGGTCTTATAGCTGGAATGGCTTCCTGGAAAATGGACAGTCCTTACATGATGATCATTATTGGTAGGGTTTTGCAAGGCATGGGTGCTGCCGGTGCTATGCCGATTGTCTTGCCTCTAGTAGGTGATTTGTTTAAAGATGATCCAGAGAAGACAAGCTCCACCTTAGGTTTGATTGAGACATCAAATACCTTTGGTAAAGTATTAAGCCCTATCTTAGGTTCAGCTATTGCTGCTGTACTATGGTTCTTCCCATTTTTCTCTATCTCTATTTTTAGCGCCATCGCCTTCATACTCATATTATTTTTCGTTAAAGTTCCAAAAGGAGATAACGAAGAACCAGATAAACTTAAGGAATTCTTAAAGAAGGTCAAGGAAACATTTAAAGCTGAAGGTAAGTGGTTAACCTCGGTATTTTTAAATGGAATATATGCGATGTTCGTTCTTTTTGGGGTTCTATTTTATCTATCTGAAATATTGGAGAAGATTCATGATATTAAAGGAGTTAAAAAGGGGTTTGTATTAGCAATTCCTTTATTATTCTTATGTATTGCATCTTTTATTACGGGCAGAAAAATAAAGGGACAATTGAAAACAATTAAACGTCTAATGATTATTACACTCATCGCGGCCTCAGCAAGCGTTGTATTTATAGGCTTTGTAAAAGACAGTATCTTTTTATTGATCGCTGTTTCGAGCATTCTTGGAATCGCAATTGGTGCTATTCTTCCTGTTTTAGATGCCATTATAACTGAAAACATTATAAAAGAAGAACGGGGCACCATCTCTTCTTTTTACAGCTCTGCTCGTTTTTTAGGAGTAGCAGCAGGACCACCTATCCTATCATTAGTCATGAAAAACTATATCAATCCTTTCTATATAGGCTGTGGTGTTTTAGGAATTATACTCACGTTTCTTGTCTTTAAACTCGTTAAAGTTAGTGAAATAGAAAAAAAAGATAAAAAGCCCGCTTAAAATATAGATAAGATATAAAAATGAAACCGATAATGCTTTCAAGTTATCGGTTTTTTTATGTGCAACAACTTTATATAAATCCCCCAAAAAAATTAGCACCAACTTCCATTCTCACTATTGAGAAGGAAACATGTGCTAGTTTTTTTAGCTTATAATTTGATAAACTCATTTTGAATTTACACTAAACAGAATCAATAAAATACCTGCGAATAGGCATACGATTCGAGTCATAGATATTTTATCCGCTAATCCCAATAAACCTATACCTGTCGTAACAATCAAAATGCAAGGCCCTACTAGTGCAAGCATTGAATTAATATAGAATGCTTTTTCTAAGTCGTTAAACTTTAGCATAAACATGGCTGCAGTAATTTCAATGCTACCAGATGCAAGTCTTAATAAAATTATAAAGAGTAATGCCTTTTCAATAACTCCAATCATCCTTCCAATTATGTATAATCTCTTAAAAGTATATGTGACCTCATCTTAAATTATTTTAGTTAGTTTTGTTATCTTCCGATTATTATTGAGTTTTAGCATTACGTGTGTTTTCAAGGTATCCCTTCTCTACTTTTAATTGTGACTTCACTTTTTAGGTGTCACTTTCTCCTCTTTATGTTGCACTTCTCTTCCAATTACGTGCGCCTCGCTATGATTTAGGTGTCACTTCCACTAATTTTAGGTGCGAATTCCACTGATTAAGACCAACTTCTCTCTTTGTGACTCACAAATAAAAAACCACCTTTTAAGCATAAATTTCATGCTTAAAAGGTGGTAACTATTTATTGTTCTTTTTTATTTAAGCTTAACTGTAGTTCATCAAGTTGAGCTTCTGCTACTGGGCTTGGTGCTTGTGTCAGTAAGCAGCTAGCACTTGCTGTCTTAGGAAAAGCAATTGTATCACGAAGATTTGTTCTTCCTGATAGAAGCATAACTAAACGGTCTAATCCGAATGCTACTCCACCGTGAGGAGGTGTACCATATTCAAACGCCTCCATTAAGAATCCAAACTGAGCTTTTGCCTCTTCGTCAGAGAATCCAAGAATTTCAAACATTTTTTCCTGTACTTCTCTTGAATAAATACGAAGAGATCCGCCACCTAGCTCATAGCCATTTAAAACAAGGTCATACGCTTGTGCTTTTACTTGGCTTGGGTCTGTTTCCATCAACGGCAGGTCTTCGTCAGCAGGACGTGTAAATGGATGGTGGGCTGCATAATAACGTCCTTCTTTTTCATCGTACTCGAATAATGGCCAGTTCACGACCCAAAGGAAAGCATAACGACTTTCATCAATTAGCTTTAAATCTTTACCAAGCTTCAAGCGTAACGCTCCAAGAGCATCTGCAACTACTGATTTCTTGTCGGCTACAAATAGTAATAAATCTCCTGCTGCAGCATCTAGAGTTTGGATAAGCGTACTTGCTGCTTCACCTTCAAAGAATTTTGCAATAGGACCTTTAATGCCTTCCTCGTCAACTTTAAGCCATGCAAGACCTTTTGCTCCATAGCGAGATGCATATTCTCCAAGGGCATCAATATCTTTACGTGAATAGTTATCGGCTGCTCCTTTGACGTTAATAGCTTTTACCTGGCCGCCGGCTTCTACTGCAGATGCAAATACTTTAAAGGAGCTATCCTTCACTTGCTCTGAAAGATCTGTTAACTCTAAACCAAAACGAACATCTGGTTTATCTGATCCGAATCTTGCCATTGCCTCGTCATAATCCATTCGTGGGAATGGAATGCTAACATCTACTCCTTTAACATCCTTCATGATCTTTTGCATCATCCGCTCATTCATCTCAAGAATGTCATCCATAGACAGGAAGCTCATTTCCATATCAATTTGAGTAAATTCTGGTTGACGGTCAGCACGTAAATCTTCGTCACGGAAACAGCGAGCAATTTGATAGTACTTTTCAAATCCTCCAACCATCAGCAACTGTTTGAATAATTGCGGAGACTGAGGTAAAGCGTAAAACTCTCCTCCATGTACACGACTTGGTACTAGGTAATCTCGAGCTCCCTCTGGCGTAGATTTCGTTAGGATTGGTGTCTCTACTTCAAGGAATCCTTCATCGTCTAAGAAACGTCTAACTGTTTTAGTAATATCTGAACGCATCTTAAATGTGTCATACATCACTGGTCTTCTTAAATCTAAATAACGATATTTTAAACGAACATCTTCCCCTGCGTCTGTTTGATTTTCAATAGAAAAAGGAGGATTTTTTGCTTCATTGATAATGGAGATTTCATTTGCTTGGACCTCAATTGCACCAGAAGGGATGTTGCGGTTTATTTGATTTTCTGCACGTGCAACGACAGTTCCTTTAATTTCAATGATAAATTCGTTTCTTAACGTATTTGCCACCTGTAGAGCAGTTTCTGAAATTTCTGGATTAAATACAACCTGTACAATACCAGTACGGTCTCTCACATCAACGAAAATAAGTCCACCCAAATCTCTTCGTTTTTGAACCCAACCGATTAGTTGAACCGATTCACCTATATGTTGTTCGTTAAGTTGTCCACTTGTATGCGTTCTGTTCATGATTATTTTGCCTCCGTTAATTTTTTCACTTCATCTATTAAGGATGTAAATGGTATTAGCTGTTGAGTCCCGGTAGTTAAATCTTTTAACATAACACTTTGTTCTTCGAGTTCATCTTCACCGATTACAATTACTGCTTTTGCTTTTAATCGGTCCGCTGATTTCATCTGTGCCTTTACTTTACGGTCTAAATAGTCCATATCAGCAGAGATTTTGTTTTGACGAAGCTCAAAGGTAAGCTCTGTCACCTTTTTCTTAGCTTCCTCACCCATTGCAACTAAGTATACGTCTAGCGATGTAAGGTCTGGAAACTCAATTTTTTCTGCCTCCATTGCAAGGAGAAGCCTTTCAATGCTCATCGCGTAACCGATACCCGGAGAATCGGGACCACCTAGCTCTGCTACTAAGCCATTATATCTTCCTCCACCAGCTAGCGTAGTGATGGCACCAAATCCCTCAGCAGTACTCATAATTTCAAATGCAGTGTGGTTATAATAGTCTAGTCCTCGTACTAAATTAGGATCTACCTCGAACTCAATATTTAACGTTGTTAAGTATTCTTTAACTTTTTCAAAATATGCTGCAGATTCTTCATTTAAATAATCTGTTAAAGATGGTGCTGTGGCCATCAAAGGATTGTTACGATCTACCTTACAGTCTAAAATTCGCAGTGGATTTTTTTGCAATCTATTTTGGCAATCAGAGCAAAATTCCTCGATATGCGGTTCAAAGTGGTTCACTAAAGCTTCTCGGTGAGCAATTCGACTTTCTGTATCCCCTAGTGAGTTAATCACTAGCTTCAAGCTTTTTAAACCAGCTTTTTTATAGATCGACATAGCTAAAGATATTACTTCAGCATCGATTGCTGGGTCAGCACTACCGATTGCCTCCATACCAAATTGAACAAATTGACGATATCTACCAGCTTGTTGGCGCTCATAGCGGAACATAGGTCCCATGTAATATAGCTTTACTGGCTGATCAGGATATCCAAACATCTTATGTTCTACAAATGACCGTACAACTGATGCTGTTCCTTCAGGTCTTAACGTAAGTGAACGATTTCCTCTATCCTGAAACGTGTACATTTCTTTTTGGACGATATCAGTTGTATCTCCTACACCTCTTTTGAAAAGCTCTGTATGTTCAAAAACTGGAGTTCTAATCTCTTTATAGTGATACATACGGCATTCTTCTCTAATAAGTTCTTCAACTACTTGCCACTTCGCTGTTTCAGCAGGCAAGATGTCTTGTGTTCCTCTTGGTAATTTAATATCCATTATGTTGGACTCCCTTCAAATACAAATAAAAAAAGCCCTCATCCCTTGCATATAGCAAGGGACGAGAGCTTTTAAGCTTCCGCGGTTCCACCCTAGTTGGTTAATAAATTAACCCTCTCAACGCTGGATAACGGCCAGATCCGTTTTTGCCTACTAAAGCATACTCTTTCGACAAAAAACCTCTCGAATGTTGTTCACTGTAAGGGTCTGTAGGAAAGATTTCAGCCACGTCTTTCCCTCTCTTGTCATTCCTGATAAACAGTTACTTTTTCGGTCAATGGTTTGTTTTAATTTTTAATTATACTTTATCATAATAACGTAAATGAAATAAGTCAACCTTTTTAAATAAATGGTAGTAATTTTTTGTTAGACTATTTACAATAAAGAGAGAGGTGATCCAATGAATAACAAAATAGTCCACAAATTGGTAACATTATTACTAGTATTTACGCTCTTCATACCTTTTGTTAATATTCAGGTTCAAGCTCAAGAACAAGAGGCTATAGTAAGTGTATCGTCTTTAAAGGTGCGTAGTGGTCCGGGATTAACATATGACACAATTGGTTCAGTACATAAAAATGATAAGCTAACAGTAGTCGGAAAAGAAAATGATTGGTTAAAAGTTAAATACAAAAATACTACTGGTTGGGTTGCTAGCTGGTATGCAACTATTGAGACGGAAGGTTTAGAGAATAAGCAAATTGTCTCCAAAGTAAATAATTTAAACGTTCGTACAGCTCCTTCAGTTTCTTCCGCCGTTATCGGTAAATTAAATGAAGGTGAAAAGTATGTTGCACATCAATCAGAAGATGAATGGGTTGAAATTGATTACAATGGACAAAAGGGATGGGTAAATAATACATATGTGACGATAGTAGATCATACTGAAACAAAAACTCCTGCACCATCCACATCCATAAAAGAAAGAAAGTTTGTTATTTCTGTTGATGCTTTAAATGTACGTGCTAAACCTGACTTATCTTCCAAAAAAATAGGTCAAGTTAACAAAGGAGACCAATTTAACGTGCTTGCTACGGACCATCAGTGGGTTCAAGTAGAACTTGAAACAGGAAAAAAGGGATGGCTATATAGCTTTTATGGTAGTTTTACAAATGCAGTAGAATCTAGTTCAAAGTCCACTTCATCAGAGTCCATTACTGTGCTATATAGTGGAACAAATATCCGCGCTGAGAGTAATACTAACAGCGAAGTAGTGAAAAGAGCTGCGGCTGGTGAATCATTTAAAGTCATTGAGACAATTAATGACTGGTTTAAAATCGATTTAGGAAATGGAAAAAATGGGTATATCGCTAACTGGGTAGTATCCTCCTCAGAAGAAACAAATACTCCGGAAACATCAAAAGAAACAGAGAAAGAGCAAAAGAAAGAAAAAGTAACAAGAAAAAAAGGGACACTAAAAGGAGCAACCATTGTAATTGATGCCGGCCACGGTGGAAATGATCGTGGGACAACTGGTGCTTTAGGGACCGATGAAAAAGATATAACGCTTAAAACAGCTGAATTGCTCTCCTCCAAACTGCAAGCAGCAGGTGCTAATGTTAGGATGACCAGACAATCGGATGAATATGTAGACTTACGTAAAAGAGTTTCTATAGCGCATCAAGTGAATGCTGATGCTTTCATAAGTCTCCATTACGATGCCATTAATAATAGTTCCGTACGAGGCTATACAACATACTACATGAATAGCCATCAAAAAGAGCTTGCTAACTACGTTCATAAAGGACTCGGTGACATGATTTCCTTAAAAAATCGTGGTGTTCAACCAGGTAACTATTTAGTACTTCGAGAAAATAAGCAGCCTGCTATTCTTATAGAATTAGGATATTTGAGCAACCCAACTGAAGAACAGCATGTAACTACACGAGCATTTAGGGAACAAGCAACTCATGGAATATATAATGGTATTATCGACTACTTTGATAGTCAACTGAAATGATTAACAAGCTAATTGTCTTTTAACATTTATGAAGTAAACAAAATAAGTCCTGAAAATTTTACTGTACGTAAAACTTTCAGGACTTTTAATATAAAGTAAGACTAAGCCTCAAGCACGATAGTCACAGGGCCATCATTAGTGAATGTTACATCCATCATGGCTCCAAAAATCCCTGTTTCCACTTGGATTTCCTTTGCCTGTAACTTGCTATTGAAAAGCTCCCAAAGTGGCTTAGCTTGTTCTGGTCTAGCAGCTTCTATAAAACTAGGACGTCTTCCTCTTTTTGTATCTGCATAAAGTGTAAATTGAGAGACAGAAAGAATGGAACCATTCATTTCTTGAATGGAATGGTTCATCTTACCATCTTGATCCTCAAATAACCGTAGTCCCGCTATTTTCTCTACTAAATAATCGACTTCTTTTTCCGTATCTGTAGTTGTAATTCCTACTAATAACATATATCCATGATCTATCTGACCAGTAATTTCACCGTCTACTGTTACTTTTGCATTTTTGCATCTTTGTAGAACTACTTTCATCTAAATTTACTCCCTTTAACTAAATTCAGTTTATAGTTTGCATTAGTTAATAATACGCTGAACAGAATAGACATCTGATAGCTGTTTAATTCGATCCACAACTTTGTGTAGATGTGCAATATTAGAAATTAGAATAGACAGATGAATGGAAGCTATATCATTATCTGATTTGCCACTAACTGCAACTATATTGGTTTTAGATTCGTTTACTACTTGGAGTACTTCGTTTAGTAAGCCTGTCCGATCAAAAGCAGACACTTCGATATCTACCTGATATTCCTTTTTCGAAGGACTATCTGATTGTTCCCATTCAACCTCAATAATACGCGAATGCGCATCATCATTTTGAACATTTGGACAATCCGCTCGATGAACAGATACCCCTCTACCTTTCGTTATAAATCCAACAATTGCATCCCCTGGTACAGGACTACAGCAGCGGGAAAGACGAATAAGTAGATTATCGATACCTTTTACTACAACGCCAGATTCTGTTGTTTTCTTAATCGTAGGCGTTTGCATTTCAGTATTAATCTTTTCAAGCGCTTCTTCTTGGTCACGAATTTTGCGCATTTTTTCCGCTAAACGGTTTACTACCTGCTGCGCAGTTATTCCACTAAAGCCGACAGCTGCATATAAGTCTTCTTCCCCGGCAAAAGCATATTTTTCGCAAACTCTTTTAATGTTCTCGGAAGTAAGAACTTCCTTTATATCAAACTCTTGAGCTTTTATTTCTTTTTCAACAGCTTCTTTACCTTTTATTACATTTTCTTCTCTAAGCTGTTTTTTAAAGAATTGCTTAATTTTATTTTTAGCCTGCGATGATTGAGCAATTTTTATCCAGTCCCTGCTCGGTCCAAACGATTGTTTAGACGTAAGAACTTCAATAATATCTCCTGTTTGCAGCTTAGTATCCAGCGGCACCATTTTTCCGTTCACTTTAGCGCCAATCGTTTTGTTACCGACCTCAGAGTGGACTCGATACGCAAAATCTATTGGAACAGAGCTGGCGGGAAGCTCAATTACATCACCTTTTGGAGTGAATACGTACACCATATCTGAAAATAAATCGAATTTGAGGGATTCCATAAATTCTTCAGCATTTGATGACTCTTGCTGAAATTCTAAGATTTCTCTAAACCAAGTAAGCTTGGAATCAACGTTTTGCTTACCTGCCTCTACCTTTTTGCCCTCTTTGTAAGCCCAATGCGCGGCAACCCCATATTCAGCTATATTGTGCATTTCCTCAGTGCGAATCTGAACCTCTAATGGCTCTCCGTTAGGTCCGATTACCGTAGTATGGAGGGATTGGTACATATTTTGCTTAGGCATAGCGATATAGTCTTTAAATCGTCCAGGCATTGGCTTCCAAAGTGTATGAATAACCCCTAAAACTGCGTAGCAATCCTTAATACTATTTACAATGATTCGCATTGCTAATAAGTCATAGATTTCATTGAACTGCTTGTTTTGAACGACCATTTTGCGATATATACTGTAAATATGCTTCGGTCTCCCAGATATATCTGCTCCTACTTCCATTTCATCCAGCTGATTTCTTATATCATCCATAACATCCGTTAAGTAAAGCTCTCGCTCTGTACGCTTCTTCTTCATAAAATTAACAATTCGATAATATTGCTGTGGATTTAAATAACGTAATGCCGTATCCTCTAGCTCCCATTTCACTGCTGAAATCCCTAGTCTGTGGGCAAGAGGTGCAAAAATCTCTAACGTTTCGTTAGATATACGTCGTTGTTTTTCCTCAGGTAAATGCTTTAATGTACGCATATTATGTAAACGGTCAGCAAGCTTAATCAAGATAATTCGGATATCCTGTGCCATAGCTATAAACATCTTCCGATGATTTTCAGCCTGCTGTTCTTCTTTAGACATATATTTAATTTTACCTAATTTCGTTACCCCTTCTACTAGCAGGGCAACCTCTTCGTTAAATTCACGAACAATATCTTCTCGTGTATATTCAGTGTCCTCTACAACATCATGTAGAAAACCAGCGGCAACAGTCTCGGGATCCATTTGAAGATCAGCAAGAATTCCTGCTACTTGTATGGGATGTAGAATATATGGCTCCCCCGAATTACGGAATTGTTCTCTATGAGCATGCTCTGCCAATTCGTATGCTTTCTTAACGAAGTCAACATGTTCTTTATTCATATAAGTGGAAACTGTTTCAAAAACATCTTCTGCTGTCTTCACCTGATCTTTTGCCATGTTAACTCACCTGATTTCGTTATTTTTCAAAAATAGTATATAAGCTATATTTTATAAAAAAAAAGAGGGACTTGTAAAGTCCACCCTTATCTTGTATAGTCAATTACTTTCTTATTATGCACAATTTGTGTCCATAAAGAAAGAAGAATATTAGTATTGCATTAACGTACGGATGTTATAGTCCTTAAGCTTGTCACGTCCATCTAAATAAGTCAATTCGATTAAGAATGCACAACCTACTACTACACCACCAAGTTCCTCTACTAATTTGATAGTAGCCTCTATTGTACCACCTGTAGCTAACAAGTCATCTACAATTAGTACACGTTGCCCTGGTTTAACAGCATCTTTATGCATTGTCAAAACATCTTTCCCGTATTCTAATCCGTACTCTGCACGGATCACTTCCCGAGGAAGCTTGCCTTCCTTACGAACTGGTGCGAAACCTATGCCTAAAGCATAAGCAACTGGACATCCAATGATAAATCCACGTGCTTCTGGTCCAACGATTATATCTACACCCACTTCTTTGGCATATTCCACAATTTGGTCAGTAGCATATTTATATGCTTCTCCATTATCCATAATTGTTGTAATATCCTTGAAACGAATACCTGGTTTAGGCCAGTCCTCTACTATTGTAACATATTTCTTTAAATCCATTTTTGCTCCTCCTCAGGAACGGTTTGTACTGCTTTTCGCTCTTCAAACCATTGTTTCAGCTCTTTATATGGTGCGTACAATAGCTTCTGCTCTAAATCAATTTGCTTTGTACGCTGTTGATAGATTGGTGCTTCCGATAAATCTCTTTTAGGTAGATTTTCATTCAACACCAATGTGCCACCCTCTATTCTAACAAAATCTAGCTCAAAAAACACCTTTGACATAAAATTAATTGTATTTTGGCTCCAGCCAGTGTGCTTGGATAGCTGTTGTATATGCTGTTTGAGAGCAAACGTTTTTCTTTTTGAAAGGAAAGAAAAGTACCATTTAAACTGTTCTCGCGTAGGTAAGCCCTCAAAGTAAGTCGACTCCGATGCAAAAAAGTGAGCATAGATTCTTTTCCAATCGTGGTATTGTAATAAGTTCATTAATTGCTCTTCATCTTCAGGCAAATCTAAGAGACATAAACAGTTTGCTTTGACTTTTTCTTTTATCAAGCTATCCCATGACCATATATTTTCAGAAACAACTGATTCAAAATGAGAAATAGATTCCTTGTTAAAACACATAAAAACAGTCTGAGAAACGGGAATGGTTGGTAACCATCTATTCACTTGTCTCACACCACGTATATCAAACAACTGCCACTCATTTGTTCTAGCATCCTGAATCATAAGCTGGGGTTTCTTTCGACCATTCCACTCGTTAATTTGCAAGTCCCCTATAAAAGATAACTTTGTAGCTGGTGCTATCTCATCAGCTAGCTCTCCTTTTCCAAAACCTACCGCATCTAACAAGATTGCTCCCTGCATGAGCTCCATTTTAACATGATTTTGAGCAGATCCAATTTTTTTAACTGAGTTTACTTGTATATTCTCGATACAATACACTGGCTTAGCAAAACCCATTCCAAATGGAGATAGACGTTGAATGGACTGTATAGACTCGGTAGAAATTTCATCCATTTCTAATGGTACGTCTATCGATACTACAGGTATTAACTGTTCCTCTGTTAAGCATTCTCTTGCCTGCTCATTGAGCCTTTCTCTAAACTCATCTACATGTTCAAGCGGAAACGTCATACCTGCCGCCATCGGGTGACCACCAAAATGAGAAACAATATCACTATTCTTAGCTAGTTCATTGTACATATGGAAGCCTTCTATACTGCGCGCAGAGCCTTTAGCAATTTGCTTGTCCGGATCAAATCCAAGAACAATTGTTGGACGATAATATTTCTCTACTAATTTCGAAGCCACAATTCCTAAAACACCAGGGTTCCACCCTTCCTTACCAACTACGATGACACTAGGACCCTCGATAGTATGGTTTTGCTCTAGAATTTCCACCGCTTCATCTGTGATTTGCTTCACGATAGCTTGTCTTTCCTTATTTTTATCATTTAGCATGTTGGCAAGCGCAAGTGCTCGATTCGAATCTTCCGTTATGAATAACTCAACGCCAGGTGCTGCTTCACCAAGTCGACCTACAGCATTAATACGAGGTCCGAACATAAAACCTATCGTTTCTTCATTGATCGTGTTTATTTCTACACCACTGACATTTGCTAATGCTTCTATCGCTATGTTGGTAGTTTTTCTCATTTGCTTAATACCTTCTTGGACGAAGTATCGATTTTCTCCCTTAACCGATACAAGGTCAGCAATTGTACCAATAGCCACTAAATAAAACAAGTCTTTAGGTATTTCACCAAGTAATGCATGAGCAACTTTAAAAGCTACTCCTACGCCTGCTAAATGAGAAAAAGGATATCTTGTATCTTTTAAACCAGGGTGTATGATAACATCTGCTGCTGGAAGCACATCTCCTGGTTCATGGTGATCCGTAACAATGACATCCATCCCTAAGTCTTTTGCAAACTGAATCTGTTGAATCCCTGATATCCCATTGTCGACTGTAATGATAAGTTTGACACCTTCATCAAAAGCTTGTTGGAATAAACGCTCACTTGGTCCATAGCCGTCTATAAATCTGTTAGGAATCTTAAAAATAACATCGGCACCAAGGGCCTCCAATGTTTTCATCATGACAGTAGTACTTGTTATTCCGTCTGCATCGTAATCGCCGTAAATCATGATTTTTTCATCAACATCTATTGCTTGATGTACTCTTTCTACTAATTTCTCCATTCCTTCAAAGAGAAATGGGTCATGTATATGTTCTTCCGTTATATATAAAAAGTTTTTAGCATCCTCTACACTATTAAAACCCCTAGAGACTAATACTTTCGCACAAACGCGAGGTATGGTTAGCTCTTTTTCGAACGTATTAACTAATTCGTCATTGGGCCTAGATATTCTCCATCTTTTTTGTGATTGTATCATTTTTCTTCACTTCCTTATTAGTTATTATAACGTATAAAACAAGAAAGGTTGTATATATTACTGCAAAGAAAAAAGAGGCGGAGTATAAAATACCCCGTCCCCTTATTTTGTTTCATTATACTACTGGCTCATCTGAACCCCATTTTTTCTCTTCTTTATCTACTTTAATACCGCCTGTTTTACGTAGCTCTCTAGCTTTCAGATCAAACCAGATTTGAGTTGCGATAAATAGAGATGAATATGTTCCTGCTAATAATCCAATTAACAGTGCAATAGAGAAGTTTCGTATACCTTCTGCACCAAACAATAATAATGCTACTACTACAAGTACCACAGTCAATACAGTATTAACTGAACGCCCTAAAGTTTGTCGAAGTGACTTGTTAACTATAGAAGCAAGTTCTTCTTCGGTAGTAATAGTTTTACTACGATGGAGATTTTCCCTAATTCTATCAAACGTTACAATTGTATCATTTATCGAATAACCTACTATCGTTAATATAGCTGCGATAAAGGTAATATCTACTTCTAAACGTAAAATACTAAAAATGGCTACCATTAGGAAGACATCATGGATTAAGGATGCAATGGCAGCTACACCCATACGCCACTCAAACCGGAAAGCAACGTAAATTATAATCCCAATTGCTGCAAATAGCATCGCCTTCATTGCGTTGGCAGCAAGTTCCTTTCCTACCGTAGGTGAAACTGTACTTACTTGTGGCTCTGCTCCAAATTGTTCCTTAATATCTGCTTTTAAATTTTTAATCTCTTCTTGAGTAAATTCATCTTTATAACGGACTACTGCTCCTTCGCTATTGTCACCTGAAATGACGATATCTTCAGAAGACAATCCAATAGTATCCAACTTCTCGGTAACGATACTTTGAGTCAACGGTGTTGTGGAGTCTATTTGGACACGTGTACCAGAGGAGAAATCAATTCCTAGATTTAGCTTAAATACACTCAAGATGACAATTCCAGCTACTGTCAATATAATAGACGCTGTATAATAAATTTTTCTATTGTGAACAAAATCTACTCGATCAAATTTTGTAGTTAAATCTAACGTATCAATTTCCTCTTCTGGAGGGTGTATACGTTTTTTCGAAATTCCAAACCAGCCTGGCTTATTGTCTAAGTAACCGCTATGAACTAGCAATCCTAAAAGAATACGAGAAGCAAAAACTGCTGTTATAAATACAACTAGAATACTAATAATTAAAAGCGTAGCGAACCCTTTAACAGAGCTTGTACCAAAATAGAATAATACAACTGCCGCTAAAAGGGTGGTGACATTCGCATCAAAAATCGCCGAGAAGGAAGATTTCGCTCCAGCTTCAAATGATTTTTTTACCGAATTACCAACTCTTAGCTCTTCTCTTATTCGTTCATAGGTTAAGATGTTGGCATCCACTGCCATACCTACTCCGAGAACAATGGCTGCAATACCTGGAAGAGTTAGAACTCCATTAATCCAATCGAATATTACTAAGATTAAGAAGATATACACGACTAACGAAATGACTGCTATAGCGCCCGGTAAGCGGTAATAGAAAATCATAAATAGGAAGATAGCTGCAACACCGATAATACTTGCAAGAATCGTGCTGTCTAATGCTTGCTCACCAAATTGTGCTCCAACTGACGTCGAGAAAATTTCTGTAAGTTTAACTGGTAAAGCCCCAGCGTTTAATATACCTGAAAGATCTTTTGTTTCCTCTACTGAAAAGGCACCCGATATTTCCACGCTTTCAGAGCTAATTCGCTGAGATACTCGCGGATCAGAAATGAATTTGTGTTCTTCCTTTAATACCTCGGCAGCATAGGAATCTACGCCTTCTTCAAAATCTAACCAGATGACTAACACATTGTCTGGTGCAGGTCTAGCTGCTATTTGCTCCGTTATCTCTGCAAACTTATTTGCATCTTTTAGCTCTAATGTAACAATTGGCTGTCCTTGTTGGTTAAACGCAGGATTAGCGCCTCCCTCTTTAAGGTCCATACCATCTAGCATTATATTATCTTCTGAGTCCCTGAACGTTAGATTAGCTTGTGTAGAAAGTAGTTCCCTAGCTGACTCTTGGTCTTCAACTCCTGCGAGCTGAACCCTTATTCTATGGTCGTTCTCAATCTGAATACTTGGCTCACTTACACCAAGTACATCAATACGGCTAGTTAATGCTGACGCCGTATCTGCTACTATTTCATCTGTAATTTCTTGTCCATCCTGTAGTTCTTCAACTTGATACAGGACTTCAAAGCCACCTTGTAAATCTAGCCCTAATTTAATATTATTTAAAACTCCGCCAACTGTTGGGCTTATTGTCCCTGCAAAAATTACAAGAAGCAGTAAAAACGCAACTATGCGTCCTCTTGTTTTCATATGTACTTCCTCCTAAGAATAACCACAGACTTCCTTCGTCAGAAAGACTATTGCTAAAACAATTATGAAATAGAATATTCCATCTATTTCAATTCCAAAAAAATGCAACACATTTATTATGAAACACGATGCCCCTTACTGTCAAATGACTGTTTGCTTATTTTTTCTCATTTTGAGGATTTAATAAGACTTGTAATTCCTCTTGGTTAATGTCTGCAAACCAATTGGATGTTCGAGAGTTTTGAATTTGCTCGTAGGTCATATACTCTGCTGGTGTAATAGAAAGAACGTCATTGACAATCTGATGAAGAGATAAGGAAAGAACATCTAGCTTCCTCCATTTCTTTTCCACACAATACTTCCAAATATCTTGTTCTGTTACTGTTTCGTACTGATAAACTTTAAATTCACTCTTTTTGCTCTCTAAAGCTGGTAGCACGTGTAGAAAGATATGATTGTATGAGTTTTCCAAAATACTGCACCTCTTTATAGAATAATGTGGTAAGTGGCTTGCATATTATTATTGTAAACGAAGTTCCTGCATTTGAGAAGGAAGTGTTTAATTTGTCGACGTATTTAAGAGGGTCCATTGTATTAATGTTTGCCATTTTTTTGTCCAAGTTCTTAGGCTTTATTTACCGCATGCAGTTCGTTCGGTTGACTGGAGAAGAGGCAGTTGGTATTTACAGCACGGCGTATCCAGCCTTTATCTTCTTCTTATCCCTTATCCAATTGGGCATACCGATTGCTATAACTAAAATTATAGCTGAGCTTCGAACGAGAAACGCTATATCTGATTATTTCACAGTTATGCGAACTTCCGTAATTGTAACCGTAGTATCTATGATTATTTTTACACCGATCTTTATTTTTGTCACTCCACTTATTTCTAGTAATCTATTGAAAAACGATGCAATAACGATGACTCTCTACGTGTCTATTGCTATTGTACCAATCGCAGCAGCAGGGGGAATCTTAAGAGGCTTCTTACAAGGAATTGCTAAATTAGAAGAAACAGCAATAGCCCAGCTAATTGAACAAATAGTTCGTATCTTATTAATCACCTTTGCCTTGCCTTTATTTTTAACATCTTCATCTCCACAGGAAGCTGCTGCATACGCTATGTTCTTAGCTTTGGTTGCAGAGGCAGCATCATTACTTTATCTCAAATGGAGATATGAAAAGTGGAAAAAACAACAAACATATACAAAGTCAAAAAAGGCGTATCCACTGCCGCCATTATTCGCTATAGCCCTGCCTTCATCTGGTAGTAAGCTTTTTGGTTCATTCACATGGTTTTTGGAGCCTATCATTTTTATCAAGGCTTTAGCTATTACAGGTATAAGCGCTGTTGCTGCTACAACGCTCTATGGAGTAATTTCAGGCGTTTTAGTACCGCTATTACTGTTCCCATCCTTTATACCCTTTGCACTCTCTATCGTCCTTATACCTGCTGTAAGTGACGCTTATGCAAGAAAGAACTATAGTTTGCTTAAAGAGAGAATCCATTTATCTTTAAAGTTTTCTACTCTAACGGGCTGTTATGCAGCTACCTTGTTCTATTTACATGGTGGTGAGCTAGTCTATGAACTATTTCATGTTGAAAACGCAGAAGTCTATATGAAAATTCTATCTCCAATTTTTTTCTTTTACTATATTCAAAGCCCTTTGTTCTCTATCTTGCAGGCTCTCAACAGCTCTAATAGCGCATTTCTCAACTCGCTTTATGGCGGGGTAGGAAAGTTACTATTACTATTTTTCTTAGCATCTCAGGCTGGCATCCAGGAGAAAGGTGCAATTGTTGCGATAGGATTTGGTGTACTGATCACTTCATTTCTACATATCGCTTCACTTAAACAAAAGAAAGAAGCTCAAATTGGGTTCTCTTTTTTCGCGTTACCTTATGTCGTATTTCTAGTGACTATTATTACTCGACCAATGTTAGTGTCCATAGGTAGCCAATCATTGATAATAGATTGCTTACTCACTCTAGCTTATTTAACAATCGGCCTATTACTATTTGGACAAATCCGACGAAAAGAGCTAAGTGTGATTTTCAAAATAGCTAAAAGCTCTAAAAATAGATTTTAAGTCCATTAGTTAAAAAAGTAAGAGTCCAAGATCCCCCTTCAAAAGGGTGGTTTTGGGCTCTTTTATTAAAAAGAAGTTTTGAGTTGTATATATAATTCTTCTTCCTCATAGGAACAATAGAATACTTTTTTATAATCATAAAGCATTTTCTTATTCAGTTCGTCCAATAACCATTCTTTACTTTTTCCAATTCGAATAAGATGATCCATTTGTATATCTCCATCAATAATTAAAGGAAATATAAACTGCTCCTCTTTCTTTTTGAAAACGGATAAGTTTCCTGATGGCTCCAAAAAGGCATAGGAAACTGAACGAACAGAACCAATCTGCTGTTCTCTCAGCTGCTGTAGCAAATCATCTAGATTATATCTTTGCTTCCTCATCTCTTTCTCCACTATCACGCCATCTTTTATAATAATGGATGGATGGCCCTCCATCATATCTCTAAATTTTTTACTCTTTAAGGAGGTATACGAGGCAATCAGTTGAATAATCAGCAAGATTCCCATTGGTAAAAAAGCGTGCCAAAGATTACTTTCTGGGTCATCAATTGCAACGGATCCTACTTCTGCAATCAACAAAAAGACAACTAAGTCAAAAATACTTAGCTCGCCGACTTCTCTTTTTCCCATAATTCTTAAAATAGCTAATATAATCCAATACAATGCTATTGTACGCAAAATAATTATGAGAGTATCATTCATATGAATTCACCTCAATTTTATATTGCCCACAAAAAAAGAACTTACTCATTAGAGAGTAAGTTCTTTTACTTAAATTGTAGAATCTGTAACAACTCGTCCAACAGCAACACGTTCAAATTGTAAACGAGTACCATCCGCTACGACTACATAAATTGTTTGATCATCCACTGCATCTACCTTACCGTGTAATCCACCTACTGTAATAATATGATCTCCACGCTTTAGATTACTTTGCATTTCGGCAGTGCTTTTCTGTCTCTTTTGCGCTGGTCGAATGATAAAAAACCACATAACGACGAACATAGCAATAATTGGCAATAAACCTACTAAATCCATTAATATTTCCCCTCCTTTTCCTCTTTATACAGTATACAAGAATCAGAAGTTTTTTGCATTTGGTTTGTTGTACCCATACTCTTCAAAAAACTCTTCTTTAAAATCTAATAGACGATCTTCTCTAATTGCCTGGCGTACATTCTCCATTAATTTCATCAAGAAATGGAGATTGTGATAAGATGCTAAACGCAATCCAAAGGTCTCATCTGCCTTGAAAAGGTGGCGAATATAAGCTCTTGAATAATTTTTGCATGTATAGCAATCACATTTTTCATCGATAGGACCAAAATCTCTAGCAAATTTAGCGCCTTTAATTACTAATCTTCCTTGGTGCGTAAAGAATGTACCATTTCGAGCAATTCGTGTAGGCAATACGCAATCAAACATATCCACGCCACGAATAGAACCATCGATTAGTGAGTCTGGTGAGCCTACTCCCATTAAGTATCGAGGCTTGTTATCAGGCATTAAAGGAGTTGTGAAATCTAATACTCGATTCATAACGTCTTTTGGTTCACCTACAGATAAACCACCAATAGCATAACCAGGGAAATCTAATGAAATTAAATCCTTCGCTGACTGGCGACGAAGCTCTTCATATTCTCCACCTTGAATGATACCGAATAAGCCCTGTTTATCCGTGTTTGTATGAGCAGTTAAGCATCGTTCTGCCCAACGAGACGTACGCTCAACAGATGCTTTCATGTATTCGAAAGTAGCTGGATAAGGAGGACATTCATCAAAGGCCATCATAATATCAGAGCCTAGTGCATTTTGTATCTCCATCGACTTTTCTGGACTTAAAAATAGCTTGTCCCCATTCAAGTGATTGCGGAAATGCACACCTTCTTCTTCTATCTTACGCATATCGCTTAAACTAAATACTTGGAAGCCGCCTGAATCTGTTAAGATTGCTCGATCCCAATTCATAAATTTGTGTAATCCGCCAGCCTCACGAATAATATCATGTCCAGGACGAAGCCACAGATGGTAGGTATTACTTAAAATTATTCCTGCGTCCATCTCTTTGATTTCTTCTGGAGCCATTGTTTTAACAGTTGCTTGTGTTCCAACCGGCATAAAGGTTGGTGTCTCGAATGACCCATGAGGTGTATGTACTATACCTAGACGAGCACCTGTTTGTTTATCTTTTTTTATTAATTCATACGTAATTGCAGTCATTTAATAGTTCCTTCCTTTTATAAACATCGCATCACCAAAGCTAAAGAAGCGATAACGCTGCTCGATTGCTTCTTGGTATGCGGACAATATAAATTCCTTTGATGTTAAAGCACTTACTAGCATAACAAGTGTGGACTTCGGTAAATGGAAGTTAGTGATCATTCCATCGATACATTTAAATTCGTATCCTGGATAAATGAAAATAGATGTCCATCCACTATCTTCTTTTAATGTACCATCAAATTTTGTAGCGACAGTTTCCAATGTTCTTGTGGAAGTGGTTCCAACTGCTACTACTTTACCGCCAGCTTCCTTCACACCATTAATCAGTTCAGCAGTTTCCTGTGTAACACGGTAGAATTCCGAATGCATCTCATGGTCATCTATGGAATCAACGCTTACTGGTCTGAATGTTCCCAAACCTACATGAAGTGTTACAAATGCGATTTTAATACCTTTCGCTTTTATCTCCTCAAGTAGCTCGGTTGTGAAATGCAAGCCTGCAGTTGGAGCAGCAGCTGAACCTTGTTCTTTTGCATAAACCGTTTGGTAACGATCCTTATCTTCCAATTTTTCATGAATATAAGGTGGTAAAGGCATCTCGCCAAGCTTGTCCAATACTTCAAAGAATACTCCAGTATATTCAAAACGGAATATTCTTCCTCCGTGATCTTTTAATCCGGTACACACTGCTGTCAATAATCCTTCACCAAACACTATTTTTGTGCCTATTTTCACTCGTTTAGCTGGTTTGACAAGGGTTTCCCATTCGTCCCCTTCCAATTGAGTTAACAATAGCACCTCAATATTAGCACCAGTATCTTCTTTAATTCCCATTAGTCGGGCAGGCATTACCTTAGTATCGTTTAGTACAAGGCAATCCCCTTCATGTAATTCATCAATTATTTTAGAAAAGTTGGTATGCGTTAGCTTTTGGTTCGCATAATCGGTGATTAACAGCTTACTGCTTGTCCGATCAGCTAACGGTACTTGTGCGATTAACTCTTCTGGTAAATCAAAATCAAAATCTTCTACTCTCATTTATAAGGACATCCTTTTATTAATTGTTTCCATCGATTGGCAATGGTTTTCCTAAATGTTCATAAGCAAGCGGGGTGACAATTCTTCCACGAGGAGATCGTTGTATAAAGCCTATTTGCATTAAATAAGGCTCGTACACATCCTCAATAGTAGTAGACTCTTCTCCAATACTTGCTGCAATCGTATCTAACCCTACAGGGCCACCTCTAAAACGCTCAATCATAGCATTAATAAGTTTATGGTCGATATGATCCAAGCCTCTAGGATCAACCTGTAATAGTTCCAACGCTTCTTTAGCAATAGTTATATTAATGTTACCATTACCTCTCACTTGAGCATAATCCCTAACCCTTTTTAACAAACGGTTGGCAATACGGGGGGTGCCTCTAGAGCGACGGGCAATTTCACCAGCTGATTCATGATCTATTGCTGCATTAAATAGCTCTGCACTTCTTAATACAATTGACGTAAGGGCTTCTTCATCATAGTAATCCAAACGAAGCAGCACTCCAAAGCGATCCCGTAAAGGAGCAGATAGTGCGCCTGCTCTTGTTGTTGCTCCAACTAACGTAAAGGGAGGGAGATCCAAACGTACACTTCTAGCCGAAGGACCTTTTCCTACTACAATATCTAAGCAGAAATCTTCCATAGCTGGATAAAGAACCTCTTCAATCGAGCGGTTTAAACGATGAATTTCATCAATGAACAATACATCGCCAGGCTCCAAAGAGCTAACGATTGCTGCCAAATCACCTGGACGTTCGATTGCGGGACCACTTGTCATCCTCATTTGAACATTCATTTCGTTAGCTATGACAGCAGCTAGTGTGGTTTTACCAAGACCCGGTGGACCATAAAGTAAGCAATGATCCAAGCTCTCATTTCTCATTTTTGCAGCTTCAATAAAAATAGCCAAATTGTGCTTTATTTTATCTTGCCCAATATACTGAGTTAATAACTGAGGACGGAGGGATTGCTCAAAAGGTTCATCATAGGAAGAAATTTCACTGGAAATAACACGTTCTGACAAACAAAACTCCTCCTTTCTTACTTACCAGAGAATAGTAGCTGCAATGATTTTTTCATGAATTCGTCAGTTGTAGTCAATTCATTGTTTGACTTAAGCTTAGGACGGATTTTGGATAATTCTTTTTCTGAATATCCTAGAGCGTTTAAAGCTAACATAGCCTCTTCCATTTCATGAACGGTATCATGCTCAGTGAATAGGCTTGGCTCATCGTCCTCAAATTCTAGCTGTTCGATATCTATTAGGTCATTTAATTTACCTTTTAAATCTAGAATCATTTGTCTTGCAGTTTTTTTACCTACTCCGGGAAACTTGACCAAGAACGATTCATCTTCTCTTTCAATCGCTTGTATCACATGTGTCGGCTCACCACTTGCTAGTATGGCTAATGCACCTTTAGGACCAATACCAGATACCAGGATCAATTTTCGAAATAGCTCTCTTTGTGCCAGGTTAGGAAAGCCCATTAATTGTTGGGCATCCTCTCTTACATGTAGATAGGTAAAGACTTGCGTTTCTTCCTCACTTCTTTGAAAGGCGAACGGATTAGGCGTAAACAATTGATAGCCAATTCCCTGTTGCTCTAACACAACGTATTCAGGTGTCACTCGAGTGACTTGCCCTTTTATGTAATCATACATCTTTATTTCCCACCAATCCTTCTAATCATTATAACATATCAAACAAAGAGGGCCGCCCATGTTCTTTGAGCGACCACTACATGTAAACTATTATAGCTGACTTAAATTATAGCATAAAATAGGCCAATTTGTTAAAGCTTTGTTCGTATACGGAATAAGCTGATTTATAAACTTCTGTTTACGTTCTTCCGGTAAGGCAAATGCATATAACCATTCTCTATACAATTCATTCGGATACATGATTGCTTCTTTGTATTTGGACATTATTTTTTCTAATTCGGGAAACTCATTTAAAAATAACTCAATATTGTAGTCCATTTCAGGTAGTACTCGATGAATCCATAGGATAAACTCCATTTCCTTTGGACCTAGCACTGCTAAATCAAAATCAATCATCTTATACGTATCATCTCTTACTAGAAAATTATGATGAACGACATCACCGTGTAAAAGGGTTAAATTCTTCAAACTAAATGGTCGAATTTCACTAAGAGCAATCTCCCCATAATGTAAAAGCAATTTAGTCTGGTTATAGCCAATATACGATTCTATAAATGGCACAATCTCTGAAACCTTGAAGTACCTAGCTTGCCATTTAGAGATAAGGTTAAACGGATAAAGAAACGGGCTCTTTTCCCATTCTATTTTCCTTCTCGTTCCATGCATTCTTTTCAGTAACGTGTACGTCGCTAATCGATCTTTTTTATCTTTGTAGCTTACTGCACGACTATTTTCGAACCACGGCTGAATAATATACCCTTTTTGGGTAGTCGGGATAATTGGTAGGACAAATGGTTTTTTTAGTGCAGACAGTTCATCATGAATATAGCCTATCTTTGCAGCCTGTTCCTGGGAAGCATATTTCTTAACTGAAAAAATACCGTCTTCCTTTTTCCACTTCCACACATTCTTTTTGATTTGCTTTATATAAGTATCCACATTTAAAAGTGTCTATGAGGATATGGTGGGCAATGAAAATTTGGTTGATAAAAATGTTGTGGAGGGTAAGGATAGCCACCTAGATATTGGTGATGGGCATACATTTCTGGCTGTGCATGGTTAGAGCCTCCACAGGATGAACATTGTACCTGATTATATGCAGGATATTGTTGAAATTCTGGTTGAGCATAGGTTTGGTGAGCTTGTGGCTGCTGAGTATGCTGCATATAATCATAAGCCATTTCCATTGCAGATGATGGATCCTCAACAAACATTTGCATCACCTGCTCATGAACTTTTTCTTCTACATGCATACGTGGATGACTAGGTGCAGCACTAAATTCTACCTGTCCCTCTGTTGTCATACTCGTCGACTCAATTAGCATCCAGCTATTTGGTGATGGCATTTCAAATTCTGGTTTAGTCATCATGTCCATTGGAGCGGTTGTCGTTGGTTGGACAGCCATTGGCTGCATATGTGGCAAATAGTGTACCGGATAGTCTGGCGGACATGGCATCGGTGGGCAAGGCATTGGTGGACATGGCATTGTGTATACCGGTTGATGCATCGGTGGACATGGAATTGGTATAGGCATTGGCATCGGTAATGGCATCGGATGTACTTGAATTGGTTGTACTGGCTGTTGTTGAATTGGTTGAACTGGTTTTGGTGCTGGAGCTGGTGTGGGTTTAGGTTGAGCTATTGGCTTAGGTGCAGGTGCTGGTTTCGGCGCAGGTTTTGGTACTGGTTTAGGTGCCGGAGCTGGTGTGGGTTTGGATTCGGGAATTGGGATCGGTATTGGAATCGCTTTTGGTTCCGCCTGAGGTTGAATTGGTGGCATAATTGGCATCGTCTCGATTGGTTCCGCTTTTTGTATAGGTGGTACTTGTGGTGCTGGTTGTGCTTTAGGTGCCGGTGCTACTTGAGCTGGCTGAGCTTTTTGCATATTTTTAAGATTTCCATCGTATGGCTGTGCCGTTCCATCCCCCATCATCCCTTTTTTGTTGGGACGATTATCTCCGTACGGATGTACCATAGTCTCTGCCTTTTTAGTTTCTGGGATGAAGATTTTCATGCCAGGTACTATATATTCTGGATTTGCTAAATGAGCGTTAATCTTTTTTAAATCATCAAAAGAAACTCCATACTCTCTGGAGATTTTCCAAAGGGTGTCACCCTTTTTGACAATATGAATTTGCAAAGTCTTCCTCCTTCCTTCACATTAAAATATGTGTAACATCAAAAATTGGTCACAGATTTTAAAACAATGTTACTTCCCTTCATGATAAACTTATGAATAGTAACTATACCGTTATGCAAGATTGGAGGGATTTACATTGAAAAAATTAAAAGGGGCAGCGCGAAGAGAATGGATTTTGACTTATTTAAAGGAACAGGACTCCCCAATCACTGGAGCTGATCTTGCGAAGCTAACTAATGTAAGTAGGCAGGTTATCGTCAGTGACATCACGTTACTAAAAGCTATTAACCATCCTATTTTGTCTACCAGTCAAGGTTACATCTTACTTCCCAATCAAGAGGAAAGTAATTTTGTAAAAAGAAAAATTGCCTGTAATCATAAGTCAGAAGATACAAAAGACGAGTTACTGACATTAGTGGATGCAGGTGTCACAGTGGAAAGTGTAACTGTAGAGCATCCGGTTTATGGAGAAATCACCTCCTCTATCATGGTTTCTAATCGTCATGATGTGGAAAACTTTTTAAAAAAAGTCCAAGAAACAGAGGCGTCTTTTTTATTAGAGCTAACTGCCGGCCTTCATATTCATTTGTTATCTGCTCCAAATGAACAGATATTACAACGAGGAATCACAGCAATACGAGAAAAAGGCTATGTGTTTGAGGGTTAATATTCATTAAGAAAAGCGCAAACGACTATGTCTGCCCCGACAGGCAAATGGGGAAAAGCGAGGAGGCAGCTCCTCAGCCACCGCAGCTTTTATCCATTTGACCCCGAGGGGCAAGGCGATGGAGCTAGACATGAAGAAAAGCGCAAACGCCTATCTCTGCCCCGACAGGCAAATGGGGAAATGCGAGGAGGCAGCTCCTCAGCCACCGCAGCTTTTATCCATTTGACCCCGAGGGGCAAGGCGATGGAGCTAGACATGA